>CAZNDK010000020.1:19301-49245 GCA_964571795.1 uncultured Gemmatimonadaceae bacterium | reverse complement strand
AGGCCTGCTCCGCGAGTCGTCGTGCTCGGCGGGGGAAACGCGCCCCTCCTTGCCCCGTTGACGGACAGCCTTGCCGGCGCGCTGCGCGCGCCGGCGGATGCGCCCATCCCGATGCGGTTGGCGCTCGTCGAGGCGCCACCGGAGTGGCTGCCGGGGCGGTTGTACGTCTCCACGTTCGCGCTGCTCCCGGGCGATGTGCCGGGCGCGGGCTGCACCGCCGTGCGCGTCGTGTCTCGGGATTCCATCGAGAAGGGGGGGGAACTCGGGAGCTGGCTGCACCTGCCGTGGCAGGGAGCGGTCGGACCGTGCTGGTACCTGGCCAGTTTCGGCGCCCCCGGGCCGGCAGTTCGCGCGTGGCTGGACTCACGCTACTGGGACGTGGCCGGGGCTGTCCCCCCCCATCCGCGCCGGCTCAGCTTCGAGGACAACTTCGAGTCCGAGCCCAACCTGTTCTACAGGATCCTCGGCGACTTTCGCCAGCGGTATGCGAGCGGTTCCGCGACCCTTCAGGCCTGCGCCTCCAACAAGCCAGCCCTCTGCGAGGCAGCGCTGCTGGGAAGTCCGTTTCCGCCTGGGCTGTTGCCGGATGGGATCGTCGGAACTGAACGACTGAATCGGTACGCTGTCGGGGCCTATCAATGGATGACGGGCGTGCCTCCGTGGGCGTCCCGAGAATTGCTCGCCATGATGCTGGAGGACCTGGGCCCCGAGCGGTTCTCGGCGTTCTGGACCAGCCAGGCTCCGGTGGCGGAGGCCTTCCGTGCGGCGGCTGGAACTCCGTTCGCCGAGTGGTACCGGAACCAGTTGCGGCGAGATCTTAGACAGGCGGGCATGGCAGACCCTGGCAATGCGGTGTTCTGGCCGTCGGCCACGGCAATCCTGGTGCTCGCGCTCAGTCTCACGCTCTGGGGCGCACGGCGCCGGCAGGTGCGCTAGCGCCGCTCCGCCCGAATCAATCCACCCGCCTCAACTCCACCCTTCGATTCAAGGCCCGCCCCGCGGGCGTGTCATTGCTCGCGATCGGGTCCGCCGGCCCGTAGCCTTTCGCCGTCAGTTGGTCAGCCGGCACGCCGGCCGACACCAGGAACGTCCGTACCGACTCCGCCCGCGCCTGCGACAGCCGTTCGTTCACTGCTCGCGAGCCGGTGTCGTCGGTGTAGCCGGCCACTTCCAGTCGCACCGCGGGCTGCGTCAGCAACGAGGCCGCCGTCACCCGAAGCGACGCCTCCGCCGTGGCGTTGAGCGTGGCGCTGCCGGTGGCGAAGTTGACGTCCTGAAGGATCAGTCTCGGCGGTGGCGGCGGCGCCTGGACTGGCACGGTGCAGCCGAGGGCGTCGACCGGCGCGCCCGCCGGACTGCCGGGGCAGCGGTCGCGCTCGTCGGGCACGCCGTCTCCATCGGAATCGGCTGGCGCCTGGGGAGGCGGGCAGCCGAACTGGTCCACCGCGGCGCCAGCCGGCGTGGCGGGACAGCGGTCCTGCGCATTCGCCACCCCGTCGCCGTCGAGGTCGGCATTGCAACCGGTGAGGTCCACGCGCTGACCGGCTGGTGTGGCCGGGCAGCGGTCGGCCCCGTCCAGCACGCCGTCGCCATCGCTGTCGCGCGGGAGCGGACACCCGGTCGGGTCGACGGGCAGCCCCGCCGGCGTGCCCGCGCAGCGGTCGTCGCCGTTCGGCACCCCATCCCGGTCGCTGTCCCGGGCCCCGAGCGGACCGGCGTAGATCGACAGGCCCACCTGCGCCCCGACATCCCACATTCGATCGGACGACGCCCCGGATTCCGCGAGGTACTCGATGGTCGATTCGAGGCGGAGGCCGAGGCGAGGTCCGAGCCCGAGACGGAAGCCGACGAGCCCTCCCGGCCCTTGCTGCACCAGCTCGACGCCCCGGTCGTACCTGCGTTGGGCGTAGCCGATGCCGAACAGCGCCGTCGCCCGCCCCTGCAGCGGGAGGTGGACGAGCAGCCGTGCCGCCAGCGCGCTCGTCGAGACCGACGTGGAATCAGGCAGGCTGGTGACGCCGTAGTTCCCTTCCAATTCCAGCGACAGTTTCCTAGTGACGAACAACCCAAGTTCCGCGCCGATCCCGAAGCCGTTCTTCACGCCCAAGCTGTCGGGATAGAAGTTGTAGCGCGCGAGCGGGACGATCTCGACCGTGCCGCCGCGCTGCGCCGCGGCGGGCATGGCCCAGTAGGACTGGAGCACCGCCGCGAGGAGGAGGGTCCGGATGCGAGTGCGTGGCATGCGTCTAAGATACCGCGCCACCGGTCGCGCGGGCCACGAGGCAGGAGGCTAGATTAGGACCGTCTCCCGCCCACGCCTTGGAGCCCCCATGCTGGACGTCAACAGCCGCCAGGGTCGAGCCGCGATCATGATCCTGCTGTTGGGGGTGGCCATCCTCATGGCCCTGGCCCCCTTCGCGTCGGGATTGCTCAGCGCTCCAGTCTTCTACGTGGTCTTCGCCCCCCTTTACCAGCGTTTGACGCGCCGGATTCGGCCCCCGCTGGCGGCGGGCCTCACCGTCATCATCGCCGTCGTGCTCATCTTCGGGCCCGGATCATGGCTCCTGGCGCTGATCGTGGGCCAGGCGCAGGATGTCGTGGGAAGCCTGGTCCACAGCCCGCTGCTCGAAAAGCTCCAGGCTCTCACGATCGGCGGGTTCGCCGTCGGCCCGGAACTCGTGAAGCTCGGAGAAACGGTGATCGGCGGCATCGGCCGCGGAGCGTTCGCGCTGGTGGGCACCCTCACGCTGATGGGATTCAACCTCGCCATCGCCTTCTTCCTGCTCTATTTCATGCTGGTGACGGAAGGGAAGGCGTGGGACACGATCCGCCCCTACATCCCGTTCAGCGCCAAGAGCGCCGAGTTGCTCCGCGAGCGCTTCCGCGCGGTCACCATCTCCACCGTCATCGGCACCGGGCTCACCGCGAGCATCCAGGGGCTGCTGGTCGGCATCGCGTTCGTGGTCACGGGGCTCCCCAATGCGGCGTTCTGGGGCGTGGTGACGGTGGTGTTCGCGATCCTGCCCGTCGTCGGGAGCGGGCTCGTATGGATTCCCGCGGCGATCGCGCTCTACCTGAAGGGTTCCCCGGCGGCTGCCGTGGGGATGGCGCTCTTCGGCGCGGTCGTCGTCGGAAACGTCGATAACATCATCCGGCCGATCGTCTTCCGGCGCTGGGCCCAGACCCACCCCCTCATCACGATTCTCGGCGCATTCGCCGGCGTCCGGTACCTCGGCCTGCTCGGCCTCCTCATCGGGCCGCTGGCGCTCTCCTACTTCTTCGAGCTGGTCCGCATGTACAACGACGAGTACGTCAGCCTGAGCGATGACGGCTCGCGCCAGGAATCGCCCGCCGCTTGAGCGACTCGGAGCGGCCGGCAACCTTCCGCCTGGTCCTCGCGTGGGCGGCGGTGTACCTGATCTGGGGGTCGACCTACCTCGGCATCCGCCTCGCCATCGATTCGATACCGCCCTTCCTGATGGCGGGTTCACGGCACCTGCTCGCCGGGCTCCTGCTCTACGGGTGGAGCCGCCTCGGCCAGCACGCCCCGCGGCCCGGCGCGCGGGACTGGGTCCGTGCCGGCGGGCTGGGGGTGTTGATGCTGGTGACGGCCAACGGGGCCACGACCTGGGCCGAGCAGCTGGTGCCGAGCGGGCTCACCGCACTGATCGTGTGCACGTCCGCGCTCTGGCTCGTGGTCCTGAACTGGCTGTGGCGCGGCGCCGACCGCCCGACCGGTCGGATGGTGGCCGGGCTCGCCGCAGGGTTTGGCGGCGTGGCCCTGCTCGTGGCTCCGGGCCGGTTCGCCGGGAGTGAGCATGTGGACCCGATCGGGGCGCTGGTGCTCACCGGGGCCGCCCTCAGCTGGTCCGCCGGGTCGATCTATGCCCTCAAGCTCGGACGCCCCGAGCACCCCACGCGGTTCGTGTCGATGCAAATGATCGTGGCGGGCCTCGTGCTGGTCTCCGCATCGGTGCTGACGGGGGAGAGCCGCGGCTTCGCGATGGCCAACGTCACGGGGACGTCGATGGCGGCCTACCTCTACCTGGCCATCTTCGGGTCGCTGATATCCTACTCGGCGTACTTCTGGCTGCTCCGGCACACGACGCCCGGCAGGCTCGCCACCATCTCCTACGTCAATCCGCTGGTGGCCGTGCTGCTGGGCTGGGCCCTGGCCGGTGAGGAACTCACGGTGCGCACCGCCCTCGCGGCGGGCGTGATCCTCCTCGCGGTGGGCCTGATCACCACGCCGCAGGCCCGAGCGCAGGCCTGACCATCCCGGAGGACCGCGCCATGGCATCCCCTCGCCTGCTCATTGAACTCCCCCCGTGGGTGGACGCCTTCGTCGATTGGCGCCGCCGGTACGCGTCGGTCGAGGACCGCATGGCGATGGTGATCGACCTCGGGCACGAGCAGGTCCGGCGGGGGACCGGGGGGCCGTTCGCCGCCGCGGTCTTCGAGCGGGAGTCCGGTGCGCTGATCGCAGTCGGCGTGAACCTCGCCGTGCCTTCGCACAATTGCGCCCTGCACGCCGAAGTGGTGGCGCTGATGATGGCGGGCGCCCGGCTGCACAGTCACACGCTCGGAGCCGAGGGCATGGCCGCCCACGATCTCGTCTCGTCGTGCGAGCCCTGCGCGATGTGCCTCGGCGCCACCGCCTGGAGCGGGGTGGCTCGGCTGGTGACTGGCGCCACGAAGGCCGATGCCGAGTCCATCGGCTACGATGAAGGCCCGGTGTTCCCGGCGTCGTGGACCTACCTCGAGCAGCGGGGCATCGAAGTCCTCCGAGAGGTGCGCCGGGAAGAGGCGCGGACCCTCTTCGCCGAATACCAGGCGGCCGGCGGGGTGATCTACTGATGCGCGCGCTTCCGCGCCGCCGACTCGGCCGGTCGGATCTCGAGATCACTTCTGTCGGCCTCGGGGCCTGGGCCATCGGCGGTCCCTGGGCGTTCGGGTGGGGACCCCAGGACGATGCCGAGTCGGTGGCCGCCATCCACCGGGCCGTCGAACTCGGCATCAACTGGATCGATACCGCGGCGGTCTACGGCCTCGGCCACTCGGAGCTGGTGGTCGGAAGGGCCGTGGCTGCGCTGCCTCCTGCGTCTCGGCCCTACCTGTTTACCAAGTGTGGGCTGGTCTGGAAGGACGGGGATCGCGACGCCGAGCCACGCCGCGTGCTCCAGCCCCAGTCGATCCGCCGCGAGTGCGAGGCCTCGCTCCGGCGGCTCGGCGTGTCGTGCATCGACCTGTACCAGTTTCACTGGCCGGACGAGTCCGGGGCGGCGGTGGAGGATTCCTGGGACGTGATGCTGCGGCTGGTGGATGAGGGCAAGATCCGGTGGCCCGGCGTCTGCAACTTCGACGTGGCATTGCTCTCGCGGTGCCAGGCACGGGGCGCCGTAGCTTCGCTGCAGCCGCCGTTTTCCCCGATCCGGCGGAAGGTGGCCGGCGCCGAACTTCCGTGGTGCCGCGCGCACGACGTCGGGGTCATCGCCTACAGCCCGATGCAGTCGGGACTCCTCACCGACGGCTTTTCCGCCGAACGGCTGGCCGCGCTACCGCCCGACGATTATCGGCACCGCGGCTCCGAGTTCGTCGCGCCGCGCTTCGCACGGAATCTGGCGCTCCGCGATGGGCTGCGACCGGTCGCGGCACGGCACGGCGTGTCGGTCGGCGAAGTCGCCATCGCCTGGGTGCTCGCCTGGCCTGAGGTGACCGGCGCGATCGTCGGGGCGCGGTCGGCGGCGCAGGTCGATGGATGGATCGGCGCGGCGAACCTGAGGCTGTCGGCAGAGGACCTGGGGGAAATCGCGGCCGCGATTTCCGTGAGCGGGGCAGGGGAGGGGCCGGCGCGGCCCGGGCAGGGAGGCTAGCGGCCCGGCGGGAAGATCGACACCGCGGACCCGACCGCGAGCAGCGTCGAGCTTGGGCGCGTGTCGTTGAGGACGGCCCACTCGGGCCCGTAGAGCGCCGCGTAGTCCACCTCGAAATCCACGGTGCGGACCTGCCGGAGGGCCCAGGGCGGGTGCTCGACCCGCAGGACCATTGGATCGCCCTGGCGGCTCCGGCCATACGCCCACCGGCGCCCGAACAGGTGGAGCGCCGTCCCGTTCGAGGGCACCCCACCCGCCGTTTGGTCGGCCGTCATCCGCAGGAAGTACCGGCGGTCCTTCCAGCGCCAGCGGTGCTCCACGACCAGTTCGTCGCCCATGCTGGCGGTCCGGCTCTCCATCGGCGTCGAGCGGAAGGGCTCGTTGAACCGCAGCCGGCCGACCGCCGCGGCGAGCGGGCTTGGCACCAGTTCCCGGATCGCCACCACGCCCTGGCGGTCTCCCTGCCGAACGTAGGTGCGGAAATTGATCTCGGGAAAGTCCACGAACCCCGGGATGCGACGCCCGCGAACCCGGGTATCCACGAAATCGAAGGCGACGAGGCTGACTTGCGCCTTGCCCTCGACGAGGTCCGGCTCGACGTCGGTCGGGAGCCAGGGGCGCACGAGCGCCTCGTCCACGTCATAGGTGAGCAGCGCGAGATTGCTCCACCGCGCCGTCAGGGAGGGGCGTCGTCGTTCGGGGAGGCCGGGGGGAGGGGAGGAGGTCATGGGACCGTTCAATAGTATACTGCGACTCGATGCCGCGTACTCAGGAGGGGCCATCCCGTGAGTGAGCCGGGCTTCATGTCGGTCGGCATGCGGATGGGACGGTGGGTATGGGGCGCGATTCGCCGCAGCCTCCGCCCCTCCGGGCTCGTGCTCATCTACGATCCCGGCTACATGATCCGGCTCGGGGCCGTCCCGATGGATCCGCTGCGCGGGGAGATGATCCTCGCGTTCCTGACCGACGAGGGACTGGTGCGCCGGAGGGAACTGGTCCGGCCCCACCCGGCCTCCATGAAGAACGTCCGCCGGGTGCACACGGACCGGTACCTGGAATCGCTCCAGCGGCGGGAGGTGGTCGAGCAGGTGGTGGGCGCGGCGCTCACCGACGCCGAGGCGGAAGGGATGGTCGAGGCGCAACGACTCGCCGCCGGCGGGACGGTCCTGGCCACGGCCATCGCGCTGCGCACCGGCCTCGTGGCGGTCAACCTCGGCGGGGGGTTCCATCACGCGGCGTCGAACCGCGGGATGGGCTTCTGCGCCCTCAACGACGTCGCCATCGCCGTAGCGCGGCTCCGGGCCCGCGGCTTCACGGAACCGATCCTGATCGTGGACCTCGACATCCACGACGGGAACGGCACCCGCCTCCTCTTCGAGGAGGATCCGACGGTACACACCTTCACCATCCATAACCAGGACTGGTCGCCCCGCGAGGCGGCGGCCGCCACCGTCATCGCGCTGGGGACGGCGGTGGGCGACGCGACCTACCTCAAGGCGCTGCAGGACGCGCTTCCGCCCGTGGTGGCCCAGGTGCGTCCCGGACTCGTCCTCTACGTGGCCGGCGCCGATCCCGCCACGGACGACATGGTCGGCGACTGGAACATCACCGCCGAGGGAATGCTTGCACGCGACCGGTTCGTGGTGGAGCTGCTGCGGCCGTCCGGGGCGCCGATTCCCCTGGCCGTCGTACTGGGCGGCGGGTACGGCGGCAACGCCTGGCGCTACACGGCGCGATTCCTCGGTTGGCTGGCGTCGGGGAAGGTCGTGGAACCGCCGAGCAATACGGACATGCTGCTCCGGCGCGCGGAGGAACTGCACCGGATCCTGCACGATGGCGCGCGCCGGCTCCCGCCGGCGTCGGAGTGGGCCCTGAGCCCCGAGGATCTCGCCGCGTTCCTGCCGGGGGGCACCGCGCCGCGGCGGCTGCTGGGGCGGTACACAGCCCAGGGCGTCGAGCTGCTGCTCGAGCGGCTGGGCGTGCTGGCGCAGGTGCGCGCCCTCGGATTCGGCCAGCCGACGCTCGAACTCGACTTCCATCTCGACGACAGCGACACCGTCCGCCTGTACGGCGACCAGGCGAAGACCGAACTCCTCATGGAAGTCCGCTTTCGCCGCGACCGAACCCGGCTGCCAGACATGGAAGTGCTCTACCTCGAGTGGCTCCTGCTCCAGAACCCGCGGCGCACCTTCGCCTCCGGCAGGCACGCCATCCCCGGCCAGAAGTATCCGGGGCTGGGCCTGCTGCGCGACGTGATGGCCTGGCTGGTGGTGCTGTGCGGGGAATTGGGGCTCGAAGGTCTCATGTACATGCCCGCCGGGTACTTCGTGGCCACGTTCGGCAGCCGGTTCATCGATCCCGCGCGCCAGGCCCGGCTCGAGGCGATGCGGCGCGCCCTCGCCGGGCTCCGCCTGGTCGATGCGACCCGCGCCGTGGAAGAGGGCCGCGTCGTGAATGCCGCCACCGGCGCGGCCGTTCCATGGGAGCCGGCGCCGATGGTGATCCCGGTGTCGGCCCGACTGCGGGACCTGGTCGAGAGCCCGGCGTATGATGAGGCGCTGGAACGGGAACTGGGCGCGCTCTCCTACCGCTTGCGCCTTCCCGCCGAGTCGGAGGAGCAGGCCGCGGCTCCGAGCCGGCGCGGGAGGGCGCGGTGAGGCGGCTGTTGCCGGGCGCCATGCTGGTAGTGCTCTGCGTCGCCGTCCTGTTCGGTGCGGTGGCGCCGGCCCTCGCCTGGCGGCTGCTGACCCCGCGCCCGCTCGGGGTGCTCATCCTGGACAAGACGGTGCCCGATACCACCTACCGGGGGCATCGCGCGGTCATCTGGTTGCTCAACCACCTCAAGCTGGTCCATCCGGGGTCGTTCGCCCCCTACAATGCGGCGAGCGACTACGCCGGCTTCGTGCCGCTCACGCGCCGGGCCTGGTCGGTGCGGCCGCTCCCCGGCGCCGTCGGCGCCAATCGCGTGGTGTATGTCGCAGACACCTACGGCGTCAGTGCGGGCGACCTGGGAGCGGGCGTCGCGGAGGAGCCCGGGCGCCTCCTCTTCGGCGGACTCGACGCATCGGACGTGGAGTTTCTCGAGTCCGCCACGCGCGGCGGGGCCACCGTCGTCGCGGAGTTCAACACCGCGGCGGCCCCGACCGCGGACTCGATTCGCGCACGCGCCATGCGGCTCTTCGGCTTCGAGTGGTCGGGGTGGACCGGGCGCCGATCCACCGACTTGATGCGGGATGTTCCAGCCTGGGTGCGCGCCGCCTGGCAACGGCAGGCCGGGCAGCCATGGATTCAGCGCGGGCCCGGCATCGTCCTGGCGCACCTCGATGGCCGCGTGGTGGTGCTCACGGAGGCCCACCTGCGGGGGAGCGGCCTGGAGATCATTCCGACCCTCGCGGGCGACTCCCTCGGCATGCGTGCAGCGCCGGCGCCGGACGGCTGGTTCGACCTGGTCGAGCCGGCGGGGGCGGTAGTGCTGGCCAGGTATGCCTGGCACCTGACGCCCCGTGGAGATTCCGCACTGGCTGCCGCCGGGGTGCCGCGCCAGGCGGCCGCGGCCCTGGCCCACCGGGCGGGCGCGGCGCGCACCTATTACCTGGCGGGGGACTTCGCCAACGTGCCGCGCCTCCCCGGGTGGTCGGAACTGCGCTGGGGGCCGGGCGTGTATCGTGCGTTGCCCGCGTGGTGGATTCCGCCGCAGGATGCCTTCTTCTGGCGCGGATACCTGCCCCTGCTGACGAGCATCCTCGACTGGAGCTCGGGGGCGTAGCGGAGCAGGCCGGCCAAGGTGACTTGCGCGCCGGTGTCGAAGGTGCATATTTATTCATTATGCATACTTCATCCGGCGTCGTCGCCCTCGCCTTCTCGGGCGGCCTCGATACATCCTATTGCGTGCCGCGCCTCGCCGAGCAGGGGTGGGCAGTGCACACCGTCTACGTCAACACCGGTGGTGCCACCGAGCAGGAACGGGACGCGATCCGGCGGCAGGCCGAGGCCGTGGGCTGCACCGCCCATCACGAGGTGGACGCCCGGTCGCTGGTGTTCGACCGGTTCGTCCGGTTCCTGATCCAGGGCAATGTGCTCCGCGGCGGGGTCTATCCGCTCAGCGTGGCGGCCGAGCGGACCCAGCAGGCCATTTCCGTCATCGAGGTGGCGCGGGCCATCGGGGCCACGGCGGTGGCGCACGGCTCCACCGGCGCCGGCAACGACCAGGTTCGCTTCGACGTCACCATCCGCGTCCTCGCCGCGGACCTGCCGATCCTCACTCCCATCCGCGACCAGGGCCTCACCCGCGCCCAGGCCATCGCTTTCCTCGAAGCACGCGGCCTTCCCGTACCTGCAAAGGCGGGGGCCTATTCGATCAACGCCGGTCTCTGGGGCACCACCTGGGGCGGGGGCTGGACCCACGACAGCTGGGCCGGTCCGCCGGCCGAGCTCCTCGACCCTCCCGCCGACGCGCCGAAGCCGCGCGAATTCGTGCTCGGCTGGGAGGGCGGTCTCCCGGTTTCCCTCGACGGCACCCGCCTCGGGGGAGCCGAGGTGGTCCAGGCGCTGAATGAGCTGGCCGCCGCCTACGGGCTCGGCCGCGGCATTCACGTCGGGGAGACGGCGCTTGGCATCAAGGGGCGCATCGGATTCGAGGCCGGGGCCGCGCTGCTGCTCATCGCCGCGCACCGGGAACTGGAGAAACTCGTCCTGACCAAGTGGCAGGCGTTCTGGAAGGACCAACTCGCCACCTTCTACGGCGACCGGCTGCACGAGGGCCAGTACTTCGACCCCGCGCTGCGCGACATCGAGGCCTTCCTGTCGCACTCGCAGGGCCGCGTCGTGGGCGATACGCGGGTGCGCCTTGCGCCGGGACGGTTCCAGGTGGTGGGTGCGCGGAGCCCCCACTCCATGATGGATCCGCGCGTGGCCACCTACGGCGAAGAGAACCGGCTCTGGAGCGGCGACGAGGCCCGTGCCTTCGCGCGCGTGGCGGCCATTCCGGCGCTGCTCGCGGCCCGCGCGGCCGGGGACGCCTGATGGTCACCACGACCCGCGTTCGTCTCGACCGCATCAGCTCGTCCACCCGGAACGCCCACCTCACCACGGAAGTCATCGTGGGGCACGAGGTGGTGGCCGCCGAAGGGTACGTGCTCGCGATTCGGCTCCTCACCGACAAGTCGTCCTACAACACCGTCGAGGACCTCGCCGGGCGGATGGTCTCGCTCCGCAAGGGCGACGTGCTCGCAGGGACGCTCGGCAGCCGGCGCGCCCTCCGCGGCTACGCCGGCGAGGTACCTTCGCACATCGCCGTCGGCGACACGATCGAGGTGCTCAACCTCGGCGGCATCCTCGGCCGGTGCACGTCGGCGAACCCCGATATCGGCCCGCCGTTCAAGGCGGAGGTACTGGGTGCGGTGCTGGCGTTCCCCGCGCTGGGAGACCGGGTCGGCCGGCCGGCGCACATCCGCGACGGGGCCATCCCCTCGAGCGAGCTCCTGGAAGCTGGCGCGCCCGTGGTCTATGTGGCGGGCACCTGCATGAACGCCGGGAAGACGGTGGCGGCCACCGAGCTGGTCCGGGGACTCTCCCGGAGCGGCCTCCGCGTGGCGGCCGCGAAACTCACCGGTGTCTCGCTGATGCGTGACACCCTCGCGATGCAGGACGCCGGCGCCGTCGCCGCCGTGACCTTCAACGACGCCGGGGCCGCCAGCACCCACGCGGGCATGACGGTGCCGGTCGCGAAGGGGCTCTTCAATCACTTGCAGCGCACCGTCCGACCGGACGTGATCGTGGCGGAGCTCGGCGACGGCATCCTCGGCGAGTACGGGGTCCAGGACATCCTGCGGGATCCGGAGCTCTCCGGCGCCGGCCGGGCCTGGGTGATGGCGGCCCCTGACCCCGTCGGGTGCTGGGGCGCGGACCAGCTGATGCGCGGCGTGTACAAGCTGCCCATCACGGTCCTGACCGGCCCCGCCACAGACAACCAGGTCGGCCGCGATTACATCAGCGCCTCGCTCGGCATCCCGGCGCACAACGCGCTCCGGGACCCCGACGGACTCCTCGGCGCGGTCACCGCCCTGCTGGAGACGCGGTGAAGGTCGCCGTCGTCGGCGCGGCGGGGTATGTCGGCGGGGAGCTCCTCCGGCTCGTCCTCCAGCATCCCGACATCACCGAGGTCGTGGCCACCAGCCGTAGCCAGGCCGGGCGCGCCGTCGCCGAGGTCCACCCGGCGCTCGCCTCCCTCACGGAGGCGCGCTTCGCGGGCCTCACCGCAGGCGAGGCGGCGCGCGGACAGGATGTCGTATTCCTCTCCCTGGAGCACGGCGAGTCGTCCAAGGTTGCAGGAGAGGTGTTCGACGCCGCACCGGGTCTGGTCGTGGATCTTGCCGCCGACTTCCGCGTGCGCGACCTCCGGCTCTACGAGCGCTATTACGGCGCGCACGCCGCGCCGGAATTCGTGCCGAACTTCGAGTACGCCCTGGCCGATGTGCGCGGATCGGATCTGCGAGGGGCGCGGGCGCTGGCCGCGCCCGGGTGTTTCGCGACGGCCGCGCAGCTCGCGCTCTTCCCGCTGCGCAATGTGGGTGTCGTTGGCATTCCGGCCCTCTTTGGTGTGACGGGCTCGAGCGGGGCGGGGGTGCATCCGCGGCCCACGACCCACCACCCGGCGCGCGCCAACAACCTCTTCGCCTACTCGGTGCTGCAGCACCGGCACGACGCCGAGGTGCTGCAGGCATGGCGCGGTTGGACCGGCAGCCCCGATGCCACGGCCCGCCTGATGACCCATTCCGGCCCGTTCGTCCGCGGAATTCACCTCACGCTCCACGCCACGGTGCCGGCGGACATTGCCGCGAGGGTGTCGGCGCTGTACGCGGATGCGTACGCAGGCCGGCCATTCGTGCGGATCACCGCCGCGCCGCCGGAGTTGACCCATGCCGTGGGCGCCAACACGGCGCTCGTACACGCCGTCGGCGACGCCGAGACCGGTGAGGTGCAGGTGATGATTGCCCTCGACAACCTGATCAAGGGCGCCGGGGGGCAGGCGGTGCAGGCCATGAACCTCGCGCTCGGGCTCGACGAGGCATCGGGCCTCCGATTGGCGGCGCCGTTCCCATGCTGACCGCTGGTACGCCGGCCCTGCTGCCGGTCTACGCGCAGATGCCGATCCGGCCGGTGTCGGGGCGCGGCGCCTGGCTTGTGGACGAGGACGGCTCCGAATGGCTCGACGCCTACGGCGGCCACGCGGTGGCCTCCACGGGTCACAGCCACCCGCGGGTGGTGGCGGCCATCGCTGAGCAGGCGGGCCGGCTCTTCTTCTACTCCACGGCGGTGCCGCACCCGTTGCGGGCCCGCTTGGCTGAGGAACTCGCCGCACGGTGTCCCGATCCGCTGGGTCGGGTGTTTTTCTGCAACTCCGGCGCGGAAGCCAACGAAAACGCGCTGCACCTGGCGCGGAAGGCCACCAGCCGGCGGAGGGTCGCCTCGGTCACGGGGGGCTGGCATGGCCGCACCGTGGCCACGCTCGCCTGCTGCGACGGGCGCACGTATGAGGCGGGCGCACTGCGGGCCGGCATGGAGCTGTCCGCGCGTGTCGCCTTCAACGACATCGCGTCGCTGGACGCGGTGTTGAACGACTCGATGGCGGCGCTCATCGTGGAGCCGGTGCAGGGGATGGCCGGTGCCCGCGACTGCAGCCGGGAATTCCTCGCTGCGGCTCGGCAACTGTGCACCGAGCGGGGCATCGCGCTGCTGTTCGATGAAATTCAGTGCGGCGTGGCGCGCTCGGGGGCCTTCACGGCGGCGGAAGCATTCGGCGTGGTGCCCGACGGGCTCACCCTCGCCAAGGGACTCGCCTCCGGGTACCCGATGGGCGCCGTCGTCGTCGGCCCGATGCTGGCCGAAGGCGTCGGCGTGGGCGACCTCGGCAGCACCTTCGGCGGCGGGCCGGTGGCGTGCGCCGCTGCACTGGCCACGCTGGCGGTCCTCGACGACGAGGACCTGGCGGTCAACGCCACCACGGTCGGCGCACATATCGCCGTCGGAGCCCGTGCTTTGGGCGCGCGCAAGGTGTGGGGGCGGGGCCTCCTCATCGGCCTCGACTTCGACCGGCCGGCCCGGGAGCTCCAGCAGGCGCTCTTTGCGCATCGCATCCTGACCGGGACCTCGGCGGACCCGAACGTCTTGCGGATCATGCCGCCCCTGACCCTGTCCGTGCCGGAGGCCGACGTCCTGCTCGCGGGCCTCGCAAAGGTGCTGGCATGACGAAGCGCGATTTCCTCGCGGTCGAGGACTGGTCAATGACCGAGGTGGAGGCGCTCCTTGCCCTTGCCGCCAGGGTCAAGCGAGGAGAGATCACCGGGGGGCTCGAGCGGAAGGTGCTCGCGATGGTCTTCCTCGACCCGAGCCTGCGCACCCGCACCAGCTTCGAGACGGGGATGTTCCTCCACGGCGGGCACGCGGTCGTGCTGGAACCGGGCAAGGGGAGCTGGGCCCTGGAGACCGAGGACGGCGTCGTGATGGACCGTGACACCGTGGAGCACGTGACGGAGGCCGCCCGGGTGCTCGGGCGGTATGCCGACGCGCTCGCGGTGCGCGCCTTCCCCCGGGGCGCCGACTGGGCCGCGGCGCGGGAGGACGCGGTGCTCAGGCAGTTCGCGCGGCATTGCGATAAGCCGGTCATCAACCTCGAGTCCTCCCGGCGGCATCCCTGCCAGGAGCTGGCCGACGCCTTCACCCTGCGCGAGAAGCTGGGTGCCACGCTCGGAAAGAAGTTTGTCCTTAGCTGGGCCTGGCACCCGAAGGCGCTACCGACGGCCGTGCCGGTGAGTGCGGCCCTCGCCGCCGCGCGGATGGGCATGGACGTGACGATTGCCGCCCCCGAAGGCTGCGACCTGGACCCGGCGGACCTGTCACGCATTCGCCAGCTCAGCCAGGAGGCCGGAGGCTCGGTGGCCCTCGCGCACGATCAGGCGTCCGCCATTGCCGGCGCCGACGCGGTGTACGCCAAGTCGTGGGGGCCGGTGTCGTTGTACGGCCAACCCGAGGCGCAGCGGGCCTGGTTCGACCGGCATCGCGGCTGGAAACTGACGGCTGACCGCGTCCGAACCACGCGCGGCGGCAAGGGAATCGTCATGCACTGCCTGCCAGTGCGGCGCAACGTGGAAATCGACGATGCCGTCCTGGACGGCGGCAACTCGGTGGTAGTGGACGAAGCGGAGAATCGCCTCCATGTGCAGCGCGCCCTCCTCCTCACGATGATCGGGAGTACACGGTGAGCATTGATACGTCGAAGGGCATCGCGGGACTCAAGGGCGCGCTTCGCTATGTGCGCGCCTACCGCGACCAGGTGTTCGTGGTGAAACTGGGCGGCGAGGTGCTGGCCGATGCGCGGGCGGTGGACGGCATCGCGGCCCAGGTGTCGCTCCTCTCCAGCCTGGGCATTCGCGTGGTCGTGGTGCACGGCGGCGGGCCCCAGGCCACCGCGCTCAGCCGGCGCATGGGGGCGGAGCCCACGATCGTCGCCGGCCGCCGCGTCACCGACGACGACGCCCTGGCGGTGGCGAAGATGGTCTACGCCGGCGAGCTGAACGTGGACCTCCTCGCCGCGCTCCGCGCCCACGAGGCGCAGGCGGTCGGGTTGAGCGGCGTGGACGCCGACCTCATCACCGCGCACCGCCGGCCGCCGGTGCAGGTCGTGGACGACGGAGGCGCCACCGTCACCGTGGACTACGGGCATGTCGGCGACCTCGACCGCGTCGACCCCCGGGTGCTGCTCACCCTCCTGCAGGCGCGGTTCGTCCCCGTGGTGTCCAGCCTGGCCGGCGACGGCGACGGCAACGTCTACAACGTCAACGCCGACACCGTCGCGGAGTCGCTCGCCGTGGCGCTGCACGCGCAAAAGCTGATCTTCCTCACCGGAGCGCCCGGGGTGCTGCGGAATCGCGAGGATCCCGCGAGCCTGATCGCCTTCGCCGACCCGGACGACCTGGCCGGCCTGCTGGCGAGCGGGGCCATCGCCGGCGGCATGCGCCCAAAGGTCGAGGCCTGCATCCGCGCCGCCACCGGCGGCGTGGAGCGCACCCACATCATCGACGGCCGCGTGCCCGATGCGCTGCTCCTCGAGGTCTTCACCGGTTCCGGCTGCGGCACCATGATCGTCGGACGGAAGGAGAAGGCGACCTATCTCGGCGTCGACCTGGCCGACTGAGGTCGAGCTGCTCCGGCAGCTCGTGGCCGTCCCCTCCGTCAGCGGCGACGAGGAGGCGGTGGCCCGGCTTGTCGAGGCGACCGCGCTCGCGTGGGGCCTCCCCGCCGTGCGGGACGGCCTGGGCGTGTCGGTGCGCCTGCCAGGCCGGACACAGGAGCGCACGCTGGCGCTGGTGTCCCACCTCGATGTCGTCCCCCCGGGCTCCGGGTGGACCCGCGATCCCTTCACCCCCGTCATCGAGGGCCAGCAGCTCTTCGGCCGGGGGTCGGGCGACGCCAAGGCCTCGGTGGCCGCGATGCTGACCGCCGCGCACGACGTGGCGGAGCGTGGCGGCCCGGTTCGTGGCGACCTGCTGCTGCTGTTCGGCCTCGGGGAGGAAACTCGGCATACGTCGATGCCGGAACTGGTGGCTCGCGCCGGCCCGATCGACGCCGCGGTCATCGGCGAGCCGACCGACCTCGACCTGGCCGTCGCGCAGCGCGGGCTGATGATGGTGGACCTGGTGGCGCACGGCGACCAGCGCCACGCGGGTCGCGTCGCGGACGACGGGGCGTTCACGAACGCGCTCACGGTGCTCGCCCGCGACCTCGCCCGGCTGGACGCGCTCTTCGCCGACCGGCCGCATCCCATGCTCGGCCATCCCACCGTCACCCCGACGATGGTGAATGCGGGGGTCAGCCGAAACGTTACGCCACCGACCGCCACCGCCGTCCTCGACGTTAGGAGCACGCCGCTCTGGAGCCACCCCGAACTGGCAAAGGTACTCGCGGACTCCCTGGAGGCGGATGTGATCGTCACCTCCGACCGCCTGGTGCCCTGCGAAACCCCGCCTGGCTCCGCCCTGTTGAAGGCGTGCGCGTCGCTGCTGCCGGCAGCCAGGCACTACGGCAGCCCGACCTGCTCCGACTGGGTGTTCCTCCGTCACGTGGATGCCGTCAAGTGTGGCCCGGGCACCAGCCGGAGGTCGCACACGGCCGATGAATGCGTAGATTTGCCGCAGGTGTCCGCCGCACGGCGATTCTACGCCGATCTCGCAGGGGAGTACCTCGCATGACCCCGCGCCGCACTGCTCCGCGCACGCTGTGGTCGCCCTCCGACGACCCCGATCGCCTCATGCTCGACTATACCGTCGGGGAGGACCGGTTATGGGACATGCGGCTCCTTCCGTGGGACGTCTACGGGAGTCTCGGCCATGCGGAGGGGCTGCGGGCCTCGAGGCTCCTTACGCCGACCGCCTACGCGAAGCTCCGGGCCGGGCTCCGGCGCGCGCTCCGCGCGGTGGAGAACGGCACCCTCGTGGTCGATCTCGTCCACGAGGACGCGCATAGCGCGGTGGAGGACTGGCTCACCCGGCGGCATGGGCTTTCTGGGGAGCAGCTGCACACCGGCCGCTCGCGGAACGACCAGGTCGCCTGCGACATCCGCCTCTACCTCAAGAACCAGCTGCTGGAGCTGCACGAGGCCACCGAGGACCTGGCGGAAATCTTCCTCGCGTTCGCGGCCCGTCATCGCGACCAACTTTGGCCCGGCTACACCCACACCCGGAAGGCAATGCCATCATCCGTGGGGCTGTGGGCCGCTGCCTACGCCGAGGCGTTGCTCGACACGCTCGAGTCGTTGCCGGCGCTCTGGGCCCGGGTGGACCGGTCGCCGCTGGGCAGCGCCGCCGGGTATGGCGTGCCGCTGCCGCTCAACCGGGAGGCCACGGCCCGCGCGCTCGGATTTGGGGCGGTCGAGCACAACGTGGCCACGGTGCAGCTGGGCCGGGGCAAGCTGGAGGCCGCGGTGCTCGCCTGGTGCGGCGAGATCGGCCACGACCTGGCCCGGTTGAGCGCCGACGTGATCCTCTTCAGCGCAGAGGAGTACGGCTATCTCGTGCTGCCGGCGCGCCTGGCCACCGGGTCCAGCATCATGCCGCACAAGCGCAACCCCGACCTCTTCGAGCTCACACGCGCCCGCGCGGCTGCCGTGCAGGGCGACCACGTTGCCCTCCTCCAGGTCGCTTCGCGGCTCACCGGCGGGTACCACCGGGACTTCCAGCTCCTGAAGGAGCCTCTCTTCCGCGGCGTGCAGCGCACCAGGGAAATGCTCACCATGCTCGCCGTGGCGGTTCCCTCGCTCGGCGTCGACGGCGCGCGTTGCGCCGCGGCCCTCGACGGCGGCGCCCTGGCCACCGACGAGGTGATGCGCCGCGTGGAAGCCGGCGTGCCGTTCCGGCGGGCCTATCGCGAGGTGGCCTCCGAGCTCAAGGCCGGTGCGCGGTTCGCCGCGCCGACGCGGCGGCAGCTCCTGGCGCGGCGCCGGTCGACCGGCGGGCTCGGGAACCTCGGCCTCTCGTCCGCGCGCCGGCGTCTCCGGGCGCGGCGGAACTGGTGCGCGCGCGAGCGCCGGCGGTTCGAGCGCGCGCTCTACCGGCTTGCCGGCCGCGGCCCGGAGCGGAAACTGTGAGCACCGACCGGCGCCAGCGGCACCTCAAGATCCTCGAGCTGATTGCCACGCGCGCCATCCGCACGCAGGAGGAGCTTGCCGAGGCCCTGGCCGAGGCGGGCTGGTCGGTCACCCAATCCTCCGTCAGCCGCGACATCGCCGCGCTGCGGCTGGTCAAGGCAAACGGGGCCTACCAGCGACCCGTGGTGGTGGCCCGTCCGGCGGACGATCCCGACCTCCGCCGCATTGCAGAGGCGCTCATCGGGGTCGAACCGGCTGGCGACGCGCTCGTCGTGCTCCGCACGCCACCTGGCGAGGCCAGCCGGGTCGGCGCCGCGCTCGATCGCCTCTCGTGGGCCGGAGTCGTGGGCACCATTGCCGGCGATGACACCATTTTCGTGGCGGTGCGCGATGCCGCTGCCCAGCGCGCGGTCCTCCGCGAGCTGCGCAAGGTCGCCGAGCTTCGCTGACGCGCCACCAGCTCCCCGTCGAGAGGTCACCATGGCCCGCACCAGCTTCATCGAACACAAGGGCGTCCGGATCGCCTTCCTCGACTTTGCGAACGTGCAATCCACCGAGGAGGCGCTGGCGGCCATCGCGGAGGCGGGGCGGATCGTGCAGGCGGAGCCGTTCCGGAGCGTGCGCACGCTGACGCACGTGGCCGGCAGCCGGTTCAACGGCGAGGTACTGGAGGCGGTCAAGCTGCTGGCGGTCAACAACCGGCCGTACGTGATTGCGGGGGCGGTGGTGGGGCTGTCGGGGCTTCAGACGGTGGTCTATACCACGGTCATGCGGTTTTCGAAGCGGAACATCCCTGCATTCGCGGACCTCGAGGCCGCCAAGGACTGGCTGGTCGCGCAGGCCTGACTGGTCAGCTCTCCGTTCGCGTTACCCTCCCCCCATACCGCACCGCAGTCACTTCGGCGAGGATTGCCAGCGCCGTCTCCGTCGGTGTCCTCCCGCCGAGATCGAGGCCGATGGGGCCGTGCAGCCGCGCGAGCTGCGCGTCGGTGAGCCCCGCCTCCCGGAGTCGCTCCCGCCGGGTCGCCTGCGTCTTGGTGGAGCCGATCGCGCCGACGTACATGGCCGGCGAGCGCAGCGCGATCAGCAGGGCAGGTTCATCGAACTTCGGGTCGTGCGTCAGCACCACCACCGCGGTGGCGCTGTCCAGCCCCGCTTGCGCGAAGGCGTCGTCCGGCCAGCCTAGGATGAGTTCATCGGCGTCGGGAAACCGCTCCCGGGTGGCAAAGGCGGGGCGGCCGTCGGCGACGATCGTGTAGTAGCCGAGCGCCTTGGCCAGCGGCACGAGGGCGGCCGCCACGTGCACGCCGCCGAACACGACCAGCCGCGGCGGCCGCGGAAACACCTCGAGGAAGACGGCGGTGTCCACGCCGTCCAACATCAGCCGTTCGGCGCGTGACCTCCCGGACCGAAGGGCCCGGGCGGCGGCCCGGGCGAGCGGAGTGGCCTGTTCCGCGCCGTCTTCGCGGATCAGGTGCGACTGCCCTGTGTGCCCGCGGTCCAGCACGGTCGCCACGACGACGCCCCCGGGGCCCCTCGCGGCCTCCACGACCTCGGCCGGGACCGACGGCTGCGCCAGCACTTCCAGGGTGCCGCCGCACGAGAGGCCGACCTCCCAGGCGCGTTCGTGGCTCACGCCGTAGCGGAGGTGCGCCGCCGCCCCGTGCCGGATCGCCTCCTGCACCGCCTCCGCCACCGCCCCCTCGACGCATCCCCCGGACACGGAGCCGGCCATCCGGCCGCTCGCGCTCACCAGCATGACGGCGCCCTCCGCCTGCGGCGCCGACCCCCAGACCGACGTCACCACCGCGCGACCCACCGGTTCGGTGGCGCGCATGCGCTCGTACTCGGCGAGGAGTTCGCGCACTCCCGCCCTACCGGTTCCGGCCGTAACGCTCGTGGCTGGACACCCAGTCCGAGGAGGAGATCGCCGCGCCGAGCGAGATCTCGCCCGCCAGCACCACCCCGGCGATGATCTCCGCGAGCTGGTTGACCTTGCCCCGACCGCGGCAGCCGAGCATGGCCAGGCACTCGGCCTGCGTGGGCAACCCGGTGCCTCCCCCGTGGGTCGCGATGATCAGGGACGGGATGGTGATCGAGAGGTAGAGGTCGCGCTTGGGCGTCAGTTCGGCGTAGAGGATCGCGGCCGACGACTCCGCCACGTTGGCGACGTCCTGCCCGGTGGCGATGAACAAGGCGGTGATGCCGTTCGCCGAGTGGGCCCCGTTGTTGTTGGCCCCGCTGATGAACGCGCCGACGTTCGCCACGCCGTGGTGATACACCAGGCTCTCCGGCTCCACCCGCATCTGCTGGATCAGGACGTCCCGGGGCACGGTCACTTCGGCCGTGACCCGCTTCCCGCGGGTGCGCATGACGTTGATCTGGGAAGCCTTCTTGTCGGTGGCGAAGTTCGACTCGAGGTAGAAGTGAGCGATCCCGGCGTAGTTGTCGAGGATCCAGCTGCAGGCGGCGAAGGTGGCGCGGCCCACCATGTTCTGGCCCGCGGCGTCGCCAGTGCTGTAGTTGAAGCGCAGGAAGACGAACTTATTGGACTGGTACGGGTCGATGTACTGCAGCTTGGCGACGCTCGAGGTGGCCTCCGCCTCCTCGCGGATCTTGGGCATCTGCTCCCCGACCCAGGACACGAACTCCCGGCCGGCCCGTGCATCCTCGAAGACGAACACCGGGGCCCGCTGCATCGCGTCGCCTACGACCGTGCAGCGGGCGCCCCCGGACAGGTTCACCACCTTGATGCCGCGGTTGTAGGAAGCCACGAGCGTGCCCTCGGAGGTGGCCATCGGCACCAGGAAGTCGCCCTTGGCGTGCTCGCCGTTGATCGTGATGGGCCCGGCCAGCCCCAGCGGCACCTGGGCCACCCCCACGAAGTGCTCGCAATTGCCCTTCGTCAGGTGCGGGTCGAAGGAATGCCGGGTCACGTGCTCGAGCTTGGCGCCGGTCTGCTTCTCCACGAACTGCTGGCGGGCCTTGATGGCCGCCTCACTGTAGTCGTCGTCGGCGTCGCGGGGGATGCGCACCAGCTGGTGGCTGGCCTCCTCGATGGAATCCTCGACGTCGAAGCTGAGCTTGCCGAACATTTTGGTCTTGACCGCGAAGGCGATGGTGTGCTTGCCCGTGCCGATCGGCGGCCGCTTGGCCATCAGCGTGAACACCATCCCGAGGGGGAAGTCGATCGGTGTGCTCGCGGACACGGCATCCGCGGTCAGGATCTTGTCGCCGGGGAGGTGGATCGAGAGCTGGTTCAGCGGCACCGGCACGTCGTCGATGGCCAGAGAGAGGATGCCGGTGATTTCCACGTTGCTGAGGCGGTTCTTGATGCCGAACCGGACGCCCTGCTCGACGTTCGTCAGGCTGCCGAGGGTGTAGAGCTTCTTGAGCAGGAGGGTCGGGATGAACATGCGGGTTCTCCAGGGCCGAGACCGGGCGTATACGGGATGGACGACGCCTTGTATCTATCACGAAATCAACGACTTCGCCAGCAGCGGCGGGGGTGGCGCTGTCGGGGGCTTCCGGGGCGGCAGGGGGCGTCTGGGCCGGGCCCGGAATCGGGCATTTGCCGCAACGCGGCAAACGAGGGTTGACAATTTGCCGCACTGCGGTATATTCCGGGCACTTCAGGAGGGCACCCATGGTCCGGCTGGTCAAGCGCTACGGCGGCGGAAGCCGCAAACTCTACGACACCGAGGAGAGCCGGTACGTCTCGCTCGACGAGGTGGCGGGGTGGGTGCGCAAGGGCCAGGAGGTGCAGGTGCTGGACAGCGCCACCGGAGAGGACGTCACGCGACAGGTGCTCGCGCAGATCATCCTCGAGGGCGAGAAGCAGGGCGTGTCGCTCCTCTCGGCCGACCTGTTCCACGACGTGATCCGGCGCGGCGAGGCGGCGTTGCACGCCAGGGTGGAGCAGCTGCAGGAGGGGGTCGATCGCCTGGTCAAGGCGTCAGTCGACCACCTGCCCCCGGTGCGCGACGCCCGCGACGAGATGGAGGCCCTCCGCGAGGGCATCGCCGGGCTTGAGCGCGCCCTGCGGGACCTCGAAGGGACGGGACCCCGGCCCAAAGGCCGGAAGCGCAGCAGCGATACCACGCCCCGGCGGCGCCGGGCTGAAGGATAGAGACAGGAAGCGCAGGACCAACCCAGAACCCCGGGACCGCGATGCGGTCCATCACCAGGAGGATGTTATGGCACGCACCACTCGCAGCACCACGGCCCTGACGGTCAAGGACAACGCGCAGCACATCTGGCTCGCCGGGCTCGGCGCGCTGGCCACCGCCGGCGAAGAGGGCAGCCGGGTTTTCGAGGACCTCGTCGAGAAGGGCGCCAAGCTGGAAAAGACCGGCCGCGCGCGCCTCGAGAAGGTGCTCCACCGCGCCGAAGGCCGCGTGCGCACGCTGCGCGGTGAGGCCGAAGGCGCCCTGCACCGGTTCCAGGCGCCGATCGACAATGGCGTCTCGACCGCGCTGAACAAGCTCGGCGTCCCGACCCGCAAGGAAATCCTGGCCCTGACCCGCCGGGTCGAGGAACTGACCCGCACGGTGCAGAACGGCAAGAAGCGCCCCGTCCGCAAGGCAACCCGTCGGGCGGCGAAGTAAGGATTCGCGCCATGCCCGCCAAGGCAGGGCGCAGCAGGAAACGCCGCCGGATCGGCCTCGCGCTGGCCGGCGGCGGCCCGGAGGGCGCCGTCTACGAGATCGGCGCGCTCCGGGCGCTGGACGAGGCGTTGGACGGGCTCGACCTGCATGAACTCGACATCTACGTCGGCGTGAGCGCCGGAGCGTTCATCGCCGCCTCGCTCGCGAACGACCTGACCACCACGCAGATGGTGCGCGCCCTCGTCAAGCACGAGCCCGGCGAGCACCCCTTCGTTCCCCAGACCTTCTTCACCCCCAACTATCGCGAATGGGCCCGCCGGAGCCTGATGCTCCCCAGGCTCTTCGCCGACGCCATGCTCGAGTTCCGGCGGGCGCCCGAGGAGCAGACGCTCTTCGAGTCGCTCACCAAGCTCGCACGGGCGCTCCCGGTCGGCCTGTTCGACAACGAGCCGATCCGACGGTACCTGCAGCGCTCTTTCAGCATCAAGGGGCGGCACGACGACTTTCGGGAGCTGCGCCAGCGGCTCATCGTGGTGGCCACCGACCTCGAGAGCGGGCGACCGATCCTGTTCGGGGAACCGGGGTGGGACCACGTGCCCATCTCCACGGCGGTCCAGGCCAGCACTGCCATCCCGGGATTCTACCCGCCGGTGCGGATCGAGGGGCGGAACTGCGTCGACGGCATCCTGCTCAAGACCCTCCACGCCTCGGTGGCGCTCAAGCGGGGCGTCGATCTCCTCTTCTGCGTCAATCCGCTGGTGCCGGCCGACCTGCGGGACGCCGTGGCGGCGGGGCAGCTGAAGGAGGGCGCGCTGCTCAAGAAGGGGCTCGCCACGGTGCTGAGCCAGACGGTCCGGACCCTCATCAATTCGCGGCTCGAGGTGGGCATGCGGGAATACGAGACCCGCTTCCCGGAGTCCGAGGTCCTGCTGTTCCAGCCCGATCGCAACGAGTTCGACCTCTTCTTCAGCAACATCTTCAGTTTCCGCTCGCGCCGGCGCGTGGTCGAGCTGGCCTACGACGCCACGCGGCGCAACCTGCGTGCGCGCCGGAAGATCCTGGCCCCGATGCTGGCCTCCTACGGCATCACGCTCCGCGAGGACATCCTGGACGAGCCGCGGGACATCTGGCAGAGTGTCGGGTTGGATCAGTTCAGCGAGCGGGATCCGGTCACGAGCATGTTCTCGACGGCGCTCGACCGGCTGGAAGTGGCGGTAACGAGCGAGATGCCCGTGGCGTCAGGCGGACGGGGGAGCAGGGCGCGGGGGTAGCGGGCGGTCCGACAGGCGCCACATGAACTCCCCCTGGCGCTCCGCCTTCTCCTCGCGCCGCAATCCCCGATAGCCGCAGGGCGGCTTGCGAAACATCCGCGTGAGTGACAGGAAGGCCCAGCCGAAGGGAAGGTAGAAGCCAAGCAGGTCCCAGTCCCGCAAGATCCGGTGCAGCGCGTTCTTCGCGGGTGGCCGGTGAAAGTCCCGCGCACGCCGCGTGAACGAAACCGGCCAGCCGGTCGGCAGCACCCACCGCAGCTTGCCCCACGTGCCCTTGAGTCCAGGCCAGAAGTGTCCGGCATCGTACGGCCTGGCGCCGTGGATCCCCACGAGGGCGTCCATCGTGCTCTGCATTTCCTGGCGGACCCGCTCCGCCGTGCGCTGCAGCGTCGGGCGGTCCGGCTGCTCCAGGTTGGTCATCCCGGCCTGCGCCAGGTAGTCCACCATGTCGATGGGCGGGCCGAACACGAAGATGGTGCGAGCTGGAAACGCCAAGTACCAGATCCAGGGGAAGACGATGCCCAGCAGCCCGGCGGGAAGCGGCAGGAACGGGACGCCGAACACCCGCTGCATCAGCCGGTCCAGCGGGGGGAAGACGTAGCCGAACGGGTTGATCCACTCGGCGTTGATCATGTAGAGCGGGAGGACCGGCGCGCGGTGCTTGGCGGACAGCAGCACGAAGCTGGTGCTGAAGCGCTGGAGCTTGTACCGGTTGTTGAATCCCTTGCCGATTCCCGGAACGCCCTCGGGGAAGTAGAGGATGCGGTCTCCCCGGGCGAGGAGGCGGTCGAAGTTATCGAACAGCATGTCCACGCCGCCGCCACGCCGCCAGAAGTTGTCGAGGCCGAACGGGCGCATCCACCACACGTAGGACAATTCCTTTTCATACACGGCGCGGAGCTTCTTGGCCGGATCCCAGCCGTCCTGTCGCCAGAGTGCGGCGTCGAAGATGATCGCGTCGTAGGGGAAGGCGTTGCCGCTGTGGTTCGCCGCCAGCACCACCGGCCCCTCGGCGGGCAGGTGCTCGAGGCCGAAGATGACCGGCCGGAACCAGTGGTCGAGCGCCGGCCCGAAGACCTCCTCGATCATCGCGCGGCTGAACACCGGGTCGAACGGCTCGTAGGGCTCGGGCGGCTCGACCGGCGGGGTCGCGGGGGAGGGCGGGGGCGGACGCACTGGCTCAGCTGCCCTTGCGGACCGCGAGGATGAGCGCGATCACGAAGAACGGCACGTACAACGGCCAGGCCTGCGGACCCACGAACCCGAGGATGATGGCCCCCGCCACGAGGGAGAATCCGGCGATCAGGGTGCCGCGGAGGCCCGCGAAGGGGTTTTCCGTGCTTCGCTTCGTGGTCTTCTCGAGCACCCGGAGGCCCTCGGTGATGAGCAGGGGCATCTTGACCAGCGCGTCCACCAGGTCCGGAGCGCCGCGCAATCCCTCCTGGGCCAGCCGGACCGGGCTGAACTGCTGGATGAACA
Organism: uncultured Gemmatimonadaceae bacterium; assembly: GCA_964571795.1. Taxonomy (GTDB): domain Bacteria; phylum Gemmatimonadota; class Gemmatimonadetes; order Gemmatimonadales; family GWC2-71-9; genus SPDF01. The sequence continues at coordinate 23,375 of CAZNDK010000020.1, read as the reverse complement.
CCTTCCGCACGTGCCGCTTGGACACCTCGGCCACGTCGAAGCCCGGGAGCAGGATCTGCCCAACGCCCTCGAACGTCACCAGGGCCTTGACCATCAGCACCATCTCCACCGGGAAGAACATCCGGTATTCCGCGCCACGGCTCACCGATTCCAGGATCAGCTGACCCAGGGAGAAGCTGTCGAAGTTCGCGTTGCGCCGCCAGCGGCTGGAAATCTCCGCCACGTCCCGCCGAAAGCCGGCCGGGTCGCCCCCGCGGCCGGGTTCGGCTGCCGCCGAGAGGTAGCGGGCGGCGTTCTCGGCGTCGCCCATGACGAGCGCGTAGTAGTAGTAGAGCAGGGTGCGGCGGAGCTCGTCGTGCATCCTGCCCACCATGCCGAGGTCGATGAACCCCGCCTTCGGCCCCGGCAGCACGATCAGGTTCCCCGGATGCAGGTCGGCGTGGAAGAACCCGTCCTTGTAGATCATCCGGATGATGGCTTCCGCGCCGAGGTCCACCAGCCGCTCGCGGTCCTCGAACGACATTGCCTGCACCTTCTTCGAGTCCGGCCGGTTCCCGTCGAAGAACTCCATCGTCAGGACCCGCTCGCCGCTGAACTCCCGGTAGATCTTGGGGAACACGATGTCGGGCTCGTCCGCGAAATTGGCCGCGAAGGTCTCCGCGTTGTCGGCCTCGCGGCGCAGGTCCACCTCGCGCAGCGTGTAGTCCGAGAACTCCCGGATGATGCGCTTGGGGCCATAGCGCGGGAAGGCGATCTCCAGCACCCATCCGGCGAGGGCCAGGAGCTTGGCGTCGCGTCGCAGGATGGCGGGGATGCCCGGCTTGACCACCTTGATGATGACGGCGTCGCCGTCGTGCGTCGTGGCGCGATGGACCTGCCCGATCGAGGCCGACCCGAGGGGGATCTCGTCGATGGCCAGGAACATGTCATCGAGCGGGCGGCCGAGGTCCTTGGTGATGAGCTCGCAGAGGACGGGATAGGGGACCGCCGGGAGCGAGCTCAGGAGGTGCTTCAGTTCCTGGGTGATGGACTTCGGGAGGATGTCCTCGCGAAGGCTGAGGATCTGGCCGAGCTTGATATAGGTCGGGCCGAGGCGCTCCAGCCGGCGTCGCAGCTGCACCGGGAACGGGAGGTCGCGCAGGCTGCGGTCCAGGAACGGATGCGTGCAGGCGCTCAGCACCCGGGCGAGGAAGAAGCCGAGCCCCCGGCCCGTGCCCGCCGCCTTCTTGTTGGCCACGTCCACCGAGAGGGCGCCGAACACCAGGCCGAAGAGATGACGCTGGGTGGTGAGAAAGCGTCGGAAGAGGCTCTGCCGGGGCAGGGCCTGGTACACCTCGAACGGACTGGTGGTGCCGGGCTCGGATGCGAGGGAGGAAGGCGGCATCAGGGTTTAATAACCCGCTTCACGGGAGCGAGGTCAAGAGGCGGTCGCGTCGGGAAGATCCCGGGCGTACGCGGGGAATCGTGGCCGCATCTCCCGCCCCAGCAGCCCGCCATGGCCGAGCCCGGCGATCGATTCCGCCGTGAGGACCTCGCCGGTCATGATGCGCGGAAGGAGGAGGTCTGCCGCGGTGGCCATCCCGAAGGCGCCGCAGCGGGGCAGTCCAAGGATCTGGGTGGCGCCGAGGCGCCCGAGCCAGAGCATGGAGCCGGGATGGGCGGGCACTCCGCGCCGGACTATCACTCCGCCGAGGGCCTCCAGCGCGGCGAACAGCGGCGCCAGGGGGTCGCCCGCGGAGACCCCGCCGACCAGCAGCACACCGACCCGCTGCTCGCTCGCCAGCTCGTGCAGGACCCCACGGGCGGCCGTATCGGCCACCGTGGCATCGTCGTGGCTCACGTCCCGGAGCCCGACGAAGCTCCCACCCAGCGCCTCCGCCCGCAGTCGCGACGCCGCCTCGAAGCGCGCGCGGGCGCCCTCGTCGAGCGGCTCCGCGGCGATCCCGGCAACGGTGAGCCCGGCGTACGGGCGCACGTCGACCAGGGGAGCGAGCTCCGTTGCCAGCCGTACTCCTTGCATGACGGCGTCGAGGTCCACCACGTGGGGCGCGGCCTTCACGCTCGCCACGAGTTCCCCGACCTCCACGGGCTGGTGAGACCAGCGGGTGAAGATTTCGAGGGGATCGATGGCGTTGACGCGGGCGAGCCCATCGAGCGCAAGCGTGAGGACCCCACGGTGCCGAGCCTCCAGGTCCACTCGACCCTGCCGCGCGATGCCCACGGCGATGCCCGCGCCGGAGGCGGCGGTCGCCAGCAGGCTGGCCGCCTCGGCCTCGTGCATCTCGTGGTTTCCCGCCCACGCGAGACGGACCGGCGCCCCCAGTGCGCCTGCGCGCGCGGCTGCGAGGAGCGCGTTGCCTTCCGCCGCCGAGAGCCGGTGCCCCTTCGGGAGATGGCGGCCCTCGAGCTCAAGCCCGGAAAGCAGGATGGCGGCATCGAGCGTCGCGGCGGGAAGCGCCAGGAGCTCGCCGGCGGACAGGCGATAGGCCCCGCTCCGCGGCGCGAGGGCCAGCCTGTCGGCCACGTTCGTCCAGAAGGTCTCGGTGAAGCGGCGAAGCACGTCCTCGACGGTGCCGCGCCCGAACTTGGCCAGCATGCCGTGGACGCCGGTGGTGGACTTCCATTCGAGGCGGGTCCGCTCCGGGCCCAGCACGTCGAGCCGGACGGTCGTGTCCACGTCGAGCGTCGAGCCGGGGCCGGTGCCGGTGGCGCGAAGCCGGAGGCTCTCGGGATGGACGAGATCGTGGAGTTCGGCCTCGATGGTCACGTGGACCCGGACGAGGCCATGCCCCACGCCGCATTTCACGGAGTAGCGTCCGGGACCGCGGACCTCGAACGATTCCGCGCCGGGCGTGCAGGCAGCGAGCGTATCGCCGTCCTGCAGGTGACGCCAGACCGCCTCGCGCGGCGAGGGAAGCTCCGGCGCACCGCCGAATTCGAAGATCATAAGCGCGGGGGTTCGAGTCGGGAGAGGTCTGCCGGTGTATCCACGTCCGGGTTGGCGCCTTCGACGTCCACGTGGAGCACGAGGTGCGGCGCGCGGGCGAGCTCGCGGCCAAGCCCTTCGTCGCCGGTGAGCCGTTCGGCGAGGCCCCACGCGTCCCGGTCGAGCAGGACGGGGTGGCCGGGCTCGTCGGGGGCGTCGGAGTACCGCGGCCGGACCACCGCGCTCCCGCCCAGCTCCCAGGCGCGGACCACTTCCTCCACCGCCTCGAGCGGGGTCGAGGGCTGGTCCGCCAGGAAGATCAGCGCTGCATCCGGCTGGGGGGAGAGGACGGCGAGCGCGCCGAGCCCGAGCCGAAGGGAATGCGACAGCCCCTGCCCGGGTTCGGCGTTGGGGATCACGCGAAGCCCGGATTGGCGGACCAGCGCCGCCACGCCTTCGTCTCCCCCGCGGACCACGGCCGTGGCCCCCGCGATGATGCCACGGTCGCGCAATGCGGCGATGAGCGCGATCGCATGGCCGATCAACGGGCGCCCGCGCCAGATGGCCAGCAGTTTCTGGCTGCCGAAGCGCGAGCCGGTGCCGGCGGCGAGGAGGAGGGCGTGCGGGGGCATGGACTGAAGAATAGCCGGAGCCCGCGCCCGGCCGCGCGGCGAGCTAGCGGATGGCGAGGTAGGTGAGCCCGGCGATGGCCGCACTCATCGGGATGGTGAGGATCCAGGCCCAGACGATGCGGCCGGCCACGCCCCAGCGGACCGCGGAGAGCCGGTTCGCGGCGCCGACGCCGACGATGGCCCCGGTGATCGTGTGGGTGGTGCTGACTGGCACCCCGAGTCCCGAGGCGATGAACAGCGAGATGGCGCCGGCCGTCTCGGCGCAGAATCCGCCGAACGGACGCAGCTTGGTGATCCGGCTTCCCATCGTCTTGACGATCCGCCAGCCGCCCAGCGCCGTGCCGAGCGCGATGGCCGAGTAGGCGGCCATCTCGACCCAGAGGGGAATGGAGTCGGCATTGGGCACGTAGAGGTGGTGCATCCAGCCCGTCTCCGCCACGAAGAGCGCCTGGGTGGCCACGAGCAGGCCGACCACGATGCCCATCGTCTTCTGGGCGTCGTTGGCGCCGTGTCCCA
>CAZNDK010000020.1:0-19201 GCA_964571795.1 uncultured Gemmatimonadaceae bacterium | reverse complement strand
AGCAGGCCGACCACGATGCCCATCGTCTTCTGGGCGTCGTTGGCGCCGTGTCCCAGCGAGTAGAGCGCCGCCGACACGAGTTGGAGCCGCCGGAACAGCTTGTCCATCGGGCCCGGACTCTTGTTGCGGAGCGACCAGGAGAGCGCCACGGTGAGTCCGAGGGCCAGGCCCATGCCGAGCATCGGCGAGACGACGATGAAGAGGATCGGCTTGACCCAGCCGCTGGCGATCAGCGCGCCGACCCCGGCCTTCGCCACCGCCGCGCCGCCGTACCCGCCGAGCAGTGCGTGACTCGACGAACTGGGGAGGCCCAGGTACCAGGTCACGAGGTTCCACGCGATGGCGCCGAGGAGCCCGGCCAGGACCACGTTGGGGTCCACGACCGAGGCTTGGATCAGCCCCTTGCCGATGGTCTTGGCCACGGCCGTGCCGACGACGAAGGCCGCCACGAAGTTGAACGAGGCCGCCCAGAACACGGCGACCCCGGGGGAGAGCACGCGGGTCGACACGACAGTGGCGATCGAATTCGCGCTGTCGTGGAACCCGTTGATGAAATCGAAAATGAGCGCGACGAGGATGACGGCGAGGACGAACTCGACGGACGGGGTCACGGTCAGGCGTGCTTGATGAAGATGGACTCGAGCACGTTGGCGACGTCCTCGGCGTAGTCGAGGGTCTTCTCCAGCGTGTCGTAGATCTCCTTCCAGCGGATGACCAGCAGTGGGTCCGGGTCGCCCTTGAAGAGGTCGCCCAGCCACTGGTGGTAGATCGCGTCGCCATCCTCCTCGAGGCCCTTCACCTTCACGCACGCCTGCAGGACCTCCCCGTGGCGCGACTTGTCGAGGTGCCGCACGCCTACCAGGAGCTGCTCGGTGGCGCCCACGATGGTCTCGGCCAGCAGGATGGCGCCCTTCGGCGCGTCACCCGCGTGGAACACCTGCACCTTGCGGGAGCAGCCGTCCATCAGGTCCATCACGTCGTCGAGGCGCGAGGCCAGCATGTGGATGTCTTCGCGGTCGAGCGGCGTGATAAAGGAGCGGTCGAGCCGCGTCACCACCTCGTGCGTGATGATGTCGGCCTCGTGCTCAAGGCGCTTGATCGACTCCACGATCGGGAGCCGGCGGTCCATCTCGGTGGACAGCAGCACCTTCAGCTGCTTGGCGGCTTCGACGTTGAGGGTGGCGACCTTGGTGAAGAGGTCGAAGAACCGCTCGTCCCTGGGCAGGAGGCGCATTGCAACATCCCGGTAGAGTTCTGGTCACGGACTCCCGGGCGGGAAGATAAGGAGGGCGGCCCGGGTCGCAAGCGCAACGCAGTGGGATAGGGGAGAGCCGTACTCCGGTAAGTTCAAGTAGTCAAGAGATTTACAAGCTCTCGCGGGTGCTGGAGCCAGTAATCTGGGCGCGTTGGCTCCAGGTCGGTTCGGCCGAACGGACCCCAGAGCACCGCGGCGGTCCGGACTCCCGCGCTCCGGCCCGAGTGCATGTCGTGGACGCTGTCGCCCACGTACACCGTCGTGGCGGGGTCGGCGCCGAGGTGGGCCACCGCCCGGTCCACCGGCTCCCGATGGGGCTTGGGGTTCACCACGTCATCGGCGCCGATCACCACGTCCATCGTCTCCTCGAGCCCCGCCACCCGCAGGCCCCGGAAGGCGCCGACCCGGTTCTTGCTGGTCACGAGCCCCGTGCGACACCCCGCGGCGCGGACGGCCGTCACCATCTCGACCACGCCCGGGTAGACCCTCACCCGGCTGTCGTGATGGAAGATGTTGTATTCGCGATAGGTGGCGATCATCGCCTCCATCCGCTCCTCGTCGTGCGCCCACTCGGCGAACTGCACCCGGAGCGGCGTGCCGATGCCGTCGAGCCACTCCTGGTCGGTGCGGGCCGGAATGCCGTGCACCTCGAGGGTGTGGTGGTAGGAGTCGATGATGAGCTGGATCGAGTCGATCAGGGTCCCGTCGAGGTCGAACAGGACGGTTTGGAGTGCGGGCATGGGGGTAATCTACTCATCTTCGGTCGTGCACTTGTCGGGCTCGTCGCACACCTCCGCAATCAGCCAGACCAGGCCCACCACGAAGACCACTCCCGCCGCCGTCTTGAGCACATTTCGCTTCTGAACTTCGACCTTGTCGATGTCCGCCAGCGCCAGGAACACCCACCCGGTGTCGGGCTTCGATCCCCCGATGAGCGAATCGAGGTGCACGCGGGGCTCCATCACCTCGAGCTGCTCGCCCTCCGTCGTCGTGACCCGCACTGCAGACGGTGGCTTGTCCCCGGAGGTGAGCTCGGGGAGCGGCGTCGTGGTGGCCTGCCACATGACGCAGCCGGTCAGGTGCAGGGTGAGCAGCAGGGCAGAGGCCGAACGGCGAGATATCATGGCGAGACCCAAACCGACACGGGCGCCCCGGCAGTGCCGGGACGCCCGTGCGGAGGGTGAGGGAAGCCCGAGTCAACTCACGGCGCGCGAGTGGCCGTGGTCCAGAGGTTCAGGACGGAATCGGCCCCGGTCGTGGTGTAGTGCGCGACCAGCGGGCCGGTCAATTGCCCGTTGACCAGGTGAAGCACGCCGGTCGTGGTCACCTGGACGCCGGGTCGCAGGACGCTTTCGTAGGGCCCCATTCCGGTGATGAGGCTGTCGCCCGAGACCGTGACATTGTACGGCATCGGGTCGCGGCCCGGGAGGGTGATGGTCCACGCCATCGGATCGGCCGAGGCCACGATCGTGGAGGTGACGAGCGCGCTGTCGCTTCCCTGGGCGGTCGTGACGGACGTCCACGTCCCCGTGAGGTCAGCGAGGTTGATGGCGGGCGCGGCCGCGACCTCTGCGGGGGGCGGCGCTTCCGACTTGGCGCACCCGGCAGCCAGCACGGCACCGATGAGCAAGGCAACACGACGCATTCCAGCCTCCGAATAGGAAGTGACGGCACGGCAGCGCACCGCGCGCCCCGCAAGCGGAGCCAACATACGGCTTCCGCCGAAGGGCGCAAGAGACCTCCTGCTGGCCAGAGTCACGCCGGCAACGCCTCCAGATGCCGCGTGAACCACGCCCCGGCGAGGCGGGCCACCTCCTCCAACGCCCCCGGCTCCTCGAAGAGGTGCGTCGCCCGCGGCACCACTTGCAGCGCCTTGGGGCAGGTCATTTGCGCCAGGGCCGCGGTGTTCAGCGCAAGAACCTCGCGATCCGCCCCGCCCACGATCAGGAGGGTCGGCGCGCGCACGGTGGGAAGCGCGCAAGTGGCCAAGTCCGGCCGGCCGCCCCGCGACACGACGGCGTGAACGACCGAGGGCCGCGCGGCTGCCGCGATGAGGGCCGCAGCGGCCCCGGTGCTGGCGCCGAAGTAACCGACGCGACATCCCGCCCCAACCAGCTCCGCGATGGTCAGGTCGGTTACGTGCACCAGCCGCTCGGCGAGGAACTGGACGTTGAAGCGCAAGACACCGGTCCGCGCGTCCACCGCCTCCTCAGCCGGCGTGAGCAGGTCGAACAGCAAGGTGCCGAGGTTTGCGCCTTCGAGCTGCCGGGCCACCCACTGGTTTCTCGGGCTCATCCTGCTGCTGCCGCTGCCGTGGGCGAACACCACGATGCCGCTGGCCGCCTCCGGCAGGGCGAGGTCCCCTCCCAGGGTTCCGCCGGGTACGGGCACCCGCACGTGGCGTCGCCGCGTCGCGGATTCGGTTGCGTGAGACATCGGATCATCCTCCCCGGTGAAGGGGTCAGAGGGCGCTCGGGAAGGTCTCGGGCGCCTCGCCACGGACCCAGAGTCCCGTGCGTTCCAGCGGCTCCACCGCGCGGGTCACGTCGTAGTGCAGGATCGCATCGAATTGGGCCGGGAGCTGGACGTGGTAGTAATGGCTCTGCCGTTCGGTGTCCGGGCGATAGATGACGCCGATCGCGCGCTGCAGCCTGGGGCGCAGCAGGGCCTCCCGTACGGCGGTCTCCGGCATCGCGAGCAGGAAGTTTGGGGTACCGACGTGGTGAAACAGCGCCTCGTAGCTCTGGGGGAGGGCCGGGCGGACCTGCTTGCGCTGGGCAGGTTCGTCCCAATTGGAGGCGGCGGTCACGGTGCCCGCGTAGGTGCTGAATCCCACCAGGACTGCCTCGGCCCCGACGCGCCCCCGCACCAGTTGGCCGAGATTGAGTTCGCCGGCCCGGTGACGCTCGGTGGCGCGGGCGTCGCCGATGTGCGAATTGTGGGCCCAGACAACCAGCTTCGGCGCGGGCATGCGGGCGCCGAGGTGCGCCATGAGGGCGCCGAGCGTATCGGCCATGTGCGAGTCCCGCAGATTCCACGACGAGCCGTACGACGCGAACATCGCGCGGTAATACTGCTCCGCATTGGCGATCAGGCGGGCGTTCTGCTCCGCGAAGAAGAGGTCGTCGGGCGTCAGCCGGTGGTCGCGGCGGGCATACTCAGCAGCGGCCCGTCGGAGGTCCACTAACTGCGCCAGCACCTCACGTTCGCAGGTGGGGGCGAGCCCCAGCGTGGTGGCCTGGCCGTAGGCCTGGAGGTCTTCGCCGTAGGCATCGAAACAGGCGTAGCGCTCGGCGGCGCGGCGCGCGGCGTCGGGGTCGACGATGCGCAGGTAGCGCAGCACGGCATCGATGGAGGTGTGGAGGCTGTACAGATCGAGCCCGTAGAAACCGACCCTGGGCGCCGCGGGGGAGAGCGCGTCGTTGTGGGCGCGGAGCCATCCCACGAAGTCCAGGACGTCGGCGTTGCGCCACATCCACTGCGGGAAGCGGATGAACCCGGCAAGCGATTCGACAGCGTCCGGGTCGTCATCACCGCCCGTCACGTAGCGGTGCACCCGGTTGGCGTCGGGCCAGTCGGCCTCGACGGCGACCCCGGTGAAGCCGTGCTCGACGATCAGCCGCTTGGTGATCGCCGCACGGACGCGGTAGAACTCGTGGGTACCGTGGGAGGCCTCGCCGATCAGGACGTACCGGGCTTCCCCCACTTGGGCAAGCAACGCATCGAAGTCATCCGGCGAACCGGTGAGCTGGTGGGCGGACGCGCGCAGCGCCGGAAGCGGATCCGTTGGCGCAAGCGTGGGCATAACACCCCCTTGGCCGTGCCCGCTAGGGGACAGGCCCGCCCGCCGGTGCGCGCCGGCGGGCGGCGTCCAGCAGGCCACGCACCTCGTCATCGCTGGTCTGGTTGAAATTCTCGTACCACTGTCCCACGCCGCCGAAGTAGCGAGGGGTCAGCACGGTGATGCACTCGTCCGCGACTTCCCGAAGCATTGCCACCGCCTCGCGCGAAGCGACGGGCACGGCAACGATGATCCGGCCCGGGTCGTGGGCCCGGACGCCGGCGACTGCGGCTGCCATGGTGGAACCGGTCGCGAGCCCGTCGTCCACCAGGAGCACGGTCCGACCCGCGAGGTCGGGCGCAGGCCGTGCCCCACGGTACGTCCGCTCGCGCCGGGCGAGCTCCGCGCCTTCGGCGGCAGCGACCCGGTCGATCACGCTGTCGGGGATGCCGAGTGGGTCGATCACGTCGCGATTCAGGACCCGCACTCCTCCCTGGGCGATGGCGCCCATCGCCAGTTCCTCGTGCCCCGGCACGCCGAGCTTGCGGACGACGAAGACATCGAGCGGAGCACCGAGTGCCACGGCCACCTCATACGCCACCGGCACTCCGCCCCGCGGCAACGCCAGCACCTGCGTGGGCGACGCGGTCACCGGGACTCGGAGCGCCTGGGCCAGGTATCTCCCTGCCTCTCGGCGGTCGTGGAATCGCGTCAACATGTTCCCTCCAAGGCGAGCCCGTCGCGGATCGAGCGCCTCCGGGGCAGGCGGACCACGGCTCGGTGCATGAAGCGTACGCGCGGGGAAGCGAAGTGAGGCGGAAGCGCGTGTGAGGGTTTCTTCACCCGTCGCTGGCGAAGGCGCTATCGCTTCCGGACCAGGAAGGCCATGTACGTGGCGCGGTGGGGAAAGAAGCGGTTCATGAACCGGTCGAAGCCAGTCCAGAACCCGGATAGGACTCGCTTCTTCTCACCCATCCAGTTGAGCAGCCGTTTGTTGGTGAAGAGCTGCATCCGCTCCACCCGGAACCCCGATGCCTCGAGCGTCCGGGTGAACCCCTCCGGGTCGAAGGAGTGGAGATGCCCGTTCTTGTGGACCCGCCGCCCGGTCGCGGGGTCGGTGATCATCTTGGCCTCGAGCCGCTCCTTGTACGGGACGCAGAAGAGCCCCCAGCCGCCCGGCGCGACGCAGCCCGCGAGCCTCTTCAGGGCGTCGGCGTAGTTCGGGATGTGCTCCAGCACCTCCTGCGACAGCACCAGGTCGAACGGCCTGGCGGGCGCGTAGGCGAAGAGGTCCTCCCGCGCCTGGGTGATGCCGTAGGTGGCGCAGCGCGGAGCGAAGAGGGCCAGGTAGTCGGTGTTGATGTCGATGGCGTGGACCTGGTAGCCTTTCCGGCTCATCAGGTACGACATGTATCCCTTCCCGCAGCCGGCATCCAGCACGGTCTTGACTCCGTCGGGAATGAGGGAGAGCAAGCCGTAGTACCGCAGCATTTCGCTGTGGTTCATCTTGCGGTCCTGCGTGAAGGCGATCCATTCCTCCAACCCGCAGAATGGTGCTGCGTTGGCGCTGGCTGGCACGAACTTCCCCCCGGGTGGTGTTCCACAGGAACGTTAACGCTCCCGGCCGCGGGATGACCAGCCGCCCTATCCCGGCCCATCGAAGACGATCAGGCCGGTGATGAGCGGCCGGAGCGGCTCCGGCGGTGGGGTCGGTGCCGGCAAGGAGGGGAGGCGTGCCATCAACTCGACGTCATCCAGGGCCGCCACCTCCTCGATCAACATTGCCTCGCCCGCCGTGTGGCCGCCCGTACAGAAGTGCAGCGCACGCTCGAGCAGGGCAAGCGTGTCCGCCGCCCGGGCGCGCGCGGCATCCGTCGCGAGCCGGCGCAGACGCCGGGAGAGCTGCTGCGCGGGAATGCCCGTGGGTGCGCCAGCGATTCGGTGTGCGGAGGCCTCGCGCATCAACACCCGGCAGGATGGTACGAGCGAGCTCAGCAGTGCATCGAGGGCAGCCCCCGAAGGAGGGGGCACCGCCTCGGCATAGTCCAACTCCGCGAGCAGTATCTCGACGAGTCTTGGGTCCTCGATCCATTCCCCGTCGCCCTCCCGCCACAGCACGGTCGACACCACGCAGTCGCCGTTCCGCTCGAGCGCGAGCCCCGCGAGGACGCCCCTGCGCCCAGATCGGACGGCGCTGACGCCGCGGACCATCGCCCCGGGCAGGCGGTCGGCCATTTCCCGGCGCCAGCGCCACTCGAGCCGCCCGGTCTCCCCGAGCCCACAATGGCCGGGAAGGTCCGCCTTTCGGGTAAGGAGTTCCAACTGATGAAATCGTGACTCGATCGCAGCGGCCGGGTGAAACCGCAGAATTTCGATTTCGGGTCGCGCCGCTCCTCGCCGCGCGGCCCGCCCGTTTCGTTGGGCCAGCCGCACGTCCGTCCACGGAAGGTCATAGTGCACCACTCGCCCCGCCGCCTGGAGGTCGAGCCCTTCGGCGGCCACGTCCGTGGTGACCAGGGTTCGAGGGGCACCTGGCACGCCGGGTGGGGCGTCGGTCCCTCCCGGCCGGAACCAGGACAGGACGTCTCGACGGGGAAGCGTGGTGGAGCCGATGCCGGCCCGCTGTCCCGTGCACCACGCCAGCCAGCGGTCGGGGAGCTGGCATCGGAGATAGGTCACCGTCTCCCGAGCCGAAACGAACACCAGGGTCCGGACGCCGTCGCGAAGCAGTTCGGTCAGGCGCCCGGCTTTCGCGTCCGGCCTCCCCGCCAGGTGCGCGGCGCCGACGATGAGCGCCTCGATGGCGGGGAGATCGCGCAGGTGAAGCTCGCTTCCGGTGGCCTCCACCGGCAGGAGCTCCCAGAGCAAGAGTTGCTGGTCCGCGCCGGCCGTGAACTGCCGAAGCATCGTCCGATTGAACCGCTGGCCGGATCGGAGCGCGTCCTGCGCGTGGAGCAATAGGTGTCGGTACCGGCGCAGCGCGGCGAGCAGGGCGGCGGCGCTCGAGGCCGCGGCTCGAAGCAGCACGGAGCGAACCAGCGATGCGATGCCGCCGTTCGTGGACAGCACGAGGCGATCGACCTCCGGAAGGACGGCCTCGGCGCCGCTGGAAAGGTGCTCCGCCGCCTGCCTGGTTGCCGGGCCGGCCGACGAATCCATCCGCTGGATGACGAATCGCCCCAGCGCGCGGGGGGCCTGCCCGAGGTCGAACGCGGCTCTCAGCGACGAGGCGCCATCGAATGCCAGCACGTCGTCGCGCAGGCCGAGATGGAGCTGGTGATAGAGATCTACCGGGGAATTGACCACGGGCGTGGCGCTGAGGAGGAGCACGCACCGGCCGACGAGCCAGGGGGCAAGCGTCCGGTACCGGCGGATGCCTGGGTGGCGAAGGTGATGCGACTCGTCCACGATGACCAGGGCGGGTGAGCCGGGCGGCAGCCGGCCACGCGAAAGCCGCGCGTGCGACCAGACGACGGCGGGAATCCCCAACCGGGCCGCCGTCGCCTGCCACTGGAATACCAGAGGGGCCGGGACAAAGCAGGCCGGTGGCTCGGGCCCGAAGGCCCGCGCGATGGCGAGGGCGGTGTACGTCTTCCCCGTCCCGACAGGATCGGCGCAGAGCACAGCCCCGTGACACCGGAGCGTGGCGAGCAACAGCCGGAAGGCGTCCGCCTGCGCCGGATCCAGCCAGGGCGGTGGCGTGTCGGGCGCACGCGTCGGCGCGAGAGCGCCCGCGATGGCCCGGGCGACCGCGCCCGGCGGCGCGGGAGGACCTGCCACGAGCACGCCCGACAGCGGATCCCTGATCGGACGCAGCGCTTCAGCGACGACGCATGGCGCCCAGTCCCACCACTTCGGCGAGCACCCGTCGCTCCCGTGCGTCAAGGGCGAGGCAATCTGCCACGAGCGCATCGAGTTCCTCCTGGATCGCCTCTCCGCCGACAGCTTGCACGGCCAGGTTGGCGAATCGTGGGTCGTCCGGCACGCCGGACGGGAGCGGCACTCCCCCGACGACCCGCGCGTTGAAGCGGGCGTAGCCCCCGCTGGCGGGGTCGGCGGTGGCGCGCGCCGCGGCGCGGATCCAGGTCGAGTTGAGCCACGCGCAGAGAGATTGCGCCGCAGTCGGCACGCGGCAAAGCACCACATAGCAGGTGTTCAGCGGGACCCATTGGCCCTCTTCATCAGTGGTCAGGCAGGCCGCTTCGAGTCGAGTGGCGAGATCAGGCCAGACTACCCTGGGCACGGGGCGGCCGGCCGAGGCGCGGAACAACACCCATGGTGCTGACCCGGCGTGATCGGCGCGCCGACGGAGCGCTTCGCCATGCCTCGTGAAATGGCTCGAGGCTCCGGGCGGGAGGGATGGGAGCACCGCGCCGGAGGAGTCGTGGGTCCACACGATGCGACCGGACGGTGTCGCTCGGAACGCGCGGACGTCACGCCCCCGCAACACTGGCCGGATCAACTCGGGTTCGACGTCGGAAGGCGGCGCCAGGAACAGGTGATTCGCACCGGTCTTCACGCCGAGCTGGATGTGCGCCGCATCCGCAAGCCTTGGCATGCGGGCCAGGCGACCCAGGACCTGGTGGAGGTCACCATTCCTGGCGATCCACGGCGCCCCTGGCGCGGCGGGAGGTTCCTGGCGCTCCCTGGCGCGGGGATCGAGCCCGACGCGCATCCGGTGTCCAGGCGGAGCGGGTGCCGAGCGCACCACGATCGCGAGCGGATACGCCACGGCATCGAAGCTCGCTTCCGGCGCTTCGGTGAGGTCCGCGAGTGCGATGATGGTTCCGCGTTCCCCGAGTGCCGCCCGCGCCGCTCCACCGTAGGCGGCCGTGGCGATCTTGGCCGGTAGGAGCATGGCGAGCACGCCGCCCGGACGGGTCAGCTCCCACCCGCGCTCCAGGAAGGCGACGGAAAGGTCCGGCTGATGCCGGTACCCCGGCCCTGCGCCCGCGCGCCACCAGTGGAATCGCTCCCGCAGCTGGTGGCGGACGGACGGCGCGAGCGCCTCGGCGCGCACCCACGGCGGGTTGCCCACGACGAGGTCGAAGCCACCGCGGGAGAGCACATCCCCGAAATGGGTGTCGAAGTCGAAGGCGGGGGAGGCTTCCTCGTCGCGCAGGCGCCGCCGCGCGCTCCGCAAGGCGTGAAGTTCCCGCCGGACCGTTCGAAGCGCCGTGCGCGTATGCGCGTCCAGGCCGCGGCGGTCTCCGAACAGGGTCGGGTCGCGGGCCGAGACGAGAATGGCGCGGGCGCGGCGGCCGCGGTCTTCGATGGCCGCGTCCAGCCGCTCGCCCGCCGTATCCAGTTCCAGCCGGCGGAGGAGGCGAAGCGCCTCGCGTTTGGCGCCGCCGCTCGCCGCGGCCGCCGCACGCCGCGCGGCCGCGAGCGCGGTGGCGTGGCGCGGCGCACGGACCGGGTGTCGCAGCATGAGCCGGAGCGGATCGGCCAGGCTGTCGCCCTGCCGGACGAAGGCGTCGAGGTTGGGCAGCGGCGCCACCCGTTCCGGCGAGCCGTCGGACTCCCCGCCGATGACCGCGAGCCACAGTCGTAGTTCGGCGATGCGCACCGCGGAGGGGTTCAGGTCGACGCCGTAGAGGTTGCGGGCCACGATCCGCCGCGGATCGGGCTGGATTCCCGCGGCGGACTGGAACGCCGTCATTCGATCCAGCGCGCCCAACAGGAAGGCTCCCGAGCCCACCGCGGGGTCGAGGATGGAGATGTCGCGGAGGGCTTCCAGGGCCGGCTGGTCGCCGCGCTCCAGTCGTGCCAGCGCCTCGCCGTCGGTCAGCCCCAGTTGTCCTCCGATGTATCCCGCGAGCGCCGCGTCGAGCAGGGCGCCTACCAGCGGGGCCGGGGTGTAGTAGGTGCCGCTCCCCCGGCGGGCGCCGGGATCCATCACGCCCTCGAAGACTCGCCCGAGCATATCGGGCGCGATGCTGCCGGGCCCCGCCTCCGCTGCCGCGAAGTGGTACCGCTCGAAGAGGGTGTCGAAGGCGTCCCGCCAGACCGGATCCGGGATGTCGGGGTGGTACCGGCGCTCGAGCGGGTGGGGCTCGAACAGGCCCCCGTTGAGGAACGGGATGCGCCCGAAGGTGCGCGCGGCGCCCCGGCGATCCGCGACCGGCCGGTTGAGCGTGCCGAAGAAGAGCGGCAGGAGCAGGTCGCGGTGGATCCGGCGCCTGCGAAAGAGGCAGTCGTCGACCCGGGCCGGGAGGAATCGTTCGGAGCCGTCGAGCCATCCCTTCGCCTGGACGAAGTACAGGAAGAGCACCCGCGTGAGCTGGAGCAGCGCCAATTCGTGCCGGAATCGCTCCGGGATGGGATGTGGCAGGGCTGACCTGAAGCGATCGAGCGTGGCCCGGAAGGTCGCGAAGAACTGCCGTCCGAGCCCGGCGCCGGACAGTGCTTGCGCGGTCCGTGCCGCGATGGCCAGCGCCCCACCCGGCCCGTCGGCGCCGAGGCGCGCAAGGCAGCTCGACGCCAACCGGGTCGGATGGTCCAGGTGCAGTTCGAGCACCAGTGCCCCGTCGAAAGCCACCGACACGGCGAGGCACCTCGCCTCGGCGTTCAGGCCGAAGACTCCGCAAACCTTGCCCCGGTCGGCGAGCCGTCGTGCGACTCGCAGCGCCACGCGGGCCGGATCCGCCGCCGCGACGGCGTACCAGGTGAAGCCGCCAACGCACCCGACGATAGCCGCTTCAGATGGCGGGTCGGCGCGGCGTCCGAGGTCGAGGACATGAGAGTCGAACGGTTCCCATCGTGGCTCGTGTCCAAGCGCGGCGACCAGCAGGGGGAGGTCGTTCAGCGCGGCGATGGAACGGAGCGTCTGGCCTGAGATCACGGGGCGCCTCGGCAGGGAGTGCCCGAGGATAGGCCGCCGCTTCGATGGCAGGGGTGCCCCGACGACGCCGCGATGGCCAATTCACCACCGCTGTCCACTGGCGGCGGGAGCGCTTTGGCCGTCTATTGATAGGGAGTCGACGTTTCAGGCAGGCGATGGTGAACGGAGAGGCATGATGGCCAAAGCGTCAAAGCCCGCACGCCCCGCGAAGAAGGCCGTGCCCCCGGCGGGCCCGGCCAGCCCCTTCCGGCCGCACCCCTGGCACGGCATCGCCGTGGGGCCGGCGCCCCCCGACGTGCTCAACGTGTTCGTGGAGATCACCCCGTTCGACCTGATGAAGTACGAGGTGGACAAGGTCTCGGGGTACTTGCGGGTCGACCGCCCGCAGCGCACCTCCTCGCAACCGCCGAGCTTGTACGGCTTCATCCCGCGGACCTACTGTCACGAGCGGGTGTGCCGGCTCACACCCGAGGCCGATCATGGCGATGGGGACCCCCTCGACATCTGCGTGCTGAGCGAGCGGGCCATCAACCGGAACGAGATCCTGGTGCGCGCGCGGATCATCGGCGGGCTGCAGATGGTGGACGGCGGAGAGGCCGACGACAAGATCATCAGCGTGCTCGAGAACGACTACGTGTGGGGATCCGCCCGGGACATCGCCGATGTCCCGCCCGTCCTGATCGAGCGGCTGCAGCACTATTTCATGACCTACAAGCTGGTGCCCGGCGAGTCGGTCCACGCCCACGTGGCCGGCGTCTACGGGCGTGCCCACGCGCGCAAGGTGGTGCGCGCCGCGATGGCGGACTACGCGGCGGCGTTCGATGCCTGACTATGGGAGGGTCTGCATGTCTCGTGGAATCGTCGGGAGCGCGGCGGCGGGCTGGACGGTGCTGTGTGCCGTGGGGCTTTCGGGCTGTGCGGCGAAGACGGCGCCCGCCACCCAGGCGGCACCGCAGTTCTTTGTCTCGTCGGACTCGCTGATGAAGACGCTGCCGTTCTCGGAGGCGGTGCGGGCGGGCAACCTGCTCATCCTCTCCGGGCAGATCGGCAACCTGCCGGGAACGACCACGCTCGCGCCGGGCGGGATCGGGCCGGAGTCGCGGCAGGCGCTGGAGAACATCCGCGCCGTCCTGGGGCGCCACGGGGCCTCGATGAAGGACGTCGTGAAGTGCACCGTGTTCCTGGCCGACATGGCCGAGTGGGGTGCCTTCAACGCGGTGTATCGGGAGTTCTTCACGGCGCCGTATCCCGCGCGGAGCGCGCTCGGCGCCAGCGGGCTCGCCTTCAAGGCGCGCGTCGAGGTGGAGTGCCTCGCGGTGGTGCCCTAGTAGTTCTCCAGCACCAGCGTGGAAAGCGCGTCGAGCGCGGCGTGCTCCGGTTTGACCTTGCCGTCCGGGGTGAAGCGGATGTTCATGGCGCAGAGCTCCTCGAGCGCCGTGCTTTGTTCCGCGGCGAGGGGCAGAATGTAGGGCTCCCCCTCGGCGCGCATCCGCGCCACCTGGGCAATCAGCCAGTCGGGCTTGTCCCCGGCCCGTTCCAGCGCGGCGAGCATGTCGGCGGTGATCGTCAGGCGCATCCCATCTCCGAGGCAAAGTGTCGGGTAAACATTCTCCGGTCGCGCCCCGAGCGCAACCGGCGCCTCACGTCGCCGAGTAGGTCCGCCCCCGCCACTCGATCCGGCGCTCGCCCCGCCGGGTGGAGCGCGCGAAGATCCACGTCGTCATCACCACGCCGAGGGGATAGGTCAGGCCGTACAGCGGGTTGATCCGGAACCCGGCGTCGAACATGACCCAGAACAGGGCGCTGAGCGCGGTCGCGAGCGCCGCCGGCCCGAGCCAGCCAGGCGCGACCCCGGTCAGCGCCAGCAGCAGCACCGCCGGCGGCGCCAGCCAGAAGAGCGCGCCGAGGCTGAACATCACCGGAATCAGCGCGCGCAGGACCGGTTCGTCCGGAAACGAGCGCCTGCCCCCCACGTACACGTTCTTGGACCAACCCTCGATCAGCCCCGCCAGGCTGGTGTACATCCTGGTGCCCATCAGCGTGAGCCCGAACGCGAACAGTTGCCGCCGCCCGGCGCGGAAGTAGAGCTGCGCCATCGCCAGGTCCTCGGCCACTTCGTGCCGCACCGCCTCGTGCGTCCCCACGGCCGCGTAGCTCTCGCGGGTCACCAGGATGAACTGTCCGTTGGCGATCGTCTCGCTCGCCCGCCGGGCGCGATTGACCACCGAGGGATGGAAGCGGATGGCGAGCAGCGCGGTGATAATCGGCATGATCACCCGCTCCCAGAACGACCCGCAGATCATCCGGCCCATCACCGTTACCAGGTCACGCCCCTCCGATTCGAGCGCCCCCACCGCACGGCGAAGCAACTCGGGCGCGTGGCGGGTGTCCGCGTCGGTAAAGAGGAGAAGTTCGCCCTTTGCTGCGCGGTAACCCTGCTGGCAGGCCCACGGCTTCCCGAACCACCCCGCCGGCAGCTCGGTGCCCTCCACCAGCCGAACCCGGTGGTCGCGTGCGGCGTATTCGCGTGCGACGTCGGCCGTCCGGTCCGTCGAGCGATCGTCGACCAGGAGAATCTCGACCGGGGCGTAGCGGGTCTGGAGGAGCGAATCCAGCAGGATGGGGAGGTTGGCCTCCTCGTTCCGTGCCGGTACGATGATCGACACCAGCCGACCGCTCGCGAGGGGCGCGTCGACCAGGTTGGGCCGGTGGCGGGCAAGGCGGACGAAGGCGAGAAACGGGGCCGCCCACGGAAGGGCGGCCCAGAGGGAGGGCAGGGAAGACACGGGACCTACCGGTTGCGGGTGACGGCGGCGAGCTCGCCTTCGAGCTGCTCGAGCTGGCGGCTGACCTCGTCCGCGTCCACCGCGGTGCCCGGGCTGGGCACGCCGTTCTGCGCGAAGATGGTGGCCACCAGTGCGTCCGTATACCCCACGACCGTCACACCGATCCCCTTGTCGTACACCCGATTGAGCTGGAGCATGATGGCCATGGCCTGCCGCGGCCGCATCGCGGCCAGGATCGGCGCCAGGTTGCGGATGAGCAGTTCCCGGAGGAACTGCATCTCGTCCACTACCTCTCCGGCGGCGAGTCCCCGGGCCGCGGCGAGCCGGCCGTAATGCTCGCAGGCGTGGTACCAGACCGGCTTGGTTTCGCGGCGCACGGGCCCGACCATCTCGCCCAGCAGTTCGATGATGAGCCGCAACTCCCGCTCGATGATCGGGCGGGGTATTGTGGTGGAGGTTTGCATGCGGTCGCCCAGCCAGTCAGCCCACTGGGTGACCATGTCGTCCCGCAGGTCCGATATGACGCGGCTGGCGGCCAGGAGGGCCGGGTGGGAAGCGCGCAGGGCGTTCCTCCAATGGGTGGCGCTCCCAATCTACAACAGGAGTCCGAATGCGGTCAAAGAATTTCGTCCGGCCGCCGGCGCTCGCCGCCGGATGCCGGGTGGCGCTGGTAGCTCCTGCCGGCCCGCTTCTCGAGCACGACGACCTGGCGCGCGGGGAGGAACTCTGCCGCGCGCTGGGCTTCGAGCCCCGGCTCGCCCCCAACGCCCACCGGCACTACGGCTACCTCGCCGGGTCGGACGAGCAGCGACTCGGCGACCTCAACGCCGCCATCGCGGACCCGAATGTCGATGCGGTGTGGTGCCTCCGCGGCGGCTACGGCATGACCCGCATCCTTGACCAGGTCGACTTCGCCCCCCTCCGGAAGCGCCCGAAGGCGATCATCGGGTTCTCCGACATCACTGCGCTCCTCAACGCGGCGCAGGTCGAGGCGGGGCTCGTCACCTTTCACGCCCCCATGGCCCGCGCGCCGCTCACGGCGTTCAGCGGGGCGCATTTCAGGCGCGTCCTCGCGGCGCCGCACGCCGCCGGCCGGCTCGACCGCGTCACGACGCCGGTCGGCGTCCTGGTACCCAGGGAAGGCCGAGTCGTGACGCTGGTCCCCGGCACTGCCGTCGGCCCTCTGGTGGGCGGCAACCTGACGCTCCTGCAGTGCCTGGTCGGGACGAGGTACTTCCCCGCGCTGGAGGGAGCGCTCCTCTTCCTCGAGGACGTCGGCGAGAGTCTCTACGCGGTGGACCGGATGCTGACCCACCTGCGGGCCGTCGGGGCGCTCCAGAAGGTGGCCGGCGTCATCGTCGGACAGTTTACCGACCTGAAGCGCGGCACCGACGACGGCGCGCTCGGCTTCGACGAGGTGCTCAGGACCTGCCTCGCGCCCCTCAAGGTGCCGGTCGCCTACGGCTTCCCCATCGGTCACGTCGACGACCAGTGGACCCTGCCGCTCGGCGTGAGCGCCCGGCTCGATGCCACGGCGGGCGAACTCGAGATCCTCGACCCCGCGGTGCAGTGACGCGTGGCGACTCCCACGTTGAGCCGCCACCGACTGCCGGGCTACCTCGGCGATGTGCTCGTCGACGTCCGCACCGGGGACCGTGCGATGCCGCGGCCCGCCGTGCTCGTGCTCCATGGCTACAAGGGATTCAAGGACTGGGGGATGTTCCCGCCGCTCGCCGAGCGACTGGCCCGGGCAGGCTTCACCGCGGTGAGCTTCAACCTGAGCGGCAGCGGGGTGGACGACAGCGGGGAATTCGTGTTCCCGGAGCGCTTCGGCCACGCCACATTCACCGGAGATCTCGGCGACATCCGGCTGGTCGTGAACGCCCTGGCCGGTGGCGGGCTCAACACGGCCGAGCCCACTTCGATCGGCTTCCTGGGCCATTCTCGCGGTGGGGGTCTGGGCGTCCTTGCCGCCGCGTCCGACAGCCGGATCGCCGCTCTGGTCACCTGGGCGGCCATCAGCAACGTGCATCGGTTTGCCCCGGAGGAGGTCGCGGCCTGGCGCGCGCGGGGCCAGATGGACGTGCTGAATTCGCGCACCGGGCAGGTGTTCCCGGTGTTCACGGACGTGCTCGACGACATCGCGCGGCACGGCGCGACCACGCTCGACATCCAGGCGGCGGCCGGGCGGGTCACGGCGCCCTGGCTCATCGTCCACGGTGAATCCGATGCGACGGTCCCGCTCGCGGAGGCGATGGCGCTCCGCGCCGCCGGAGGGGGCCGCCCCGAGTTGTTGGTGATTCCCGGCGCCGGCCACACCTTCGACACGGTGCATCCCTGGCAGGGCCCGACTCCGGGATTCACCGCGGCCTCGGACGCCACCCTCGCGTGGTTCGGGAAGCATCTCCGCTAGCCCGCTGAATCCGGCGCCCGAATCCGCCCGTACCGAACGCATCCCCTTTGCGTAGAGGCCTCATGCGCACGACCTCCGGTTTCCTCCGGCTCCTGCCTGCCGCGGCGTTATTCGCCGCCTGCGCCCCGAAACCCGCACCTCCCAACCCCGCGGACGTGCGCGCGTCGCTGATCGCCGCCGACCAGGCCTTTGCGGCCGCGACCGCGACGAAGGGACTCGAAGGGTGGATGGGCGCGTTCGACACCACCGCCATCCAGATGGAGCCGGACGTCCCGTTCACTCCGGGGCTGGGCGCCATCCGGGCCGCGATGGCCCCGGCCTTCGCCGACACCTCCTGGCGGCTCACCTGGGTGCCGACGATGGCGTTTGCGAGCGAGGCCGGCGACCTCGGTTACACACTCGGGACCTGGCAGAGCACCCGGTACAACGACGCGGGTCGCGGACAGGTCACCACGGGCAAGTACGTCACGATCTGGCGGAAGCAGGCGGACGGCGGATGGAAGGTCGTCTTCGACGGCGGCAACCCAGACACCTCTCCCAAGCTGCCAGGGATGCCCGTTTCGCCTTGATTCCCATGACCCCGCTGAACGTCAGGCTCGCCTCGGCGCTGCGTGGCCGAAAGGCCAAGACCGTGGAGGATCCTTCGCTTGCCCGGGCGGCGGTCGGTGTGCTCTTCGTTCCCGATCCCGATTCCCTCCTCCTGATTCGCCGGGCCGAGCGTGCAGGCGACCCCTGGTCGGGCCAGATGGGATTGCCGGGAGGCCGGAGCGGCACCGGAGATGTGGACCTGCTCCAGACCGCCACCCGGGAGACGCTCGAGGAAGTCGGAATCGACCTCGCGCCCGCCGAGCTTATCGGGGCGCTTGATGATGTGGCGCCGCGTTCGCCCCACCTCCCCCCGCTCATGGTGCGGCCTTTCGTCTTCTTTCTTCCCCGGCGCCCGGTCGTGATTCCGAACGCCGAGGTGGCGGCCCACCACTGGGTGGAGCTCGACGTCCTGCTCCACCCCGATGCCTACCGCCCGGTCACCATCCGGCTCGGTGCCGCCACCCGGGAATTTCCGGCGTACCACGTGAGCCCGGTTCCGGTGTGGGGTATGACGGAGCGGATCCTGGCGCCGTTGGTGGCGCTGCTCCAGGCGACTTGACCCGGCCCGATTTCGGATGGGGGTTGCGTTTAGGGAGGCGATAAATCAAATTTAGGGCAACCTAATATTGGTGGCCTGATGCCCTCCGCCGCACCCAACGAAACCCTCACGCGTTCCGTCGAGGACTACCTCAAGGCCATCTACCACCTCTCCGGCGCAGGATCCCCTGCGGCCACCAGCGACATCGCCCATCATCTCGATCTCGCACCTGCCTCGGTGACCGGCATGGTGAAGCGACTGTCCGAACAGGGCCTGCTGGAACATGTCCCGTACAAGGGCGTTGGGCTCACCCCGGCGGGGCGCCGTGCAGCGCTGAAGATGGTCCGGCGCCACCGGATTCTCGAGTCGTACCTCGTGGCGTTCCTCGACTACACCTGGGACACGGTGCACGAGGAGGCGGAGCGGCTGGAGCATGCGGTGTCGGACGCACTCATCGAGCGGATGGCGCTCGCGCTGGGCAATCCGAGCGTCGATCCCCACGGCGACCCGATTCCGGCGCCCGACGGGACGATGGTCGAGCTGGTGTACACGCCGCTCTCCGAGGTGCCGGTGGGTGAGTCGGTCGAGTTGCGGAGGGTGGAGACCGGGCAGGCCGACCGGCTCCGGTATTTCGCGGAGCACGGCCTGGTACCGGGGGCGGCGGTGGTGGTGACGGGGCGGCAGCCCTTCGGGGGCCCGGTGGCATTGCGGACCTCGGCGGGCGAGCAACTGCTCGGCGCAGAGCTCGCGGCCCTGCTCCTCTGCGCCCGCGGGGAGGCCCGATGAGCTCAACCGGGGCCCCGATCGAGGAGATGACCGCCGGCTGGCGGCTCCCGCGGCTGTCGCCGAGCCTGCCCGAGGCGTTCCGGACCGTCACGATCCCGCACGAGGCGTCGTGGTGGCGCAAGATGCTGGCGTTCGCCGGCCCCGGATACCTGGTGGCCGTCGGGTACATGGACCCGGGCAACTGGGCCACCGACCTCGCCGGCGGGTCGC
>CAZNDK010000019.1:0-50190 GCA_964571795.1 uncultured Gemmatimonadaceae bacterium | reverse complement strand
GTTAGGACGCGACCCTTTCAAGGTTGAAAGACGGGTTCGATTCCCGTTGGGGCTACCTGATCGGTTCGGCGCACGACAGTGCGCAGCGGGCACGCGCCGCTAGCTCAATTGGCAGAGCAAGTGACTCTTAATCACTAGGTTGTAGGTTCGATTCCTACGCGGCGCACTGCCCCCGCCTGGCCCCGGCCAGCGCGGGGGTTGCCCTTTTTGGGGGGGTCCGAGGGGGTCCACCCCAACCCGGGGACTAGTCCGGGGGAGGGATAGCCCCTTGCCGATGGCCGTGTTACTTTATGCCCGGACCCCTCTCCCCCGGTCGGCCGATCGCCGCGGCCCACCGACCTGGGAGGGAACAACCGACATGTCCCGTCGTTACCGGACGCACCGCATAGAGCAGCATCCGCTTGGGCGCCCCGTCGTGGCCCCGGCCGAGTTCCACACCCCTCAGGAGCGATTCATGACCCGTAAGCTCTCAGTACTCTGCGCAGCGATCGCCATGCTGGCGACGGTGCCTGCGCACGCGCAGTCGAAGGGCACATTCCACGTCGATGTTGGCGCCGGACTGCCCTTCTACACCTCCTCGCTCGGGCTGGACGACAAGGTCGGCTTCGGCGGCCGCCTTGGCTACATGTTCAGCGACAAGATCGGGCTGGAGGCCGACGCGTTCTACTACTCGACCGAGCCGTCGAGCGTGAATTACACCGGCGTCACCGTGACCCAGATGCCGGTCACCGGCCGCCTGACCTACAACGCCGGGGGCAGCGCCCTGGGCGTCATCTTCGGGCTCGGCTACACGTACAACAGCTGGGGCAAGGACGCCAAGACCTACTTCGAGACCACCAACAGCAGCGACGGTGGCCCGAGCGGCCTCTTCGGCCTCCGGTTCGGCAGCGGTGCCGTCTCGGTCCGTCTCGACCTGACGGGCGCCTACATCACCAGCCCGATCAACGACACCACGAGCGCCATTGTGGGCGGCCCGGTGGCTGACGACAGCCGGTTCGACGTCGGCATGGACGCGATGCTGAGCCTGGGCTTCGGTGGCAAGAAGGCCCCCAAGGACTCGGACATGGACGGCGTCGTGGACAAGTCCGACCTCTGCCCGAACACCCCTGCGGGTGACGCGGTGGACGCCAACGGCTGCTCGCTCCCGAAGGACCGCGACGGCGACGGCGTGACCGACGACAAGGATAAGTGCCCGAACACGCCCGCCGGCACCAAGGTGGACGCGAACGGCTGTCCGTTCGGCGACGCCGACAAGGACGGCGTAACCGACAACCTCGACAAGTGCCCGAACACCCCGATGGGCGCCACCGTCGACGCCAATGGTTGCCCGGCGGACCAGGACGCTGACGGCGTGTACAACGGCATCGACAAGTGCCCCGACACACCCCCGGGCACCAAGGTTGACGCGGCCGGCTGCCCGATCGACAGCGATGGCGATGGCGTGGCCGATTACCTCGATAAGTGCCCGAACACTCCGGCCGGCATGAAGGTCAATGCCACGGGCTGCCCGGTGCTCTTCGAACCCGGCAAGACGGCGATGGTGCTCGAAGGCGTGACCTTCGCCAGCAACAGCGCCACGCTCGATCCGAACTCGACGGGCATCCTGGATCGGGTGGCGAACGCGGTGCAGTACAACCCGAGCGGCGCCAGGCTCGAGGTGGCCGGGTACACCGACAACACCGGCACCCGCGCGCACAACATGAAGCTCTCGCAGCAGCGCGCGGAAGCGGTCATGAACTACCTGATCAGCAAGGGCGTCCCGGCCAGCTCGATGACGGCCAAGGGGTACGGCCCGCAGTTCCCGATCGATACCAACGCGACGCCGGAAGGCCGCGCCAACAATCGTCGGGTGGTGCTGAAGCAGATCCAGTAGGCTGAAGTCGAAGTATGAAGGATGCGCGCCGGGATCTCACGATTCCGGCGCGTATCTTTTCATACTCGGGGGAGTATGTTCTGCCCGATGCCGGCCCCCCCGCCCCCGGGGGGCCGGGCCGAGTTTCACCCCCTCAGGAGCATGACATGACACGCAGACTCTTGGCTCTTTGCGCCGCGATCGCCTTGGCGATCCCCGCGGCCGCGCATGCCCAGTCCAAGGGGCAGATCCAGGTCGGCGTCGGCGCCGGGATGCCCTTCTACGCCGACACCCTCGGGCTCGACAACCCGATCGGCTTCGGCGGCCGGCTGGGGTACATGGTCAGCGACAAGATCGGCCTCGAAGTGGACGCGTTCTACTACTCGATGCAGCCCAGCGACCCGACCTACTCGGGCCCCGACATGACCGAAACCCCGTTCCACGGCCGCGTGACGTACAACGCACCCCTGGGCAAGAGCGTCGCCGCCATCTTCGGCCTCGGCTACACCTACAATCTCTGGGGCGGTGACAGCCTCGAGTCCTTCTACGGCCTCGGCACCACCGACAACGACGCCGGGCCGGGCGCCCTGGTCGGGCTCCGCTTCGGCGGGAGCGGGCTCTTTTCGCTCCGAGTGGACCTGACGGGCGACTACATCGTCAATCCGTTCAACGAAACCAGCATGGACAACGACAGCCGCTTCGACCTGGGCATGGACGCCATGCTGAGCCTCGCCTTCGGCGGGGCGCCGAAGACCCCGAAGGACACCGACAAAGACGGCGTCCCGGACAAGACGCCCGATCTCTGCCCCAACACCCCGGTCGGGACCGCGGTGGACGGCAGCGGCTGCCCCTGGGGCGATGCCGACAAGGACGGCGTGAAGGACAACCTCGACAAGTGCCCGAACACGCCGGTCGGCGCCACGGTGGACGCCGCCGGCTGCCCGGCGGACCAGGACAAGGACGGCGTGCTGAACGGCATCGACAAGTGCCCGAACACCCCGGTCGGCGCCACGGTGGACGCCGCCGGCTGCCCGGCGGACCAGGACAAGGACGGCGTATACAACGGCATCGACAAGTGCCCGGATACCCCGGCCGGCGCCAAGGTCAACGCCACCGGTTGCCCCGTCGACAGCGATGGCGACGGCGTGCCGGATTACGCCGACAAGTGCCCGAACACGGCGGCCGGTATCAAGGTCAATGCCGACGGCTGCCCGGTGCTCTTTGAACCCGGCAAGACGGCCCTGGTGCTCGAGGGCGTGACTTTCGCCTCGAACAGCTCGACCCTCGATCCGAGCTCGACCGAGATCCTCGACCGGGTCGCCAACGCGGTGCAGTACAATCCGTCCGGCTACAAGCTCGAGGTGGCCGGGTACACCGACAACACCGGAACCCGCGCGCACAACATGAAGCTGTCCCAAGCGCGCGCCCAGGCCGTTCTCGATTACCTTGTGAGCAAGGGCGTGCCGGCCAGCATGCTCACGGCCAAGGGCTACGGGCCGCAGTTCCCGATCGACACCAACGCGACGGCGGCCGGCCGCGCGAACAACCGGCGGGTCGTGCTGAAGCAGATTCAGTAACGCCTCCGCCCACAGCGATGCGCCGGGATCGCAAGATCCCGGCGCATCGCGTTTCCACTCTTCCGGGGGGCCGCCATGCTCGAGGACTTCAAGAAGTTCCTGATGCGCGGAAACGTCGTGGACCTGGCCGTCGGTGTCATCATCGGCGCGGCCTTCGGCAAGATCATCGGGTCGCTGGTGGACGACGTCATCATGCCGGTGCTGGGGCTGGTGCTCGGCCGGATCGACTTCTCGAACCTGTACCTCGTCCTCAAGCCGGGCGGGGACGGCCTGTCCAGCTACGCCTCGCTCGCGGCCGCGAAGGCGGCCGGCGCGGCGACGCTGAACTACGGCCAGTTCATCAGCGTGGTCATCAACTTCCTCATCGTGGCGGCGGCGATCTTCCTGATTGTCCGCATGGTCAGCCGGTTCGACCGGAAGGCAGCGGCGCCGCCCGCCGCGCCCACCACCAAGGACTGCCCGTACTGCCGGATGGCGGTGCCGCTGGCCGCCTCCAAGTGCGGACACTGCACCTCGGCATTGGCCGCCTGACGCTCCCGGTTCTCGGGGCAGGCGTCTATTTTCGGGGGGCGTCCGCCACAGGCGGGCGCCCTCCTCGCATCCCGACCCTTCACTCTGATCCCCCGGAGAGACGTCGCATGGCTTCCCCCCGCTCCGCCCTTGCCCTGGCCGCGTCGGCCATCCTCGTCCTGGGCGTGCCCGGGCGCGCCGCCGCGCAGGCCGCGGACACCACGGTGCACCCCCTCAAGGGGTCTGTCGACCTTGGCCTGGTGGCCGCCTCGGGGAATACCGACCTGACGACCTTCAGTTTTGGGGAGAAGCTCGAATACGCGAAGAACAGGTGGTCCGTCCTGCAGCTGGCCAAGATGGTCTACGGGGAAACCGACGGCGTCGAGTCAGCCAACGAATACCTCGTGTTCGTGCAGCCATCCTATGCGCTCGCGGACCGGTGGAAGGGATACGTGCTGGCCAGCTGGGACCGGAACACCTTCATCGGCATCAGCCAGCGCTGGCAGGAAGGCGTCGGCCTCTCCTTCGCCGCGGTGCGCGGTCCGAAGCACTTCCTGGACCTCGACGGCGGCTTCTCTTTCTTCCAGCAGGACTTCACCAACGGCACGAACACCTCGTTCCCGACGGCGCGTGGCCAGGTCAGCTACAAGTACGCCTTCACCGCGAAGGCGTACCTGCAGAACATCTTCGTCTACCTGCCGAACCTCGAGGACAGCCACGACTACCGGATCAACGACGAACTGTCGCTGGTCGCACCCGTGGCGGGGCGCCTGTCCCTGAAGGCGTCGTACCTGCTCCAGTACCAGAACGCCCCGCAGCCCGGCTTTGGCACCACGGACAACCTGTACACCACCGGGCTCCAGGTCACCTTCTGAGCGGCCGCATCCCGGCCATGACCACGCGGCTCCGCTCGCTCGACGCCTTCCGGGGCGCGACCGTGGCCGCGATGATCCTGGTGAACAACCCGGGGAATTGGTCCTACGTGTATCCGCCGCTGGAACACGCCGAATGGAACGGCTGGACCCCCACCGACCTGATCTTTCCCTTCTTTCTCTTCATCGTGGGCGTCTCGCTGGTCGTGGCATTCACCCGGCGGGAACTCGCGGGGGCGACACCGCGCGAGCTCGCGCGGAAGGCGGTGGTGCGCGGCGCGCTCATCGTGCTGATCGGCCTGCTGCTCAGCGGCTTTCCACGCTACGACCTCGCGACGATCCGGATTCCGGGCGTCCTCCAGAGGATCGGCCTGGTGTACACGCTTACTGCGCTGATCTTCATCGGCTTCGGCCCCTCGGCACGCCGCCGGATCGCAGCCGGGCTGCTGCTCGGGTACTGGGCGCTCCTGGCCCTCGTCCCGGCCCCCGGGGGCGTCGCGGGAGACCTGACCGCGGCGGGCAATCTCGGCGCGTGGATCGACCGGTTCCTGCTCGGCGGGCACCTCTGGACACCAGACTTCGATCCGGAGGGGCTCCTCAGCACCCTCCCCGCAGTCGCCACCTGCCTCATCGGGACCTTCGCCGGCGAGCGGCTCCTTGCAGACCGGCCTGCCGGCGATCGCACCGCCGGGCTGCTTCTTCTCGGAGCCGGCCTCATCGTGGCGGGCCTCGCCTGGAACGCCTGGTTCCCCATCAACAAGAGCCTCTGGACCAGCTCATACGTCCTCTTCACGGGCGGCATCGCCTGCCAGGCCGTCGCGGCCTGCCATTGGACCATCGACGTGAGGGGCAGGGACCGGTGGGCCGGCCCGTTCTACGTC
The DNA here is from genome assembly GCA_964571795.1 of uncultured Gemmatimonadaceae bacterium. Classification (GTDB taxonomy): domain Bacteria; phylum Gemmatimonadota; class Gemmatimonadetes; order Gemmatimonadales; family GWC2-71-9; genus SPDF01. Next base: position 44,498 of record CAZNDK010000019.1, on the reverse strand, counting down.
TTCGGGACGAACGCACTCTTCGCGTTCGTGGTGTCCGGACTCCTGGCCCGGGGACTCATGCTCTGGCGTGTGAACGGGGCCGACGGGCCGGTCTCGGCGCGCGACTGGATGTTTCAGCGGCTCTTCGAGCCGCTCGCCGGCTCGTGGAACGGGTCGCTGCTCTTCGCCCTGGCCAACGTCGTCCTTGTCCTCGCGCTCACGTCGGTGCTCTATCGCCGGCGCTGGTTTCTTCGGCTCTAGGGCTGCCAACTCGCCGGGGCGCGAGTAGGTTTCATCCATGTTCCTTCCCCTGCTCGGCATCCTCACGGCAAGCGCCCCGACTCCCCCTGACAGCGTGCCCCGCCTGGTCGTCCTGCTCGTGGTGGACCAGCTGCGCCCCGACCAGTTGCTCCGGTACCGGGCGGAATGGACCGGGGGATTCAAGCGCATCCTCGATCAGGGCGTCGTGTTCCCTGCTGGGCAGCAGGACCACGCCGTCACCCAGACCGGCCCGGGGCACTCCACGATCCTCTCGGGGCGGTTCCCTGCGCACACGGGGATCGTCACCAACGACTTCGGGGTCCCGGATTCGCTCGCCACGCTGCTCGGCGATAACAAGGCGGTCGGGGCCTCTCCGCGGCGATTCCAGGGCAGTGCGCTGGCCGACTGGATGATCGCAGGGGACACGGCGACCCGCGTGCTCTCGGTGGCGATGAAGGACCGCTCGGCCATCCTGCCCATCGGCCGGTCGCGTGAGGATGTGTATTGGTGGTCGAACCTTGGCCTCTTCACCACCAGCAGGTACTACCGCGACTCGCTCCCCGAGTGGGTCGAGCGCTGGAACCGGCGGGCGCCGGCCACGGCGATGGCGGGGTGGGCCTGGAACCTCTCCCGGCCCGCGAGCGCCTATCCCGAGGCCGACAGCCTGCCCGCCGAGAAGGGAACCGACGACAGGCAGACATTTCCGCATGCGTTGCCGGCCGATCCGGCCGGCGCGGCGGCGAAGTTGCCGCACTTTCCCTGGATGGACTCCCTCACGCTCGACCTGGCGCTGACGGGAGTCGCCGCGCGTGGCCTCGGCGACGGCCCGGGCACCGACCTGTTGTCGGTGTCGCTGTCGAGCGTGGACGAGATCGGGCATGACTTCGGTCCCGATTCGCGGGAAATCCACGACATGCTGCTCCGGCTGGACCTGTATCTCGGCTGGTTTCTCGATTCACTCGCCACCCGCGTGCCGGCCGGGCAGACGTTGTTCGTGCTGACCTCCGACCACGGGACCCAGGCCATGCCCGAACAGGCGGCGCCCATCCGGGGGCACGCCCCCGGACGCGCGTGGCCCGCCCCCATGGTGCGGAGTGTCGCCGCTGACTTGCAGGCGCGCTGGCGCACCGACTTCCGCATACGCTTCGACTATGGCGTGGTCACGGCCGACGTCGCCGCGCTCCGGTCGCGCGGGGTAGACGTCGACAGCCTCAGCCGCGCCCTGGCGCGCCGCTTCGCGAGCGAGCCCTATGTGGAACGGGTCTACACGCCGCGCTCCCTCGGGGCCGCCCCGGCGACCGACCGGATCGCCGCGCGATGGCGCCACACGCTTCCGGCCGGATTCGGGTGGCTCGTGGCGGTCACTCCGCACGAGGGAACGACGTGGGATTCCTGGGTGACCGGGGCGAACCACGGCACGCCGTGGCAGGCAGACGTGCAGGTGCCGATCGTCTTCTGGGGCGCTGGGCTGGGGCACGGCACGGTCACGCGGCCGGTCCGGACCGTGGATGTCGCCCCGACGCTGGCGCGCCTGCTGGGCATCCGGCCGACCGAGCCGCTCGACGGCGTCAATCTTCCGGAAGTGTCCAGGGCGCCCCGGTGACATTCCCCTCGCTCCCCTGCTTCCCGTGTCCGCACGACTCCGCCTGCTGCGCCTACGGGACCACCCTGTCGGAGGGCGAGGCGGAGGCCATTCGCGCACGGCATGGCGACGACCGTATCTACCAGACGCGCTGGGGCGAGTGGCGGACCCGGGTGCGCGGCGGGCGCTGCGCCTTCCTGGTCGACAACGGTTGCGAGCTCCACGACCAGGCGTACTATCCGCTCGTCTGTCGCGGCTTCCCCTGGACCGATTCCGAAACCGGGGGACCGTATGAGTTCGACCGGACCATCTGTCCGGAGTTTGAACAACGCCCCGAGCTGGTGGCGATCCATCCATTCCGCGGCCGCTCCGGCGGCCAGAAGGGCCAGGCCGACCGTGTCCGCTGACGTGCTTCGCATCCGCCAGGTCACCGGCGCCCTCGTGGTGGCGGCGTGCGCGCTGGCTGCGCCGGCGTCGGCGCAGACCGATCCCGCCCTCGCGCACGCCCGCGCGCTCCTCAAGACGGTGCCGCTCATCGACGGCCACAACGACCTCCCCTGGGAAATCCGCGCGTCGGAGACCGCGCCGCGCGACGTCCAGGCCTACAACCTGAACCTCCCGACGCAGGGGATGACCGACATCGCACGGCTCCGCGCCGGCGAGGTGGGCGCGCAGTTCTGGTCCATCTACGTGCCCGGCGAAGTCAAGGACAGCGGCTACGCCCGGATCCAGCTCGAGGAGTTCGACATCGCCCGGCGGATGATCGCGATGTATCCGAACAGCCTTCAGTTCGTGACGACCGCGGACGGGATCGAGCAGGCCTTCAAGGCCGGCCGCATCGGTTCGCTGCTCGGCATGGAAGGCGGCCACGCGATCGAGAACTCGCTTGGCGCCCTCCGCAGCTACTACGACCTCGGCGCCCGGTACATGACCCTGACCCACAACGTGACGCTGGACTGGGCCGACGCGGCACTGGACTCGGCGGCGCACGGCGGCCTCACGGAGTTCGGGCGCGAGGTCGTGCGCGAGATGAATCGGCTGGGCATGCTCGTGGATCTGAGCCACGTGTCGCCCGCCGTGATGAGCAACGTGCTGGACATCGCCGAGTCGCCGGTCATCTTCTCGCACTCCTCGGCCTGGGCGCTGACCAACAACAAGCGGAACGTGCCGGACTCGATCCTCCGCCGCCTGCCGAAAAACGGCGGCGTCGTCATGGTCACCTTCGTGCCCGCCTTCACGAATCAGCGCTACGGCGCGTGGGAGGTCCTGCGCGACTCGGTGGCCACCGCACTGTTGGCGACCGGCGCCGACTCCGCTGCCGTGCGGGCCGGCGTCCGCACCTGGCGGGCCGCCAATCCGCCTCCGGAAGCCACGCTGAGCGACGTGGCCGACCACATCGAGTACGTGCGCAAGGTGGCGGGGGTGGACCACATCGGGCTCGGCAGCGACTTCGACGGGATCGACCACGGGCCGGTGGGGCTCGAAGACGTGTCCAAGTTCCCCGACCTGTTCGCGGAGCTCATCCGACGGGGCTGGAAGGACGGGGACCTGAAGAAGCTGGCGGGGCTCAACATGCTGCGGGTCATCAGGGCGAACGAGGCGACAGCCAAGCGGCTGCAGGCAACGCGCCCGCCGTCGACAAAGACGATCCAGCAGCTAGATCACCCGACGGGCTCCTGACGGCGGCGCCACCAGAGCGCAGCCGCGCCGCCGAAGGCGATGCTGGCGAACGCGAACCACTGGATGGCGTAGTTGAGGTGAGGTCCGTCGTCGAGCGCCGGGGGGCGGCTGCGTCGCGGCGCCGGCGACGCGGTCGCCGGTGAATCGGCCATGATGTAGACGGCTGACACCGGGTAGGGCAGGCGGGCGCGGATGCTGGCAAGGTCGAGCCGCCGCCACGTCTCGAGCCCATTGCGCACCGAAGGCGCCGCGCCGGCGGAATCCGAGGGTACGGCCATCACGATGCCGGCCACCGTGGCCGAGTCGGGCTCCTGGTGGATGGTGCCGTCGTACGAGATGGCATCGGCGGAGGGCACGTAGCCACGGAGCACGAGGACCGCCGTGTCGGCGCCCCACAGGCGGAGGGGGGTCACGACTTCCACGCCCGGCACCCCGTCCCGGGCCCGCCCCCGAAGCACGAACTCCCGCGCAAAGTCATATGATCCGGCGGCGACGACCCGCCGATTCTCGGACGGCCCCTCAAGCGCCTCGAACGCGACCGCTGGGCGGCTCCGCTGCTCGAGAGCGGCCGCGGTGGCGGCGCGGCGCCCGGCCAGGCGGTCCAGCTGCCAGAAGCCCAGACGAACGCAGACGGCACCGGCGATGAGCGAAAAGAGGAGGAACGCGACCGGGTATCGTGAGGTCATGGTTGTCTGGCAATGGGGACATTCGAGCCGACGAGCGCCGGATGAAGCGCCTTGGCGTGCACTTCAATGTGTTGGAACATAACAACTTGGGAAAACGGGTGCGTGTGGTATCGCGCTTGCTCCATGGCCGAGCGTTTCCCCTGTCTGATCCAAGGCTATTGCAACTCGGAGGGCATATGCGGGTCCCCCGCCTGGCTACCACCCTGCTCGCCATGACGCTCGGCGCCGTTCCCTCGCTGGCGGCACAGCAGGACGGTGCGCCGAGAGGGCTCGAAGTCGTCAGCAACCCGAGCCGTCGAAGCGGATTCTGGGCCAGCATCGGGCTGGGCGTCGGTTCGGAGACGTTTTCCGTTCCCGACTCGATGCAGTCTCCCGGATGGCTCGCCGCGCCGACGTTCAATATGAGGGTCGGGGGAACGCCGAACGTCCACTTCCGCGCCGGTGCCGAGTTCAACTCGTGGTACAGCAGCGAAGGCGGCTTCAACCAGGCGCTCGGCGGGCTGGCTGCGATCGGCCAGTTCTATCCGTCTCCCACGCAGGGGTTCTTCCTGAAGGGCGGCGGCGGGTACGCGTGGAACTCCTTCGGCGAGGACTACTACTGCAGCTGGTACTACTGCTATCAGTACGGCTATTCGTACGACTCGGGGTTCATGTGGACCGCGGGAGCGGGCTGGGAAATCAAGGTCAGCCAGAAGCTGAACATCATGCCGACGGTGGATTACTACGAGTCCTACTTCGGGGGCCGGTACACCGACAACTACACGGAGAAGCTCTGGAACTTTGGAGTGTCGGTCCAGGTTCCCTGACCTGATCGTCCGCAGTTTTCCACAGAGGGGTGTCGCGGATCCGCAATAAGCCGGGTCCGGACACCCCCTTTCCATTTTCCCAAGTGCTTGCGGGGGTTGGACTTTGGCGGTACCATATCCCCCCCGAAGCGGGCACGGGCTGTGCCCCACTCGGGTAGCTCTGGCCCCCATCCCCAGGTCCCCGATTCCCAGGTTGCGCCGTTTGGCCTTCAGGATTCGTGCGCTCGTCTGGCCGCTCGCCCTCGCCGCCGCCGCAGGCTCGTGCAGCAGCGACGACCTGACGCTGCCCAACGAGGGGCTCCCCGCCGCAATGTCTACCGTGGCCGGGAGTGGCCAGACGGCGGTGGTGGCCACCACGCTTCCTGACTCCCTCATCGTCCGGGTCACCGACTCGAAATCCCGCCCCGTCGAGGGCATCAAGGTCGTCTTCTCGCCGATCCTCGGCGGTGGTGACGCCGTTCCCGACACCGGGCTCACGAACGCCGACGGCCGAACCGGTGCACGCTGGTTGCTCGGCACGACGGCGGGAGCCCAGCGGGTCCAGGCCATGGTGGTGGGTGCCACCTCGACAGGGGCACTGACCCAGAATTTCGACGCCACCGCGCTGGCGGCGGCGGCCGACACCATCTACGTGGCCCGCGGCGACGGCCAGTCCGCCGAGGTGGGCGCGGCGCTCGCGGATTCACTCGTGGTCAGGATTGCCGACCGGTACGGCAATCCGGTGAGCGGTGGGGTGGTGGCCTGGGCTCCCACCGGCGGCGGCACGGTCAGTCCCGTCTCGAGCACCACGAGCGCGGCTGGCACCGCCGCCACCCGGCGCACGCTCGGGGCGGCCGCCGGGCCGCAGGGAGCCACCGCCACGGCGGCAGGGCTCAAGGGATCGCCGGTCACCTTCACGATGACGGCGCTGCCCGCGGCGCCGGCCTCGCTGATCAAGGCTTCCGGGGACAACCAGACCGCGGCGGCCGGCAGCGCGGTCGCGGAATCGCTCGTGGTCCGGCTGCTCGACGGGAACGGCAACGGAGTCCCGGGCCGCAACGTCACCTTCGCGATCGCCACCGGCGCCGGAAGCACCAGCCCGACCTCGGCCACCACCGATGCGAACGGCCGGGCGGCGACCCGCTGGACGCTGGGCACCACGGCGGGGGGCAACTCGCTGATCGCGAGTTCATCCGGTTTCTCGGTCACCTTCCAGGCCACGGGCACCTCGGCCGCCGCCACAAACCTCCTGGCCAACTCCGCCACCACCCAGACTGACACGGCGGGCCTGCCTGCGGCGGCGCCGCCGTCGGTGAAGGTGACGGACATCAACGGCAACCCGGTGGCGGGCGTGTCCATCGCCTTCGCGGTGACGGGGGGCGGTGGGAGCATCCTGCCGGTCACGCCGATCGCCACCAACGCGCTGGGCATCGCGACGCTGACCTCGTGGACGCTGGGCGCCGCCGTCGGGGCGAACACGGTCACCGCCACCGCGGCGGGCCTGACGGGAAGCCCGCTCACCTTCAGCGCCACCGGCGTGGCGGGCACGGCGGCCCAACTCCAGGTGCAGACCCAGCCGTCGCCCTCGGCACAGAGCGGCGTGGCCTTCCCGGTGCAACCGGCGGTGCAGCTGTTGGATGTCTTCGGGAACGCCGTCGCCACCGGCGGCACGGTGGTCACCGCCGCGCTCGCCACGGGCACCGGCACGCTCGGCGGTACGCTGACGGCGACGACGGTGGGCGGCGTTGCCACCTTCACCAACCTTTCCATCACCGGTACGAGCGGTGGGTACACCATCCGGTTCACCTCGGGCGCGCTGACGCCGGACACCAGCGCGGTGGTGACCATCGGGGCGGGCGCTGCCAGCCGGCTGGCCATGGTCACTCAACCGTCGACGACGGCGCAGAACGCGGTCGTCTTTGCGCAGCAGCCCCGGGTGCAGGTCCAGGACGCCGCAGGGAACGCCGTGGCCGGGGTGCGGTCGGTGACTGTCGCCATCAACACCGGTGGCGGCGTGCTGGGCGGCACCGCCACCATCAACACCGACGCCACGGGCCTCGCGACGTTTGTGGGGCTGTCCATCACCGGCACCACGGGCGGGCGCACGCTGGGCTTCAGCAGCGCCGGGCTCACGTCGGTCGTCTCGGGCACGGTCACGATCACCCCGGGCGCGCCGACCCAGATGGCGGTGCAGGCCGGGAACGGGCAGAGTGCGACGGCGGGCAGCACCGTCGCGATCCCGCCCTCGGTGGTGGTACGAGACGTAAGCAGCAACCCGGTGTCGGGTGTGGCGGTCACGTTTGCGGTGGCGAGCGGCGGCGGCTCGGTGCTGCCGGTGGCGGCGGTGAACACCAATGCGAGCGGCATCGCCGCCGCCACCTCGTGGACGCTTGGCGTGGCGGCGGGCGCCAACACCCTCACGGCCGACGCGGCGCCGGCCGGCATCGCCGGCGATCCGGTCACGTTCACCGCCACGGCGGTGGCCGGCGGCGCGGGCCGGCTCGGCATCGTGACGCAGCCGCCTGCGGCCGCGGTCAACGGCGCCGCGTTCAGCCAGGCGCCGGTCATCCAGCTCCAGGACGTGAACAGCAATCCAGTGGCGACGGCGGGCATCGCGATCAGCGTGGCCATTGCGTCGGGGCCCGGGGGAACGCTGGGCGGACTCACCACGGTCGCGACCGACGTGAACGGCCGCGCCACCTTCAACGGACTTAGCATCACCGGGCTGGTGGGCGCCTACACGCTGCAGTTCACCGGCGCCAGCCTGACGGGTGTCACCTCGACCGCGGTGACCCTCTCGGCCGGCGCCGCCACGAAGCTGACCATCACCACCGAACCGCCAGCCAGCGCGCAGAGCGGCATCGCGATGGCCGCCACCGTGGTGCAGGTGCAGGACGTCTCCGGCAACCTGGTCGGCTCATCGACGGCGACGGTGACCGCCTCGATCGCGTCGGGCGGCGGGGCGCTGAGCGGCACGCTCAGCACCGCCGCGGTGGCCGGCGTCGCGACCTTCAGCAACCTCATCCTGACCGGCACGATCGGGGCGCGGACGCTGGCCTTCAACGCCACCGGCCTCACGCAGGACGTGTCGACCGCCATCAACCTGACGGCGGGCAACGCCGCGTCGGTGGCCTTCGTGCAGGAGCCGACCTCGGCGTCCGCCGGTGCGGCCATCACGCCGGCCCCGACGGTTCGGGTGCTTGACGGCGCCGGCAACCTCGTGACGACGCCGGCCCAGACGGTGGCGCTCACCATCAGCACGAACCCCGGCGGCGCCACGCTGAGCGGCACGACCTCCGTGGCCACCGTGTCGGGGCTGGCCACCTTCACCGGGATCTCGCTCAACCGGTCCGGCACAGGCTACCGGCTCCGCGCGGCGGCCGGCGCGCTGGTGCCGGACACCAGCGTGGCGTTCAACGTCACCGCGGCGGCGGCCACGACCATCGCGGCGAACTCGGCGACCGCGCAGTCGGACACCGCCGGCCTCCCCGTCGCCGCGCCGCCGTCGGTACTGGTGACCGACGCCAACGCCAATCCGGTGGCCGGTGTGTCCGTCACCTTCGCGGTGACGGGCGGCGGCGGGAGCATCCTGCCGGTGACTCCGGTGGTGACGAACGCCGCGGGCATCGCGACGCTCACGTCGTGGACGCTCGGAAACGTGGCCGGGGCCAACACCGTCACGGCGAGCGTGGCGGGACTGACCGGGAGCCCGGTGACGTTCACCGCCACCGGCGTGGCGGGGGTCGCCACCCAGCTGGTCATCCAGACCCAGCCCTCGGGGGCGGCGCAAAGCGGGGTGGCGTTCGCGGTGCAACCCGCGGTGCGCCTGGCCGACGTGTTCGGGAACACCGTTCCGACTACGGGCACGGTGGTGACCGCCGCGCTCGCCTCCGGCACCGGCACGCTCGGCGGCACGCTCACCGCGACCACCGCGACCGGCATCGCGACCTTCACGAACCTGTCCATCACGGGCGTGGCGGGAGCGTACACCGTGCGCTTCACGTCCGGCGCACTCACGCCGGGTACGACCGCCGCCATCACGCTCGGCGCGGGCGCGGCCACCAAGCTCGCGATGGTGACGCAGCCGTCGACCACGGCCGTCAACGGGGTGGCGTTTGCGGTGCAGCCGTCGGTGCAGCTGCAGGACGCGGCGAACAACCCGGTGGCGCAGGCCGGCATCGTGGTGACCGCGGCCATCTCGACGGGCGGCGGCACGCTTGGCGGCACGCTCACCGCCACGACAAATGCCGGCGGGCTGGCGACGTTCACCAACCTAGCCATTACCGGCACTGTTGGGCCGCGCACGCTGGTGTTCACCAGCGGGGCGCTGACCCAGGTGGTGTCCGGCACGGTGACCACCACCGCCGGCGCGGCCACCCAGATCGCGATCAACGCCGGCAACGGCCAGTCCGCCACGGTGAACACGGCTGTGGCCACGCCGCCGTCTGCCATCGTCCGCGACGTGAGCGGCAACCCGGTGACGGGCGTGTCGGTGACGTTTGCCGTGGCAAGCGGCGGCGGGAGCATCCTGCCGGTGAGCCCCGTGGTGACCAACGCCTCCGGCATCGCGTCGCTCACATCTTGGACGGTCGGCACGATTGCCGGCGCCAACTCGATCACCGCCACCTCCGGCACCCTGGCCGGCAGCCCGCTCACCTTCACGGCAACCGGCACGGCCGGCGCCGCCGCCCAGCTGGTGATCCAGACTCAGCCGTCCGCCGCCGCCCAGAGCGGCGTGGCGTTCGCCGTGCAGCCCGCCGTGCGGCTCGGCGACGCCTTCGGCAACCTCGTCAGCACGGCGGGCACCGTGGTGACGGCCGCGATCGCGACGGGCACGGGCACGCTCGGCGGCACGCTCACCGCCACGACGGTGGCTGGCGTCGCCACGTTCACCAATCTCTCCATTACCGGGGTGTCGGGCGCCTACACGCTGCGCTTCACCTCTGGCGCGCTGACGCCGGACACCACGACGGCCATCACGATCGGCGCGGGTGCTGCGGCGCGCCTGGTCATCGTGCAGCAGCCGTCCGCCACGGCGCAGAACGCAGTGGCCTTCGCGCAGCAGCCGACGGTCCAGTTGGTGGACGGGGCGGGGAACCCGGTGGCGCAGGCCGGCACCCCGGTGACGGCTTCGATCCTGACCGGCGGCGGCACGCTGGGCGGCACGGCCACCGTGAACACCACCGCCGGCGGGCTGGCGACGTTTGCCGGGCTATCCATTACCGGCACCGCCGGCGCGCGCACCCTGCTGTTTGCGAGCGGCGCGCTCACGCCGGACACCTCCGCCGCCGTGTCCGTCACGGCGGGCGCCGCCACACAGATCGCGGTCAATGCGGGGAACGGCCAGAGCGCCACGGTCAACACCGCAGTGGCCACGCCGCCGTCCGCCATCGTCCGCGACGTGAGCGGCAATCCGGTGGCCGGCGTGTCGGTGAGCTTCGCGGTGGCGGGCGGCGGCGGCAGCATCCTGCCGGTCACGCCGATCGTGACCAACGCCTCCGGCGTGGCGGCGCTCACCTCCTGGACGATGGGCACTGCTGCGGGCGCCAACTCGATCACGGCCACCTCGGGCACCCTCGCCGGAAGCCCCGTCACCTTCACCGCCACCGGGACCGCCGGCGCCGCCACGCAGCTGCTGGTGGCCACGCAACCCTCGCCGACGGCGCAGAGCGGCGTGGCGCTCGGCGTGCAGCCCGCCGTCCGCCTGGCCGACGCCTTCGGCAACCCGGTCGCCACTTCGGGCACGGTGGTGACGGCCGCGATCGGTTCGGGCACAGGCACCCTGGGCGGCACCCTCACCGCCACCACGGTGAGCGGGGTGGCCACCTTCACCAACCTGGCCATCAGCGGAACCGCAGGCGCGTTCACGCTCGCCTTCACCGCGCCCGCGCTGACCGGCGTTTCGAGCGCCGCCATAGCGCTCGGCGCCGGCGCCGCCAGCCGGCTGGCCATCGTTGTCCAGCCTTCCGCCAGCGCGCAAAACGCGATCCCCTTCCCACAGCAGCCGCAGGTGCAGGTGCAGGACGCCTCCGGCAACCCGGTGGCCGGCGTGGCGTCCATCGGCGTTGCGATCCTGACCGGCGGCGGCACGCTCGGCGGCACCACCCCGGTCAGCACCAACGCCGCCGGCCTCGCGACGTTTGCCGGGCTCTCGATCACGGGGACGGTCGGTCCTCGCACGCTGCAGTTCACCAGCGCCGGGCTGACGTCCGTGACGTCCGCCTCCATTGCGCTGGCCGCCGGCGCGCCGACCCAGATGACCATCAACGCCGGCAACGGGCAGAGCGCCACCGCGGGCAGCGCCGTGGCCACCGCCCCGTCGGTGCTGGTGCGCGACGTCAGCCTGAATCCGGTGTCCGGCGTGGCGGTCACCTTCGCCGTCGCCTCCGGCGCCGGCTCGGTCTTGCCGGCCACGGCGGTCGCCACCAACGCCTCGGGCATTGCCGCGGCCACTTCGTGGACGCTCGGGACGGTGGCCGGCCCCAACACGCTGACCGCGACTGCCGCTCCCGGCGGCATCACGGGGAATCCCGTCACCTTCACCGCCACCGGCGTGGCGGGGAGCGCCGGACGCCTGGCCATGTTCACCCAGCCGCCGGGCACCGCCCAGAGCGGCGTGACCATCGCGCCCGCGCCCGTGGTCCAGCTCCAGGACCTGCTCGGCAACCCGGTGGCCACCTCGGGGGTCGGCATCACCGCCACGATTGCCTCGGGCCCGGGCGGCACGCTGAGCGGCGGGACCGTCGCCCTCACCGACATCAACGGGCGCGCGAGCTTCGGCACGCTGATCATTACCGGGCCGACGGGCTCCTATGTCCTGGCGTTCAACGGGGCCAGCCTCACCGGCGTGAACTCGACCGCCATCACGCTCTCCGCCGGCGGTGCCGCCCGCGTGACGGTCACGGCGCAGCCGACCACCGCGCAGAGCGGCATCGCGTTCCCGAGCGCACCCGCGGTGCAGGTCGAGGACGCCGCCGGCAATCCGGTGTCGGGCGCCGGGCGCAACGTCGTCGTGAGCCTCCTGTCCGGCGGGGGCACCCTGACCGGCACGCTTACCCAGCCAACCAACGCCGCCGGCGTCGCAACGTTCCCGGGGCTGGTCATCACCGGCACCATCGGGCCTCGCACGCTGCTCTTCTCCTCGGCGGCCATCGCCAGCGACACCACAGCGGCCATCACCCTCACGCCGGGCACTGCCACGGCGCTGGAGTACGTTCAGCAGCCCACGACAGTGGTGGCCGGGCAGGTCATCACCCCATCGCCGACGGTTCGAGTCCGGGACGGGGCGGGGAACACCGTCACGACCGCCACCAACGCGGTGACCGTGGCGCTGGGGGCCAACCCGGGCGGGAGCACGCTGGGTGGCACCACGACGGTGAGCGCCGTGGCGGGCGTGGCCACCTTCTCGACGCTCACGCTCAACCGGTCAGCGGCGGGCTACACCCTGGCCGCCAGCGCCGCAGGCCTGACGGGAGTGACAAGCTCCGCGTTCACGGTGAGCCCGGGCGCGGCCACCGCGCTTGCCATTACCACCGCACCGGTAACCGGCCAGAGCGGCGTGGTCCTTTCGCCGCAACCGGTCGTCCGGCTGGTGGACGCGAACGGCAACACCGTCCCGACCACCGGGACCACCGTGACGGCGACCCTCGCCTCCGGAGGCGGCACCCTCGGCGGCACACTGACGGCGAACACCGTCAGCGGCGTGGCCACCTTCACGAACCTGTCCCTCACCGGCATCACCGGCGCCTACACGATCAACTTCAGTTCCGGCGCATTGACCAGCGTCACCAGCGGTGCCATCGCGCTGAGCGCGGGCGTGCCCGCCTCCCTGTCCTTCTTTGTGCAGCCGAGCGACGTGGCGTCGGCCGCGGCGATCGCGCCGTCGGTGGTGGTCCGCGTGCTGGACGGCGCGGGCAACCTGGTGCCCACGGCCACCAACGCGATCACCATCGGGCTAGGCAACAATCCGGGCGGGAGCACCCTGAGCGGGACTGTCACGGCGGCCGCGGTGGCCGGTGCCGCCACCTTCAGCACCCTGTCGCTCAACCTCACTGGCGCGGGTTACACGCTGACCGCGAGTGCGACGGGCCTGACCGGGGCCACGAGCACCGGATTCGCCGTGACGCCGGGCGCGGCGACGCGCCTGGTGTACCTGGTGCCGCCGAGCACGGTGTCGGCGGGCGCCTCGATGAGCCCACCGGTGCAGGTGGAGATCCAGGACGCGGCGGGGAACCGGGTAACCGGCGCGACCAACGCCGTGACCGTCGCGATCGGCACGAATCCCGGTGGCAGTACGCTCGGTGGCACGACGACGGTGAGCGCGGTGGCCGGCGTGGCCACCTTTGGCACGCTCACCCTGAACCGCACTGGCGCCGGGTACACCCTGACCGCCAACGCCACCGGGCTCACCGGTGTCACGAGCGCCGGGTTCGGCGTGAATCCGGGGGCCGCGACGGCGCTCGCGGTGACCTCCGCTCCGACTACCGGGCAGAGCGGCGCCGTGCTCGCCGCCCCGCTGGTCGTCCGCATGGTGGACGCCAGCGGGAACACGGTACCGACCACCGGCACCATCGTGACCGCGGCGCTGGCCTCTGGGCCCGGGGCGCTGACCGGCACACTCACCGCCGGGACGGTGTCGGGCGTGGCCACGTTCACGAACCTGGTGCTGACCGGTACGGTCGGGAGCTACTCGCTCAACCTGAGCGCACCGACACTTACGAGCATCACCACCGGCACGATCACGCTGAGTGCCGGCGCGCCCGCCGCCCTCGCCTTCGTTGCGCAGCCGACCGACGTGGCCGCCGGGGCGGCGATCACGCCGGCAGTGACGGTGCGCGTGCTCGACGGCGCCGGCAACTTCGTGGCGACCGCCACCAATTCGGTCTCGATGGGACTCGGCGCCAACCCCGGCGGAAGCGTCCTGAGCGGCACGACGTCGGTGGCCGCGGTCGCAGGCGTGGCCACGTTCAGCACCCTCAATCTCGACAAGACGGGGGCGGGGTACACCCTCGCCGCGACGTCGGGCGGCCTGACCGGCGCGACGAGTACCGGTTTTGCCGTGACGCCGGGCGCCGCGACCCGGCTGGCCTGGGTGGCGCAGCCCACGACGACAACGGCCGGAGCGGCGATCAACCCTGCGCCGCAGGTCGAGATCCAGGACGCCAACGGCAACCGCGTGACCGGCTCGACCGCGGCCGTGACCTTGGCGATCCTGGCGAACCCAGGCGGCAGCACGCTGGGTGGAACCGCCACCGTCAACGCCGTGGCCGGCCTGGCCACCTTCAGCAACCTGTCTCTCAACCGGACGGGCACCGGCTACACGCTGGCCGCCTCGTCGGGCGCGCTGACTGGAGCCACCAGCGCGGCGTTCAACATCAACCCCGGCGTTGCCACGGCCCTGGCCATCACGACGGCGCCGACGACGGGCCAGAGCGGGGTGGTGCTCTCGCCGCAGCCGATCATCCGCCTGGTGGACGCCAACGGCAACACCGTGCCGAGCAACAGCGTCACCATTACTGCCGCGCTGGCCTCGGGGAGTGGTTCGCTGGGCGGCATGCTCACAGCCCTCACGACGAACGGCGTGGCCACCTTCTCGAGCCTGGCACTTACCGGCACCGCCGGGAACTTCACGATCAACTTCAGTTCTGGCGGACTGACGCCCGTTACCAGCGGCGCCATTACGCTGAGCGCGGGGGCCCCAACGGCTCTCGCGTACCTTGTCCAGCCCTCGACGGTGATCGCGGGCGCCTTGATGTCTCCTGCCGTACAGGTGCGCGTGGTGGACGGCGCGGGCAACACCGTTCTGACGGCCACCAACGCGGTGACGCTCGCGTTCGGAGCCAACCCCGGTGGCAGCGCGCTCGGCGGGACGCTCACCACGGCGGCCGTCGCGGGCGTGGCGACCTTCTCCAACCTGACGCTGGACAAGGCCGCGGCCGGATACACGCTGGCCGCGTCGGCAACCGGCCTCACGGGTACGACGAGCAACGCGTTCACCGTGAACCCCGGTACCGCGGCCGCGCTCGTTCTCAGCGCCGCTCCGACCACAGGCCAGAGCGGCGTGGTCCTGGCCCCGCAGCCTGCCGTGCGCCTGGTGGACGCGTTGGGCAACACCGTGCCGACGACCGGTACCACGGTGACCGCCGCGCTGGCCTCGGGCGCAGGCACGCTGGGTGGCACCCTCACGGCCAACACGGTGTCCGGCGTGGCCGCCTTCACGAACCTGGCGTTGACCGGGACGGTCGGGAACTACACGCTGACCTTCACGGCCCCGGCGGTCACCGGGGTCACTACCGGCCCGATCGCCGTGGCGGCAGGCGCGCCGGCGGCGCTGGAGTACCTGGTCCAGCCGAGCACGGTGGTTGCGGGGGCGTCGATTTCGCCGGCGGTGCAGGTCCGCGTGTTGGACGGCGCAGGCAACCTCGTGACCACCGCCACCAATACGGTGGCCCTCGCCCTGGGGGCGAACCCGGGCGGCAGCACCCTGGGCGGCACCACCTCGGCGGCGGCCGTGGCCGGCGTGGCCACCTTCAGTTCCCTGACGCTCAACAGGTCGGCGGCGGGGTACACGCTCGCCGCCAGCGCGACGGGGCTCACTGGGGCGACGAGCGTCGCCTTCACCGTGAACCCGGGCGCGGCGAGCGCGCTGGCCATCACGACGGCGCCCACCACCGGCCAGAGCGGCGTGGTCCTCTCCCCGCAGCCGGTCATCCGCCTGGTGGACGCGAACGGCAACACCGTGCCCACCACCGGAACGGTCATCACCGCCGCGCTGGCGTCCGGCAGCGGCGCACTGAGTGGCACCCTCACGGCGAGCACGGTGAGCGGCGTCGCCACGTTCGCCAACCTGCAGGTCACCGGGACCGTCGGGAGCTTCACGATCAGCTTCACCTCGGGCGCCCTGACCGCGGCCACGACCGGGGCCATCGCTATCAGCGCAGGCCTCCCGGCGACGCTGGACTTCAACACCCAGCCGACGAGTTCCATCGCCGGGACCTCGATCACGCCGCCGGTCCGGGTGCGCGTGCTGGACAGCGGCGGCAACGTGGTCACCACGGCCACGACCTCCATCACGCTGACCATCGGTACCAATCCGGGGGGAAGCACGCTCGGGGGGACCACGACCGTCAGCGCATCGAGCGGCATCGCCCAATTCAACGGACTGTCACTCAACAGGACCGGCACGGGCTACACGCTGGCCGCCGCGGCCACCGGACTGACGGGGGCCACCAGCACCGCCTTTGACATCACGCCGGCCGCGGCCAGCGCGCTGGCCTTCACGGTGCAGCCCGGCACGACGGTGGCCGGCGTCGCGATCGCCCCGGCCGTGCAGGTCGAGGTGCGGGACGCGCTCGGCAATCGCGTCACGAGCTCCACCGCCTCCATCACCATGGCGATCGGTACCAACCCCGGCGGCAGCACCCTCGGCGGCACGGCCACCGTGAGCGCCGTGGCCGGCGTGGCCACCTTCAGCACGCTCTCCCTCAACCGGAGCGGCGCGGGGTACACCCTGGCGGCGAGCTCCGGCAGCCTGACGGGCGCCACCAGCGGCGCCTTCACCATCGACCCGGGTGCCGCCGCGGCGCTGGCGATCACCACGATGCCGGCCACCGCCCAGAGCGGCGCGCTATTCTCGCCGCAGCCGGTGGTCCGAGTCGTGGACGCGCTCGGCAACACCGTGCCGGCGAACGGCACGGTCATCACCGCCGCCATCGCGTCCGGCGCCGGCACGCTGGGCGGCACGCTCACGGCCGGCACGGTGACCGGCGTGGCCACCTTCGCCAACCTGTCGCTGGCGGGCACGGCCGGGAACTTCACCCTCAACTTCAGCTCGGTGCCGCTCACCAGCGTCACCTCGGGCGCCTTGGCGCTCAGCGCGGGCGCACCGGCCGGCCTGGCCTTCCAGGTGCAGCCGACCACCGTCGCGTCGGGCGCGGCCATCACGCCCGCCGTGCAGGTGCGCGTCATCGACGGCGCGGGCAACCTGGTTACCACCGCCACCAACAGCGTGACGATCGCGCTGGCGTCGAATCCTGTCGGCGGCGTGCTGGGCGGAACACTCAGCCTGGCCGCTGTAGGTGGCGTTGCCACCTTCTCGACGCTGACGCTCGACCGCGCCGGGGTCGGATATGCACTCGGCGCCACTGCAACGGGCCTGACCGGGGTCACGAGCAACGCCTTCAACGTGACCGCCGGCGCGGCGACCCGCCTTGCATTCGCGGTGCAGCCGACGACGGCCGCGGCGGGGGCCAGCATCACGCCGGCGGTGCAGGTCGAAATCCAGGACGCCGCCGGCAACCGGGTCACGACTGCCACCAACTCGATCAGCCTGTCGCTGGCCAACAACCCTGTTGGTGGCACGCTGACCGGCGGTGGGGCGGTGGCGGCGGTGGCCGGCGTGGCGACCTTCCCGGCGCTCTCGCTCAACCGGACGGGCACCGGCTACACCCTCGGCGCGGCGGCGACCGGATTGACCAGCGCCACCAGCGCGGCGTTCGACGTCACGCCGGGCGCTCCGGCGGCGCTCGCGTTCACGACCCAGCCGAGCACGGTCGTGGCCGGCGTGGGGATCGCGCCGGCGGTGGTGGTCGAGGTGCGTGACGCCTCGGGGAACCGGGTCACGAGCGCCACGACGTCGATCACGATGGCGATCGGCACCAACCCCGGCGCTGCCACCCTCGGCGGGACGACCGCGGTCGCGGCGATCGCCGGCGTGGCCACCTTCCCCGCGATGACGCTGAACCGGACGGGAACGGGGTACACCCTCACCGCCACGGGTGGGGCACTCCCGCTCGCGACAAGCACCGCCTTCAACGTCACTCCGGCCGCACCGGCCGTGCTGGTCTTCCAGGGGCAGCCGAGTTCGGCGGCCGTGGGCGGGGTGATCGCGCCGCCGGTGACGGTCCGGATCGAGGACGCGCTGGGCAACCTCACGGCCTCCACCGCCACGGTCGGGCTGGCCTTCGGCGTGAACCCGAGCGGCGCCACCCTCGGCGGGACCACCTCCCTCGCGGCGGTGGCAGGCGTGGCGACCTTCAGCAACCTCACGGTGAACGCGGTCGGCACGGGGTACACCCTCGTGGCCTCCTCGACCGGGCTGCCAAACGGGACCAGCGCCGCCTTCAACGTGACCAGCGCCACGACGACGACATCCATCACGTCGAACGCGCCCAACCCCTCGGTGGTCGGGCAGAGTGTGACCGTCGGGTACACGGTGACCAGCGGCGGCGGGACCCCGACGGGCACCGTGACCGTATCCGACGGAGTGAATTCGTGTAACGCGAGCGTCGGAGCGGGTGGCTGCACGCTGGCCCTCACGACCGTCGGGGCGCGCACGCTCACGGCCACGTACGCGACCGATGGGAACTTCGCGGGGAGTATCTCGGCCGGGGCTCCGCAGACGGTCAACCAGGCGGCGACGACGACGACCATCGTGTCGCATCTGCCCGAACCGTCGGACACTCTGACCGCCGTCACCGTGACCTGGTCGGTCGCCGCGACCGCTCCGGGTGCGGGCACGCCGACCGGCCTCGTCACCGTCACCACCGACGGCGCAGAGTCCTGCTCCGCAGCCGTGGCCGCCGGAAGTTGCGCGCTGACCCTCACGACCCCGGGCGCGCGCACGCTCACGGCGACCTATGGAGGAGACACACGCTTCCTCGGCAGCGCGTCCGGATCGACCGCGCATACCGTCCAGTGAATCCCGGTAAGGCTCGACGAGGCAATCACTTCCATTGAGTCCTGCGCGGGGTTGACCCACCCCGAGCGAAGGGGTATTATCCCCGCCGCCCGCCCTGGTGGTGAAACTGGTAGACACGCTATCTTGAGGGGGTAGTGCCGAAAGGCGTCGCGGTTCGAATCCGCGCCAGGGCATCCGGACCGGGGCGCACGAGTGTGCGCCCTTTTCTATCAGGTCTGGCCACTGTAGCTCAGTCGGTAGAGCACCGCATTCGTAATGCGGGGGTCATCGGTTCGAATCCGATCAGTGGCTCTCGTCGCCAGCGCCGCCCTCTCCGGGCGGCGTTCGTCTATCGAGGTGCCGCCCGCGGTGACGGCGTTACCTTTCGGGCCCATGGCCTCCCCGCGCGTCGTCCAGCGATTCCTCCTCTACTCAGCGCTCGCGGTGCTGCTCGCTCACCTGGTGGACTGGTGGGCGGCCGCGCACCTGGTGTTCCCCAAGCTCGCCAATACCGACCTCGGGCGGCTGCTCCGCATCCAGGGATTCCTGCCCACGTGGCTGATCGTCGGGTGTGCGCTGGTGCTGGTGGACTGGCCGCTGCGGGCGGCGGGGGGCGTGCGGGCCGCGCTGCGGCGCGGCACCTTGGTGGTGGGGTCTGCCGCGCTGAGCGGTGCCGTGGGGGAAGTGCTGAAGATCGTGATTCGGCGGCAACGGCCAGGGCAATCGGTGGGCGAGTACGTCTTTCGCGACTGGGCGGACCGCCCGTTCTCGACCGCCGGTCTCGGGCTGCCGAGCAGCCACGTGATCGTGGCCTTCGGCGCGCTGGCGATGCTCGGGCTGCTTTTCCCGCGGGCCCGGCCGGCCTGCTACGCCCTCGCGGCGGGCTGCGCGTTCAGCCGGGTGGCCGCGCACGCGCATTTCGTGAGCGACGTGACGCTGGCCGCCGTCATCGGCATCGCCACGGCGTGGCTCCTCTGGCGCCGGTTCCCGGCGCCCGCTACCCCTTGAGGAAGTCCTCCCGGAAGTAGCCGGTCGGAATCGTCCCCATGCCCATGAACTTCTCGTGGAAGGCCTTCAGGCTGAAGGCCGTTCCCTGTTTCTGTTCGGTGGCGGCGCGTAGGTCCTGGATATTGTGCTTGCCGAGGTTGTAGGTGATGCACTGGGTCGGCCACTTGGAATAGCGGTAGATGGCGCGATTTGCGGTGTCGAACGCGGCCTTCGCCACCGGGTCGCTTGCCTGTGCCGTGCGGGCGTCGGGGAAGAAGTCGACGTGCGCCGCGAAGTAGTCCACCGCTTCGTCGAAGGTCATCCGCCCGGTGTGGATGCCGACGTCCACCCGGACCCGCACCGCCCGCATCAGCTGCGCCTGCAGCATGTAGAGGTACTCGCCCGGTTCGTAGAATCCGTACGGCCGCCCCGCGGACGCCTCGGCCATCAGTTCCTCCGAGTACAGCGCCCACCCCTCGGACGACATCGAGTCCTCCCACATCGAGAACGAGTCCTCCACGGCGCCCGGCGTGAGCCACCGGATGTCGCTGATTTCGGTGGCGTGCTGGGTCATGTACTTGTAGTCCCAGTCGTGCCCGGGGAAGCCCTCGTGGATGGCCGTGGTGGCCACCGAACTGCGGTTGTTCAGCTTGAGCGCGCCCGGGTCGTTGCCGGTGGGCGTCAGGTAGAACCGGCCGACGCCGGTGGTCTTGAACGGCGGGGCAGGGTAGTACGAGGCGTCCGTCGTGCTGCGAAGGACCGGCGGCGTCTCGGTGACGACGAGCTGGTAGTCCTCGGGAATGTCGAACATCTGCTGCTGGCGGCCGTAGGCGACGGCGCGGGTCCCGGCCTGTCGGTACCAGGCGAAGAGCTCGGTGTCGTCTTTCGGCGAGTCCTTGGCCAGGTGGTCCATGACCGCTCGCACACTGCGCCGCCGGTCGGCGTCGCTGCCGAAGGGGAGCCCGAGGCCGGCCTGCTTCGACACCTCCTCCGCCACCCGGAAGATCTTGGCTTCGTACTCCGAGACCTGCCCGGCCCCGTACTCGTAGAGTTCGGCCGGCGTCCGCTCGTCCTTGAGGCAGTTGTTGACCCGCCACGCGTACTCCACTTCCCCGGCGGCGTATCGGTCGGTCGTCTCGTTCAGGTCGAAGGTGGCGGACAGGAATGCCGCCATCGAGGCGTAGGCGGCGCCTGCCGCGGCGCCAGCGGTGCCGAGCTGCGACGCGGTCGCCTTGGCGAACGGGCGGTCGCCGATGTATTGCGCCGCCAGCGCCGGCAGGGTGGTCGTGAAGTACTCCACGTTGGCTTGCGAGCCGGCCAGGCCGTCGCGCGACACCAGCCGCCGGTCGGGGAGGTTTCCTGCCGCCTTGCCGGCGGTGAGGTTCGCCTTCGCGGTCTCCACGTAGGCCGGCACGGCGGCGACGCGGGCCACCACCAGCGCCCATTCTGCCTCGGTGCCGAGCAGCCCGTTGCCGGCGTCGGTCATGCCCTGGATTTGCCAGTCGATCCCCCGGAACGGCTCCGCCACATAGGTGTCCACGCACCGTTCCTGGTAGCGCCGCTCGGCGAGCTGGTGCACCATGTAGCCCGCCTGCGCCTGCACCACGGCGCGGTCGATGCGGGCCTGTGCGGAGAGGGAGCCGGGCGGGATCGCGTCGAGCTCCTTCAGGACTGACTGGAGGAACGCGACCTCGTCCTGCAGCGCGGCGGGGCTGAAGTCGCGCAGCTTGCCGTTCACGGCGGCCAGCTGGGGCGCGTAGCCGTCGCCGCCCAGGTACGTCGAGGTGACGGGATTGAGCTCCAGCGTCCGGAGGAAGTACCGCTCCCGGACGGCAACGAACCCGGCGTCCTGCGCGCCGGTCGACGCGTCGGGCCGGCAGGCGGAGAGCGCGCGCAATGCGCCGAAGGCGGCGACCCCGCCGGCGGTCCGGTGCACGAAGGTGCGGCGATTCATGGCGACTCCAGGTGGTGGCGGAGGAGAGTGCAACTTATCGGCGTGCGGCCCCTTCCCCAAGGCGGGAGGAGAGGCTAGTTTTGGGCCTCGTTCGACGGGACGTAGCGCAGTCTGGTAGCGCACTGCAATGGGGTTGCAGGGGTCGCGGGTTCAAATCCCGCCGTCCCGATCTTCGACGGCCGGCCTTCGGGCCGGCTGTTGTGTTTCCACCCTTCGCCCTCGACACCGCCGTGAAGCCACGCGTCGCCCTCGCCACCTGTGCGGCCCTGCCGCAGCTCGACGTCGAAGACGCCCCGCTCGTGCCCGCGCTCCGGCGCGCCGGGATCGACGGGGTGCCGCTGGTCTGGAATGATCCTGCGGTCGACTGGGCCGCGTACGACCTCGTCGTCGTGCGGACCACCTGGGACTACCCCAACAAGATCGCCGCCTTCCTGGCCTGGGCCGACCGCGTCGCGGCCGCGCGCCCGCTCTGGAACCCGGCGCCGATGCTGCGCTGGAACACCGACAAGCTCTACCTGCGGGAATTGTCCGACCGGGGCGTGCCAATCGTCCCGACGCACTGGTTTGCACGGGACAGCGTCGCGGACCTCCCGCGGCTCCTGGCGGAGGAGGGCTGGACCGAGGCGGTGCTCAAGCCGGTCGTGTCGGCCGGCGCCCGGCGCACCCGGATGGTCGGGCCCAAGACCGTGGGCGAGGGCGCGCACTTTCTGGCGGAACAGCTGACGCAGCGCGCGATGATGGTGCAGCCCTACGTCGCCGAGGTGTCGACCGTCGGCGAGCTCTCGCTGCTCTACTTCAACGGCCGGTTCAGCCATGCGGTCCGGAAGATTCCCGCCGCCGGCGACTTCCGCGTCCAGACCGAGCACGGGGGGCGGGTGCTGGCCGTCCAGCCGACCGAGGCGGAATTCGCGGCGGGGCAACGGGTGCTCGACGCGCTCGCGGCGGATACGCTCTATGCGCGGATCGATCTCCTCCCGACGGCGGACGGCGTGCTCCGGCTGCTGGAGCTCGAGGTAACCGAGCCTTCGATGTTCCTTCGGTGGGACGCCGGCGCGCCCGACCGGTTCGCCGCCGCCATCCAGGAAAGGCTCCGGTAGCGCATGACCTACTCCAACCCGGCCGGGCAGCGCGGCGCCGCCGCCGACGCGTATGTGGCGTCGCTCCTTGCCCTGCTCGGCGACCGCGATCCGCTCGAGGTGCTCGGTTCGACGCCGGCCGTGGCGGCCCGCGCGCTCGCCTTCGCCGCGCCGCCGGCGCTGACGCGGCCAGAGGCCCCGGGCAAGTGGTCGGTGGCGGGGGTGCTGCAGCACCTGGCGGACAGCGAGGGGATCAACGGGCAGCGCATCCGGCTCATGCTGGTCGAGGACACGCCCCCGATCGCGGCATACGACCAGGACGCCTGGGGCCGCGTCTTCGGGTACGACCGGGCCGATCCGGGGCTCGCGCTCCGGGACTTCACGGCACTTCGCGCCGCCAATCTTCGGCTGTGGGCGTCCCTCGACGAGGCGGCGCTGGCCCGGGGCGGGATGCACGCGGAGCGCGGGCTGGAAACGGCCGGGAAGCTGATCCGCCTCCTGGCCGGGCACGACCTGGTTCACCTGAAGCAGATCGGCCGGATCCTCGGGGCTACCGCAGGGAAAACCAGTACGACGCCTTGAGCACCAGGATGTTGTCGCCGGTGACGCCGCGGGACGCCAGGAGGTCGCCGGCGTTGACTCCGCCGCCCGGCACCTTGTCATCCTGGTAGCAGATGCCGGTGTCGTAGCCGGCGGCGCAGTCCGACTCGCGGTTCTGCTGCCAGATCAGGAACAGCGCGCTCCCGGGCCGCCACTCCCACCGCAGCACGACATTGCTCCGATACGACAGCACGTTGAAGTTGTTGTTGGGCAGGGTGAAGGTCTGCCCGTTGCCGGCGTCGGTCACCACGTAGTTGCCGTCCGGGTCCTGCGTAATGGTGGTGTTGTCGGTGCCGTACTCCCGCAGGGTCGTCGTTTCGGCCGCCGCCAGCTCCCCGTACTGCGAGAAGTTGCCGCTCGACGCGAACGGCTCGGCGTAGGCTTCGAGCGTCAGGCCGGGCGTGAACGAGTAGTTCAGCCGCAGCTGCATCGAGAGCGTCGTCTGCCGCACCCACGAGAACACGTACCGCTCATCGTAGGTGGCGGGCGTCCCGCCGGGGTACACGCCGATGTACTGCCGGGCGTTGTTCGACTCGCGCCAGGAGGGGGCGATCGTGAACTGCCACCGGCTGCCGGGGCGGGCGCGGAAGTTCAACCGAACCGAGTTGAAGCTCGCCCCGAGGTCGTTCCACGAGGTGCTGTAGAAGAGGCCCACCTGGATGTTCTTGGCCTCGTTGCTGAACACTTGCGCGTCGACCCCGCCACCGGGCACCGTCGCCATCAGCGGGCCGCCCCGCGTCAGGTCATCGCTCATCGCCGCGGGGCGATAGAATATCCCGATGTAGCTCTGCCACCAGTTCTTCCAGGCCTGGTTGGTGTTGAGCCGGAACACGGAGTACGTCCGGGTTCCCCCGAAGTTCCACCCGCTGGCGGTCGCGAGCCCCACCCGATAATTGCGGAAGATCTTGCCCGCCTGCGTTTCCCGGTAGTTGACGAAGAACTCTCCGTCGATGTCGTCCGCGCTCGACAGCCGGCCCAGGTCGTTGAGCTCGAACCCGGGCGACTCCGCCCCGAGGAACAGGCCGCCGGTCCAGTGCTTCCCGCCGGCCTTCTCGGCGTTCAATCCCAACGAGTAGCCAGACAGCGAGGTGGCCGTCGTGTCGAGCACCGCATAGTCCTGGTCCGGCCGCTGGTAGTAGTGCGCGGACGAGGTCTGGACCGCCGTCACCGCGGTGTCCGAACCGTGGATGTAGCTGAACCCGGCGTGCCCGCCGACCAGGAACTGGCCGTTGTTGAATCGAAGCAGCCAGTCGGCGCCACCCGAGACGGCCTGGCTGGTCATTTGTTCCTTGAGCGGCTGGGCGTCGGAAAAGCTGCGCGAGAGACCGGTCAGGGTGACGCCGACGGTCGACGCCGACGCCCCGAATTCCTGCTGGATGCGCCCGACGAGGTAGGCCGTGGACGGCTCGACGGCCACCTTGTTGAAGGAATTCGTCGTGACGTCGTAGAGGTTTGCGTATTCACGCTGGGTGACCGCCCCCAATGCGCCGATGGACATGCCCGATGAGGTGCGGCCCGTCAGCTTGGCGGCGCCCAGGATCGTGGCGTATCGCGGCGACTCGACGAAATCCGCGGAGTCCGCGACCTCCCCGGTCGCGTAACCCTGCGGCGTGGCCCCGATCCGCCGCGAGTAGTAGTACCCCGGCCCGTTCCCCTGCAGCAGCTGGTTTCCCTCGATGAAGAACGGCCGCTGTTCGGGGAAAAACGTCTCGAAGGCCGTCAGATTCACCTCGGCGGGGTCGGCCTCCACCTGCCCGAAGTCCGGGTTCACGGTGGCGTCCAGGGTCAGGTTCGAACCCAGCCCGACCTTGAAGTCCGCGCCGACCCGCCCCTCCCACTCGCTGCCGTCATCGAAGGGATTGCCGTAGGCCTGCGTGCCCGACATGCTCGCCGTGCCGGCCACGTACGGGATGAACTCGGCGCGGCGGCTCGGCACGATGTTGTCCATGCCCTCGAGCGTGCCGAAATGCGAGAAGAACCCCGACTGCGAGCGGGGGATCATCACCCAGTAGATGTCCTCGTTGAACCCGGGGCGCCAGCGATTGATGTTCAGGCCCCACTGCTGCAGCGCCTGGGTGTTGAACCGCAGCTGGGAAAAGGGGATCCGCATCTCGGCGTACCAGCCGAGGCTGTCGAACGAGATGCGTGCCTCCCAGACCGGGTTGAACCCCGGGTCCCGGTTGTCTTCTTCGTCCTGGGGATGGTAGGAGTCTCCCTGCACGCCGCCGGAGCTGACGCTGAAGCTGTAGCCGGTCCGCTTGTCGTGATACGGATCGAGCGCCACGATGAAGTATTCGGCGTTGCTGAACTGATCGCGGCGGGTCACCGGGCGGGGAATCTCCGCCACGCGGGCGCTGTACAGCCGGGCCCCGACGTACAGGGCGCTCTCGTCGTAGGCGAACGCGACCTCGGTCCGGTCGGTCGGCGTGGCGCCCTCGGTCGGGACCTTCTCGATGAAATCGGAGAACCAGAGCGCCGTCGCCCAGACCGGGTCGTCCAGGTGGCCGTCGATATGGGGGGATTGGCCGGTGATCGGCACGGCCCGGGCCACCTTGCCTGCCCCGGGGTCGATGGTCTGGGCGGGGGCCGGCGTCGCCCCGAGGAGCACAGCGGCCAGCGTCAGGGCGAGGGGGGCGAGTCGTCGGGGCATCGGCTCTCGGGTTGGTCACTGAAGGGGCCGTCGCCCGGGGTGACGACGGCCTCTCCTACAGGTGTAGTGGATTGTGACCGGACGTATCCAGCCGCTGCCAGGTTTCAGCCCTTACGAGCCCTTGGCGAGGGTGATGCTTCCGTTGACCGTTTCGAGGTCCAGCGTCCGGCCGCCGGAGCCGATCGTCCCGTGCACGTTGCGCGGGCCGAACTTGCCTTCGACCACCAGCGGAAACTCCGACTCGATGCTGCCGTTGACCGTGCTGCCGTTGATGGTGGCGCTGAAGCTCGCCGGCAGCGTGGCGCGGATGCTTCCGTTCACGGTGCTCAGGTGCACCGTCCCACTCCAGTCAGCCTTGCCCATCGACACGTCGACGGATCCGTTGACGGTGCTGGCACGGACCACCCCCGCGGCCACCACCCGGACGTCGCCATTGACCGTCGAGACCTCGGCGTCGCTCCCTAGGCGCTCCGTGCCGACAGAGCCGTTGACCGTCTCGCCCACGAACTTGACGCCCGCGGGGACCTGGACCGTGAAGTCCACGTTCACGTCGTTGTCGTTCGTGTTCATGGTGCCCTCGTCGCCGGGGGCGCACTTGTTGGTCTTCTTGCCGGTGCTCGGGTACACGGCGCAAATCGTTACGCCCGCCGCGCTGTTGACCACCTCGATCGTCACGGTGGACGGGTTCGACTTCCGGCCCTTCTTGACGGCCGTCACGACGACCTCCGACCCGCTGCCGGCCGTGGCGCGGATGTCGCCGTTGACGCCCTTGATCTCGATGCTCTTGCCCGCCGCCACCGTGCCCTTCCAGTTCCATGCGGGTTCCTGGGCGGCGCCTGCGCCGGGCAGTGCGGCCCAGGCGGCGAGGGCGAGTCCGAGCGTGAAGAAGGTCTTCATGGGTTGATCCTCGGTGAAATGTCGGGGTTCATGCCTAGCGGACGAGGCGGATCTGGCCGTCGAACGACTCGAGTTCGACGCGCGCACTGCCGGTGCCCAGCGTGAAGCTGAAGCGCTTCCCCTCCTGGCTGCCGGTGATGGTGACCGGCATCGACGACTCGAACTCCCCGTTCCAGGTGGACACCGACACGGTGGCGTTGACCGTGCCCGCTGGCCGGATCGTGAGGTCGCCGTCGTGCGTCTTGAAGCTGTAGCTGCCGCTGGCGGCGAAGGGCCCGTCGAAGGCGACGTCGCCATCGACGCTCGACACCCGCACCGCCGAGGAGGTGATCGACTCGAGCCGGAGGTCGCCGTCCACGCCCTGGATGGTGAGCGCGCCGGTCAGGTCGCGGACCGACACATCGCCGTCCACCGCCTGGATGTCGAGCGTGCCGCGGGTGCCCTCGGCCCGCACGTCGCCGTCAACGGAGTTGAGGGAGACGTTGTCCGCCCCGCCGCTCACCGTGATGTCGCCGGAGACCGACTGGGCCTTGATGGGCGCGGCGATGCCGGATACGACGATGTCAGTTTCCGTGCCCTGGAGGCTCACCGCCATCCACGCCGGCGCGTTGATCGTCACGTCCATGTCCGTCGGGCCGTTCCGCATCCGCTGCGAGACGCGGATCTCTCCCGAGCTGCTTTCGACGCGCAGCTCGGCTTCGTCGTCCTCGGAGGTCGACCGGACCTGCACTTCATTGCGCGTCCAGCCGGTGACGGTGATGCGGCCGGAGAAGTTGTTGACCGCGAGCCGGGTGCCCTTGACCGCCGGCAGGGTCGTGTCGGTGGCCTGGGGCGCCCAGAGGGCGGCGACGAGGACGGTGGTGGCGAACAGCATGGTCGGTCCTTTCAGCTCGCCGCGTCGGCGAGCGTGGTGGCCTGCTGCAGCAGGGCGATCTTCTGCTGCATCGTGTTGGCGAGATGGGAGCTCAGGTAGGCGTTGGCCGGGTCGGCCTCGAGGGCGGTCCGGGCCTCAGCGATGGCTGCGTCGATCCGGCCCAGATTCCGTTCCAGCACGGCCACGGTCTTCGGGTCGAGCCGGCTGCGGCCCGCCTCCAGCGCGCGTTCCAGCTCGGTCACCGCCGCCTCGTAGCTCTGCTCGGCCGCGGTCGGGAGCCCGACCTGGATGACCTGCGCGCCGCCTGGGCGGGGCGTCTGCACCGCCACGGGCCTGGCGGCCGGGGGCCGGAGCGCCAGCCAGGTGGCGCCGGTGGACAGCGAAACAAGGAGCACGGCGGCGGCCGCGAGTTGCGGCATGGTCACAGCGATCCGCCGACTGGTGCGATACGCATCCAGGCTGACGACGGAGCCGGCCTCGGCGCCGATTCGGGCGGCGATGCCGGCCCAGAGGTCGCCGGCGGGGCGGTCGACGAGCGTGTGGGCCCGGGTCATGACCCGGCGCAGGTCGTCCACGGTGGTGCGGCAGGCCGGGCACTCGCGCAGGTGGGCCTCGAGGGCGGTGCGCTCGTCGGCGGAGAAGTCTCCGTCGAGGTATTCGGACAGCCGGTCAGTCCATCGGTCGGTCATGGGTCGTTCCTCTCGGGGCCCGTGGTGTCAGTCCAGCCAGGCGCGGAGCGCCATGCGGGCCCGGTGCAGCTGGGACTTCGACGTGCCGGTCGCCAACCCCAGCATGTCGGCGATCTCCTCGTGGCGGTACCCTTCCACGTCGTGCAGGACGAACACCTCTCGCGCGCCGGCGGGGAGCCTGGCCATGGCCGCTTCGAGGTCCATGGATTCCTCGGGCGTCGTGCGCCGGGCCGGGGCCGCTTCGATGAAGGTCTCCTCATCACTGAAGCGGTTGCGCCGGCGCCCCCGCTCCTCCCGGCGTCCCAGGACCACGTTCACCGCCAGCCGGTGGAGCCAGGTGGAGAAGGCCGCCTCGCCCCGGTACGTCCCCAGCTTTTCCCAGGCCCGGACAAAGACGTCCTGGGTGACTTCGTCGGCGTCGTCGTTCCCGTGCATGCGGCGCACGAGGTTGTGGACCCGGGTGACGTGCCGCCGGTACAGGCGCTCGAAGGCATGCGTGTCCCCACTGGCGGCGAGGGCGGCCTCGACGGCATCTGCTGCGTGCCGGGATTCGTTGGGGTCTCGGGCCAGGGCCGGGACTCCCGCAGTTGGGGTTGGCATGCACGGGATTGGACGGCCCCGCCGGAGAAAAGGTTGCATCCCCGGAGAAGGGGAGCAATTCCCGACCCCGAGGGAAGCAATTGGCCACCTTGCGCTCCCGCCCATCGGGGGCCGACCTTACACCATGATGAGGAGTTCGAGCTGATGCGGCGGGACCTCCTCCCGATGGTCCAGGAGGCGCTGCGCGACCGCTACACGGTCGAGCGGGAAATGGCGCGCGGTGGCGCCGGCCGGGTGTTCTTCGCCCGGACGCTCGACGGCCAGGCGGTGGCCCTCAAGGTCCTGCACCCGGAGCTCGTGGTGACCGCCACGGCCGACCGGTTCCTCCGCGAGATCAAGACCCTCTCCCGCCTCGAGCATCCCCACGTGGCCCGGCTCCTCGACTACGGGGAGCGCGACTGGCTGGTGTACCTCGCCACCGCCTATATCGAGGGGCCCACGCTGAAGGAGCACATCGCGCAGGTGCGCCGGGTGTCGGTGGACGACGCGGTGCGGATCGGGCGCGACGTGCTCGACGCCCTCGCCTACGCGCACAAGCACAACGTGGTCCACCGCGACGTGAAGCCCGACAACATCGTGCTGGCGCGCGAGGGTGCGATGCTGCTGGACTTCGGCATCGCACGGGCCATCGAAGCGGCCGGCGACGAGAAGCTGACCCGCTCCGGGTTCACGGTCGGCACCTCCTCCTACATGAGCCCCGAGCAGGTCGTGGCGGTGCGCGATCTCGACCACCGGAGCGATCTCTACTCCCTCGGCTGCGTCCTCTTCGAGGCGCTCGCCGGCCGGCCGCCCTTCGTGCACCGGAGCGAGGCGGTGGTGCTGCAGTTGCAGCAGACGGCCGAGGCGCCGTTGCTCGCCGAACTGCGGCCCGAAGTCCCCGCGCCGCTTGCCGGCGCCATCCAGCGCGCACTCGCGAAGGCGCGGGAAGACCGCTGGACTTCCGCGCTCGAGATGCGCGCCCAACTCGACCGCCTGACCTGACCCCACCCTGAGTTTCCGCATGCGTCCATTGCCGCTCGCCCTCCTCGGCGCGGTCGCCGCCTTCGCCGGCTGCCGCCCCGCGCCCGCCTATGACCTCGTGATCCGCCACGGCACCGTGTACGACGGGTCGGGTGGCGAAGGCCGGGTGGCCGACGTCGCCGTGGTCGGCGATTCGATCGTCTCGGTCGGCGACCTGGGCACCGGCCGCGGACGGGTCGAAGTGGATGCCACGGGGCTCGCGGTGGCGCCCGGCTTCATCAACATGCTGAGCTGGGCCAACACGAATCTCATCGCCGATGGCCGCTCGCAGGGCGACCTCCGCCAGGGCGTCACCCTGGAGATCTTCGGCGAGGGCGCCTCGATGGGGCCGCTCACCGACTCAATGCGGGCCGAGATGATCGCCCGGCAGGGGGACTTCAAGTACGACATCCCGTGGACCACGCTCGGGGAGTACCTCGACTACCTGGTCAAGAAGGGCGTGTCCACCAACGTGGCGTCCTTCGTGGGCGCCACGACCGTGCGGGTCCACGAAGTGGGCTACGCCAACCGGGCCGCCACTCCCGCCGAGCTGGCGCGGATGCAGGACCTGGTGCGGCAGGGGATGGCGGAGGGGGCGCTGGGGGTCGGGTCGTCGCTCATCTACGCCCCGGCCAACTACGCCTCGACGGAGGAGCTGATCGCGCTGGCCAGCGCGGCGGGCGAGTCGGGCGGGATGTACATCTCGCACATGCGCGACGAAGGCAGCGGACTCCTCACCGCCGCCCGCGAGCTCATCACGATCGCGAGCCGCGCCGGGGTGCCCGCGGAGATCTACCACCTCAAGGCCTCGGGGCGCCCTAACTGGGCCAAGCTCGATTCGTTGCTTGCGCTGATCGATTCTGCCCGCGCCGCCGGGCTCCGGATCACGGCCGACATGTACACCTATCCCGCCAGCTCGACGGGGCTCGACGCTACCATGCCGACCTGGGTGCAGGAGGGCGGCCACGACGCCTGGGTCCAGCGGTTGAAGGACCCGGTCATCCGGAGGCGCCTCCTCGTGGAAATGCAGGGCGGGCAGGGCTTCGACAACGCGTTCGTGAACGCCGGTGGGGCGGAGGGCATCTTGCTCGTGAGCTTCAAGAACCCGGCGCTCAAGCCGCTCACCGGCAAGACTCTCGCCGAAGTGGCCCGAATGCGTGGCACCTCGCCCGAGGAAACGGCCATGGACCTGGTCATCGAGGACGACAGCCGGGTCGGGTGTGTCTTCTTCACGATGTCGGAAGACAACGTGCGGCGCGAGGTCCAGCTGCCGTACATGAGCTTCGGGTCCGACGGCGGCTCGATGAGCACGGAGGGGGTGTTCCTGCTCTCCGGCACGCACCCCCGTGCGTACGGCAACTTCGCGCGGTTGCTGGGGAAGTACGTGCGCGAGGAGCAGCTCGTGACACTGCCCGAAGCCATTCGCCGGCTCACCACGCTGCCCGCCGACAACCTCAAGCTCGTTCGTCGCGGTCGCCTTGCGCCCGGCGCGTACGCCGACATCGTCGTCTTCGACCCGGCCACGATCGCCGACCGCGCCACCTTCGACCAGCCCCACCAGTACGCCACCGGGGTCCTGCAGGTCTGGGTCAACGGCGTGCAGGTGCTCCAGGACGGCGAACCGACCGGCGCCACGCCGGGGCGGGTGGTCCGCGGGCCCGGGTACCGCGCACCCGACTAGATTTCCCCGTTCATCCCCGACCTGCGATCCGCCCATGACCGTCACCGCCGGCGCCGTTCCCATCCGTGCCCCCCGGGGCACCGCCCTCTCGTGCCAGGGCTGGCACCAGGAAGCCGCCCTCCGGATGCTGATGAACAACCTCGACCCGGAGGTGGCCGAGCGTCCGGAAGAGCTGATCGTGTACGGCGGCGGTGGGAAGGCTGCCCGTGACTGGCCGAGTTACCACCGCATCGTGTCCACCTTGCGCCGCCTCAAGAACGACGAGACCCTGCTGGTGCAGAGCGGCAAGCCGGTCGGCGTGTTCCGCACCCACGACGAGGCGCCGAGGGTCCTGATCGCGAACGCCAACCTGGTGCCCCGCTGGGCCACCTGGAGCGAATTCCGCCGGCTCGACGCGCTCGGCCTGACGATGTACGGGCAGATGACCGCCGGATCGTGGATCTACATCGGCACGCAGGGCATCCTCCAGGGCACCTACGAGACGTTCGCGGAATGCGCGCGCCAGCATTTCGGCGGCACGCTGGCCGGTCGGCTGGTGGTGACCGGCGGGCTCGGCGGCATGGGCGGCGCCCAGCCGCTCTCCGCCACGATGAACGGGGCCGCGTTCCTCGGCGTCGACGTGGACGCCACCCGCATCCAGCGGCGGGTGGACACCGGGTACTGCGACCGCATCTCGACCGACCTCGATGAATCGCTCCGGCTGCTCGAGGCCGCGCGGAAGGAGCGCCGAGCCCTCTCGGTGGGGTTGGTGGGCAACATCGCCGAGGTGCTGCCTGAACTGGTCCGCCGCGGGGTTCGGCCCGATGTCGTCACCGACCAGACCTCCGCCCACGACCTGCGTGTGGGCTACATCCCGGTGGGCCTGGACCTGGGCCAGGCGTCGGCGCTCCGCGAGGTGGACCCGAAGGGGTACGAGGACCGGGTACTCGATTCGATGGTAGTCCACGTGCGAGCCATGCTCGAACTGCAGCGCCAGGGCGCGGTGGTCTTCGACTACGGCAACAACCTGCGGGGGCAGGTGGCCGACCTCCGCGGCATGAAGGAGGCCTTTGATTTCCCCGGCTTCGTGCCGGCGTTCATCCGGCCGCTCTTCTGCCGTGGAGCCGGGCCGTTCCGGTGGGCGGCGCTCTCGGGGAACCCGCGGGACATCGCCGTGACCGACGACGCCGTGCTCGAGACCTTCCCGAAGCACGAAGGGCTGGCCCGGTGGATCCGCCAGGCGCGGGAGAAGGTGCACTTCCAGGGGTTGCCGGCGCGCATCTGCTGGCTGGAGTACGGCGAGCGCGCCGAAATGGGCCTTCGCTTCAACTGGCTGGTCAAGAAGGGCAAGGTGGAGGCGCCGCTCGTGATCGGGCGGGACCATCTCGACACCGGGTCGGTGGCGTCGCCCAACCGCGAGACCGAAGGGATGATGGACGGATCGGACGCCATCGCCGACTGGCCGCTGCTCAACGCAATGCTCAACACCGCCTGCGGTGCGAGTTGGGTGTCGCTGCACCACGGCGGCGGCGTCGGCATCGGGTACTCGATCCATTCGGGCATGGTGGCGGTGGCGGATGGCACCGAGACGGGCGATCGGCGGCTCCAGCGCGTGCTGACCGCCGACCCGGGCACCGGCGTCATGCGGCACGCCGACGCGGGCTACCCGATTGCGATCGAGACCGCGCGGGAGCGCGGCATCGACCTGCCGATGCTCAATCCCGAGTGACGCCCGCATGACGGTGCTCCGGAACATCGGCCTGCTGGCCACCTGCCGCGCGGCCGGCGGCCAGTCGGACCTGCACCTCATTCCGCGCGCGGCCGTCGCCTGGGAGGGGAGCACGATCCGCTGGGTCGGCCCGGAAGCGGAGCTGCCGCCCGACCACGCGCGAGGGGAGTCCCTCGATGCCGGCGGGCGGCTCGTCGTTCCGGGGCTGGTGGATTGCCACACCCACCTGGCGTTCGGCGGCTGGCGGGCCGACGAATTTGAGCGCCGGCTCCAGGGGGCAACGTACCTGGACATCGCGCGCGAGGGCGGCGGCATCATGTCCACGGTGCGCGCCACGCGCGCCGCCTCGGACGACGAGCTGCTCCGCCGGGCGTCCGAGGCACTCGAGGGCATGCGGCGGCTCGGCGTGACGACCGTCGAGTGCAAGAGCGGCTACGGCCTGGACCTCGACACCGAGTTGCGCCTGCTCCGCACCTACCGGACTTTGGAGGCCACTCAGCCGACTCGCCTCGTGGCCACCTTTCTCGGCGCGCATGTCGTACCCGCCGAGCACCGGGCGGACCGTGCCGTGTACCTCCGTGCGCTCCTCGAGCAGATGATCCCCGCGGTCGCCGCCGAGGGCCTGGCGAGCTGCTGCGACGTGTTCGTGGAGGACACCGCGTTCAGCGTGGACGAGGCGCGGCGCATCCTCCTGGCGGGCCGCGCGGCGGGCCTCGCGCCCAAGCTGCACGCCGACCAGCTCTCCGCGGGCGGCGGCGCGGAGCTCGCCGCCGAGGTGGGGGCGCTGAGCGCCGACCACCTCGAATGCGCGTCGGACGCGGGGATCTCGGCGATGGCGAGGGCGGGCGTGGTGGCGGTGAGCCTGCCGATCGCCACGCTCTACCTGCGGCAGCAGCCGATGCCGGCGCGGAAGTTCATCGACGCCGGGGTGCCGGTGGCCGTGGCCACGGACTTCAACCCCGGGTCCGCGCCCAGCTGGGACCTCCCGCTTGCGATGATGCTCGCCTGTCACCTGCAGCGCATGACGCCGGCCGAGGCGCTCAAGGGGGCGACCAGCATCGCGGCCCGGGCGCTGGGGCTCGGGGGCCAGGCGGGCGAGGTCTCGCCCGGCGTCCGGGCGGACCTGGCGGTCATCGATGCTCCCGACGTCAATCATTGGCTCTACCATTTCCGGCCGAACGCCTGCGTCTGTACGATCGCCGCGGGCCGCACCTGCTGGCAGGCTCCGACGTCCTAGGCCCCCGAGGCAT
This sequence comes from uncultured Gemmatimonadaceae bacterium, assembly GCA_964571795.1. Taxonomy (GTDB): domain Bacteria; phylum Gemmatimonadota; class Gemmatimonadetes; order Gemmatimonadales; family GWC2-71-9; genus SPDF01. Next base: position 9,882 of record CAZNDK010000019.1, on the reverse strand, counting down.
CCCATGACGCACTTCACGACGCCCGACATCATCCTCCCCGCGACCGGGGCGGACGACCCGCGGCTCGGTCACCTGCTCGGGACGCAGTTGGCGGACGGCTCGGTGCCGCGCGCGGTGCTCATCGGCTTTCCGTCGGACGAGGGAGTGCACCGCAACGGCGGGCGGGTGGGCGCCGCGGGCGCACCCGACGAGATCCGTCGGATGCTGTTCCGCCTCACGCCCGATCCGGAGCGCTTCGAGGAATCGGTGGACCTGCTCGAGCACACGCTGGACCTGGGCAACCTGGTCCTCACCGACGACGTCGAGCGCGACCAGGCGCTGCTGGGCGAGGCGTTGGCGCCGCTGCTGCGCGCGGGCACGTTCGTGATCGTGCTGGGCGGCGGCCACGAGACGTCCTTCGGCCACTTCCAGGGCTACGCCGCGACCGGGCGGCGCGTCGGCATCCTGAACTGGGACGCGCACCCCGACGTGCGGGAGCTGAAGGACGGCCTGGGGCACGCCGGCTCGCCGTTCCGCCAGGCGATCCTCGACCCGTCCGGGGGGTGCCGACAGTTCATCGCCGCCGGGCTGTTGCCCCATGTGGTGGCGCGATCGCACCTGGAGTTCCTCGCGGCCCACGGCGCGCGCTTCGTCTGGCGGCGCGATCTCTCCCCGGCGCGGGTGGATGAGCTCTACTCATCGCTCGAGGGGCCCTCCTTCGTGAGCTTCGACCTCGACGCGGTGGAGCAGGCGGCGGCGCCGGGCGCGAGCTCGCCCTCGGTCGGCGGCATCACCGCGGACCTGTGGCTGCACGCCGCGTACCGCGCGGGGCGGACGCCGGCCGTGCGTTCCTGCGATCTCGTGGAGATGAACCCGGTGTACGACCGCGACAACGCCGCGGCGCGCATGGCGGCCGCCACGGTGTGGTCCGTGCTCAAGGGACTGGCGGAGCGGGAAGCGTAGCTAGAGGGCGGGCCACTGCTGCGAGACGCAGTGGAAGGCGCCGAGGCCCCAGACGAGATCCACGGCGTCCACCGGCACGACCTGCCGGGTGGGAAAGAGCTCCTGCAGGGTGGCCCGGGCAATGTCGTCCCGGGCCTTGTCGTAGGCGGGCATCAGGACGATGCCGTTCGCGACGTAGAAGTTGGCGTAGCTCGCGGGGAGTCGCTGGTCGTCCTGGAAGAGCGCCCGCGGCATCGGCAGCGTAACCACCCGCAGCGCCTGCCCGTCCTGGTCGGTCATGCCGCGGAGCCGCCGGAGGTTGTCCTGCAGCGGTTCGTAGTTCTCGTCCTGCGGGTCGTCCTCGACGACGGTCACCACGGTGCGCTCGTCGGTAAACCGCGTGATGTCGTCCACGTGGCCATCGGTATCGTCGCCGACGATGCCGTCGCCCAGCCACAGGATGTGCCGGACGCCGAGGTAGTCCCGGAGGTACTGCTCGATCTGGCCGCGCGTGAGGCCGGGGTTCCGGTTCGGGTGGAGCAGGCAGGCCTCGGTGGTGAGGAGGGTCCCGGCGCCGTTGACGTCGAGCGAGCCGCCCTCCATGACGATGCCGGGGTGGAACACGGGGAGGCCGTAGGCCTTCCCGATGCGAGTGGGGATCACGTCGTCCAGGTCGTACGGGGGGTACTTGCCGCCCCAGGCGTTGTAGCCCCAGTCCACGATCGCCTCTTCGCGCCGACCGTTAACCGTGCGCTGCACGAAGCAGGGGCCGTGGTCCCGGCACCAGGCGTCGTTGGTCGGGTTTTCGTGGAGGATGACGCGTCCGGGCGGGAGATCGAACGGGCGGAGCAGCGTGAGGACCTCCGCGGCCATCTCGGGGTCCGTCACGTTGATGTGGACTTCCTCGTGGGGCGCCAGGAGCCGCACCATCTCGGCGAAGACGCCGGGCACCGGGGCGAACTTGCCGGGCCACGACGATTCGCGGTGCGGCCAGGAGAGCCAGGTGCCGCGATGTGGGGCCCACTCCGCGGGCATGCGATAGCCCAGCGCCGCGGGCGTCGGAGGCGCCGCGCTCACCCGTCGATGTACCGCTGGGTCAAATCGGCGTAGGCGTCGATGCGCCGGTCGCGGAGGAAGGGCCAGTGGGTCCGCGCCACGTCGGTGAGGGCCAGGTTGCACTCGACCACGAGCACCTCCTCGTCCTCCCCGGCGCGGGCAAGCACCGACCCGTACGGGTCGGCCACGAAACTCCCGCCCCAGAAGTCGATCCCGTTGGGCTCTGCCTGCCCCTCGTGGCCCACCCGGTTGACCGCCACCACGAATACGCCGTTGGCGATGGCATGGCTCCGCTGCATCGTGGTCCAGGCGTCCTTCTGCGCCGCGCCGTACTCGGCCTTCTCCGCCGGCAGCCAGCCGATGGCGGTGGGATAGAAGAGCAGTTGGGCCCCGCGGAGCGCCGTGAGCCGGGCGGCCTCGGGGTACCACTGGTCCCAGCAGATCAGCACGCCGATGCGGCCCACCGCGGTGTCGAAGATGCGGAAGCCGGTGTCGCCCGGGGCGAAGTAGAACTTCTCGAAGTACTGCGGGTCGTCCGGAATGTGCATCTTCCGGTACTTGCCCAGGTACGTGCCGTCGGCGTCGAGCACGGCGGCGGTGTTGTGATAGAGCCCCTCCGCGCGCCGCTCGAAGAGCGAGGCGACGATGACCACGCCCAGCTCCTTGGCCACCGCGCCGAGCGCCGCGGTGCTGGGGCCGGGAATCGCCTCGGCGAGCGCGAAGTGCGCGTGGTCCTCCGTCTGGCAGAAGTACTCCGAGCGGAAGAGCTCCTGCAGGCAGACGATCCGTGCACCCCGGGCGGCGGCCTCCCGCACCCCGGCCACGGCGCGCGCGAGATTGTCGGCGGCGTCGGCGGTGCAGCGCATCTGGACCAGGCCGACCGGCACGGTCCGGGAGGGGGGAGGCGTAGGCATGCCGTGAAAATAGGAGTATTATCAGCCCCTGCAACTTCCGCCTGGCCCGATCCGTCCGGCAGAGGTATCCCCCACGCCATCCGTCTTCGAGGAGTTCCGCATGTTGATCCCGTTGCTGCTTGTCCTCGCGCAGGAGCCCCAGCAGCCGGCGGCGTCGCCGGTCGCGCGGGTCGAGGTGACGCCAGCCAGCGCCGAGCTCCAGGTGGGGCAGACGCTCCAGATGCAGGCCCGCGCGCTTGGCGCCGACGGCCAGCCGGTTCCCCAGGCCCGCATTCGCTGGTTCGCGGCCGGCAACGGCGGCATCGTGGACTCGACCGGCCTGGTCAAGGGCGGGTTCATCGGCACCGCTAAGGTCACCGCGGTGGCCGTGGTGACCGGGAGCAAGAACACCCTCGGCTCCGCGGATGTCCGGATCGTGCCGGCCCCCGCGGCGCGGGTCGAGTTTTCCGACGCGCCCTCCCGGGTCGTGGCGGGCACCCGGCTCACCCTGATGGCCTCTGCCTTCAGCGCCCAGGGCGACCGGCGGCCGGACGACGTGGCCTTCACGTCCAGCAGCGCGCGGGTGGCCAGCGTCACTCCTGATGGCCGCCTGAGCGCCGTGGCGGCCGGCAGGGCGGTAATCACCGCCAGGGCGGGGAATGCCAGCGCCACGCTCCCGATCGAGGTCCTGGCGAACACCGTGGCCTCGGTGACCCTGACGCCGGCCAAGACGACCGTCCGGACGGGAGACGTCGTGCCCTTCGCCGCCGTGGCGTCGGCCGCGGGGGGGAAGGCGATTCCCGGCGTCGCGGCGCGCTGGAGCGTCGCGGGCGGCCAGGGCGTGGCGATGATCGGCCCGGAGGGGTCGTTCGTGGCGGAGACGCCAGGCACCTACACCGTCACCGCGGAGATCGGCGGCCGTGAGGCCGACGCGTTGGTGACGGTGACCCAGCGGAAGGCCGGCCGCGGGTTCGAGGTGCTGGGCCGGGTGCCGGTGTCCGTGCGGAGCGCCGAGGTCTGGATCCACCCGAACGGCAAGTGCGCCTACCTGTCGACCATCGCCGACCGGGTCTACGCCATCGACGTGAGCGACCCGCGGGCGCCGGTCATCGTGGACTCGATGGTCACCGACGCGCGGCTGGTCAACGACGTCATGACCACGGAAGACGGCAAGTACGGGGTGTTCTCGCGCGAGGGGTCGTCGAACCGGAAGGACGGCATCGTCGTCTTCGACGCGTCGGACGCCTGCCACCCGAAACCGATTGCGCAATACACCGAGACGGTGTCGGGCGGCGTACACAGCTCCTATGTGTACAAGGGCCATGTCTTCCTGACCGACGACGCCACCGGATCAATGCGGGTCATCGACATCCAGGACCCGTACCACCCGCGCGAGGTGGCGCGCTGGCAGACCGAGCAGGCGCCCGAGGGCCGCTACCTGCACGACATCGCCGTCACCGACGGCATCGCGTACCTGAGCTACTGGGACGACGGCCTCGTCGTGCTCGACGTGGGCAACGGGGTCAAGGGCGGGAGCCCGGAACACCCGGTGTTCGTGTCCCAGTTCAAGTACGACCTCGACGCGCTCTACGCCCGGGTGGACGAGTACTGGGGCCTGAGCGCGCGGGGCACCCACACCGCCTGGCGCCACGGCAAGTACGTCTTCATCGGTGACGAGGTGTACGCCAGCCGGCCGGCCAACGGGCTCAAGGACGGCAACGACCTGACCTTCGGCCGGCTGCAGGTGCTCGACGTGTCCAACCTGGAAAAGCCGAAGCTGGTGGCCTGGTACGAGCCCACCGACGGCGGGGTGCACAACATCTGGGTCGAGGGCGACACGCTGTACATGGGCAACTACCAGGGCGGCGCCCGCGCGGTGGACATTTCGGGCGAGCTGCAGGGCGACCTGCTGCGCCAGGGCCGGGAGATGGCCTGGACCTACACCGCCGACGACAAGGGCGCCAAGCCGCGCTCGACGTTCGCCTGGGGTGCGGTGGTCAAGAACAACACGATCTACGTGCCCGACATCAACACCGGGCTCTGGATCCTGCGGCTGGAGCCGAAGGGCGCACCGACGCCCTAACGGCGCGCCGGGCACCACCGGTCGGAAAACGAACGACCCCCCGGGACTGCCCCGGGGGGTCGTTCGCATTTCCTCGTGCGATCAGAGCGGTGTGCAGCTCGGATATCCCACGAACCCACCGGTCTGCACGGTGACCCCGCTGACCTTGGTGTTGTAAGTCCCCTCGGTCCCGTTGGCGTCATACGTGCCCGAGGCGTTCAGCTCGCCCTGGCCGTCCACCATATGGATCGTGAACGTCGTCGCCGTGGCGGTGCCGGTGAAGTCGATCACGTTTCCGCCCTCGCTCACCGCGGTGCCAAGCAGGATGTCCCCGGCGATGACCACGCTGAACGTGCCAAAGACCGCCTCCGGCGGGTCGATGGTCAGATCGGAACCCTCGAAGTAGCCGCAATAGGTCTTGGCCGGTGAGCCCTCGGCGGAGGCCACAGCCGACAGCGAACCGGTGACGCCACCGGGCGCGGTGAAGGTGCCCACCAGCATGCCGTTCAGGAGCGTGCCGGTCAGGACCCAGCCGCCCGCACCGGTCATGTTCAGCGTGCCGCCTTCGATGCTGCCCGTGATCGGCACCGAGGGCCCGCCGCCGATGCTGACGGTGCCGGTGGCGGCGATCGGGGCGCTCGAGAAGCTGGGCCCGGTGGCGCCGGCCGGCGGAGCGGCCACCGCGCTCGCGAAGGTGATGGCGAGCGGCCCAGTCGACTGACCGTCGTCGCTGGCCACGAACCCGGCGTAGTTGGTGGCGGCGGGCAGGCCGGGGTCGTTGCTGTTGTCGTCGTCGCTGCAGGCGCCGACGGCCACGCCGAGCAGGAGGAGCGACGCGGCCGTGAGGCGGCGGAAGGCGAATCGGGCTCTCGTCATGGGGTACTCCGGGAAGAAGGGGATGTGGACCATCGATGCCGGACGGCCAGGGCCCTGGCGGTGCGGCGGGCGATTGACGAATGTGCGTTTCGCCGGTTACTTCACCGTTATCCCGTTGGTAACGCTTCCCTCGACCCCCCCCGGCCCTCGCATGCTCCGGCTCAAGTCCTTTGGCGCCATCGCACTTCGTGGTGACGACGGAGACCTGCGGGGCATCCTCACCCAGCCGAAGCGCCTCGCCCTCCTGCTCCGCCTGGCGGCGGAACGACCCGGCACTTTCCTGCGTCGCGACACCCTGCTCGCCATGTTCTGGCCCGAACTGGACACGGCCGGGGCCCGGAACGCCCTGCGGCAGGCGCTCTTCCATCTCCGGCGGGAGCTCGGCGAGGGGGTGCTCGTCAACCGGGGCGACGAGGAGATCGGCCTGGACCCGACGCGGATCAGCGCCGACGCCGCCGAATTCGAGGAGGCCGCCGCGCTGGGCCGGTGGCGCGAGGCCCTCGAGCTCCTCCGCGGCGACCTGGCCCCGGGGCTGTACGTGTCGGACGCGCCGGCCTTCGAGGAGTGGCTCGAGGGGCGGCGGGCGGACATCCATCGTCGGGCCGCGGCCGGGGCGTGGGCGCTCTGCCGGGAGGCGGAAGTGGCCGGAGCGCCGGCCGTGGCGGCGGGCTGGGCGCGCCGCGGAGTGGAGCACGCCCCTGACGACGAGGCGGGGGTCCGGAGACTGCTCCAGTTGCTGATCGAGGCCGGCGATGCCGCCGGGGCCGCCCAGGCATACTCCGCCTTCGAGGAGCGGATGCGCCGGGAGTACGGCGTCGCCCCGGCGCCGGAGACGATCGCCATCCGCCAGGCGATCCCGGCCAAGCCGGTCGTGGTCGCGCGGCCCGCCCCCCGCGATCGGAGGGCCTCGGATACCGTTCCTCCGCCGCAGGCCATTGAGCCTGCGGTGCCGCCGCCCCCGCCGCCCCCGCCGTCGCGCTCGTGGCGCTGGGGGGCCGCCGCGGGCGCCTGCCTGCTGGTTGTCGCGGCCCTGCTGGGGTGGTGGCGCGCGCGCGTGCCGCTCAAGCAGCCCGGCAGCGCGGGGCGCGTCCTGATCGCCCCCTTCCGGACTCCGGTCCGAGACACGGTCCTGGATGCGCTCTCGATCGGGTTGGTGGATCTCACCAATGCCCGCTTGTCCGGCGCGTCCTTCCCGCATCCGGTGGACCCGGACGTCGCCCTGCGTGCGGTCGCCGAGGCCGGAGGCCCGGACAGTGCCCCGGGAGCCGAACAGCTCTTCGTCGCCGCGCGTCGGACGGGGGCGGAGTTGATCCTGACGGGCACGCTGCTTCGTGAGGGGAACCGGCTGGTGCTGGCACCGGTCATCCTCACCGTCGCAAGCGGCGCCGGCACGCCGCTCGCCCAGGTCAGCGGGCCCATCGACAGCCTGCCCTGGATGGTGGACAGGATGGCGGCGAGCCTGCTCTCGACGGTGGCCAGCGAGGGCGACGCCGACGCGCCCGCCCTAGCCGCGATTCCGCTGCCCGCCCTCCGCGCCTATCTCGATGGCCGGGAGGCCATGCGCAACGGCCGGGTGACGGACGCGATGGCGGCGCTGGCCCACGCCATCGAACTCGATTCGACATTTGCGCTGGCCGCGCGGGACTACGCCGAGGCGGCCGATTGGGCGGGCGAGGATCCCGCGGCGGCCGCGAAAGCACGGGCGTGGTCGCTGCGGAACCGTCTCGGGATCCGGGATCGTGCCATCCTGGTGGCGCTGGCGGGGCGCCGGTTTCCCGGGCTGACGCCGGTGAGGGAGCAGGTCGAGGACTGGGAGGCGGCGATCCGCCTGGCGCCCGACCGGTCGCGCACCTGGTTTGGGCTGGGCGACGTCCTCTTCCACCTGGGCGCGGTGGCCCAGATCGCAGGGGCGGAGGACCGTGCGCGCAACGCCTTCGACCGCGCGCTCGCGCTCGATTCCGCGTCGGTGCCGGCGCTGCTGCACCGCATCGAACTCGCTGCGCGCGAGGGCGACACGGCGATGGTGCGGCGGCTGATGCCGGTCGCCGAGCGGCGCGAATCCCCAGGCGATGCCCTCGAGTTCCTCCGCTGGCGCGCCGCCGTCGCGCTCGGCGACGCCGCCGCCCTCCGCCGGATCGAAGCCGGGCTGGACTCCCTGAGCACGTTCGCGCTCTTCCGGATCGTGGGGTGGAGTGAGCTCGACGGACTGGGCATGGCAGTCCCGGCGCGGGCGCACGCCTTCCTCCGGCGGAGGACCGGCACGCGAGCGGAATCGCAGTATGCGTTCTCGATGGGGGTGGCGCTCGCGGGCAACCGGGGCCAGATCCTGGCGTTGCAGCAGGTGGTAACGGCGTTCCAGGGGTATGCCAATCCGACCAGCGGGCTCTTCTATGCCGCCGGGGACGCGGTGCGTGGGCAACTCGAGGAGATGGCGCGCGCGGTGGCGGCCGGACGGGACACCAGCCGCCTCTCACGCTCCGAAACGCTCTACTGGCGGCTTTGGGAGGGCGGACCGGTGAGCGCGGCAGAGGTCCGGGAGTACGTGGACGAAATCGACCGGCACCCCGAAACGCTCGGCGACGCCGTCACCGCCTGCCTGGCCACAACGCGGGTGGGTGCGCCGGATGCCCCGGCGCGCCTCCAGCGGGCCGATTCCCTGGCGGACCTGCTGCCCGGTGCGGACGGCATCGGGGCGAGTCTCCTCGTCCTGGCCCGGTGCCACGAAGCGGCGGGAGACCGGCGGGGGGCGCTCGCCATGCTGGCGCGCCGTCCGCTCGACCCGGTGTACGGCCCCAACTACCTGGCGGGCTATCTCTATGACGAGGGGCGGCTGGCGCTGCAGGAGGGAGACCGCGCGCGGGCGCTCCGCGCCTGGCGCCACTTGCTGATGCTGCGGGACGATCCTGACCCCGCGTTGCGACCGCAGGTCGCGGAGCTCAGGCGCGTGGTGGACAGCCTCTCTCGGAACTAGCCCGCGCGCGCGCTGGCCGCCAGCCGGAGCATCGCGACCACCACGCCGCCGCGCGCCGTCCAGACGACCACCCTGATCCAGTTGAGGCGGGCGAACCGGCGGAAGCCGTCGGGGTCGAAGCGCGCCAGCGGGTGGTGCCCGACCACCAGCCGCACGAGCGGGATGGTGCCCCACGCCGCGGCGAGCAGTGTCAGGTTGACGCCATGCACCCACGGCGGAATGCCCTCGGGCTGGCGCAGCGCAGCCACGAGGCCCGACGCGGCCTCGACCATCAGCAACGGCCAGAACAGCAATCGGAAGACGCGCCGATACACCAGCGCGTGGTGCGGCCAGGTCGCGTCGGTCGCGTGGGCGAGGAGCGGCACCAGGCCGAGCTGGATGGCCCACATCACCCCGGCGAGGATCAGCGTCGCCGCGGCGTGGATGAGCAGGACGTCGTGGGTCGTCATGCGGGCAGGTCGGTGGCCGCGGCGCTAGTGAACGAGCTTCTTGTAACGGATGCAGTGGGGCTGGTCGGCCGAGGTGCCCTTCCGGCGGTGGAAGTCCGCCGAATAGTCCTGGTAGTTCCCCTCGAACCACACCGCCTGGCTTTCGCCCTCGAAGGCCAGGATGTGGGTGGCGATGCGGTCGAGGAACCAGCGGTCGTGGCTGATGACCACGGCGCACCCGGGGAAGGCCACGAGGGCGTCCTCCAGGGCGCGGAGCGTGTCCACGTCGAGGTCGTTGGTCGGCTCGTCGAGCAGCAGCAGGTTGCCGCCGGTCTTGAGGAGCTTGGCAAGGTGCAGCCGGTTCCGCTCCCCGCCGGAGAGGGTGCCCACCTTCTTCTGCTGGTCCGTCCCCCGGAAATTGAAGCCCGCGCAGTAGGCCCGCGCGTTCACCTCGCGGCCGCCGAAGTCGAGCACGTCGGCGCCCCCGCTGATCTCCTCGTACACCGTCTTGCCCGCGTCGAGCGCCTCGCGGCTCTGGTCCACGTAGGCCACCTTGACCGTCGCGCCGACGGTGAGGGCGCCCGCGTCGGGTGATTCCTGGCCCACGATCATGCGGAAGAGCGTGGTCTTGCCGGCCCCGTTGGGGCCGATCACGCCGACGATGCCGCCGCGCGG
>CAZNDK010000018.1:49134-52361 GCA_964571795.1 uncultured Gemmatimonadaceae bacterium | reverse complement strand
AGGAAGTCGTCGCGCTCGAGGTCGAGCACGTCGTTCAGCATCGTGAAGCCGGCGTTGGCCAGGATCCCGATGAGCTCCGGGGCCAGGCCCTCGAGCTCGGCCAGCGGCACCTGCCCGGCCATCTCCTCCTCGGGCGGCAGCGGCGCGAAGAGCGGGCCCTCGCCGCCGCGCTCCAGCCACTCGCGGCTGGAGTAGAGGTCGATCTTCCAGCCGGTGAGCTCCGAGGCGAGCCGCACGTTCTGCCCGTTGCGCCCGATGGCCAGCGAGAGCTGGTCCTCGTCGACCACGGCGTTGATCGTCTTGGAGGCCGGGTCGGCGATGACTCGCGCCACCCGCGCCGGCGCCAGCGCCTGCTTGGCGAAGCGCTCGGGATCGGGCGACCACGGCACGATGTCGATGCGCTCGCCGCTCAACTCGTTCACCACCGCCTGCACCCGCGAGCCCTTGAGCCCGACGCAGGCGCCGACGGCGTCGATGGCGTCGTCCCGGGAAATGACGGCCACCTTGGTGCGGCTGCCCACTTCCCGCGCGATGGCGCGGATCTCGATGATGCCCTGCTGGATCTCGGGCACCTCGAGCTTGAAGAGCGCCTTGACGAACAGGCCGTCGGCGCGGCTCAGGATGAGGCGGGGCCCCTTGGGCGTCTCCTCCAGGCGCTTCAGCACCGCACGGATGGTGTCGCCCTGGTGGAAATGCTCGCGGTGGTTCTGCTCGCGGTACGGGATGATCGCCTCGGCCTCGCGGAACTTGTTCAGCATGATGACGAGCTTGCCGCGCTCGATCTGCTGAATTTCGCCGGAGAGCAGCTCCCCGACCTTGTCGGCGAACTCGTCGCGGATCCGGGCCCGCTCGCCCTCGCGCACCCGCTGGATGATCCGCTGCTTGGCGGCCTGCACCGCGAGCCGGCCGAACGCCTCGAAGGGAATGTCCTCCTCGAGCATGTCGCCGGGCTGGAATTCGGGGTCCTCGAAGCGGGCCTCCTCGACCGACACCTGGCTCGCCGGGTCCTCGACCGTCTCGACCACCTGGCGGAGCCGGGTGACGGTGAGCCCGCCCTTCAGCTCGTCCACGGCCAGCTCGAAGCGGACCGTCGGCCCGTACTTGCGGACCAGCGCGGCCTGGATGCCGTCGTGCAGCAGGTCGAGCAGCTCCGCCCGGTCCAGCTGCTTGGTGGTCGTCAGCTCGCGGAACGCCGCCAGCATTTCGGTTGAACTCGCCATCATCACTCCCTGCCGGAAGATCCGGTCGGCCCGGTCAGAGTCCGGGATTGGTCACGCCGCTCGCCAGCACGAACGCGGTCCGCGCCCGCCCAGCTCCCCCGCGGGACGAGAGACTCGTCCGGCAAGCGGAACCGGCACCCGGGCCCGGCTGCGGTCGGCATCGGGAATGGGGTCGGAAGACGCGTCGCGGGGTGAAAAAAAATGTGGGGGAACTCCCCCACATCGACAGCCGGCCCCGGACTAGCGGCCCCCACAGCACAAAAAGGTACCCCGGTGGACGCGGGGCGTCAATCTCCCGTTCAGGCGTGCGGGAGCGGCATCCCCAGGTAGGCCACCATCCGTCCATCGGCACCCCTGGACCGGCGGTGACTGTGGAAAAGTTCCGCGTCGTGACCGGTGCACCAGGAGGAGACGCTCACCTCCGCGATCCCGAGCGACTCCGCCTGCGCCACCAGGTGCCGCCGGACGTCGATCGGTCCCTTGCCGCCCGCCGGCGCGCCGAGTCCAAAGGCCTCGAACACCTCAGAACCCACTTCATAACACGGCTCGCAAATGCTAACGCCACAGTGCATTACAATATCGCTAGGTGACGATCCTGCTCGCCCGGCGAGAAGCCTGATCCCCCGCTCCAGGATGCGCCCACTGGCGCCCCGCCACCCCGCGTGGAGGAGCGCCAGGGCACCGCGGGACGGATCCACCAGGTAAACCGGGGTGCAGTCGGCCACGGTGACGGTCATCAGGATGCCGGGCGCCCCCGTGGCGTGGCCGTCGATGCCGTCGAGCACCAGCCAGCCGCGTCCCCCTTCATGCCACGCCACCTCGGTGCCGTGCACCTGCCGGCCGAGTGTCACCAGCGAGAATCCCGGCTGAGCGGCCCGGAAGGCGGCCCACTGGGCCATGACCCGGCTCACGGGCACTTCGCTGGTCAGCCGGAGATCGAACGGTTCCGCCGGCGTGCCGCGAGTCGTGAGGCCGGCGACGACACCGAAGCGTTCCCGCCAGCCCGGGATTTCCAGGCGGGGCACCTGCTCCCCGGGAAGGCGTTCCTCACGGACCGTGGCCGCTGCTGGCACCCGTCTTCTCTCCCCTCGCGAACGTGACCCGGAGCATTGCGCCTGCATCCGGACTCGATGAGCTTTCTCCCCGCCGGGCGCCCGTTTCCGCCCGCCGCGTGTCCCCCGAATCGGAGACCCCCTGATGTTCCGCGCGTACTCGTTCCGCACCGCCTGCCTGTCCGTCGCCCTGCTGGGCGGCGCCGCAGGTTCGATGTCTGCCCAGGCCGCCGACAAGCAGCCCTGGGAAAACACCATCACGGTCTATGGCTGGGCCGCCTCGATGTCCGGCACGCAGGGCATCGGCCCCGTGACCGCAACCGTGGACCTCCCGTTCAGCGAAATCCTCGACCACCTGAAGATGGGCGCCATGCTCAACTATATGGGCCGCGGCCAGACTTGGGTGACGGGTGCCGACTTCATCTACATGAAGCTCGGCCAGGACGCGACCACCCCGGGCGGCACCACCGTGGCCGAGGTGAAGCTCAAGCAGTGGCTGTTCGAGGTGGACGGCGGCTACCGGGTGCTGCCCTGGATGGACGCGCTGATCGGCGTCCGGGTGCCGGTCATCGAAGCGGAGGTGGTGCCGGACGTCAACTTCCCGAACGCCTCCGAGAAGAGCAAGAGTGAGTCCTGGTTCGCGCCGCTCATCGGGGTCCGCGTCTTCATTCCGGTCACCAAGCACATGACGCTGATCGGACGGGGCGACCTCGGCGGCTTCCAGATCGGCGGCACCAACACCACCTGGCAGGCGGCCGGATACCTGAACTACAAGTTCGGGAAGCACTTCTCCGCCGAGCTGGGCTACCGGGCCATCGAGGCGGACTACGCGACGGGGACGCCCGGCCAGCAGGGCTACTTCCTGTATGACATCACGAATTACGGCGGACTGCTGGGGCTGTCCTACACCTTCTGAACCTCGTGGCAGCGGGGGCGCACAGCCGTGCGCCCCTAT
>CAZNDK010000018.1:0-49124 GCA_964571795.1 uncultured Gemmatimonadaceae bacterium | reverse complement strand
CTATTCCTCGAACCGCTCGATGTCGGCGCCGAGCGCCTTGAGCCGGCTGTCGATCTGCTCGTAGCCCCGCTCGATCTGGCCCACGTTGTGGAGGTGGCTGGTGCCCTCCGCAGCGAGGGCCGCGATCAGCATCGCCATCCCGGCGCGGATGTCCGGCGACTCCACCGTGCCACCCCGCAGCTTCGACGGGCCCGACACGACCGCCCGGTGCGGGTCGCACAGCACGATCCGCGCGCCCATCCCGATCAGCTTGTCCACGAAGAACATCCGCGACTCGAACATCTTCTCGAAGACCAGCAGCAGCCCCTCGCACTGCGTGGCCGCCACCATCGCGATGGACATGGTGTCGGCGGGGAACGCCGGCCAGGGCCCGTCCTCCAGCTTCGGGACGTGCCCGCCCAGGTCCGGACGGATCCGGCGCTCCTGGTCGGCGTCGATGATGAGCCGCTGCCCGTCGAGCCGGGGCCGGATGCCGAGGCGCTCGAAGCCCAGCAGCGTGCCCCGCAGGTCGTCGCCCCGCACGCCGTCGATGGTGAGCGCGCTGTTCGTCACCGCGGCCAGCCCGATGAAGCTCCCGATCTCGATGTGGTCGGGGCCGATGGTGTAGGAGGCGCCGTGGAGCTGCTGGCCCCCCTCGATGACGTAGGTGTTGGAGCCGATCCCCTCGATCCGGGCGCCCATCGCCACCAGGAGCCGGGCGAGGTCCTGCACGTGCGGCTCCGAAGCGGCGTTCCGCAGCACCGTGCGGCCCTGGGCCCGTGCCGCCGCCATCAGGGCGTTCTCGGTGCCGGTGACGCTGGGCTCGTCGAGGAAGATGTCGGCCCCGCGGAGCGTGGTGGCGTAGAGCTCGTAGCTGTCGCCCAGCTGGACCTCGGCGCCGAGCGCCTCGAGGGCCAGGAAGTGGGTGTCCACTCGCCGGCGGCCGATGACGTCGCCGCCGGGAGGCGGCAACGTGACCCGGCCGAAGCGCGCCAGCAGCGGCCCGGCCAGGAGGATCGAGGCACGGATCCGGGCGCAGAGCCGCGGATCGAGCGGCTTGTTCTCGATGGGCCGAGGGTCGATGCGCACCTGGTTGACGCCGATCCACTCGATGCCGGCGCCCAGCTCGCCCAGGATGGCGAGCATCGTCTCGACGTCCCGGATGCGCGGGATGTTGTCGAGCTCGACGGGGCCCTCAGCGAGGACCGACGCGGCGATGGCGGGGAGGGCGGCGTTCTTGTTGCCGGCGGGGCGGACGGTGCCGCGAAGCGGGGCACCGCCGCGAACGAGATAGCGTGGAGGCATGGCCAAAGCTCGCCCGGCGAGGCGGGGGCCGTCAAGCGCGAGGGATTCCGAATGCTCCCCGGGCAGGGCATACTTCGGGCATGTACGCGCTGAGCCTCCTCCAGGCGCCCGCCCCCGGCTGGGTGGGGCCCACCATCGCCCTCTCCCTTGCCGTCATCGCGCTCTCGTGCGTCATCATGTTCGCCGGCATCGCCATGGCGGCATTGGCGCTCCGGCGCGTGTTCCAGGCCACGACGGCGCAGCTCGGGCAGCTGCAGGCGCTGGTCAGCCGGGTGCAGGAGGAGGGCGACGCCTACCTCGCCACCAGCCGGCGGTTCCGCAAGCGGCTCGACGGCGGGATCGACCGCGTCTCGGAGCGGATGGCCGACCTGGATGCCCTGTACGAGGTGGTGCACGAGGAGGTCGAGGAGACCGCGTTGCGCTTTGCGAGCGCGCTCCGCACCGCGCGGCTCAGCACGGGCATCATCGCGCGGGCGCTCCGCCGGCGGCGGCGATGACGGCGGGGCGGATCGCCTTCGCGGTGCTGGCGGTCGGGCTCCTCCTGGCCGTTTTGCCCGATACGCTCCACGCCTGGACCCCCGGCACCCACATCTATCTTGCCCAGAACGTCCTCGCGAGCGCACACCTGCTCCCGGGCACGGTGGCGGACCTGATCCGCGCCTTCCCCTACGACTACCTCTACGGCAACATCGCGGCCGACAGCAGCATCGCGAAGAACTTCGCGCCGGTCAGCCGCCATTGCCATCACTGGCACGTCGGCCAGGAAATCCACGACCTCGCCCCGACCGACGCGCTGCGCGCCTTCGGGCTCGGCTATCTGTCGCACCTGGCCGCCGACACGGTGGCGCACAACTACTTCGTGCCGCGGCAGCTCGCCGTGACCAGCTCGCGCTCCGGCCTGGGCCACGCCTACTGGGAGAGCCGGTTCGAGACCCACCTGGGGGAGGAGTTCGCGCGCACGGCGAAGGAAGTGATCCAGCTCGACCACACGCCCGCCGACGCCCACCTCGACCAGCTGATCTCGCCCACGATCTTCAGCGTCCGCACCAACCGGAAGCTCTTCCGCGGGATGGTCCACCTGGTCGAGACCCGGAGCTGGCAGCGCGCCTTCCGGATGGCGCGGGAGCACAGCCGGTGGGACCTCCCCGAGGAGGACGTCGAGCAGCACATGGCGCTGTCGTTCGAGTTCGTGATGGAAATGCTGGGCGACGACCGGCCGCTGGCGCGCCGCCTCGACCCCGCCGGCGCGGAGCCGCTCCGCGCGGCGCGCTATCTCCGCCGCGAGGCGCGCGACGCCGACGGGGTACGCGACACCGGCCGCATCGAGAAGCTCGCCGAGCGCGACTTCGGCCTGCCCCGGAAGGCGGACCTGACCTACTGGCGGAGCCTGTCGGCGCCACGGCCCTGGACCGCCACGCCGCACCACACGCCCGACGGAGCCTCCGATGCGGCCTGACGATCTCGGCCTCCCCCAGGGCGAGGGCGAGGGCCGCCCCAGCGTGCTGGTGGCCACCAGCACCAAGGTCCAGGTGCGCGTCGAGCCGGTCGAGGACGACCGCACGCCGGTTGGGTCGGTTTGCCTCGGCACCTTCATCGGCGACCGGCTGGTGGGGCGTCGGGTGGCGCCCTCCGAGGCGCTCGACGAACTGCGCGAGTTCCACCTCTTCGACGACCCGGTCCACCTCGGGCTCCTGGCCTACGAGGACACCCCCGGGCTGCAGTGCCGGCTGCTCGCGCTGTTGCCGGCGGACAGGTTTCCGCTGTCCGATGGCGAGGGGGAACTGGAGGAGGACAGCGAGCCCTGGAAGGCGAGCGTGCCGCCGCCGGCCTTCGAGCAGGAGGGAGCTTCCGCCGGCGGTGACGAGACGCCAAGCCTCGAAGACGGCGCCGCCGTGCCGGTGTACCTGGGGAACATCGTGCGGCTCTCGCGCGACCGGAAGCACCCGGAGGATCTCGCCGAGGAGGCGAGCGACGTGCTGATGACCGTCCTCACCGGGGAGGTGTCGGAGGTGGTGGATCGGGTTTTGGAAGACTTGCTCGAGGACGAGGACAAACAGGACTGAGGACTGAGGTTGCACCTGCGCCCACTCAGTCTTCAGTCCTTCAGCCTTTTCTGTAAGATTGGGGCCACGCCCTTCGGATCCGCCTTCCCCCCGCTCCTCTTCATCACCTGCCCCACGAAGAACCCGATCAGCTTGGCCTCGCCGCCCTTGAAGCGGGCGACCTCGCCGGGATGGGCGGCCAGCACCTCATCCACCCAGCCCTCAAGCGCGCCGGTGTCCTGCACCTGGACGAGACCGAGCTCCGCGGCCACGGTTCGTGGCGAAGGATTGCCAGTCGCGTATGCGAGGGCGGCGTACACCTGTTTGGCTGCCTGGTTGCTCACCGTACCGTCGCCAATCGCCGCGATGAGTTCGGCCAGTTGACTCGCTGACACGGCGAAGTGGCCGTCGGCATTGTATCCCGCCATCGCGTCACCGAGCACCCATCCCACGACCGACTTCGGCTCCGCACCCGCCTTCACCGTCGCCTCGAAGTAGTCCGCCACCGCGCGCTCGCCGGTCAGCTCCTGCGCGTGATACGCCGAAAGGGCATAGTCCTTCTCCATCCGCGCGCGCCTGGCCTCGGGCAGTTCCGGGAGTGCCTGGCGCTCGGCCTCGATGAACGCCCCGTCCAGCACCAGCGGCGGCAGGTCGGGATCGGGGAAGTACCGGTAGTCGTGGCTGTCTTCCTTCGAGCGGGTCGGGCGCACCGTACCCGTGGCGGCGTTGAACAAGAGCGACACCTGCTCCACCCTTCCGCCCGATTCCAGCAACGCCACCTGCCGCTCTCGCTCCGCCGTGAGCGCCCGCTCGACGTTGGCGAAGCTGTTCATGTTCTTGATTTCGGTCTTGGTACCCAGCTTCGCCTCCCCTGCCCGGCGGACCGAGAGGTTCGCGTCCACGCGGAGGGTGCCCTTCTCCATGCTGCAGTCGCTCACGCCGGCGTAGACCAGGATCTGCTTCAGCGCCACCAGGTAGGCGCGCGCCTCCGCGGGCGAGCGCAGGTCCGGCCCGCTCACGATTTCAGCCAGCGGCGTGCCGGCCCGGTTGAGGTCGATGGCGGTGTGGCCGGGGTAGCGGTCGTGCAGCGACTTGCCGGCGTCTTCCTCGACGTGCAACCGGGTGATGCTGCAGCTGACCGTCCCGCGGTCGGGCGACTCGAATCGGACGCTCCCGCCCGCAGAGAGCGGCCGGTCGAACTGGCTGATCTGGTAGCCCTTGGGCAGGTCAGGATAGAAGTAGTTCTTCCGCGCGAAGACGCTGGTGTGGTGCACGGTGGCGCCCAGGGCCAGCGCCCCGCGCACCGCGAGCCGGATGGCCTCGGCGTTGGGCACCGGCAGCGAGCCGGGGAGGCCGAGGCAGGTGGGGCAGACATTCGTGTTGGGCGGATCGCCGAACGACGACACGCAGCCGCAGAACATCTTCGTGCGGGTGCCCTGCTGGACGTGCACCTCGAGCCCGATGACGGTTTCCCAGGTCATCAACGCACCTCCCGCGCGGCGCCGAGCGCGGTTTCAAGCGCCCCGGCCACCTCGAGCATCCGTGCCTCGCCGAAGGCGGGCGCCACGAGCTGCGCCCCGACCGGGAGCCCGTCCGACAGGCCCACCGGCAGGCTCATGGCGGGGAGTCCCGCCAGGCTCACGGCGCTGACGAAAATGTCCGCCAGGTACATCGCCACGGGGTCGCTGGTCTTTTCGCCAGCGCGGAAGGCCGGGGTCGGCGTGGTGGGGGTGAGCAGAAGGTCCACGCCGCCGGGCGCGAAGGCGCGGGTGAAATCGGCGGCGATCAGGTTCCGGACCTGCTGCGCCTTGCGGTAGTAGGCGTTGTAGTAGCCGGCGCTCAGCACGTAGGTACCAACCAGGATGCGGCGGCGCACTTCCGCGCCGAAGCCCGCGCCCCGGGTGGCGCGGTAGAGCGCGGGCAGGTCGCCGGCGGGGCCGATCCGGCGCGCGCCGTAGCGCGCCCCGTCGTACCGGGCCAGGTTGGACGCCGCCTCGGCGGGGGCCAGCACGTAGTACGTGGGCACCGCGTAGCCGGTGTGCGGGAGCGACACCGGGACCAGATCCGCGCCGAGCGCGCGGAGCGCCGCCGCCGCCCGGTCCACCCCGGCGCGGACCCCGGCGTCGAGATCGGCGGGGAAATACTCGGCGGGGAGGCCGATCCTGAGGCCGCTGAGCGACCCCGGCACCGCGCCGACCGGGTCAACGGGCCGGTCCACCGTCGTCGCGTCATATTCGTCGTGACCGGAAATGACGGACAGCACGCGCGCGGCGTCGTCCACCGTGCGGCCGAAGACCGACACGCAATCCAGCGACGAGCCGAACGCCACCAGCCCGAAGCGGCTGACCCGGCCGTAGGTCGGCTTGACCCCGACGATGCCGCAGAAGCTGGCCGGTTGGCGGACCGAGCCTCCCGTTTCTGACCCGAGCGCCGCCGGCACAACGCCGGCCGCCACCAGCGCCGCCGACCCACCGGAGGACCCGCCCGGCACCCGGTCGGGGTGCGTGGGGTGGAGCACCCGCCCGAACGCGGAGTGCTCGGTGGACGAGCCCATCGCGAACTCGTCGAGGTTGGCCTTGGCGGCGATCATCGCGCCGGCGTTCCGGAGGCGGGTGACCACCGTGGCGTCGTAGGGCGAGCGGAACCCCTCAAGGATGCGGGAGGCGCAGGTGGTGGGCGCGTCGGTGGTGACGATGTTGTCCTTCAGCGCGACCGGCATCCCCTCCAGCGGCAGCCTGGCGCCCGAGCCCTTGAGCGCCGCGATGCGCGCCTCTTCGGCCAGGAGGAGATCCTCGCTCCAGGACAGCGTGGCATTCAGGCCCCGCGCATCGGCGGCCCGGAGACGTTCCGCCAGCGCCCGCGCGCCGCTCATTCGCCCTCCATCGAGCCGAGCCGCGGCACCAGGAAGAGCCCGTCGCGGAATTCGGGCGCGAACGACTCGGGGCCGCGCGCCAGTGGGACCGACCCGGGCACGTCTTCCCTGAGCGCCACCCGTTCGGGGCCGCCCTGGAAGGGTTCCGCCTGCTCGCCTGCGGGCACCTGGTCCAGCTGGGCCACGTACTCGACGATGCGGCCGATCTGCGCCACCAGTCCCTCGACGTCGGCGGCCGGCACGTCCAGCTCGGCGAGCCGCGCCACGTGCAGCACCTCCTCGCGTCCGATCTTCATGCGCTCTCCCACTCGCGCTCGAGCCCGGCGAAGGCCACGAGCAGTTGCTTGACGCCCACGTCTTCGTCGTCGAACTGGACGGTCACCTTGAGGTCGCGCCCCGCTCCGGTTAGGCCCTGGATGGCGCCACTGCCGAACCTCCGGTGGCGCACACGCTCGCCGCGGACGTACCGGGGCGTGTCCTGCGAGAGTTCTTCCGCAGGTTCCGCCGCGGGGCGGCTGGGTCGCGAGGAGGCCGCCGGCCCGAACGCTGGTGCGCGCTCCCCGAATGAGTCGCGCTTCCACCCGCCCCGCTGCGCCGCGCCCCCGCCCCACCCGGCAACGGACGTCCGCCGCTCATCCAGGATGCCCGGCGGCAGCGCCTCGAGAAACCGCGAGGGGCGCGAGTACTGGAGGGTGCCGCCTCGGCGCCGGCTCCGCGCAAATGTCACGTACAGCTTGTCCTTGGCGCGCGTCAGGCCCACGTAGCAAAGCCGCCGCTCCTCCTCGACCCCGCCGGGCTGTTCATCCGCCCGCGCGAGGGGAAAGAGGCCATCCTCGAGGCCGGCCAGCACCACCACGGGCCACTCGAGTCCCTTGGCGGTGTGAATCGTCATCAGCGTGACGCCGTCCTCCGCGCCCTCGACGGCATCGTGGGAACTGAGCAGCGCGGCATCGGCCAGGAAGCGCTCGAGCGGGGTGCCCTCTTCCTCGGGCGCGCCGGAGACGATTTCCGACCAGTTGGCCGCGCTCGCCACGAGTTCGCGCACGTTGTCCCAGCGGTCCGCGCCCTCGGGGCCTTCCAGCTTGAGCACCGCCTCGTAATCGATGGCCTGGCAAAGTTCTTCCAGCAGGTCCGCCGGCGCCTGGTGCTCCGCCTGGGCCCGCAGGCGCTCGACGAGCGCCGCAAACCCGGTGAGCGCCAGCCGCACGTTGGGCCGGAGGTCGGGAATCCGGTCGGCGATGGCGGCGGTGGCGAGGAGCGGCTTGCCCCACTGGCGCGCCGCTTCCGCCACCGTGGTGAGGCTGGAGTCGCCCAGGCCGCGCCGCGGGACCTGCACCGCGCGGAGAAACGCCTCGTCGTCGGCCGGGTTCGCCACCAGCCGCAGGTATGCCAGCAGGTCCTTCACCTCGCGCCGGTCGTAGAAGCTGATGGCGCCCACGATCCGGTACGGCATGCCGCTCCGCCGGAACGCCTCTTCCATGGCGCGGGACTGCGCGTTGGTGCGGTAGAGCACCGCCATCTCGCCGTAGGCCCAGTCGCCGTCGCCAGCGCGCTTCCGCAGTTCCCCCGCGATCCACTCCGCCTCGTCGCGCTCGTCCGCCGCGGCCAGGAGCGTGACCGCCTCGCCTCCCCGGCGCGCGGTGCGGAGCGTCTTGCCGATGCGGCCGGTGTTCTCGGCGATGACCGCGTTGGCCGCATCGAGCACCACCTGGGTGGAGCGGTAGTTCTCCTCGAGGCGCACCAGGCGCACCTCGCCGAAGTCGCGCTGGAAGTCCAGCATGTTGCGGACCTCGGCGCCCCGCCAGCCGTAGATGGACTGGTCGTCGTCGCCCACGGCGCTGACGTTGCCGTGCGCGCCGAGCGCGCGGATCAGCTCGTACTGGGCGCGGTTGGTGTCCTGGAATTCGTCCACCAGCACGTACTGGAACTTGCGGCGGTAGGCCTCGAGCCGCTCGGGGTGTTCGCGGAAGAGCGTGAGCGGATGGAGGAGCAGGTCGTCGAAGTCCATCGCGTTCGCCGAGCGGAGCGCCGGACCCAGCGCCGCGTACACCTCGGCGGCCACCTTGACCAGCGGGTTGAAGGTGCTGGCCGCAAGGAGCTCGCTCGGCGGCGTCATCTTGTTCTTCGCGCTCGAAATGATGGCCTGCACCGCCTTCGGCGGGAACGCCTTGGCCGGGTGGCCCTGCTGCTCCAGCAGCCGGCGGATGACCCGGATCCGGTCGTCCTCGTCGTAGATGGTGTACTGCCGGGTGAAGCCGAGGTACTCCGCCTCGCGCCGGAGCAGCCGCGCGGACAGCGAATGGAAGGTCCCGATCCAGAGGCCGCCCGGGTCCCGGCCCAGGAGACGGCCAACCCGCTCCTTCATTTCGCCGGCGGCCTTGTTGGTGAAGGTCACCGCGAAGATCCGGTCGGGGGCCACGCCGTGGGTCTCGATGAGGTTGGCCACCCGTGCGGTGAGCACCCGCGTCTTGCCGGAGCCCGCGCCGGCCAGGACGAGCAGGGGCCCGTTCACGTGCTCGACCGCCTCGCGCTGGGCGGGGTTGAGCGAGCCGAGGAGCGGTGTCGTCACGACGGCCCCGCCTCGGGCTGGAGCGGGAGCGAGAGCCGGAAGCACGCCCCCGTGGCGGACGGTTCGAGCGTGAGGTCGCCGTCGTGCGCCTCGTGCGCCACCCGCGAGGCGAGCGCCAGGCCGATGCCCCAGCCGCCGGTCTTGGTCGTGATCCCCGGCTGGAACAGCGTGCGCCGAATGCTGCCGTCGATGCCCGGCCCGTCGTCGATGACCCGAAGCACCCCGCGCCCCGGCTCGCTCTCGACCCGGAGCACGATGGATCCGGAGCGTCCCTTCAGGGCGTCGATGGCGTTCTTCACGAGGGACTCCAGGGCCCATTCGAGGAGGATCGGGTCGCCCAGCACCATCGGGCCCGCGCCGGCGGCCTCGACGCGCAACTCGATCGGATTGGCGTGCCGCGGCAGCCGCGGGCGGAAGTAGCCCGCAACCCGGTCGGCCATGGCGCCGAGGCCGATCGGCTCTCGCCGCGCCGGGTTGCCGATCCGCTCGAAGCGCTGGGCCACCCGCTCCAGCCGCTCTGCGTCGGCGCTCAGGTGCTCCGCGAGGTCGGTCGGCGGCGTGGGCCGCGAGCGCACGACTTCGATCCACCCCTGCAGGCTCATGAGCGGCGTGCCCATCTGGTGGGCCGCCTCGCGCGCCATCGCAACCCAGAGCCGGTCGCGCTGCGACGACATGGCGTGCCGGTACGCGAAGAACGCCACGCCGAGCATGACGGCCACGGTCAGCGACTGGAGCAGCGCGAGGAGCCCCAGGTTGCGGCGCGCGGGCATCGGCCCGAAGTGCACGGTGCCGAGCCCGGGCTCGACCAGCGGCGGGTTCACGCGGTCCAGCTCCCGCGCGTAGGCCTTCACGCGGGGGTCGTCGAGCGAGGCGTTGAAGGGGAGGTTGGCGTAGGCGGTCACCTGCCCCATGCCGTCGGTCACCACGAGCGGAAGGCCTTGCTGCCGGACCCGCTCCCCGAGCTGGAGCAGCGCGCCGGCTTCGGCGCCCGGCGTCGGGTCGTTGAGGCCGGCGAAGACCCCGGAGTAGAGGCGGCTGATGCTGAGCGCGTCCTGCTGGAGGTGCCGCGCCACGAGCAGGCCGGTCCCGGCGGTGAGGCCGATGAGCACGGCCGCGAGCCCGATGATGACGCCCGGCGCCAGCCGGTTGATCGACTCCCTACGCACGGGGGACCAGGCGATCGGTCCCCAGATAGGGCGCGAGCGCCTCGGGAATCTGGACCGAACCATCCGCCTGCTGGCCGTTTTCCAGCAGGGCGATGATGGTGCGCGGGAAGGCGAGGGCGCTGGCGTTCAGCGTGTGGACGAACTCCGGCTTGGCGCCGGCCTCCGGCCGGAACCGGATGTTCGCCCGGCGCGCCTGGAAGTCGGTGAAGGTGGACGCGCTGGACACCTCGAGCCATGCACCCACACCGCCGGCCCAGACCTCGAGGTCGTAGGTGCGGGCGCTGGCGAAGCCGGTGTCGCCGGCGGCCAGGGCGAGCACGCGGTACGGCAGCCCGAGCCGCCGGAGGACCGATTCGGCGTGCGCGGTGATCCGCTCGTGCTCGGCGTCGCTCTCCTCGGGCCGGACGAAGCGCACCAGCTCGACCTTGTCGAACTGGTGCACGCGAATCAGCCCGCGGGTGTCGCGGCCGTGGGCGCCCGCCTCCCGCCGGAAGCAGGGCGTCGCCGCGACGTAGCCGAGCGGCAACGCCGCGCCGTCGAGGATCTCGTCGCGGTGCAGGTTGGTGACCGGCACCTCCGCCGTCGGTAGGAGATACAGGCCGTCACGTTCGGCGGCGTAGAGCTCCTCCTCGAACTTCGGCAGCTGCCCGGTGCCCGTAAGGCTCGCGCGATTGAGGAGGAGCGGCGGGACCACCTCGACGTAGCCGTGCTCCCGGGTGTGGAGGTCGAGCATGAAGTTCTCGAGCGCGCGCACCAGCCGCGCCCCGAGCCCCACGAACACCGGGAAGCCGCTGCCGGACAGCTTGGCGCCGCGCGGCAGGTCGAGGATGCCGAGGTGCTCACCGAGTTCCCAGTGCGGGCGGGGGGTGAATGCGAAGGTCGGCGCGGTGCCCCAGCTCCGCAGCACCGCGTTGGCGGTGGCGTCGCCGTCGGGGCTGCCGGCGTGCGGCAGGTTCGGGACCTCGAGGGCCCGCGCGTCGAGCGCGGCATCGACCTCGCGGAGCTCGGCGTCGAGCGCGCGCACCTCGTCGCCCGACGCGCGCAGGCTGGCCATCAGCTCCTCGGCAGGTTCCTTGGCCCGCTTGCGGCGCGCGACTTCCTCGGTGGCCTTGTTGCGCTCGGCCTTGAGCGCCTCGGCCCGCGTCAGCAGCTGGCGGCGCCGGGCGTCGAGCGCGAGCAGGTCGTCGAGGATCGTGGACACCGCGCCGTCGAGCCGGCGGGCCAGCCGCGCCCGCGTGCCGTCCGGGTCCTGGCGCAGCAGCCGCAGGTCGATCACCGCGTCAATCCCTCGGGAGGCCGGGCATGAGACTCTTGTAGCCGCAGTTCTCGTTGGCCAGCGCCTTGAAGGTGATGGTGCGGTTGCCGGGGGTGTCGTCGATGCCGAGCACCTCCAGCTTGCCGTAGAGCGGCACGCCGAGGCCGGAGCACACGATTCGCGACCGCATGAGTACCACGCTGCCGGAGTCGACCACGATCGTGTCGCCGGTGATCCAGCCGTTGCTCGGTGCCGACGCGACCTGGTCGAACGGCTGCGCCGTGAACTGGAGGCCGGGGCCGGAGCCGCTGGTGTTGCTGAGGTTCATCACCTCGAGCGTCAGGAAGACATGGCGCCCCGTGGCGTCGACGTCGTAGGCGAAGTCGAACGCGGCGGTGATGTCGGTGCGCACGGCGTTGCCGTCCGCCACCGAGTACGCGCTCGGAATCGAAATCGGCGACGAGGTCAGCGCGCCCAGGACGATGGTGTCCACCACGTTCGGGATGGACGCCGGGGCGAGCTCGACGTTGTCGCTGCAGGCGCCGACGGCGGCGGCCAGGGCGAGGGCGGTGAGCGGGAGGCTGAAGCGCATAAGGGCGAAAGCTACCCGCCGAGGGGGAAGTGGGTCAACCCACGAAGTGGGTCAACCTACCGTGGTTTCTTGACTTCGCTCTGGTCGCCACCTACGTTCCCCGAGCCCCGATCCCCCGCCCCGGAGCCCCCCGGATGTCCGCACTTTCCAGCCTGTTGGAAGGCCTCGCTGCCCGTCCCGGCGTGCTCGGCGCGCTGGTCCTGAGCGACGACGGACTTCCCGTGGCGCAGGCCGGCCACGACCCGGCCGCGGACGAACTGGCTGCCGTCGGGTCCACGGCGCTCCGGCAGCTCGTGCAACTGGGGCGGAGCACCCGGCAAGGCGCACTGCAGCTCGGGGTCGTGGAGTACGAGTCGGGCCGTGTCATCATCCACCCGATCCGCGACGGCGCCTCGTTGCTCCTCCTCGTCCGGCGCGATCTCAACGTCGGCACGCTGCTCTTCCAGCTCCCGTCCGACGCCGATGCGCTTTCCGCCCTGCTCTGAGGCTCCCATTCTCCACGACCTGAACGCCTTCCGCCCCGGCCGCGCCGGCGCCGCTTCCGCGTCATGAGGTGGGCCGTCCTGCTCGCCGGAGGGTCGGGCACGCGATTCTGGCCGCTCAGCACGCCCGCCCATCCCAAGCAGCTCCTCCCACTCGCCGGCCCGCGCTCGACCGCGCAGGACGCCGTGGACCGCCTGCACGGACTCATCGACCCGGAACGCATCCTCGTGGTGACGGGTGAGGCGCTGGCCCGCCCGCTCCGCGAGGCGCTGCACCTGCCGGCGGAAAACATCCTGGTCGAGCCGCGCGCCGCGTCCACAGGGCCCGCCCTGCTCTGGGCCACGCACGAGGCCCACCGTCGCGATGCCGACGCCGAGGTGCTGTCTCTGCACGCCGACTGGGTCATTACCGACGCCGCAGCCTTCCGCGGCACCGCCACGGCTGCGCTGGTGAGCGCGCGGCGCCACGACCGGCTGGTCACCGTGGGCATGGTGCCCTCCCGCCCCGAAACCGGGTACGGCTACATCGTGCCCGGGCCGGCGCTCGACGCCTCGGCGCGGCGGGTGGCGCGCTTCGTGGAGAAGCCCGATGCCGCCAAGGCGCTCAACCTCATCGCGGCCGGGGCGCTCTGGAACAGCGGGCTGTTCGCCTGGACCGCGGCGCGGCTCCGGGAAGAGGTCGTGCGGCACACCCCGGAAATGTCGGCGGCGCTGGAGTCGCTCGAGGCGGGCGACGTGCCCCGGTTTTTCTCGTCGGTCACTCCGGTGTCGATCGACGTCGGCGTGCTGGAGCGGAGCAACGCGGTGGCCGTCGTGGCGGGCGCCTTCCACTGGGACGATGTCGGCACCTGGGAGGCCCTTTCCCGTGTGCGCCCGCGCGACGCGGGCGGCAACGTGCTCGTGGGCCCCGTGCATGCGCACCGGTCGGAGGACTGCATCGCCTGGAGCGACGGCGAGCCCATCGTTCTCTTCGGCGTGCGCGACCTGGTGGTGGTGCGCGCCAACGGTCGGCTGCTCGTCATGAACCGCGCCGACGCCGCCCACCTCAAGGAGGCGCTCGACACCCTGCCCCCCGAGGTGCGCGATGTCTGAGTTCCCGCTCTATCTCCTCGAGCCGGCCGATCCGGGGTCGGAGTGGACTCCGTTCGCCGGCGTGCGGCCGGTGGCCGAGCTCCGGGCCGGAGTGTGGCGGATCCGCGAGCGGTGGGAGGGCATCCTTGGTGCGGAAGCCGCCGCCATTCTGGGCGATCACTGCGCCGGGTTCTTCGAGGGAGCCGAGCCGCCGGTGCGGCCGCACGGCGCGGTCGACGGTCCCTGCATCGTGTGCGCCAGCTGGTTCGCACCCTCTGGCGTGCCGCTCGAGCTCGAGGCGGACACCGCGCGGCTGACGCACGAGGGCGTGACGGTCGCCTGGGTCGTGGGCGAGGGTGACCGGTGGGAGGCGCCGCACGAAGACGGACCTGCGCAGGAGGTGGAAGGACTGTTGCTGCAGGGCGCGTACGACCTTCTCACGGCGCTCGAGCACCTGCTCCCCGCCGACTGCGTGGATTTCCTGGCGAGCGGCGGCGACCCGATTCCCGACGGCTCGATCGTGATCGGCGAGGCGTCCGAGGTGGTCGTGATGGGGGCGTTCGTCGAGCCGGGCGTGGTGTTCGACACGCGGGGGGGCGCCATCGTGCTGGACGAAGGGGCCCAGGTGCGGAGCGGAAGCCGGCTGGAAGGCCCGCTCTACGTGGGGCCGCACACGATGATCCTGGGTGGCGACGTCCGGGGCTCGGTGTTCGGGCCGCAATGCCGGGTGCGCGGCGAGGTCGCCGCCTCCGTATTCCACGGCTACGACAACAAGGCGCACGACGGCTTCGTCGGGCACAGCGTTCTCGGTCATTGGGTCAACCTCGGCGCCGGCACGATCACCTCCAACCTCAAGAACACCTACGGCCCCATCCGCCTCGAGCCGGCCGGCCGCCGCCTCGACACCGGCCGCCAGTTCCTGGGGAGCCTCATCGCCGACCACGCGAAGACGGCCATCGGCACGCTGCTCGGCACCGGCACGATCATCGGCGCCGGCGCGAACGTCTTCGGCGCGCCCGTGCCCCGGTGGGTCAAGCCGTTCTCCTGGGGCGCCGCGGGCATCGCGGTCGTCACCGAGGAGGGATTCCTCGAGGTGGCGGGCCGCGTCCTCCCGCGCCGCCAGGTCGAGCTCACCCCGGAACGCGCGGCCGCCCTCGGCGCCACCTACCGTCGACTGGCTGGCTCGTGACGCGGCTCGTCGTCCTCGGCTCGGGGTCGAAGGGCAACGCGCTGGCCCTCACCGCGGGCGGGGCCACTCTTCTGGTCGATGCGGGCTTCAGCGCCAGGGAAATCCGCCGGCGCGCCGCCATGGCCGACGTGCCGCTCGACCGCGTCGCGGGCATCGCGCTCACCCACGAGCACGGCGACCACGCCACCGGGGCCGCGCTGCTCGCACGCGAGCTCGGTGTCCCCGTGTTCTGCAGCGCCGGCACCTGGGA
The DNA here is from genome assembly GCA_964571795.1 of uncultured Gemmatimonadaceae bacterium. GTDB lineage: Bacteria > Gemmatimonadota > Gemmatimonadetes > Gemmatimonadales > GWC2-71-9 > SPDF01. The sequence goes on along the minus strand of CAZNDK010000018.1, from coordinate 34,352 downwards.
GCGGCTCCGGGTGCGCGCCGGCCATGCTCGCCACGTGCCGATCACCATGTCGGCCGGCGTCGAGGCCGGCCCCTTCCGCATCGACTGCGCACAGACCAGCCACGACGCCGCCGAGCCGCTGGCCATCGCGGTCACGAGCGACCGGGTCAGCGTCGGGATCGCCTACGATCTTGGCCGGCCGACGGCCGCGGTGCGCTACCTCCTCCGGGCCCGGACCGCGCTGGTCCTCGAGGCCAACCACGACGACGTCCTGCTCCGGACCAGCGGCTACCCGCCCGTGGTGCAGCAGCGGATCGCGGGCAACGGCGGGCACCTGTCCAATCGCGCGGCGGCGGAGCTGCTCGGAGAGCTGGTGCACCCCGAACTTTCGGTCGTGGTCCTGGCGCACCTGAGCGAGCGCTGCAACACCGAGCAGCACGCGCGGGACGCCGTGACCCCGGCGCTGGCCGCGGCGGGCTATGCCGGCGCGCTGCACGTGGCGCAGCAGGGCGCGCCGACCGGGCCGTTCTCGCTCGCGGTGCCGCACCCCGCGGAGCTGCCGCTCGGTTAAGGGTCGGCGTGATGGCTGGATGCGAAACGGGGGCGACCAACTGGCCGCCCCCGCTCGCGTGGTGTGAAGGAACCGTGCCGCGCTATTGCGTGAGGGAGTTCGACATCGGAGGCGCCTTCTTGCCGCCGAGCGGGATGCCGAGGCCCAGGCCGAGGAGGATGTCGTTCTGGGTCGTCTCCTTGGTCGTGTAGCCGTCCTTCTCGAACTGCGCGCCGTAGATGTAGTCCGTGGCGGACACGTTGAAGCTCAGCAGGCTGCCCAGGTGGAAGCCCAGCGTGGCGCCGACCAGGCCGCCGTAGTCCGTGGTGCCGGTGACGCCGTCGTAAGCCGCGCCGGAGCGGCTCACCATGCTGCCGCCGGTGTTCAGGGCCAGCCAGACCGGGCTCGTGGGCTTCACGACGAAGAAGGTGATGTTGGCGTTGCCGAAGAAGAGATTCGCGTCGGATTGCGTGAAGCTGCCGGCGCCGGTCACGGTGCCACTCAACTGGCTCGGCACGTACGAGCCGGCCACCTGGATGGCAAAGCGCGAGCCCAATCCGATGCCGAGATTGGCGCCCAGCGCGAGGCCGACGTCCTGCTTGAGTTCGGCGAGGCTGTCAGTGCCCACGATGACATCCACGAGGTTGGACGTCGGCAGGTAGGCGCCGATTGTAGGGCTGAAGGAGACCTGCGCCGTGAGCGGAGAGGCGGCCAGGACCAGTGCGAAGGCCAGCGCGTTGGCGCGCGAGCGTGGGACGAACATCGTTTCCTCCGGGGTCGGTTGCCGACCCAACCGCATGCGGGGGCTTCGGTTGGGCGGGATGACAGGAGGCGACAGTGCAAGTCTCAGTCCCCCGGCGCCCCGATGGTTCGAGTCCTCCTATCCTCTTGTGAAGCAATCGGTTCCACGACAGAAAACGGGGGCGACCGACTGGTCGCCCCCGCTGATCTTCCGGACTTCTCCCGCGAAATGCGCCCTGCCAGGGCCCCTACTGGGTGTCTGGATCGGGGGGAATCGGCACCGAATCCGGCCGCGGCGTGGCGGGCCCCGTGCGCTTGAGGGTGATCGGCTCGCTGAGGTCGCCGCCGGAGAGGGTGAGCTTGTCGGCCTTGAGCTTCATCCGGTACGTCTCCCACTCGCCGCCCAGCGCGATCATGATCTTGTCCGGGGCCGGGAGCCTCCAGCGCACGGTTTCCTTGCCCCAGGAGGCGCTGCTGTCGGCCCGGATGATCACCTCGCGCGGGCCCTTGCCCGTCACGGAAGCGGCGTCGACGCGCCAGGTGCCCTGGATGGCAGGCGTGGCTGCCGCGGTGGTCTGGGCCTCGGTGGCGCCGGGGGCGAGGAGCGCCGCGAACAGAAGCGCGAGCACGAGGCGGGTGGCGATCGATCGGGAAGGAGCGTGCATCATGGGTTCAAGGATAATACCAAGACAAAGCGGGCGCACCGGAGTGCGCCCGCTTCGTCTATCGGTGCCTGGAGGGGACTAGTACATCCCGCCCATGCCGCCGCCGCCCGGAGCAGCCGGGGCCGGCTTGTCTTCCTTCCGCTCCACGACGACGCACTCGGTCGTCAGGAGCAGGGCCGCGATCGAGGCCGCATTCTGCAGCGCCGTGCGGGTGACCTTGGTCGGGTCGATGACGCCCGACTTGACCAGGTCCTCGTAGGTGTCCGTGGCGGCATTGTAGCCGAAGTTCTTCTCCTTCGACTCCTTCACCTTGGCCAGGACGATCGACCCCTCGACGCCCGCGTTGATCGAGATGGCCCGGATGGGCTCCTCGATGGCGCGGCGGACGATCTCGACGCCGATCTTCTCGTCTTCGGTCAGGCCCTTGATCTTCTCGAGCACGGCCTGCGCGCGGATGAGCGCGACGCCGCCGCCGGGGACGATGCCTTCCTCGACCGCGGCGCGGGTGGCGTGGAGCGCGTCCTCGACCCGGGCCTTCTTCTCCTTCATTTCGGTCTCGGTCGCGGCGCCGACGTTGATGACGGCCACGCCGCCGGCGAGCTTGGCCAGCCGCTCCTGCAGCTTCTCGCGGTCGTAGTCGCTGGTGCTCTTCTCGATGGCGGCGCGAATCTCCTTGATCCGGCCCTGCACGTCGCCTTCCTTGCCCTTGCCGTCGACCAGGGTGGTGTTGTCCTTGTCCACGGTGACGCGCTTGGCCGAGCCGAGGTCGGCGAGGACCGCGTTCTCGAGCTTGAAGCCGAGCTCCTCGGAGATGACCTTGCCGCCGGTGAGCTTGGCGATGTCGAGCAGCATTTCCTTGCGGCGGTCACCGAAGCCCGGCGCCTTGACGGCGGCGACCTTCAGCGTGCCACGCAGCTTGTTGACGACCAGGGTCGCCAGCGCCTCGCCCTCGATGTCCTCGGCGATGATCAGCATTGGCTTGCCGGTCTGGGCCACCTTCTCGAGGACCGGGAGCAGGTCCTTCATGGCCGAGATCTTCTTGTCGTGGATCAGGATGTAGGGGGCGTCGAGCACCGCCTCCATCTTCTCCGGGTCGGTGACGAAGTAGGGCGACAGGTAGCCGCGATCGAACTGCATGCCGTCGACCGTTTCCAGCGTGGTGTCGAGGCCCTTCGCCTCTTCCACCGTGATGACGCCGTCCTTGCCCACCTTCTCCATCGCCTCGGCGATGAGGTCGCCGATTTCCTTGTCGTTGTTGGCGGAAATGGCGCCGACCTGGGCGATTTCCTTCTTGCCGGTCGTGGTGACCGAGAGGCGCTTCAGCTCCTCGACGATCAGCTCCACGGCGCGGTCGATGCCCCGCTTCAGCTCCATCGGGTTGGCGCCGGCGGTGACGTTCTTGAGGCCCTCACGGTAGATGGCCTGGGCCAGGACCGTGGCGGTGGTGGTGCCGTCGCCGGCGAGGTCGGAGGTCTTGGTCGCGACTTCCTTGACCATCTGGGCGCCCATGTTCTCGATCGGGTCGGCCAGCTCGATTTCCTTGGCGACGGTCACGCCGTCCTTGGTGATCGTCGGCGAGCCGAACTTCTTGTCGATGACGACGTTCCGGCCCTTGGGGCCGAGGGTGACCTTCACCGCCTCGGCGAGCTGGTCCACGCCCTTCTTGAGCTTGGCGCGGGCGTCCACGCTGAACAGCAGTTCCTTCGATGCCATGATGCGAATCTCCTAAAGGGGGTGCCGGACGCTCAGCCGATCTTGGCGAGAATGTCCGAGGCCTTGATGATGATGACTTCGTCGTCGCCGAGCTGGAACGGGGTGCCGCTGTACTTGCCGTAGATGACCTTGTCGCCCACGGACAGTTCCATCGGGACGCGGGTGCCCTTGTCCATCCGGCCCGGACCGACGGCGATCACTTCGCCCTGGGTGGGCTTTTCCTTGGCGGTATCGGGGATGTAGAGGCCGCCGCGCATGGTCTCGGACTCCTCCGACGGCATGATGACGACACGGTCTTCCAGCGGCTTGATGCTGACCTTCGGCTTGCTCTTGGTCGCAGTGGACATTTCCTGCCTCCAGCAACATGGAAAGGATGGTGTAAAATGCAGTGGCCCAACAGGTTGGCACTCCGATACGCCGAGTGCCAGAACACGCCAAACGTAATCCGATGCCGCCCGAAGTCAAGCGGTCGGGCGCCGGGTTTGGCAATCACCGGGCCAGAGTGCTAGGCCAGTTTGACAGGGAATTTGCACCCGCTCTCGCCGCTCGGCGTGCCTCGCTTGCAGTGCCGCTGCCATCTCGACACTTCGGGCCCGCGGCGCCTGCAGCGACGTTCGGCCTCCGCTATTTTCCCGGGGTCAGAAACCCCCAACGAAGTGGAATGCCCCGATGCTCACCCCCGCCGTCGCGCTCCTGCTCCCCGCCCTGCTCACCGCCTCCGTGCCCGACACCGTGCCGACGCTGCGCGTCACGGTCGACTCGTCGCGCAAGGAAGTCGTGGTCACCGCCGGCCCGTTCGTCATCCGGCACATGCCGCCCAACATGGACCACGGGGTGATGCACCAGATGGAGGGGACCACCACGCCGCTGCTCCGCTTCACCTGGCCGATGGAGGCGTGGTTTCGCGGCTTCGACGTGGAGCTCGCCGACGGCAAGGGGCAGCCGCTCGACGGCCGCATGGTGCACCACATCAACGTGATGAACTTCGACCGACGCCAGTTGCTGTACCCCGCGGTCGAGCGGATGCTGGCCGCCGGGGCGGAAACCGGTAGCGTCGTGGTGCCCAAGTCCATCGGGCTCCCGATGTCGGCGGGGTTCCAGCTTGCGATGTACGCGGCTTGGAACAACACCGGGGACGCCGACATCGAGGATGCCTGGCTCACCGTCCGCCTCAAGTGGAGCCCCAAGAACCTGGCGCCCCGCCCGCAGGACGTCCTGCCGCTGTACATGGACGTGAGCTACGACCGCCAGACCGACTCCTACGACCTCCCCGCCGGCCGCTCGTCCAAGAGCTATGAGTTCACCCTGCCGCTCGGCGGGCGCCTGCTGGCCGTCGGCGGCCACGCCCACGACTACGCGGAGTTCGTCTCGCTGGAGGATGTGGAGTCGGGCAAGACCATCATCCGGCTCGAGGCGAAGACCGACTCGGCGGGGATGCTGCTGGGGATGCCGCGGAAATACTACGGGGTGCGGGGCGACGGCCTGAAGCTGACGGCGGGAAGGAAATACCGGGTGCGGGCGGACTACAACAACCCTACGGGCCGGATGATCCCCAACGGGGCGATGGGGCTCCTGGCCGGCGCCTTCGTGCCCGACGACTACGCGAAGTGGCCCGCACTCGACCCGGATGATCCGGACATCAAGGCGGACATCGCGACGCTGGAGATGATCGGGAAGCCGTCAGGCGAGATGGACCACGAACACATGAACCACGACTAGGAGGGCAGCACGCGCCGCGCGCCGACCCAACGGTTCCACCACCACTTGCCGTAGGGATCGGTGGCGCTGAGCCGGCTCTTCTGGACCCCGTTGGTGGCGCTGTGGATGAACTCGCCGTTGCCCAGGTAGAGCCCGACGTGCGACACCTGGCTGCCGCCCGCGTTGCTGGAGAAGGTCAGGATGTCTCCGGGCGCCAGCAAGGCAAGGTCGCGGCCGACAGATACTCCTTGTTGCGCCTGTAAGGAACTGGTGCGCGGCAGCGGGATCCCGTGCGCCGAGTATGCGTACTGGATGAGCCCCGAGCAGTCGAAGCCGTTGGTGCTGCTGCCGCCCCAGGTGTAGGGGGCGCCCATGGCGCCCAGCGCCGTTTCCACGACGGCATTCGCGAGCGGCGTTCCGGTGAGGCCCGGGGGCGGCGGAGCCGCCGGGGGAGCGGCGGCCGACGTGGTCGTGCCCGTCGATGAGGCGGGCGGCGAGGACTTCCGCCGCATGCCGAGCCCGAGCCGCACCCCCATCTGCACCCCCTCCTCGCCGCCCTGCGTCAGTCCCCTCCAGCGCGCCTCGACTCCCAGCCCGACGGTGGAAAACAACCGGAGGTCATACCCGACCCCGATGGAGTAGGAACCCCAGAAGGCGTCGGCTCCGCTGACGCCGAAGCCTCCCGACACACCCCCCACGGCGTAGGCTCCGGGATTGCCGCCCCGCCAGAGGCTCAGATCGACTCCCGCCCCGAACAGGTCCCCACCCCCGTGATCGAGCGGCGTCATCCAGGTGCCGTAGATGCCGAGCGCGAGCGGGTTTCCGAGGCGGCGGGTCGATCCGGCGTTCAGGATGAAGTACGACTCCGATTGCGCGGTGTAGTAGCCGGCATCCACGCCCAGCTGCGCGTGGGCGGGGGCGGCCACGGCGAGCGCCGAGACCGTGAAGGCGGCCGAGGCAAGGCCACGAGGAGCCAGACGAAATGGATTCACCGGATGCGGGTGGGCGCGCCGGTGCGGAGGTCGACGTCGTAGGTGTTGCCGGGGCGGCAGTGGAGCCAGATCCGGGCCCGGATGGTCGAGTCGTTGACCAGCGTGGGCGCGACGCCCGTCATCAGCAGCGGCACCAGCGTGCGGGACTCGCCGCGCCGGATGACCAGCCCGCGTTCCATGCAGCTGCCCCCGAGCGAGTCGGTGCCGACCCGCGCGCCCGAGAACCAGACCGTCACGCCGTTGGGCGCCGAGAGCACCAGCGAATCGGCGAGTGTCGGATAAGCCGTTGCGGTCGGGGCCGTATCGGGGGCCGCGCCCGCGTCGGCCACCGGGCGCTCCCGGGTGCACGCGGCGGCCGCCAGGAGCATCGCGAGGTGTGGGAGCGGCCTCACGCCGTGCTCTCGTCGCTCGGGGGCGCTTCCTCGGTGGCGACCTCGGGGGTGCCGTCGGGAAGGACGTGCAGCGCGTGCTGGAGTCGGGGAGAGTGGCGCAGCGCGCGGAGCCAATAGTGCACCGTCACGAAGCCGGCGGTGCCACCAGTCAGGATGGTGAGCCCCACGCCGTGGAGGGGGTTGGGGATCAGGCTCGCCAGGAGCGTGCCGAGGATGGCGCCAAGAAAAGAGGCTGCCAACGCCACGAAGGGCGTCAGCAGCCATCCGGACGCGCGCAGCAGGAAGAGCTTCGCGCGCATCGCCTCAGCTGCGCCGGCCGCCGAGCGCTCCGAGCACGGCCGCGAGTGTCACCCCGGGGAGGAACGACACCCCGAAGGTCCCGAGATTCCAGCCCGCACCCGGGAAGTGCGTCAGTACCGCCACGACCCAGCAGGCCACGGTGAGCGCGAGCGCGGTGACCATCCCCTTCTGGATGGACACGGCGCCCTTCCGGGCCTGGCTGGCGAGGATCTGCGCGCCCATCCAGGGCAGGAAGGTGCCGACCATCCACCAGACCGGGTGGTACCACCAGTTGCTTCCGCCGCCGATTTCCCGCCAGCGGTTGGTGTAGATGCCGGTAGTCTGGAGCAGAGACACGTCGATGACGAGGAACACCACCGACGCCGCGAGCCCGATGCCCGCCGCGCCGGCAATTCCCTCGATGGTGCGGGGCCGCGTCCAGCTGCCGGGCAGGAAGGTGACCGCCGCGAGGCCAGCCACCAGGACTACGGCGCCGAGCCCGAACTCCGCGGCCCCCGCCAGGAACCGGGTGATGAACGACATGGCGACGACCACGACCGCCGTGATGACGCCCAGCGTGACCGCCTGGCGCAGGACGTAGGGCAGATCGGTCAGGTCGGTGCCTGAATCGGCGCGAACCGCGGAACTCATGCCGGCTCCCTGGAAGGGTTGGGTGTCGAATTATAGCGGGCGGTTCCCCGCCCGGCCAAGGGTTCAGGCAAGGCCGAAGGCCAGGGCGATGGCGACGTCGGTGACGGCCCAGGCGCCGAGCGCCGCGTACATCCCCAGTTGGTGCTGGGCGGGGGTCATCCGCCGGCATCGCACCGCCCACGGGACCAGCACGGCCATCCAGGCCGCGAAGCCCACCGCAAGCAGCCCGGCGCGCCACCCGCCGCCCGGCGCCGCGAGGAGCCACCCGCGACCCATGCCCGCCAGCACGAACAACACGAACGCCAACACCGCCGCCCCGATGGCAACGAACAGGCTGGCGCGCTCGCCGAGCATCAGCGCCAGCGTCCGGTCGCCGCGGCGGCGATCCTCCTCGAACTGGTAGATCTGGGTCAGGGGGTACAACGACGCGAAGAGCGGCGCGAACGCCGCGAACACCAGGAGCGCGGGGCGGTCCATCGGGCGGCCAGTCAGTGCCCATCCGGCATACGGGGTCAGGGCCCCGAACCCCACCATGTTGATGACCCAGTCCACCCCCGCCACCGCCTTGAACCGGAAAGGCGGGACGGAGTACAGCACCGACATGACGAAGCACATGGCATAGGCTACGGTGTAAGCCGGCGGGAGCAGGAGCGACAACGCCCCACCCGCCGCCAGCAGCGCCATGCCGAAGCCGAAGAGGTTGGCCGGCACGGGGGGCGGCTGCCGGAGGTAGCCGATGTCTCCCTCGTCCTTGTCGAACGCCGAGTTGATGGCGAGCGTGCCGCCGTTCAGGAACACCACCCAGAGCACCAGCCCGAGCACCGCGGCGCACAGCGACTCGCCCGCCACGGCGCCCGCGAGGCCGACGGCCAGCAGGTACCCCAGCGTCGTATGGGCGGCCATGATCGGCCACTCGGCCGGTCGGGTGTGCAGGAGATAGTCGAAACGTGGACCGAGGAGACGATAGCCGACCCGGCGGAAGGCGGAGGGTGCCGCGGGGCTCACCACTGGAGCCGGAGGTGGCGGGCCGCGATGCGAAGGCCGCGGAGCGTCAGGTCGGGCTCGACCTTGCGGATCAGCGTGGTGAAGGGCGCCACCACGCCTGCCAGGCCGCCGGTGGCCACGATGCCGGGCGGCGTGGCGGTGGGCCACTCTGCCATGATCCGGCGCAGCATGCCGTCGGCGGCGTCGGCGGCCCCGAACAGCACCCCGGCCTGGATGCACTCCTCGGTGCGGCGCCCGATGACGCGCTCCGGGGCCGCCAACTCGGTGGCCGGGAGCTTGGCCGCGCGGCGCGTCAACTGGTCGGCGGAGGTCCGGAGGCCGGGCATGATGGCGCCGCCGATGAAGCGGCCGTCGCCGGTGATGCAGTCGAAGGTGGTTGCGGTGCCGAAGTCCACCACCACGGTGTCGGCCCGATAGAGCTCCAGCGCCGCCAGCCCATTCACGATCCGGTCGGCGCCTACACTCAACGGCTCGTCGACATCGAGCCGGAGCGGGAGTTCCGACCGTGCGTCCACTGCCACCGCCGCACAGGCTGTGGCCGCCTCGATGCCGCCCATGACGCTTCGGGTGACGGCAGGAGCCACCGACGCGAGAATCACGGCCCGCACTTCATTCGGCGAGTGCCCGGCGTGGAGCAGGAAGGTGCCGATCGCCGTGCCCCACTCGTCGGGCGTCCGGTCGGGATTGGTGGTGAGGCGCCAGTGCGCGGAGATCTGGTCGCCGCGGAAGAGGCCGACGGTGATCTCGGTGTTGCCGATGTCGAGGGCGAGTAGCATGGCGGGGAATCTAGGGGTGGCCGGGACGGTCGGTAAGGCTGGCTTCAGGCCGGCAGGACATCGCCGAGGGAGACGCTGTGCAGCCGTCCGGACGCGTCACGCACCGCCAGGCGCCCGTCCTTCCCCACCCCGGCCCCGGTGCCCCCGATCGGTGCGGCGACCGTGCGGCCCATCAGCCAGTCGCGCGACGCGTAGGCCGACAGTTCCTTGGCGCTCAGTTCGGGCGTATCCAGATCCACCGACGCGAGTGCCCGGGCGATCGGCTCGGCGAGCGCCTCCACGGTGGTCTCGGAGCAATGGTGGCCGATGGAGGTGGCGCGGCCGGCCAGTTCTCCGGGAATCGCGTTCCGCACGTTGAGCCCGAGTCCGATGGCCGCCCACTGAAGCCGGTCGCCTTGCCACCGCGCCTCGGCCAGGAGGCCTCCCACCTTTAAGTCGCGCACGACGAGGTCGTTGGGCCACTTCAGCATGACCGGCGCCACCGACGGCAAGCCGTCGAGCACCTTGGCGACGGCCAGTCCCGCCCGCAGGCTCAGCAGCTCGAATCCGGCGAACGTGGCCGATCCCCGGCGGAGCACGCTCAGCCAGAGCCCGCCGCGCGGCGAGTGCCAGGTCCGGCCTCGGGAGCCCCGCCCCGCCGATTGCTCCGCCGCCACCAACCAGGTGCCGTCGGGCGCGCCGGCGGCGGCGCGGGCATGGAGTTCGTCGAGGGTGGATCCGACCGTGTCGAGCCAGATGCCCGAGGTCATCCCCCGGCGGCCTTCCACCAGAGGAGGAGGGCGGAGCCGGCGGCGATCCGGTACCAGGCGAACGGGGTGAAGTCACGCCGGGCCACGAACCCGAGGAAGGCGCGGATGACCACCAGCGCGCTGAGAAACGACACCACGAAGCCGACTGCGAAGACTGGGATATCCGCCGCACTCAGGGCGTCGCGGCTGCTCACCAGGTCAAGGAGGGTGGCCGCGAACATCACGGGAACGGCCAGGAAGAAGGAGAACTCCGTTGCGGCGGTGCGCGACAGCCCGAGGAGATACCCGCCCAGAATCGTGGCGCCGGCCCGCGACACGCCGGGAAAGAGGGCCAGCACCTGCGCCAGCCCGACGCCGAGCGCCAGCCGCGGTGTCATGCTGTCCACCGTGGGCGCCCGCTCGACCGGCCTGGTGCGCTCGATGAGGAGAATGGCCAGCCCGCCGAGCACGAGTGCGCCGGCCACCGTCGGAACGGTGAACAGGTAGGCCTTGATCCACTTGTGGGCCAGGAGCCCGATCACCGCGGCGGGGAGAAAGCCGAGCGCCAGGTTCAGGACGAAGCGTCGGCTCGCGTCGGTCCGGCCGAGGCCGCGGGCCACGTCGAGGAACCGGGCGCGGTAGAGCCACACCACGGAGAGGATGGCGCCCAACTGGATGAAGATCTCGAACGTCTTGGCCCGCTCCCCCGTGAAGCCGAGCAGGTCGCCGGCCACGATGAGGTGGCCGGTGGAGGAAACCGGGATGAATTCGGTGATGCCTTCGACCAGTCCGAGGAGGGCCGTCTTGAGGAGCAGCAGCGCGTCCACTAGGCGAGCACCTCGCGGTAGAGCGCCTCGTACATCGGCACGACCCGGTCGGCGGAGAAGTCGGCGGCCTTCAGGACTGCGGCCTCGCTCATCGCGCGGTGCCGGGCCGGGTCACGCAGCAGCTCGACCGCCCGGCGGCCCATCGCCTCCACGGACCCCACCGGCTCCAGGATCCCGTTGACACCGTCCTCGATGACTTCCGGCAGACCGCCGGCCCGGCTCGCCACCACCGGGGCGCCGCAGGACATCGCCTCCAGCGCCGCGAGGCCGAAGGACTCCGACTGCGACGGCAGCAGGAAGAGGTCGGTCGCCTGCATCAGTTCCACGACGCGATCCAGCCGGCCGAGGAAGCGCACATTCGCCGACACCTCGAGCGTCTCCGCCTCCCGCTCGGCCTCGCCGCGTTCGGGCCCGTCGCCGATCATCAGCAACGTGGCGGGCATTGCGCGCTTGATCCGGGAGAAGATCCGGATGACGTCCTTGACCCTCTTCACTTCCCGGAAATTGGAGGTGTGGCTGATGACCTTGTGCCCCGCGGGTGCCAGGCCCTCGCGGTTCGGCGATTCAGCGGGATGGTATTCGCCGAGGTTCACGAAGTTCGGGATGACCCGGAGGTTCGGATGCACCGGGCCGAAGGCGCGGATCGTCTCGCTCCGCAGGAACTCCGACACCGCCGTGACCTCGTCCGAGCGCTCGATCGAGAACTTGGTGATGTCGAAGAAGCTCGACTCCTGGCCGACCAGCGTGATGTCGGTGCCGTGCAGGGTGGTCACCACCTTGATCGGGTGCTCCTTCTGGAGCATTTCCCGGGCGATCCACGCCGTGGTGGCGTACGGGATCGCGTAGTGCACGTGCAGCAGGTCGAGCTTTTCCCGGCGGCTCACCTCGTACTGGTGCGACGCCAGGGCCAGCGTGAACGGGAAGTGGTCGAACAGCGGGTAGTGGCCGTGCCGGGTCTCGACCTCGTGGTAGTAGACCCGCTCCGCGAAGCCGCCCCGTAAGCGGAACGGGGAGGCGTAGGTGATGAAGTGCACCTCGTGCCCGCGGCGGGCCAGTTCCAGGCCGAGCTCCGTCGCCACGGCGCCGGATCCGCCATAGGTGGGATAACAGGTGATGCCGATCTTCATGACGGACTCCAATGTTCCGCGATCTCCGCGGCGAGGTCGGCCGGTGGCCGGGTGGCGTCGAGCCGCAGCACGTCGCCCTCCAGCTGGTGGCGGAACCAGGTCTCCTGGCGCTTGGCGTACTGCCGCGTGCTGATGGTGATCGCCTCCGCGACGCTGTCGCGGGAGCGCGTGCCGTGGAGGTACTCCACGGCCTCCTTGATGCCGATCCCGTCGAGCCCCGGCGCGTGCGCGGCATGGCCCTCGGCCAGGACCGAGGCCACCTCTTCGATCAGGCCACGCTGCACCATTTCCGCGGCCCGCCGCTCGATCCGCTGGTGCAGGATCGGCCGGGGCACGCTCAAGACCACGTACCACGGCTCGAACCGGCGGTCCGCCCGCGCCGCCCGCTGCCAGTGCGACAGCGGGTGGCCGGTCATGAGCGCCATCTCGATGGCGCGAAGCGCCCGTTGGCGCCCCCCGCCGGCGTACGAGGCATCCAGCCGGCTGGCCCACCGAACCAACTCGGCCGGGGTGAACCCTGCAAGGTACGCCTCCAGGAGCGGCCGACGCTCGGTGTCGAGCGCCGGTTCGCGAAAGAGCCCGTCCATCAACGCCCGGACGTAGAGTCCGGTTCCCCCCACCACGATCGGCTGGCGCCCGCGGGCCTGCACCATCTCGATCCAGGCGCTCGCGGCGGCCGCCCAGCGTCCCGCGCTGAAGCGATGCCCGGGGTCCAGGATGTCGATGCCGTGGTGCGGCACGCGGGCCAGCTCGCGCCGCGATGGTTTGGCGGTCCCGATGTCCAGCCGGCGATACACCTGGCGGGAATCCGCCGAGATGACCTCGAGCGGCCAGAGGTTGGCGAGCGCGAGGGCAACCGCGGTCTTCCCGACTGCCGTCGGGCCGACCAGCACGGGGACCCTATCGACGGCCGAAGCGCCGCTCAAGCTCCTCCCGGGGAAGCTGGACGATGGTCGAGCGGCCGTGCACGTCGTGCGGAGGCAATTCCGTCGCGAAGAGCCGCAGCAGCAACTCCCGCATCTCGGCCTGGCCCAGGCGCTGGCCGGCCTTCACGGCGGCGCGGCAGGCGTAGGTGGCGCCGAAGCGCTCGAGCGGATTGGCCCACCCCCCGAAGCGGCCCCGCGCCAGGTCCGCGATCATCTCGCGAAAGCACTCCACCGCGTCGAAGCGGGGATGCGGCGTCGGCACCGCCTGGAGCACCACGGTATTCCCTCCGAATTCCTCGACCGCAAACCCGACCCGGTCGAAGGCATCCCGGTGGCGCTCCAGCGCGTCGAGCTCCTCGTCCGACAGTTCCACGGTGGGAGGGATCAGCAGCCGTTGAGACGGCGCTCCGGCGCCTGAGATGGCGGCCATGACCGCCTCGTACAGGACTCGCTCGTGCGCCGAGTGCTGGTCCACGAAGACGACCCCCTCCGCCGCCTGGTAAACGATGTAGGTGTCGAACAACTGTGTGAGGCCGCCGGCGAAGATGTCGGCCTGCCCCGCCACCGGCGCCGAACTCCCTGCGGGCGCCTCCGCGTCGGCGGGCGGCTCGCCGAAGAGCGAGGAAAGCGCGTCGGCGCCCGGGCCAGCCCCAGGGCTCGCGGGCATCGGGCGCCAGTCACCCACCGGCGCCGCCGCCACCAGGGCGCCGATCGCCTGACGCACCGCGTCCTCCACCGTCCGCTCGAGCCCGACGCGATCGCGGAAGCGCACCTCGAGCTTGGCCGGGTGCACGTTCACGTCCACCTCGCTCGCCGCGAGCTCGACGCGGAGATACATCGACGGGCGGTCGCCGGGGTGGATGGCCGCCCGGTACCCCGCCTCGGCGGCCCGGAGCAGGAACGAGTCGCGGAACGGCCGTCCGTTGACGAAGAGCTGGGTGCGTCGCCCGCTCGGGCCGGCGTCGCCGGGGCGCTGGACGAAGCCGGAAATCCGGAACGCACCGGCGGCGTAGTCCACCGGCACCAGGGTGCCGGCCAGGTCCCGGCCCCACACCGCCTGGAGCCGCTCGGCTTCGTCCTGCGCCGGCGGGATGGAGAGGCGGACCTGGCCGTCCTGGATGAGCTCGAAGGCCACCGCAGGGTGCGCGAGCGCGAGGGTGGCCACCGCCTCGTAGGCGGCGCGGGACTCGCTCGCCGCCGAGCGGAGAAACTTGCGGCGCGCCGGCGTGTTGAAGAAGAGCCCGCGCACGGTGACGGTGGTACCCCGCTGCCTGGCCACAGGGCCCACGTGCTCCAGGCGACCGCCCACCACCTGCAGTTCAGTGCCCTCGCCCTCGCCGTCGGCGGTGGTCATCGTGAGCCGGGACACGGACCCGATGGCCGGCAGCGCCTCTCCCCGGAAGCCGAACGTGGTGACGCCCGTCAGGTCGGCGGCGCTCCGGATCTTGCTCGTGGCGTGCCGGTCGAGCGAGAGCACCGCGTCCTCCCGCCCCATGCCCGAGCCGTCGTCCGCCACCTCGATGAGCGTCTTGCCGCCGTTCTCCACCGCGATGCGGACGTGCAGGGCGCCGGCGTCGATCGCGTTTTCCACCAGCTCCTTGAGGGCGGAGGCGGGGCGCTCGACCACCTCGCCCGCCGCGATCTGGTCGGCGACGGCATCGGGGAGAATGGCGATTCGGCGTGGCATGGCCGGAATCTACTTCGGGTCCACGGGGACGACGGACGACGCCGGCACCCAGCCGAGTCGGCCCATCGGATCGCGCACGAGGAGCCACCCCCGCTGCCCGCTTACCTCGATCACCGCCTGCCCCTCGTCGAGTGTGGCGAGGGGGGAGCCCCGGCCGTGGGGGCTCACTCGGATCGGCACCGACTCGCGGACCAGCGCCACCGGCTGCGCGTTCCAGTGCCGGAGCCACAGCGCGCCGGCGCCGAGCAGGAGGGCGGCACTCCCGAGCCAGGCCCAGCGCGTGGCCAGCGCGGGCCGCGCAAAGAGGCCGGCCCAGGCGGCGATCCAGACCACGAGCGCGGCGAGCGCGGCCTCGGACGGCGTGAAAGGCGCGGTCCAGAGCCGGCGCGCCGAGACCGGGTCGGGCGCCGGCGTGAGCTGCAGCGCGCGGCGAATGCTCGCGTTGCGCGGCGCGAGCCGGAGCGCATGCCACCACTCCGCGCTGGCCTGCGCCTGCTCGCCGAGGCGGTAGTCAGTGGCGCCGAGGTTGTACCAGTGGGCGGCGACATCGGGCTGCGCGGCGGCGCGCGCCTCGAACGCCGCCCGCGCGGACCCCAGCGCGCCGGCCTCGTAGAGGGCTTCCGCCGATTGGCCCTGTGCCGAGGCGGCCGGCGGCCCCAGCGCGGCAAGCAGCAGCACGGTGAAGAGCCCGTGCGACACGCGCCGCCGACGCCCGCCCCCCGCAAGCCGGGCGCGCAGTGCGTCCCACCGGGCCAGGATGTCCTCGTCGTGGCCTTCCTGGGAGGGCGCATAGCGCCGTTCACGAAGCACCACCCGGAGCGAGAGGAGTTCACGCACGGTGTCCGGCTCGAGGCCGGCGGCGCGGAGCGCCGCGGAGAGGTCCGACTCGTTGCCGCTCACGACCGCGCCCGGGGCCAGGCCGGTCACCAAGCCGTCGAGCTCAATCTCGACCGAACGCGCCGTGAGCCGCCTCGCAGTGGATTGCTTCGGCTTCCGGGGCCGGCCGCGCCGGACCACGCGCAGCGCGGCCCAGACCGCCGGCGGGCCCAGCAGGATTGCCAGCCAGCCCCACGGGCCCGGCAGGGCAGTGAAGGTGGCCGGCACCAGGCTTCGGCTGGCAACCAGCAGCGGCGGCGGCAGCGCGCCTTCGGCGACGGCGAGGGGCTGCGCGATCGGGAGGGCCACGGCGGCGAGCTTCGCCACCCGGAACGTCCGGGTGCCGAGGTCGAAGTAGGGGTACTCCACCGCGGGCAGCACGAGGGTTCCCACCGCGTCGGCCACCAGGGTGAAGCCGAAGGTCTTGGTGCCCGTCACGATGCCGTTCCGCGTCCCGGGCCGCTCCTCGACCAGGTCGGCGTAGGCGCGGGAGCCGGCGGGCCAGTCCGCGACCGGCGCCGGCCAGAGGGTCACGTTGCCCTTCCCCGTCACGACGAGCGAGACATGCATCGGCTCGCGCGCGTGCGGCGCGGCGGGAGTCACGACGCGATCGAGAGAGAGGTCGGTGCCCACCGCGCCGGTGAAGTTCGCCGGCCGGCCGGCGGTCGGGATCGGCTCCACGTGGATGCGCCCGCTGTCGCTCGCCACGGCGAAGCGCTCCTCCTGGCTGAAGAACTGGAGCGCGAGCGGGACGGAGTACTGCATCTGGGCGGGCGCGATCGCGAGCTCGCCGCTCCGCACCGGGAAGGCCACCTGGTGCGCCACGAAGAGGTCGTACCACATCCCCCCGACCCGACGGCTCGCCGCGATGCCGACCGGCGCCGGCTGCGGATAGCTCCACATCCCCTCCACCGTGGGCGGCACCAGCGTCGGGGCCCGGCGGAGCTGGAGCCGGAGATCGCGGGGGAACCACGCCGCGGTGACGATGTCCACCTGTTCGCCGACCGTCACGTCGTCGTCGGACACCAGCAGCGACAGCCCGACCTTTCCGGGGGCCGACGGCGGCCGCGCTTGCTCGAGGAGCCGCTTGATCCGCGGGTTGACCTGCGCCGCCACCGAGGCGCTCCCGGTGTCCGTCACCTTGACCGTCAGGGCGCCGACCTCCGCGATGGTGTCGCCCTGCCGGGCCTGGAAGGGCCCGAACTTCCACTGGCCGGCGCGGAGCGCCCGGAGCCGGAGCTGGATGACCTTGCTCCGCGGGACATCGGCGTCGGGATTGACGCTGGTCGCCTCGGTCCGCGACACGACCACGAACCCGTCGCTCGTGCCGAGCCGCACGTCGATGGGGAGCGCCGACGCGCTTCGCGTGCGGATCACGAGCAGGACCTCCTCGCCGACCGACACCTCGTCCCGGTCGAGGGTCACGGTCAGCTCGGGAGGCTTGGCCTGCTGGAGGAGGGCCAGTGCCAGGAGGGCGACTACCAATCCTTGGCCCCTCCCGTGCCGCCCGAGAGGCGGTCCAGCTGCCGGTTGCGCGTGGAGCGCTCCTCGCGCTCCACCGAATTCAGGATCTGCTCGGCCTGCTCCCGGGTGAGCCCGCGGTTCTGCTGCTTCGTCTGATCCGGCGGCTTCGACTGCTGGCCGGCCGGTGGGGGCGGCGGCTTCTGGCCGCCGCCCGACGGCGGGGGAGGCGGCCGCATGCGCTCCGCCAGTTCGAGATTCCACTTGGCGCGGTCGGAGCCCGGTTCGAGGAGCAGCGCCTCCCGCAGATGGGTGGCCGCCTCCCCAAGCAGCGTGTCCCGGAGGGATGAATCGGCCTCGGCGGCGCGCAGGTCGACGACGCCCAGATTGTACAGCGCCCGGTACCGGAGCCCCGGGTCGGTGGTCCGCGCCGCCTCGATGAGCGCGCGCCGCGCAACCTTGAGGTCGCCGGCGCGGAGCGCGGCGGTGCCGGCGTTGTAGAAGGCGGTGTCCCGCTGGTTCCCTTCCCTCGCGTCGCGCAGGAAGGCGCCCGCCGCGTCGGCGGGCTTGCCGGAGTTCAGGGCGCGCTCGCCCGCGGAAGGGCGCTGCGCGTGAGCCGCCGCCGGCAGCGACACCACCAGCGCGAGCGCCAGCAGCGAGGCGCCGCTCCGGAGGAGGGTCTGCCCCAGCAGGACGAGTGCGGCCACCAGCAGCGGCAGCCACGCCATCGGCCGCAGGTCCGCCGCCCGGCTCTCGGTGCTCGGGCTCCGCTTGAACGCCGCCACCAGTTCGCGCACCGCGCCGGCCTGGTCGGTGAGCGACGCCGGGACCACGGTGCCCCCTGCGGCCTCGGCGGTGGCGCGGAGCACTGACTCCATGAGGCGCGTTTCCACGACCTGCCCATCCTGGTCCAGCTTGTACTCGATGAGCTGGCCCGAAGGGTCCCGGATGGGAATCTTGACCGGCGTCGGCGTGCCCTCGCCGACCAGGATGAGTCGTACGCCGGCCTTCTTGATTGCCCGCGCCGCCGCTTCGACGTCGGACATCGAATCGTGGGTTTCGCCGTCGGTGAAGACCACCAGCACCCGGTCGGAGATTTCGGAGCTGGCCTGGAGCAATTCCATCCCCTGGTTGAGTGTGGCGGCGAGATCGGTGCCGCCTTCACTCGCCAGGTCGGGATCCAGGCCGTCGAGGTAGAGCGAAATGGCGCTGCCGTCCACCGTGAGCGGCGTGAGGATGTAGCTCCGACCTGCGAAGGCCAGGAGCCCCAGCCGGTCGCCGTCGAGGTCCTGGACCAGGCGCCGCGCCTCCCGCTTCGCGCGCCCCAACCGGCTCGGCTCCGCGTCTTCGGCAAGCATCGAGCGGCTGATGTCCACCGCCACGACGAGGCTCAATGCCCGCGCCTCAGTGGTGACGTTGGTACGCCCGCCGCGCGGGCCGGCAATCGCCACCGCCGCCGCGAGCACGGCGAGCGCAATGAGCCAGGCCGAACTGCGTCCCCGCTCGGCCGCCCAGGCCCCCAGTGTCGGAGACCAGGCGAGCGTCGCCGCCACGCGGCGGCGCCGTGCCCACCAGGCCAGCGCCCAGCCGCCGGCGGCGAGGAGCGGGGCGAGGGCGAGCAGCCAGTCCGAATCGAAGATCATGGCACCCGCACCGCGACCGTGGCGCCCATGCCGACCTCGAGCAGCAGGAACAGCAGGCCGGTGATCGCCAGCGGTTTGGTGAGCTCCTCGTAGTGGAGGTAGCGCGTCACCTGCACCGGCGTCTTCTCGAGAGTGTCGATCTGGCGGAAGATGCGGGCCAGCGACTCGCTGTCGGTGGCGCGGAAGTAGCGGCCGCCGGTCGTCGTGGCGATCTCCTTGAGCAGCGCCTCGTCGATCTCGACCGGCAGCACCTCGTACCGGAAGCCGGTGGCGCTCCGCCCGGTGGGGATCGGCGCCTCGCCCTGGGTGCCGACGCCGATGGTGTACACCCGGATGCCGAAGGAGGCGGCCGTCGCGGCCGCGGTCCGCGGGTCGATGAGGCCGCGGTTGTTGACCCCGTCCGTCAGGAGCAGCACAACCTTCGACTTCTCGGGCGCGTTCCGCAGGCGGTTGACCGCGGTGGCGAGCCCGGTGCCGATGGCGGTGCCGTCCTCCAGGCTGCCGATGCGGAGGTCCATCACCGCCTGTTCCAGCACCGGGTAGTCCAGCGTGATCGGCACCTGGGTGAGCGCCTCCGCGGCGAAGGCCACGAGCCCGATCCGGTCCGCGCTCCGGCCCCGGATGAAGTCGATGGCCCGCACCTTGGCCACCTCGAGGCGGTTAGACGGCGCGAAGTCCTCCGCGTACATGCTGCTCGAGATGTCGATGGCGATGGCGATCGCGATGCCCTCGCGCTTCGTCTCCACGCGGCTGCCGCCGACCCGCGGGCCCGCCGCGCCGATGATGAAACAGGCCAGCGCCGCCGTCCGGAGCATCGGCGGGAGCCGGAGCCACCACGGCGTCCCGCCGACCGCAGCCGGGAGGGAGACGTCGCTGTACAGGAGGCCGCGGGAGGGCCGGCGGCGGCGCCACCACCACCAGAAGAGCGGCACCAGGAGCAGCAGGAGGAGCGGGCGCGCGAGGTTCACGGCGTCGTGTGCCCCTCGAGCCGGTGGGCCAGGTTGACCGCATCGACCGCACGCGGGAGCGCCGCCGCCGCGTCGCGCGGGCCGAACAGGGCGTCGTCCAGCTCGGCGAGGAGAGCATCCGCCTCCGGCGACGGCCGGACCGTCGCCGCGGCCCGGAGCTGGGCCGCCGCCGCCGCGAGCACGGCGCGGGGTTCCCCCGCCGCCACCCACGCATTGAACGGGACCTCCGGCACGGGGGTGTCGGCGGCAGGCGTCACCGGCGCCATGGGCCGGCCCCGGCGTCGCCACCAGACGTGCACCGGGAGAAGCACCAGCGTGGCCAGCAACAGGAGGGCCATCAGCGGCAGCGCCGTCCGAATAGGTCGGAGGACCGGGGCGGCCTCGGGCTGGGGCGGCGGGAGCGAATCGCCCGGAAGGGACGGCAGGATGCTAGCGATGGTGACGGTGATCGTGGTGGGCGGGAGCGAATCGGTGGTCCCATCGGGTGACACCAGCACCGGCCCGGGGACCTCGACCGCGTGAGACCCGGGCAGCCACCCCACCGCGGGGTAGCGAACATCGACGGAATCGCCGCGGGGCACCAGGAGCCCTGGGCCAAGGGCCTCCACCGCCCCCTCCGGGCTCCACGGCGCCACGCGAACCTCGCGCCCGCTCGGCGCGGCGATGGTTCGCACGAGCCAGATCGTGTCGCCGACCTGCGGAAGCGGCGCCTGGCCCAGGAGGAGAAGCAGGACCAGCGACATCAGCGGTGGATGCGCCGGGCGCGCAGGGCGAACGCGCGCCTGAGCGGAAGGGCGTAGTCCTGTCCCGTGATCAGCGCCACGTGGTCCACGCCGGCCGCGGCGAGGCTGCGGCGGCGCTCCTCGACCCGGCGTTCCGCCAGGCTGGCGTGCCTGCCACGCACCTCGCGGCTCCCGGCATCCACGAGGACTCGCCGGCCCGACTCGGCGTCCTCGAGGTCCAGCCAGCCCGAGGCGGGGAGCGCTCGTTCGCGCGGGTCGTCCACCGTGACCGCCACGACCTCGTGGCGCCCCGAAAGCCGCTGCATGGCGCGCTCCCAGCCCGGCGCCAGGAAGTCCGACAGCACCACGACGATGCTTCGATGGTTGAGCAGGCGCACGGCGTAGGTGAGGCTCGCGGCGAGGTCGGTGCTCCGGCCCTCGGGCTCGAAGGCCACGAGGTCGCGGATGACGCGGAGCGCGTGGCGCCGGCCCTTCCGCGGCGGGATGACGTGCTCGACCCGGTCGGAAAAGAGCAGCGCCCCGACCCGGTCGCTCTGGCGGGCCGCCGCCAGTGCCAGCACCGCCCCGACCTCGGCGGCGAGCCCCGCCTTGGTACGCGGCTCGCCGAACCGGGTGGACCCGGAGTGGTCCACCACCAGCAGCACCGTGAGCTCGCGCTCCTCGGTGAAGGTCTTGACGAAGGGGCTGCCGAGTCGGGCGGAGACGTTCCAGTCGATGGTGCGGTAGTCGTCGCCGATTTCGTAGGCCCGGACCTCCGCGAACTCCATCCCCTGGCCGCGGAAGGTGGACCGGTACTCGCCGGCAAACAGCGAGGCCACGAGCCCGCGGGTGCGGAGCTCGATCGTCTTCACCTGCTTCAGGACTTCCTGGGAGACCACGCTCATGTCGGGTGGCGGCTCGGGGGAAGGAGGCCGGTGATCAGGGGACCGGCACGGCGGCGAGCACCCGCTGGATGACGACGTCGGCGTCGACGTCCTCGGCTTCCGCCTCGAAGGTGAGCACCACGCGGTGGCGCAGCACGTCGGGCGCCAGCGCGCGCACGTCCTCGGGCACCACGTACGACCGGCCCCGGAGGAAGGCGTGCGCCCGCGCCGCTTGCGCCAGGGCGATCGACGCCCGGGGCGACGCGCCCCACGCGATGAGGGGCTTCAACTCGGCCAGCCCGACGGTCCCGGGCTCGCGCGTGGCGCGGACCACATCCACCAGGTAGTCGAGCACCTTCTGGTCGGCGTAGAGCGCGGCGATCTCGGCCCGCGCGGCGAGAATCGTGGCGGGGTCGAGCAGCTTCCGGACGGGGATCGCGGCGCCACCGGCCATGCGCAGGAGGATTTCCCGCTCCTCGTCGCGGCTGGGGTACCCGACGCGCACCTTCAGCATGAAGCGGTCGAGCTGCGCCTCGGGCAGCGGGTAGGTGCCTTCGTTCTCGATCGGGTTCTGGGTGGCGAGCACCAGGAAGGGCTCGGTGAGGTGGAAGGTCGCCCCGCCGATCGTCACCTGCTTTTCCTGCATCGCCTCGAGCAGCGCCGACTGCACCTTGGCCGGCGCGCGGTTGATCTCGTCGGCCAGGATGATCTGGGCGAAGAGCGGCCCCTTCTTGACCCGGAACTCCTGGTTCTTCTGGTCGAACACCATCGTGCCGATGACGTCGGCCGGCAGCAGGTCGGGCGTGAACTGGATGCGGGAAAAGGTGGCGGAAATGACTTCGGCGAGCGAGCGGACCGCGAGCGTCTTGGCGAGGCCCGGCACGCCTTCCAGCAGGACGTGGCCCCCCGTGAGGAGCCCGATGAGCAGCCGCTCGATCATCACGTCCTGGCCGACGATCCGCCGGCCGACCTCCTTGACGACCTGCGGAATGCGTTCGGTGGCGGCACTGGGGGTGGGCGCCTGCTCTGCGGTCATGCGTCGTCCTCCGAGGGGTGGTCCGCGGTGCCGGGGATGCCGGTCAGTCGCCGGACGGGTCGAGCCGGATCGTCTTGTAGAGTGCCGCCTCCTCGCGGGGCGTCAGGGGCCGGGACCGCCCGACCGGCAAGTCGCCGAGCCGCACGGGGCCGTAGGAGAGGCGGGCCAGCCGCTCCACCTTGAGCCCCATCTCCTCGCACCACTTCCGCACGATGCGGTTGCGGCCCTCGGTGAGGGTGACGTCGAGGATGCACCGGCCTTCCTTCCCAGGACGCACCCGGACGTCCTGCGCGAGCACCGGGCGGCCGTCGACGACCACCTTCTCGCGCACCAGCCGCTCCAGCTCGGCGGCCGAGCGCCCGTGGACCAGCGCGGTGTACCGCCGCGGCACCCGGTACTTGGGGTGGGTCAGCCGGTGCACCGCCTCGCCGTCCGTGGTGAGCAGGAGAAGCCCCGTGGTCATCACGTCGAGCCGGCCCACGTAGGTGAGCCCGGCCGGATCCTTGATGAACTCGAGGACGGTGCGCCGGCCTTCCTCGTCGCTGGCGGTGGTGACCACGCCCAGCGGCTTGTGGAACGCGAGCCAGCGGCGCTGGACCACCTGCACCGCCTTGCCGCCGACGGTGATGCGCTGCCGGTCGGGGTCCACCTTGCTGCCAAGCTCCGCGACCTTCCCGTCCACCCGTACGCGGCCCTCGCGGATAAGTTCCTCGGCGGCGCGGCGGGAGGCGATGCCTGCGCGGGCGAGTGCGCGCTGCAGGCGCATCTCGCTCATGACTCGGCCGTCACGTACGCCGCGGCGTCCTCGGTGCCCTCGTTCAGCGGGCGCGGCGGCTGGATGGCGATGCTGAGCTCCTCGGCGCGCGGCAGGTCGGTCAGGTCCTTCAGGCCGAGGAGCTCGAGGAACATGGCCGACGTGCCGTAGAGCAGCGGCCGTCCGAGGGCCTCGCTCCGGCCGACGACCTCGATGAGCCCCCGTTCCTGGAGCGAGCGAAGCACGCCGCCGGCCGAGACGCCGCGAATCTCCTCGATTTCCATCCGGCCCACCGGCTGGCGGTAGGCGATGATGGACAAGGTCTCCAGGGCGGCAGCGGTGAGCTTCGGCGCCCGCACCGCGAACTGCGCCCGTTCGAGCGCCTGCGCGAACGCCGGGCGGGTGAGCACCTGGAAGCCGCCGGCCATTTCGACCAGTTCGATGGCGTGCTGGTTGAAGTCGTAGAGTTCGCGGAGCTGGTCCAGCGCGGTCCGGACGTCGGCGAGCGACGCCTCGGGGTCGAGGACGGAAAGTTCTTCCGCGGTCAGCGGGCGCGACGCCGCGAAGAGCGCGGCTTCAATCAGCTGGGCGAGAGGTGTCACGGCGAATCACCATCGGCGCGAAAGCCGCCGCCTGGGTCAGGGAAACGGTGCCTCGGCGCGCGAGCTCGAGCAGCGCCAGGAGCGTGGACAGGACGTCGGTGATGGTGGGCTCCGGCCCCAGCGCCTCGCGCCAGCCGAATTCCTCCTTCTCCTCCAACAGAGCGGCGAGCCGCCTGGTGGCGCCCTCCACATCGAGCGGGCGCGCCACGACCCGGTGGAGCACCGGCGAGGGAATTCCCTCGATGACCCGCTGCACCGCCTGGAGGAGCTCCACGAGGTCCACCTGGAGCGGCAACGGCGGCAGGTCGGGCGGCGCCGGCAGGAATCCCCGCGGGTACTGATCGGCCCGACGCTCGGCAGCGCGCCCGAGCCACAGCGCCACCTCGCGGATCTGCTGGTATTCCAGGAGGCGGCGCACCAACTCGGCGCGCGGATCCTCCCACCCGTCCTCCTCGCTCCGGCGCGGGAGCAGCATCTGCGCCTTGAGCCGAAGCAGCCGGCCCGCCATCTCGAGGTAGTCGGCGGCCTGATTCAGCCCAAGGTCGTGGATGACGAGCAGGAACTGGTCGGCGATCCGGGCAATCGGGATGTCCGCGATCTCCAGCTCCTCCTCCCGGAGGAGGTGGAGCAGCAGATCGAGCGGACCCGAGAAGGCCTCGAGTTCGACCACGAATCCCGACGAGGCGCCCAGCGCCATGGTCGGCGGGTCAGGCAGCGTGAGGGCGGCTTGCTCTTCCAACCGGCGTCCGGATCGAAGGTGGGGTGGACCAGGTGTGGCGCCACTGGCGGCGCGCGGAACAATACACCCCGGCCCGAGGCAAGTCAAAGCACCGTGGCGCTTGACCTTGCACGCGTGCGCCGCTAGTATTCGCGCCTGTTCTTGATGGGAGGGATGGGCCCTCCCGCCGTACCGACTCCGAGAGGTCCGCTGTGCCCCGCATCAAGTCCGCCAAGAAGCGCATGCGCCAGACGAAGGCCCGCACTGCCCGCAACAAGACCCAGCGGAGCCAGCTGCGCACCGCCGTCAAGAAGGTCCGCGCCGCCAGCACCAAGGCGGAGGCCTCCAAGGCGCTCGCCGAGGCCGCGAGCCTGCTCGACCGCGCCGGCCGCAAGAACCTGGTGCATCGCAAGACGGCCGCCCGGCAGAAGAGCCGCCTCGCCAAGGCCGTCGCCGCCAAGGGCTGAGCGTCCTTCCAGTTGAAACGACACGGGGCCCGGCGGATTCGCCGGGCCCCGTTGCCGTGTGGCACCCGGCCTCTCAGAGCGCGGCCAGCTCCGCCCCGCATCGCTCGCAATACCACTCGGTCGGGCGATTCAGCGTACCGCACTCCCCGCACTTCAACGTCTTCGGCGCGGCGGCCTGGCTGGGTCGCTCGTTGCCCGGCACGACCTTGGGCGGTTCCTCGGGGCCCTTGGATCCGGCATCGCTCGCACGCGCTCCCGCGCCGCTGGTCCGCTTCGCGGCGGGCTGCTCGTCCGCCATGGACTTGAGGAAGGCGAGATCGTCCGGCGAGGCCTCTGCGCGTCCGGGGAACGGGATGGTCCGGGGAGGCGTCGGTTCCGAGGTTCGGGCGCCGGTCCGCGGCGTGAACCGCGGGGCACTGGGCGCCGGGGGTGGAGCCTTTTCCGCCCCGGATTCCGCCAGCGGGATCAACGGCTCCCAATCGTCGCCGGCCTCCGGCTCGGGTGTCGCCGCGGGGGCGGGCGCCGGTTCCGGTGCGGGCGGCGGCTCGGGCACCTTCGGCTTCGCCGCGATCAGCGCCTGCACCTCGCCGAGCCGGGTGATTTCGTCGCTGACCCGGGCCAGTTCCTCGCGGACGTCGAGCAGCAGCCGCTCGCTCCCGCCGCGGACCCGCTCCCACTCCGACTCTTCGTATTCCCCGACCGCGTGGCGGAGTTCGGCCTCGGCGAGCGTTTCCTCGGCCGCCGCCTCCCGTTCCGCGAGGTCGTCCTCACGCACCCGCAGCGTGGCAAGCTGCTCCGCCACCGCCGCGGCGTGGGTCTTCAGCTCCTCGATGACCTGGGTCAGCCGCTGCTGGTAGTCGCCCCGGATCTTGTCGCGCACCGCCGGCGGCGCCGTGGACCCCGCCGAATCGAGGCGGGCGAGCCAGGTCTCGAACCGGCTGCGCTCCTCGAGCAGGGCGTCGATGGGATTGGCGGGTTGGGGTGTCGATTTCGCCATGGTCGGACTTCCCTCGGGTGACGGCGGACGCCAGGGCTGGTGGCGGCACGGCGGGCGGGCGCGTGACGCCCTCCGACGGGATCTCTGTCCAAAGGTAACGATGTCCGGCACCGGCGGCACCCCGCCGGCGGGAGCCTCCGGGCTCAGCCGCCCCGCAGGTCGAACACGATCCGGCCGCGCACCACCGTCTGGTGCGTCCGGCCGACGAGTTCGGCGCCGGCGTAGGGGGTGTTGCGGCTCTTGGACCGGAAGAGCTCCGGCTTCACGACCCAGCGCTCGGCCGGGTCGAACACGACCACGTCCGCAGGCGCCCCGACGGCGAGGGTGCCGCCCGGCAGGTTGAAGATGCGGGCGGCGCGGGTGCTCATCCGGTCCACCAGCTCCGCCAGTGTCAGGACCCCGGATTCGACGAGGTCGCGGATGGCCACGCCGAGCGCGGTCTCCAGCCCCACGATGCCGTTGGGGGCGAGGTCGAATTCGCGCTCCTTCGCGTCGTAGTGATGCGGGGCGTGGTCGCTCGCAATGACGTCGATCGTGCCGTCCTTCAGCCCTTCACGGATGGCGGCCACGTCGGCCGACTCGCGGAGCGGCGGGTTCATCTTGGCGTTGGTGTCGTAGCCCGCGCACCGCTCGTGGGTGAGCGAGAAGTGATGCGGCGTCGCCTCGGCAGTGACCCGGATGCCCCGCTCCTTGCCGCGCCGGATCAACTCCACCGAGCCCCGCGTGGACATGTGGCAGAGGTGGACGTGCCCACCGGTCAGCTCCGCGAGGATGATGTCGCGCGCCACCATGATTTCCTCGGCGGCGGCCGGGATGCCCTTGAGGCCGAGTCGGGTGCTGACCAGCCCCTCGTGCATCGCGCCGCCCTGCGCCAGGCTCATCTCCTCGCAGTGGTTGGCCACCGGGATGCCGAAGGTCCGCGCGTACTCCAGCGCGGTGCGCATCATGTGGCTGGAGCCCACCGGCTTGCCGTCGTCGCTCACCGCCACGGCGCCCGCCCCGACGAGTTCGCCGAATTCCGCAAGCTGTTCCCCGCGCTGGCCCAGCGTGACGGCGCCGATCGGGTAGACCCGTGCCTTGCCGGCCCGCTGGGCCTGGCTCACGATGAACCCCACCGCGGCCTGGTTGTCGGTGACCGGGTCGGTGTTCGGCATGGCGCAAACCGCCGTAAAGCCACCGGCCGCCGCCGCCATGGCACCCGAGGCCACCGTCTCGAGGTCCTCCTGGCCGGGCTCCCGCAGGTGGACGTGGAGGTCGATGAGGCCGGGCGCCACCACCTTCCCCGCCGCGTCGATGATCTCGCTGCCTTCGGGTGGCGCCACGCCCCGGCCGACCGCCGAGATCCGGCCGTCCTCGAGGAGCACGTCGGCCACGCCGTCGGTGCCGCGGGAGGGGTCGATGACGCGGCCGCCGCGGATCAGGATCGGAATCATGCTGCCTCGCCTCGCGCGGCGGCGGCCGCTGCCCCGGTGCCGCCCGCCAGCAGGTAAAGAACGGCCATCCGCACCGCCACGCCGTTGGTGACCTGCGGCAGGATGACGCTGTGCTCGCCGTCGGCCACGTCGCTGTCGATCTCGACGCCCCGGTTCATGGGGCCCGGATGCAGGATGACCAGGTCCCTCGGCGCCCGCGCCAGCCGCTCGCGGGTCACGCCGAACACCCGGTTGTATTCGCGGAGCGAGGGGATGAACCCCGACTGCATCCGCTCCAGCTGGAGCCGGAGGACGTTGAGCGCATCGGCCCAGGCGATCGCGTCCTCGATGCGGGGCAGCACGGTGACGCCAAGTTCTTCAATGCCCCGCGGCAGGAGCGACGGCGGCCCGCAGACGCCGACCTCGGCGCCCAGCTTGACCAGCCCCCAGATGTTGCTGCGCGCCACGCGGCTGTGGAGGATATCGCCGCAGATGGCCACCTTGAGCCCCGCAATCCGGCCGAACTTGTCCCGCAGGGTCAGCATGTCGAGCAGCGCCTGCGTGGGGTGCTCGTGCTTTCCATCGCCGGCGTTGATGACGTTGGACTCGATGCGGTCGCCGAGGAATTGCGCGGCACCCGACGAGCCGTGCCGGATGACGACCATGTCGATCCGCATCGCCTCGAGGTTGCGCGCCGTGTCCACCAGGGTCTCGCCCTTGGACACCGAGGAGATCTGGGTCGCCACGTTGACGGTGTCGGCGGAGAGCCGCTTCTCGGCGAACTCGAAGGAGATGCGGGTGCGGGTGGAGGCTTCGAAGAAGAGATTGACGATCGTCTTGCCGCGGAGCGCCGGGACCTTCTTGATGGCCCGCTCGCTCACTTCCTTGAACGGCTCGGCGGTGTCGAGAATGAACTGGATCTGGCCGGCGGTGAGGGTCTCGAGCCCGATCAGGTCCTTCCCGAGGGCGGGGACGCCGGCGTCAGCTGGCACGGGCAAGCTCCACGGCGTCGCGCCCGTCGAGTTCGGTGATGAAGACGTCCACCCGCTCGCCGGGGCCGACCCGCACGGTCTGGCCGGCGATGTCGGGCTGGATCGGGAGCTCGCGGCCGCCGCGGTCGATCAGCACGCAGAGCAGGATGCGGTTCGGCCGCCCGAAGTCGGCGAGCTCGTCGAGGGCGGCCCGGATGGTGCGCCCGGTGTGGAGGACGTCGTCCACGATGACCACGGTCCGGCCGTCCAGCGACACCGGCAGGCTGGTGACCCCCACCACGGGGCGAGGCCCGATGGCCTGGAGGTCGTCGCGATAGAGGGTGATGTCGAGCTTGCCGCGGGAGACCGGCGAACCCTCCGACGCCTCGATCAGCTTGCCGATCCGCTCGGCGAGCTCCACCCCGCGGCGCTGGATGCCGACCAGCAAGAGGCCCTCCGTTCCGTGGCATCGCTCGACGATTTCGACGGCCATGCGCGCCAGGGTGCGCGCGATGGCTCGTCCGTCGAGCAAGGGGGAACGTGAGGGCATCGAGGGCGGAAGCTAGCCGGGCGTTCGGGGCGAATCAAGCGCGCGCACCGGGGCTCGCCGCACCCGCCGGGACCAGGCCGGAAGCCGGGCGGCCAGCAGCACCACGAGCACCAGGCCGAAGAGCGCCGGAGTGCGGGCGTCCTTCTTCACCTGCCAGAGGAAATGCAGCACGCCGCCCGCTGCGGCCAGATAGACGAGCTGGTGGAGCCGCTTCCACCGGGGGCCCAGGCGCCGCACCATGGTGGTCGTGGAGGTGAGGGCCAGCGGTACCAGCATGAGCCAGGCGGAGAAGCCGGCCGTCACCCAGGGGTGCTCGAGCACGTCTTTCCGGATTTCCGTGAGCGAGAGCGACTGGTCGAACACCACGTAGGAGGAGAGGTGCAGCGAGGCGAGGAAGAACGAGAAGAGGCCGAGGAGGCGCCGGAGCCTGATGAGCTCGTTCCACCCGGTGGCGCGGCGAAGCGGCGTGACCGCCAGGGTCAGGAAAAGCCCGATGAGCGCGCCCTTCCCGGTCCAGCGCTGGATGGTCTCGACCGGGTCGGTGCCGAGGGCGTCGTGGAACGCGCCCCAGGTGAGCCACGCGGGTATGCCCAGCCCCACCGCCCAGATCAGCGGCTTGACGATTCGTCGCACGATCTGGGCACGGGTCACGTGATGCTCAGTAGTTGGCCCGGAGATCCATGCCGCTGTACAGCTTCGCCACCTGGTCGCCGTACCCGTTGAACATCAGCGTGTCCTGCTTGAAGAACTCCCCGATCGGGCGCTCGCGGGCCTGGCTCCAGCGCGGGTGGTCCACCTGCGGATTCACGTTGGCGTAGAAGCCGTACTCGCTCGGCACGGCGATGTTCCAGGTCGTGTCGGGCTGCGTTTCCATGAAGCGGATCCGCACGATCGCCTTCCCGCCCTTGAACCCGTACTTCCACGGCACCACCAGCCGGAGCGGCGCACCGTTCTGGTTCGGCAGCGGCTTGCCATAGAGCCCGGTCACCATGAGGGTGAGCGGGTGCATCGCCTCGTCCATCCGGAGCCCCTCGACATAGGGCCAGGGGAGGATGTCGTAGCGCTGCCCCGGCATCTGGGCCGGGTCGTTGAGCGTGGTGAACTCGACGTACTTGGCGCGGGAGGTGGGCTCGAGGCGCTTGATCAGGTCGCCGAGCGGAAACCCGAGCCACGGCACCACCATCGACCAGCCCTCGACGCACCGATGCCGGTAGATGCGCTCCTGGGCTGGGTGCGGCCGGACCAGGTCCTCGATGGCGTACTTGCCAGGGCGCTTGACCTCGCCGCCGACCTCGACGGTCCATGGGGACACGCGGAGCGAGCCGGCCAGCTTGGCGGGCGAGCCCTTGTCGGTGCCGAATTCGTAGTAGTTGTTGTAGGTCGTGACGTCCTTGTAGGGCGTCGGCTTGAGGTCGCCCAAGCGCCGGGGAGGGCTCCAGCCGGGGGGAAGCAGCGCGCCCAGCGCGATGCCCCCGGCGGCCGCGACGAAGGCCCGACGGTTCAGGTAGAGCGACTCGGGGGTGACGGCGGATTCGGGGAGATCCCCGCCCTGGCGAATGAGCACGCAATTGGCTCCGGAAGGTGACCCCACCAATACGCCCGGAGGGCCAGGTGAGTTCCCGGGCACGGCTGTCATTGCGAGGAGGCCCCCGGAGGGGCCGACGAAGCAATCAGGTGGGGAACGGACGAGGAGGGATTCGAACCCTCGAAACGGCGTTAACCGTTTACACGCTTTCCAGGCGTGCCTCTTAAACCACTCGAGCACCCGTCCTTACACGGCCAGCCTCGGCCGGGGCGCATACTAGCCACGGGGTGCGGGGAGGTCAACGTCCTTGCACCCTACTTGGCGGCCGAATCCTTGAGGAACCGGATCCACTCGCCACGGTCCGCCGCCCGGGTATCGACCGGCGGGGGCGGGAGCTTCGAGGGGATATGCTTGTCCCACCACTCCCCCGCCCGCTCGGGCGTCCAGGGCGACTCGAACCGGATCGCATCGAGCTGGGCGATCAGCGCCATCGCGTCCTTCGGCCGGTCGTTCGGCGCCTTGGCCAGGCACCCCAGCACCAGGGTATCCACCTCCGGCGACACCGGGAACCTGGCCTTGAGCGACGGCTTCGGCGGCGCCTCGTTCGCCTGTTTGAAGAGCATCTGCACCGTGTTGGTCGCGTAGAACGGCAGCTCGCCCGTGAGGAGCCAGTACGCCACGCAACCCAGCGCGTAGATGTCCACCCGGTGGTCGACATCGGGATCGCCGAGGGCGAGTTCCGGGGCCATGAAGGCAGGCGTGCCGGTCAGCGCGTCGGCCGCGGTGAGCTTCATGTTGCCCGGCGTGTCCGCCACTGTCTCCTTCACCAGGCCGAAGTCCAGCACCTTGAGGAAATCGACCTCCACGCCCGCCCGGCAGGCGTAGAGGTTGGACGGCTTGATGTCCCGATGGACCAGGCTCCGGCTGTGCGCCTCCGCGAGCGAGAGGCACGCCTGCCGGAGGAAGTAGGCCATCCGTTCCGGTGGCAGGGGCCCGAACTTCTGGACGATTTCCTCCAGGCTCATCCCCTCGAGCAGCTCCATGGCGTAGAAGAAGCTGCCGTCGCCGGTGGGGCCGAAATCGTAGAGCGCAATCGTGTGGGGCGAGCTGAGCGCCGCGGCCGCGGCGGCCTCGCGGCGGAACCGCTCCATCGCCACGCGGGCCGTCTCGCTGCTCACGCCGCGGATGCTCTCGGACCGGATGAGCTTGACCGCCGCCGGCCGCGCCAGCAGCTGGTGGGTGGCACGGAACACCTGCCCCATGCCGCCTTCGCCGAGCAGGGTGCCCAGGCGGTAGGCCCCGATTTCCCTGGCGCGCTTGACCTCCTGGCCGAGTTGACGGATGAGCCGCGCCGGCACGACGGCGATGGCGGCACAGAGGTAGGGAGGCAGGAGGACGGTGAGGAGCGAGAAGCCGTGCTGTGGCATGGCCACGCCGCGGGCGCGGGCCACCCAGAGCGCCAGCGGGACGGCGCTCGCCGCCGCCAGTGACACGAACAGCGTGCGGCGCGGGCTGTCGGTTACGATGAGCGGATAGAGCAGGATGATGATGCACACCCACGAGAGCCGGCCCGGCTGCTTGATCGGGACCCACGCCTCCAGGAGGGCCAGCATCAGGCAGGTGCCCACCATCAGGACGACGGCCACATCGCGGAGCCAGTGAGACCTGGGACCGACCTTCCGGGCCACCACGGCCACACCCGTTGCCGCGAGGATGCCGATGATCGTGAAGTAGCGCCCCGGTTCGGGCCAGATGGCGGCGATGTTCGGCAGGTTGGCGCTGAAGAACCGCCCGGCCACCTCGATCATGACGAGGATGACCAGCCAGATGGCGGCGACCGACACGGCGGCCACCCCGATCCGCTTCCGGGAATCCTCCAGCAAGTCACCCGGCAGGCTGGCGCCGGAGGCCAGGAGGCTCCGGGCGCCGGTGAACAGGCTCATCGAGTCCGCCTCACGCGCCGGCCGCGGCGCGCTGCCGCCGCTCGGCTTCGGCGGCGGCCGCATGGACCTCGGAGGCGCCGCCGATGCCGGGCACGCTGATCAGCCCGTATCCCAGACCCTTCATCTCGTTCTCCCAGAGGATCGCCCCGGTCACCGGGTCGAGGCCGAATACCCGCCCGCCCGTGGCGGCAATCACCCGGCCGCCGGAGAGCCCGGTCGTCACGAAGCCCCGCCCCCGCAGCTTGGTCCGCCACGCCTCCCGGCCGGTGACACCGTCGAGCGCCACGACGTGCCCCGCCATGCCGGCAAAGATCCTGTCCCGCGGCAGTTCCGCCATTGTCCGTCTCCGATCCAGTCAATTGGCCCCGGGTCACTCGCCCTCTATCTTACACCAACCCTCCACCGTTGGGAGTCCCCATGAGTCACCTCGTCTTCGGGTTCTTCGTGCTGGCCATCGGCTTCCTCGTGCTCCTCGGGGCCGCCGGGATGCGCGCGCGAGGCCCCTCGGCGGGCGGCACGATCGGCCGGGCGGTCGGACTGGGCCTCGTGGGGCTCGGCGCCTTCGTCCTCCTCACCTCGGCGGTGGTGGTCATCCAGCCGGGCCAGGTCGGCGTGCGCCACGCGTTCGGGACGGTGGACCCGGTGCCGCTGCTGCCGGGCATCCGGTTCGTGAGCCCGTGGTCCGAAGTGGAGCGCTACTCGACGCGCGAGGAGCAGTTCCCGCGCGCGGGAGACGAGGCGGAAAAGATGGACGCCCTCTCCAGCGAGCAGATGGCGATGAAGGTGGACGCGGCGCTCCGCTACCAGATCGACCCGGCGCTGGCCCCGCGGCTGTTCATGGAGATCGGCGCGCAGGAACAGATCGACAACATCGTGCGGAACGCCATCCGGAACGGCGTGCGCGACGGCATGGTCCAGTTCTCGATCAACGAAGTGTCGCAGCGGAACGCCATCGCCCGGTCCATGGAGAGCGAGGTGGATTCCGCCCTCCGCACGACCCCGCGGCAGGGGGGCGAACCCTTCCAGATCGCCACGGTGACGGCCTTCTACCTGCGCAACCTGGAGCCGCCGCCGCAGGTGGTGCAAGCCATCAACAACAAGATTGCGCAGGAACAGCAGATCGAGACCGAGAAGCACCGGGTGGAGGTGGCCCGGCTGCAGAGCGACCAGCAGCGGCTGCTCAACATCACCCTGACGCCGGAACAGCTGACCAAGCAGTACCTCGAGGTGCTGCACGACCTCAAGGGGTCGAGCAACATGATCATCATGGTGCCGACCGAGGGCGGCATTCCGGTGCTGGACGTCGGGACGCTACGGAAGAACCTGCAATAGCGGGCGGGGAGACCGAGGCCGGAGTGCGGCCGCAGGTCCACCCACGAACGTGATGTCGGATTGGGACGGAACGCGGAAGGACAATTCGACGGACAGTGTGTGATTCGATCCGAAGCCCGCGACAGCGGGCGAGGAGACCGAGGCCGCAATGCGGCCGCAGGTCCACCCACGAACGTGATGTCGGATTGGGACGGAACGCGGAAGGACAATTCGACGGACAGGGTGGGATTCGAACCCACGAGACCCTTGCGGGCCCACCGGTTTTCGAGACCGGCTCCTTCAGCCACTCGGACACCTGTCCAGCAATGATGCACCGCCCCGGCGGACTGGCCGCCGTTGGCCGACCCAAAAGTAACGGGCGACGTACCCGCCGCCAAGCGACCGCGGCCCCCTGATCCCGAACGGAGGAAGTATCGTGGTGACCGCCGTGGCGCCCACCGAGGACCTCGAGCGCCAGGTGGCGCGCCGGCGTACCTTCGCGATCATCAGCCATCCCGACGCCGGCAAGACCACCCTCACCGAGAAGCTCCTGCTCTACGGTGGGGCGATCCACCTGGCCGGCACCGTCAAGGCCCGGCGCGCCGACCGCCACGTCACCTCCGACTGGATGGAGCTGGAGCGGCAGCGCGGCATCTCGGTGACCTCCAGCGTGCTCCAGTTCGAGTACGCCGGCTGCCAGGTCAACCTGCTCGACACCCCCGGCCACCAGGACTTCTCCGAGGACACCTACCGCACGCTGGTCGCCGCCGACAGCG
>CAZNDK010000017.1:0-55220 GCA_964571795.1 uncultured Gemmatimonadaceae bacterium | reverse complement strand
CGAACCCGGGCGACCACCGATTCGGCGTCACTGAGCAGGTAGGAGTCCACCACGAGGGCCCTTGTCATAGGTGCGATAAAGATGCGGGAACCGCCCCAAACGTTGCAGGGGGGAGCGAGGACTGAGGACTGAGGACTGAGGGCGGGAAGCAAGGACTGAGGACTGAGGACTGGGGGCGGACTTCAGCCAGCAGCTAAATTATTGCCGCGCATTGACTTAAGTCATCGCTTCGCTCTCAACTGGCCCCGTCATCAGTCCTCAAGTCCTCCGTCCTCAGTCCTCAGTCCTCAGCCCTCCGTACTCAGTTCCTGTCCCAGTCCCTACGTCCTCCCTCGGCCACCCGTTTCCCGACTCCCTGATATCTTTGCCCCATGCCTGCCCCCACCACCGCCCCGAAGCTCTGGCTCCACCACCTGGCCGACGAGGCCGACGCGGCGTTCCTCTATCGTGAGCTCGCGGCCGGTGAACCAGACCCCAAGAAGTCGGCGCTCTACACCCGGCTCTCCGAGGTCGAAAACCGTCACGTCGGGGTCTGGCAGAAGCTCCTCGCCGAGAATGGCCATTCGGTCCCGACCGTCCGGGTCTCGGTCAAGGCGAGGGCCATGGCCTGGCTGGCGCGCCGGTTCGGCCCCGAGTGGCTCCTCCCGATGCTGCTCGAGGAGGAGGGGCAGGAGGTCAAGGGCTATCTGCAGCTCTACAAGTCCGCGCCCGACGGCGCCACCGGTCCGGCCGCACTCCGACTGGCGCGCGAATCGAAGGAGCACGCCGACACGCTCTCGAAGATTGCCGGCGCGGTCGGCGAGCCGTGGCACAAGACGCAGGCGGGGGGATTTCTTCGCAACTTGGTCTACGGCTTCAACGACGGGTTGACGGCCAATTTCGGCCTGGTGGCCGGGATGGTCGGGGCCGCCGAGTCGATGGGGACGGCGGGGCACGCGGTCGTGGTGGCGGGGCTCGCGGGGATGGTGGCCGACGCGCTCTCGATGGGGTCGTCGGGCTACCTCGCGGCCAAGAGCGAGCGCGAGGTGTACGAGCACGAGATCGCCATGGAGCGAGAGGAAATCCGGCTCATGCCCGAACTTGAGACGGAAGAGCTGAGCCTGCTCTACCAGGCAAAGGGCATCCCGGAGGACCAGGCACACGAGCTGGCCGGCCAGGTCATGGCCGACCCGGAGCGGGCACTCGAGGAGAAGGTGCGCGAGGAGCTCAAGATCGGCGACGCCACCAGCACGCCGTTCCGCGAGGCGTGGGTCACCGGCACCGCGACCGCCTTCGGGGCGCTGATCCCGGTCGCGCCGCTCCTGGTGAGCACGGCGCCCTGGGCGATCTACACCTCGTTCGCGCTCGCCATGCTGTCGCACTTCGGCGTGGGCGCGGCCCGGAGCTTCTTCACCGGGCGCGGCATCGTCCGGAGCGGCATGGACATGTTCCTGGTGGGGCTGGGCGTGGCGGTGGTGGGGTATTTCGTGGGCGAGTGGATCGTGAAGCTGCTGTAACCACGGCGGAGCGGTGAATGCGTGGGACAGGTTGCGGTCCGCGAGGGAAGACGTAACTTCACCGCCTTCCTACCTCTCGGAGGCGTGATGCGTCCCATCGGCACCGCCCGTCCGTTCGCGCTGTTCCCGACGCTCCTCCTCCTGTCCGCCTGCGGCCCGGCGCGAGAAGCCGCTCCGGTTCACACCTCACACACCTACTATGTGGCCGCCGAGGAGGTGGCGTGGGATTACGCACCAAGCGGCGCGGATGGCGTGACCGGAAAGCCGTTCGCGGGAAATGCCGTGCTGGTGGCCACCAGCGGGCATCACCGGATCGGTCGGGTGTACAAGAAAGCGATCTACCGCGAATACACTGACTCCACCTTCACCACCCTCAAGCCACGCCCGCCCGCGTGGGAGCATCTGGGCATGCTGGGGCCGCTGCTGCGCGCCACGGTCGGCGACACGATCCGCGTCGTGTTCCGGAACAACGCCAGTCACCCGTTCAGCATGCATCCACACGGTGTCTTCTACGCCAAAGACTCGGAAGGTGCGGCGTACGGCGACGGGACGGATGGCGCCGACCAGGCAGACGACGCCGTTCCGCCGGGCGGCACCCATCTGTACACTTGGCCGGTGCCCGAGCGGGCCGGCCCCGCGATGGGAGACGGCAGCTCGGTGCTGTGGATGTACCACTCCCACGTGGAGGAATCGAAGGACGTGAACTCCGGCCTGATCGGCCCGATGATCATCACGGCCCGGGGTGCGGCCCGTGCGGATGGTTCGCCGAACGACGTGGACCGCGAGCTGGTCACGATGTTCGCGGAAATGGATGAGAACGTCAGCTGGTACTTCGAGGAGAACCTCCGCGGCTACGCGCAGGATGCGGCCAGCGCGCCGAAGGAGGTCAGCTTCGCCGACCCCTACTACCTCCTGAACCTGAAGGAATCGATCAACGGATTCATCTACGGCAATACGCCGGGGCTGACGGTGCGGGAGGGCGAGCGGGTCCGGTGGTACGTCTTCAGCGCGAACAACTTCGAGATCCACGCACCGCACTGGCACGGGCAGACGGCGGTTTCCCAGCACATGCGGACCGACGTCCTGAGCCTAGTCGCGATGGAGATGGTGGTGGCTGACATGACCCCGGACAATCCGGGCGTGTGGCTCTTCCACTGCCATGTGGGGCCGCACCTGGATGCGGGTATGCAGGCGCTGTTCGAGGTGCGGCCGCGGCAATAGGCGGGGAGGCGGGGAAACGAACTTCCCCGCCTTGTTAAGCGACCACCAGGTTGAGGAGCCGCCCCGGCACGTAGATCTGCTTCTTCAGTTCCTTCCCCTCGGTGAACCGGCGCACGGCGTCCTCCTGCATGGCCGCCGCGGCGATGGCGGACTCCTCCGCGCCGCGCGGCACCCGTACCTTGCCCCGGGTCTTCCCGTTGACCTGCACCGGGATCTCCATCAGGTCCTCGACGGTGAGCCGCTCGTCCCAGGTGGGCCACGACGCGGCGAACACCGTGGTCGTGGCGCCGAGCCGCTCCCAGCATTCCTCCGAAAAATGCGGCGCGAAGGGCGCCAGCAGGAGCACCAGGTCCTTGACGAGCTGCCGGTCGGAGCAGTTCGTGTCCCGCATGACGTTGAGCAGCTCCATCAGCGCCGCGATGGCGGTGTTGTAGCTCAGCGCCTCCATCGCCTCGGTGACCTTCTTGACCGTCTGGTGCCGCTTGACCATGACGGCCTGGTGGACCTCCTGCCCCGCCAGCGTCACGTGCTCGCACTGCCCCACGAGGTCCCACACTTTTTCCAGGAACCGCCGCGGCCCGCTGATGCCGGAGTCGCGGAAGTCCCCGCCCTCCTGGAACGGCCCCAGGAACATCAGGTACATCCGGAAGGTGTCGGCCCCCCAGCGGGCGATGTACTCGTCCGGGATGACGACGTTGCCCTTCGACTTCGACATCTTCGAGCCGTCCTTCACGATGAGCCCGTGGGCCCGGAACGTGGCGAACGGCTCCTCGAAATCGAGGTGCCCGAGCTCGTGGAGCACCATCGCCACGAAGCGGGAATACAGCAGGTGGAGCACCGCGTGCTCGTTGCCCCCGATGTACATCGGGACGGGGCACCACGTCCTGGTCCTCGCCGGGTCGAACGGCCGGTCGTCGAACTCGGTGCTCGGGTACCGGAGGTAGTACCACGCCGAGTCGAGGAAGGTGTCGGAGACGTCGGTTTCCCGGCGCCCGCGCTGGCCACAGCTCGGACATGGGACGTAGTACCACTCCTCGTGCCGGGCGAGCGGTGACACGCCGGAGTCGTCGGGGCGGAAGTCGTCGATGGGCGGCAGGAGGACGGGGAGGTCCTCTTCCGGCACCGGCACCGGCCCGCAGGACGGGCAGTAGATGACCGGAATCGGCGGCCCCCAGTACCGCTGGCGCGAAATGCACCAGTCGTAGAGCCGGAACCTCACCGACTTCGTCCCGCGCCCCTCGCGCTCCAGCCAGGCGGTCATTTCCCTGTGCGCCTCGCGCGCGGGCCGCCCGGTCCACTGACCGGAATTGACCAGCGCGTAGCCCTCGGTGTCGGTCTCCGCCTCGAGCATCGGGGCGTCAGGATCCTGCCCCCCGCGCGCCAGCACGCGGGTGACGGGCAGATCGAACTTCCGCGCGAAGGCGAAATCCCGCTCGTCGTGCGCCGGCACCGCCATGATGGCGCCGGTGCCGTACTCCATCAGCACGTAATCGGCGATCCACACAGGAATCTGTTGCCCCGTGGCCGGGTTGACGGCATACGCCCCGGTGAACACTCCGGTCTTGTCCTTGTCGCCCACCTTGCGGGAGACCAGGTCGAGCGACGCCACGTGCGCCCGGTACGCCTCGACCGCGCCCCGCTCCACCTGCCCGGTGATCTTCGGCACCAGCGAATGCTCCGGCGCCAGCACCATGAAGGTGGCGCCGAAGAGGGTGTCGGGCCGGGTCGTGTACACCCGGATGACATCACCGGAGCCGGCGACGGCAAAGTCGATTTCCGCCCCCTCGGAGCGCCCCAGCCAGTTGCGCTGCGCCTGGGTCGTGGTGTCCGACCAGTCCATCTTGGTGCGGTCGTCCAGGTTCGACAGCAGCCGCTCGGCGTAGTCGGTGATCCGGAAGTACCACTGCTCCAGGTCGCGCTGCTCGACGCGGGTGTCGGGGTGCCGCTCGCAGAATCCATTGATGACCTGCTCGTTGGCGAGCACGGTCTTGCACATCGGGCACCAGTTGACCGCGCCCTTCTTCCGGTAGGCCTTGCCCGCCTTGTAGAGCTGCAGGAAGAGCCACTGGGTCCACTTGTAGTACGCCGGATCGGTGGTGGACAGCTCGTGCCGCCAGGAGAACATCCCCCCGATGCGCGTCAGCTGCCGCCGGAAGTTGGCGATGTTCCTCGGGATCAGTTCCGCGGGGTGAATGCCGAGCTTGATGGCGTAGTTCTCGGAGTGGATGCCGAAGGCGTCGAAGCCGATCGGCTCGAAGACATCGAAGCCGCGGAGCCGCTTGTAGCGGCCGAAGACGTCGCTGCCGGTGAACGCGAACATGTTCCCCACGTGCAGCCCCTCGGCGGAGGGATAGGGGAACATCATCAGGTTGTAGTAGGGGCGCGCCGCGCGGTCGAGATCGGGCTCGTTGGTCTGGCGGTCGGCCCAGCGGGCCTGCCACTTGGCCTCGACGGCCTGCGGGTCGTAGCGGTGCGGATGCGGGTCGGTCATCGTGGCGGAAATCTACCCGCCGCGCGAAGGGCCGCCAAGCACGGGCGCCCCGCCTTGCTGGGGGCGGTCAGGGGACCTAAGTTTTCCTCCACTCCCCACTTACATCGCCAGCGGAGCCCCATGGCCGGCGTCAGGAAAGACCTCACCCGATCGCTCTACCTGTACGGCACCGCGGTGTTGGTGCTGTTCGGCGCCCTCATGTCCGGCATCATGACCGGCAACGAGGCGCGGCACACCCGGCGCGACCTCGACGAGCGGCTGATCGGCCTGGCCGACCGCTCCGCCGCGCTGCTCGAGCAGGCGCTGGCCTACCAGCCCGAAGCGATGGCCCGCCTCGCGGCGCCCGGTGGCGTCTCCGCGGAAACTGCGGCGCAACTCGACGAAATGCTCTCCACCTCCCGCACCGAGGCCGACCTGGCCGAAGTCGCGGTCCTGGGCGGGCAAGGCACGGTGCTCTGGAGCAGCCGCCCCGCCACGCCCCTGGGATCCCGGCTGCCCGGCCTGGAGGCCGCGGCGGGCCGGAGCGGCCTCCAACTCCTCCCGCTGCAACTGAACGGCGTCGAATCCCGGGCCGCGGTCCTCTCGGTGGCCGGCTCGAACTGGCGCGTGGTGGCGACCGCGCCGGTGGCGAGCGGCGTGGACCTCACGGGCAGTCTCGTCCTGATCAGCATCCTGATCTTCACGGTCGGCGGCATCCTCACGCTCCTGCTGCTGGGGCGCTGGCTCGACCGGCGCATTCTCCGGCCGCTGCTGGTGGCGGAGGAAGTGGCCACCCAGGTGGCCCAGGGCAACCTCAGTACCACCGTGCCGAGCGCCGAGGGCGCGGGGGCCGACGGCAATCGCCTGCTCGGCGCCATCGGTGCGATGGTGGGCGCCCTTCAGAACCTGGTGGGCGCCATTCGAGGCGCCTCCAGCGAGGCGGCGGCCATGGCCCAGCAGATCTCGGCGGCCACCGAGGAGATGTCC
This sequence comes from uncultured Gemmatimonadaceae bacterium, assembly GCA_964571795.1. Taxonomy (GTDB): domain Bacteria; phylum Gemmatimonadota; class Gemmatimonadetes; order Gemmatimonadales; family GWC2-71-9; genus SPDF01. The sequence goes on along the minus strand of CAZNDK010000017.1, from coordinate 49,046 downwards.
GCCTCGACCCAGGAGGTGGCGAGCACCACTGCCGACCTGACCGACCGGGCCACCAAGCAGGCCGGGGTGGTCCGGCTCGCGGCGGACGACGCCCGGAAGATCCTGGGCATTGCGCAGGAGCTCGCCTCCGGGGCCACCCAGGCGGCGGAGCGGAACGGCGCCCTGGCCCGGCTGGCGCGGAGCCACCGCGAGCAGCTGGACAAGAGCACCACCGAGTTGGCCAGGCTCACCGAGGAGGTGGAGCTGGGCGCGGAGGAGGCGGAGCTCCTGGCCACGTCGTCCGAGGAAATCGAGAAGTTCATCACGCAGACCAAGGCCATCGCCAAGCAGACCCACATGCTGGCGCTCAACGCGGCCATCGAGGCGGCGCGCGCGGGCGGCGAGGGGCGGGGGTTCAGCGTGGTGGCGGAGGAAGTGCGGAAGCTGGCGGGTCAGGCGGCGCAGGCCGCCACCTCCACCAGCGAAACGGTGCAGAGCGTGCTCGCCCGGGTGCAAACGGCGCGGGAGCGGCTGCTCCGGCTGGCGCAGGGCGGCATCGCCGCTCGGGACGCGGCGCAGGCCGCCGCGGAGGGGCTCCGCACGGTGGCGGAGGACGCCGACGCCAACGACCAGTGGACCCAGGCGATTTCCGCCTCGGCCGACGACGTGCGCATCCTGATCGACGGGATCGCCGGGCGGATGAAGGAAGTCTCGGCCGGCACCGAGGAATACGCGGCGGCCGCGGAACAGATCGCCGCGGCGGCCGAGGAGCTCAACGCCTCAACTGAAGAGATCGCCAGCTCGGCGGGGCACCTGGCAGATGCGGCGGAGCGGCTGACGAATGCAGTGGGGGGGGTCCAGGTGAGTTAGCGAGACTCCTCACCCCCTGAAACCCCTCACCCCCTGGCCCCCTCTCCCTCCGGGAGAGGGGGTCTTATGCTGTCGTTGGGAGGGCACGGAGTGGCCGAAGCAATCTCAGCTCGTCTGGGCGAATGGCCGCTCCGTCCCCTCGTTGAGGAGGGCCAGGTAGCGGTCATAGGCGAAGACGCGCCAGCGGCGGCGGCCGGTGATTTCGCGCACAATCCCGGCGGAGGTGAGGACGTCCAGCACCTTTCCAACCGTCGGCACCGAGAGCCCAGTCTGGCCGACCAGGCCACTCACGGTGGCGAGCGGTCGCCGCTGAAGATGTTGGTGCACTCTGAGCGCTGACCCAGCGATCCTCCCCAGGCCACCGACCTTGCCGCGGTCCTGCTCAAATAGCTCGACAATCTTGCGTGCTGTTACCACCGCCGAGCCGGCGGTTTCACGGACAGCTTCGGCAAAGAACGCCAGCCAGCCCTCCCAATTGCCCGTGAGGCGCACCTCGGTGAGGAGGTCGTAGTACTGCTTACGGTGTTGCTTGAGGTACAGGCTCAAATAGAGCAGCGGCTCCCCCAGAACCCCGTCCGCGCAGAGGAGCAGGGTGATGAGCAGCCGCCCCACCCGGCCGTTGCCGTCGAGGAACGGGTGGATTGTCTCGAACTGCACATGGGCCAGCGCGGCTTTGACCAGGGTCGACGTGTGCTCATGCCGATCGTGAAGGAACTGTTCGAGCTGGGCCATGGTGTCCTGGACCAGTTCGGGCGGGGGCGGTACGAAGACGGCGTTGCCCGGCCGGGTACCGCCGATCCAGTTCTGTGTGCGGCGAAACTGACCGGGTTCGCTGCTCGCCCCCCGGCCTGAGGCCAGAAGCCGCTCGTGCATTTCCCTGATCAGGCGCCCGGACACCGGAAACCCACCGCGGATCCGCGAGAGGCCGTGCTCGAGGGCCGCGACATAGTTCGAGACCTCGGTCACCTCGTCGGCCGGCACGCCCGGCGCCTCTTCGACCTCGAAGAGGAGAAGGTCGGAGAGCGAGGACTGCGTTCCCTCGATCTGGGAGGACAGGACCGCCTCCTTCCGGACGTAGCTGTACAGGAAGAGGTCGGTATCGGGCAGGAGCGCGGTGACGCCATCGAGCCGACCGAGCGCCAGAAGTGCTTGGTCCAGCCCCTCGCGGACGGCTGGAGGAAGGCTAAGTTGCGGATTGGGCGGTAGGGGAGCAGGCACGAATGCCCTGACAGGCTCGTCACCGGTCGTCGATACCGTCCGGTACTCGCCACCAAGTCCTCTATTCACAGTGGTTTACCGGTTGTTTAAGAAAACTGCACAACGGTGATTCTTAATTAACGTTAGCCACTATACATTGAATAACTCGGTTTCGCAATATCTGGGCATCGTGCGGAGGAGGGAGATTTCTTTTCACTTCGGGGTCATGGAGTGGCGGGGTGGTCTCGTCTCAACATCTGGGGATCAGGGTGGAGGCACCCGAAGCAAAAGGGAGGCGCTAGAAGGGTCGTAGATGTAGTTGGTGATCGACCCGTCACGGATCCGATCGATCGCTTCATCGATCACGAACAACGGAAGAAGAAACCACTCCCGTGGAGACACCGGATGGCCGAAGCGATCCTTCAGCGATATCTGGAGCCTGGCTGGTTCGAAGATTCGATGGAGAAGATTCTCCAGTTTCGTCCGGTCGATGTTGTACAGCTGGTAGGTGCTCACCACCTCCACATCAGCCAACAGGTAAGTGGGGTCAATCTTCGCGTTCGCGATGCGGCGCGGCACCTTGCCACCAGTGACACCGATCTTGTGAATCAGGTCGCTTCGGGAGGCGATCTCTGGATGATCCGACTTGCTTCGCAAGACGTATACCGTTCCGCTCGGCCGATCACCCTCGGCGATCCGGTCACCGATCGGCATCACCATCATCCTGCCCCGCGAAGAGCGGGCCTGCGCTGGCCGCGGTCACACGGCGTCCGGTATCGTCCTTGTACAACGCACGCTGCAAAGACCTGAGCAATAGGTCGCTTTCCGTGCCATTATCGTAAATAACCCGCAAGCGAGCATTCAGTTCGCCGTTCGGGGTGCGATATCCTTCGTCCATCGCGGCCACAAGCACCATCTGTCCGCCCAGAATGAAGAAGTCGCCGACCATCATCGCGGCGTCGCGCCCGAACCGCCGGGTTTCCCGAACGCCACTCCTGACCTCTTGCTGCACCTTACCGAATAGCGGCTTGAACATCGAGAAATCCGCGCACGGCTTCCGGGTGGCAATCTCCTCGGCCCCCTCAATTTCCGCGCGCGGGCGCACATGCTTGAGGGTAGTGAGCTCCAGATCTATGTCGCCGATGCCCGCCAGTTCGGCCGCCAGCTCCTCGTCACTCATGGCAGCCGGATCGCTCGGCTGGCCCGCACCCCCCACCAGCAATCCCTGATGGTCCACGGCTTCCACCAGGGCACGAAGTTCGGGTTGGTCGCGAATTTGATCGAGCCGCACAGAATAGAGCCGCCCGAATATGTCGAGCCCTTCGCCGTGCTGTGGGACCCGTCCGTGCTCCGTAACCCAGCGCTGGATCTCCTCGAAGCCGGCCAGGACGTGCTCCTCCAGTGCCGACCGGCCCGCCTCGCGCACCGGCTCCGCGAACTCGGACAACTCTGCGGCGAGTTCATCGAGATCGTGATCAGGAGCCATACTTGCCTTCATCCTTGAATCGCATGAACGCCTTTGCTCCCTCCGCCATCCTGCGTTCCCAGGGATCGGCTGCCGTGAGCGACGGCAGTCGTCCGCGATCCTTCTTGAACATGACCGCCCTTGCAGCGAGCCCCTTCGCCTCAGCCGGGGTGATCGCAATGCGTCTTGCCTCGATGATCGCCTGCACTTCTCGAAGCCGCTCCTCATTCATTGCTTTGCTGAGGATGGAGTAAGCCTCGCCAAAGGGATTGATCGAGTCGATCAGGTCAATGTCCAGGTCTTTCACATCCATTGCAAATCGGCGCACGCCATCGATGAACGCGGTGTTCAGCCGCTCGGCTTGGCTATCGCCCCCGGGCCCCTCCTTCGCCAACAGCTTCTTCGCCTCCTGGGTGAAGTTCATCGCGGCGACTACCCGCTGCCGGATCGCTTCCTGGTCCTCTTCGGCGAGGTCGGGATGGCGTTCGCGGACGATCTTCCCCACTTGCACCTGGGTGATCTCCTGCGGGATTAGCTCTTTGTCGAAGACTCCGTGCTCAATGGTTTCCTTGTCCTGCACCACGGCGGCGATCAGCTCGTTGAGGTCTTCCTTGATGATTCGTTTGGCTTCGTCGCTCTTTGGCTCGGTCAGCCCGGCGATCTCGATCTGAACCTTCCCCGCGTCCGAGTTGAAGCCGACGTTGGTCCGGTTCGGATCGTAGCCGCCCTCGCCGTAGTCGAACCCCTCCGTTGCGTTGTTGGTTGGGTTCTTAGGCCGGAACTCGAACCTGGGAGCCAGCACCTGCTCCATTAGCAGTGACGCCGCGATCGCCTTCAGGGTGTCGTTAACCGCCTCGGTCACTGCCTGCTCGCTGGCATCGGGTTCGGCGATCAAGTTGGTGAAGCGGGCGCAGGTCTTTCCCGGAGCGTCGCGCGTGGCGCGCCCGATGATCTGCACGATTTCGGTGAGGCTGGAACGGTACCCCACCGTGAGCGCATGCTCGCACCAGATCCAATCGAACCCCTCCTTGGCCATTCCCAGGGCGATGATGATGTCAACGTGATCGCGGTTGTTCTTTTGCGCTGGGTCCTTGAGCGAGGCCATCACCCGGTTCCGCTTGGCCGGCTCGTCATCTACCAGGTCGGCAATGCGGATTAGCCGTCCGCCCGCTTCCCGGACCAGTTGAAAGCCGGTCGCTGAATCAGTTCCCTCCCACTCGCCGAGCGAGTGGAGGATCGTTTCCACCTCGCGGAGCTTGTCCTGGGTGCTTTCGCGGGAGTTGACGTTGGGAATGTGGACGATGGTCTTTTCGGACGGGTCTAGGACCTTGAGGATATCATCAACGTACGATCCCGAGTAGAAAAAGTAGCCGATGTCGAGCCGTTTCAGGTATTGGTAGCCGTTGAGCTGTTCGTAGTAGGTGTAGGTGACCGTCTCGAACTTGGTCTCGTCGCTCGGCGTCAACACCGCCTCTGTGTCGCCGCGGAAGTAGGAGCCGGTCATCGCGACGATGTGCACTTTGCCGCGGCCGATCAGCTCAGTGAGATGGCGGCCGAGGACGTTGTCCTCCGCGACCGACACGTGGTGGAACTCGTCCACTGCGATCAGCCGGTCGTCGAAGGCCTCGATACCCATGCGCTCTACCGCGAAGCGGAAGGTGGCGTGGGTGCAGACCAGCACCCGGTCATCGCTTCGAAGAAACGAGCCTACGGCGGCGACCTTCCCCTCATCGGTGCCGGAGGCATCGCAGAGGTTCCAGCGGGGCGCCACCGTCCAGTCGGCGAAGAAGCCGTGCTGGCTGAGCGGTTCATCAGCGAAGCTGGCCCCGATCGAGCGTTCGGGAACCACGATGATCGCCTGCTTCACCCCCTGGTTGTACAACTTGTCGAGCGCGATAAACATCAGCGCCCGGCTCTTGCCCGAGGCTGGCGGCGACTTGATCAGCAGGTACTGCTCGCCGCGCCGCTGCCAGGCCCGCTCTTGCATCGGGCGCATCCCGTAGAGATTGACGCTGGTGGATGCCCCGGTTCCCTGATAGTTGACCGAAATGGTGGGAATGTCGTCGCGGTTGGCGCTCACCCTAGCTTCCTCCGGCCTCGCCCGCTGGTGGGGCGCTGCTCGGTCGCCGTCATATTCGTGTACATGTCGAAAAGCTTCTCCAGTCGTTCAGTGTCGTTCCGGAATCGGCGGCCGATGTAGATCCGCTCCAGGGTTTCGTCGTTCCGCTCGTGCGCCTCGCGGAGATTCGGCGGCATCTGTGCAGGGTCGTAAAGATCGGCGATCGTCGCGGGATAATGAGCTTCCCTTGACAGCAGAATGTCTTCGGCACTCCGGGTTAGGTCGGCCTTGTTCTGGCCGCTCAGTGGCGGGACAGGAAAGGTGTTCCAACCGAGAGTATTTGAGTATCGGAAGTCAGACTTAAGCTTGCCGCATACGGTCGCAATCCAGACGAGGTGCAGACGTGAGGCAATGAGCGCCATACTCCAGAGCGGGGCGTCGTAGAGGCCGAAGGCGGCATTTGATACGATCGTTCTTGGACCTAGCAGCACGACCGGGAGGTACTCACGACGCTCGGAGCTAACGCTCGGTATGGCGATAGTCCAGGATTCGCCAACGCCCTGAATTTGGACAAATCTGTGAGGACGATCAGCAAATCGTTGGGTAGAGTCCGCCTTCATCTTTCTTCGGGCGACTCGCACAGCCTCTAGCCGCTCGGCAATGAAAGGGATCGCGCCCGCCTGTCCGACTTCATCGTCTTCAATCCAAATGCAAGCGCGGCGTACACCGTGAATGGCATCTTCTGAGCCCACATAGTCCCTGAGAAACCTCGCAGCCGCCGGCTGCGCTGCAGCAAGCCTGCTACGCTCCGACGACGACATCAACAGCATTCCACCGTCACGAGGCATATTGCCGAAGGACATCTCCGGCAGACCAGCAATAGACCCTGGACGTGCCTCAACCACAACGTCGGCCCCAGGAACCAGGTAGGCGTTAATGAATGGGACAGTCTGTTCAGTGACGTTCCCTTCGGCAATCGACATCAGGCGGCGAGGCCCTGTGTGGCCTCGAGCAAAGCCAACCACGACAACGGTTACGCCAGCGTTGTCCGCTGCAAGATTGGACCACAGGAACGAAGTGTGGGCGAAGGTAATCACGTGCCCTCGAGCAAACACATGAGGCCAGACCAGAGGCACCTGCTGACCTTGGCAAACAGAATTCGTAGCTACGAACGCGGTTGCCACTGATCCGCTCGTTCCGTATTCGGCCGCCTTGAGCACCCAGCCCGAGACGTAGTCGAGTGACCGCCAGTTCGGAGTGATGTCACCTGCCACTGCTTGTAAGTCGCTCTTCTGCTCTTCGGACTGCTTCTTATTGCCCGAATACGGTGGGTTTCCGCATACATAGGTCTGTCCGTCTGCATTCTCGAAGTCAATCTCCGATTGATCTAGCGGAGTAGAGAAGAGATCGTCACCGACCAGCTTGACGCTCGTTCCTGACGGAGGGCAGATGGCGAGCCAGTCGAGGCGAAGCGCGTTGCCGCAGGTAATCCAGTTCTCGGCATCGAGCGGCAGGAAAGCGTTGAGGGCCTCCTGCTGACCCCGATAGAGGACGTCGCACTGAAACTCGGCGATGATCAGCGCCAGCCTGGCAATCTCGGCAGCAAAGTCCCGCAGCTCGATCCCGCGAAAGTTGGTGAGAGGGATCTCTGACCGCCGCCCCGCCTCTTTGCGCCGGCGGTTGATCTCATGCTCGATCGCCCGCAGCTCCTTGTAGGCAATAACCAGGAAATTCCCCGAGCCGCAGGCAGGGTCAAAAACCCGGATTCGCTTGATCCGGTTGCGGAGGTTTAGCAGCTTCCGCGAGTTGTCGCCCGCCTCATCTAGCTTGGCGCGGAGGTCGTCGAGAAAGAGCGGGTTCAGAACCTTGAGGATATTGGGCACACTGGTGTAGTGCATCCCGAGTGCGCCGCGCTCCTCGTCGTCGGCCACGGCCTGGATCATCGACCCGAAGATGTCGGGGTTGATCTGCTTCCAGTCGAGACTGCCCACCTGCAACAGGTACGAGCGCGCGGTTCGCGAGAAGCGCGGAACTTCGATAGCCCCCGAGAACAGCCCACCGTTAACATAGGGAAAGTGGTCGGCCCAGCGTGGGATGCCTGCGGCTGCGCGGCCCTCACGCTTGGTGTTCATCGCCCTGAAGAGGGTGCGGATCACCTCGTCCGTATTGGACGAGTCCCTGGCGCTCATCTGGGACACGGTTTCCGTGAACAGCCCGTTGTCGGAAAAGATCCCCGTGTCCTCCGCAAAGTACGAGAAGATCAGCCGCGCCATGAAGTGGTTCATGTCGGGGCGCCGCTCGTCTGTACCCCAATCCGGGTTCTCCTTCAGCAACTCGATGTAGAGGCGATTGAGCTTGGAGGTGGCTCGGATGTCGAAGGCGTTCTCGACGATCTCGCGTACTGTGCTGATGCCTGCAAGCGGGAGAAAGAAGCCGAAATAGTCCGGCAATCTGACGAATTCACAGGCGAGCGGAGTGCCCCCGCGAAGGTCTTCCGCTTCGAGCCATTCGCCGTCGGTGGCGAGGATGAACTTGACCTTGTGCTTTGCGGTGGCAGGGCTCGCGCGTAATGCCGCGAGTGTCGTCGGGACCTCACCCCGGGGAGCGATGGCGATATGGATGTTGTTCCGCTGGAGAACACCGTCCCGATCCGATTTGTTGGTATCGCCGGTCCGAAGTTTCCGGAGGGTTGTTTCCTTGTTGCCGAACGCCTGGAGGAAGGCGTAGGGAAACTCTGCCGGATCGAACGGTCGTTCGGCGAGTTCGGAGACAGCCTGCTCGATTTCGACGGCGTTCATCGTTGGCCTCGCGAGCTGACCGAGCGCACAAGAGGGGTCTGACCTGCAGGAAATGGAAGTGAAAGGAATTGATCGTCGCCGATCAACTCAAGGCATATCGGAGACTATTCCATTTCGTCCGTATCGTCCCAGCTCCATGTCCGCAGTGCCCCGCGCCAATCCGCAGGGCCGGCGTCTTGCCGGCGCTCTCGCTCCTCCAGCACCTCCGGAGTGGGCAGGTTCTCGCAAGTCAATACGGTTAGGATGCGTCCGTACGCGCCCAGTCCCATCGCCTCCTCAACTACCGGCAGGGGTGGCGCGCCTTCCGCCCAGGAGGCCAGTGGTTCCCCCTGGGCACATCGCACCTCGCCTCGAGCCACTAGATCCTTGGCGCATGCCAAGATCTTCGTGGCACTCTGCGGCGGTGCCCATTCTCCCTTGCCCAACCTGCGGCCCCAGCGGTGGCCCGTGACGGGGATGGAGCCGCTGGACCACTCGACAACGCCTTCGTGAGATAGCACCACGAGCACAGGATCATCGGTGAGCTGGGTGTAGCGCACCGCCGCGCAGCTCAACGACACATCAAAGTGGTCAGCCACGTCCCGGACGGCGGCGAGACCCGCGGGGCGCCCCTTCATGCGTACCCGCCCCAGTTCTGCAGGAACCAGGAGCTCCGAGGCGAATGTGTCAGCCTCGATCTCCCACCACGGGCGCTTCGAGCGAGAATGCCCCTCCACCGAAGCGTGAACGGCGGCTCCGTCCAGCAGGCGGTCCAGATGGCCCGGGATGTGGTAGTGCCCCAGCTCGTGGGCGACCGTGAATCGGCGGTGCCCGCGCGTGGGGCACGCGGTAGAGACCAGCACCTTGAACTGGTTGCCGGCATCCTTGACGAGCGCGCCGTAGGTCCCGTGCGGAAATCCGCTGTCGACCTCGTCGACCTCGAGGCCCGCCCCGATCGCGATGGCGTCCGGATCAACCGGCGCCGCGGTGATGCTTAATTCGGCCAGCAGGTCGACGGCGGACCGCCGCGCCAACGGCTCGTCGGCTGCGGTCCGCATTGGAGTCACTCCTTACTGGGTGGATGGTCCAGGGCGCCCAAGGTGCCCTTTTCCCGCGCCTGCAGGGACCGTGCGATTGCCACGATGTTGTCCATAGTCTCTGCGGTGACACCATCCACCGCCCGCAATAGCGCGCCGACCTGCCCACCCGTCGGTTTGTCGACCTCTACGCGTCCCATGAGATAGTCGACGGAGGTCGAGAGGGCGTTGGCGAGCTTCACGAGCGTCGCCGCCGACGCGCTACTCCGAGCCCCGGTTTCAAAGTGACTGATCATGGCCGCCGGAACACTGGAGCGCTCGGCTAGCTGTGCCTGAGTGAGATCGCTCGTCTCGCGGCGTTCCCGGAGTCGTTGGCCAAAGACGGTCGGAGTCGGCATTGACCTTCTATAGCAAATAGTATAGGATTAACATAGCGCCGAATGGCGCTGTTCTTGACCACCAAACTATAGCATATGCCATAGTTTGGGAATGGCAACCAGCAGTTTGGCCCTTCTGGGCCAGGAGGAAGCATGGAACGGATGGAGGAGGGGGCCAAAGACGGCCCCGAGAACGAAGACGGGCACTCGGGGGGGGCATACCACGTCAACACCGCACAGGGACGAGTCGCTCCGCACGGCGAGGAACTGACGGGTGCAGAGATCCTCGCGCGGGCGGGATTCAATCACCAGAAGTATGAGCTCTGGACCATCTCGGATGCGGGAACAACTGGGCTGGAAATCCTGCCCGATCAGACTCACCACGTGAAGCCGGGGGACCACTACCGGGCCACCATCCGCAGGACCGACTACTCCCACCCCGGAGGTAGCCGGTGAGCCGAGACCTCATCCGGACGCAGGCCGCTCAGATCGAGCGGCCTGGGTCCACGGTGCGCTGTGTGGACGTCGGTGAGCAGGTTGCGGTGGTCCTCGAACCCTACACGCCTCCCAATGGCACTGCGTTCGTGCCGGACATCCTCGAGGGCCTGCTGTTCTTGGTCCCCGCCACCTACGACAGCGCCGCGCCGGACACCACCGGTTTCTATGTGAAGCCGAACGGGCTCACTGTACGGGCTACAGGGACGGCCCCTCGGAGCTCGGGGCTGAACGCCTCCCCGATACCGGGTGAGCCATGGATGAAGCTGTCTTGGACAGCGAAGGATGCCGAGTGTCAGTGGACTCCGGGCGTGGACACGCTCGCTACCCATCTGGCAACACTCGAAAAACGCTTCATGCGTGGCGACTGAGTTGTCCGGGTCCACGCCTCCACGTCAGCACCTGAGGAGCCAGATGTCTATCCTTTCACGTGTAGCTGCGCACGGAATGAACCTGGCCCGCATCGTGGTTTCGCTAGCCCGGCGATTGGTGGCGCCGCCACCCGCACCCGTACGACGCCTAGAGGTCGCCTGGACGCCGGAGGACCGCCGTATGATCGTCGACGGGGCACTGGCCGCCGCCCCTAGAGAAGGTGCGTGCCTCGCGCTTTGTCGGATCAGCTCCGGGGCGACTCGTGAGACCTACATCGTCTCCCAGCCGCTCACACCTGTCCGCGGCGACTTGAGTTACGAGCGCGGACTCGTCGTGTCGCTGACCGCTCACTACTGGAACCGGCTGATCGACACGTTGGTTAAGCTTCCCAAGGGCACGGGGGTCCTCGTGCTCCACACGCATCCCGGCGCAGCGGTTCCGGAGTGGAGCTCCGACGACAACAGGGCCGACACCGAGCTGGCCACCTTCCTATACGGTCAAGGGTTCCTGCGGCCCGACGCCTCGCTCGTGTCGCTCGTCGCTTCCCGTACCCACCTTCGCGGGCGACGGCTTGAGGTTGTGGGGGATTCGGTCTGCATGACCCCCATAGAGCGGGTCCGGACCGTCCATGCGCGCCAGATCGAAGTGTACTCAACAGCCGATCGCGAGGCCGCTGCTGCTTGCGCACCGAACTGGGCAGTTGCCGATCGCTCCGTCCGCGTCTTCGGGCGCGACGGCCAGCGCCGCCTAGCGGATCTCCACATCGCCGTGGTCGGAACGGGTGGAGTCGGCTCGATGAGCGCCGAACATATCGCACGGTGGGGCGTCGGCGTGGTGAGCCTCTGGGATCCAGACGTCATCGAACACGTGAACATCAACCGGTCGGGCACCTACACCTTCGCGGATGCGACGCGGAAGATAGCGAAGGTCGCGGCGCTCACGCGCGCGCTTCCGGGCATAGCACTACATCGCGATATCCGCGTACGTGCCCGGCAGGCGGATGTGCGAGAGCGTGGCGAGGCGACGGCACTCCTCGACGCAGATCTGATCTTGATGCTGGTGGACGATGCCCGGCCCCGCCATTTCCTCAACGCATTGGCATACGCCCATTACATCCCTGTCCTCGATGGGGGGAACGTCATTCGCTCGACAGCCGAGGATGATCCGACGGTGGCCGTGGGGACGATCGAGGGCGGCGGTGTGCGCGTGAGCACCTTGGCGCCTGGGGCACCCTGCCTTTGGTGCACAAGGAACCTGACCTCGGAGGGGCTCAGCGAAGCGTATCGGACAAAGGAGGACAAGGCGGCGGACCGCGCTCGTGGCTATGTGGAACACCTCGGACCCGAACACGCCCCGAGCGTGATCCCGATGAACGTCATGACTGCCGCGCTCATCCTACTGCGCCTTCAGGACCTGGTGTTCGGTCTCACCGGCCGGGCGGTGGCAGAGCTTCACTACGACCTCATTGGCGGCACTCTCGACGAACTGCCGCGCACGTCGCGCCCGCGTTGTCCTCACTGTAGTCGAGATGTGGGGCTCGGCGATCTCGCGCCGCTGCCGTTCAGGGAGTAAGCATGTCCCAGCTACAAACGCTGGCTAGGATGCACCATCCACCTGTTCGATCCACTCACTCCTAGCCCAAGGGCCGCCAGAGCAGGTCCGCTCTGCAGCGTGACCGGCGGCCACATGTAGTCCATCCGTTGGCCTTGGATCAGGGTCCAGCAGGTCCTCGGTGCCTGCATCCTTTCTCCGAGCTATTCCATTCGGAGGCTCAATCCCGCAGGGGAGCATCCACTCGCCATCCGTCCAGGTCATCACGCACAGAGCCCCGTGCTTGACGCCACATATCCTGATTGCCTACTATGGCGCGTTGATGGGAGTCGGTGCGTCTTCCATGGCGCCGGCCAACGAACCTCGCATCACTTGCGAGGTCGTTGCGCGGTAGCCGCCGCGCCGTCCTACCTACGGTGTAGCGGCAGCCATGGCCAGCGCGCCCCATCAACAGCATGCACAGGTTGGGCTGCAAATTCGCGTTGGCCCTCTTGACGCAAACAAGCCCCATCTATGAAAGACGGGGCCTGCTCCATGTACGTGGCAACGGTTGTGCTGCCCTATCCCTCTTGGTGGCGCTCCTTCGGGGGCTGCTCTGACACCTCACGAATACGCCTGATCGTCTGCTTGCTCAGCGGTTTGGGTGGGAGGGGACTGCCCGGCTTGATCACGTTTACGCCTTGTCCCGGCGTCGGCTCCCGCTGGGAGGATTCTTCTGGCTTGTGATACATGTCGACGCCCCCTTAGGGTTCGGCGTTTCTTCGGCTCAGTGCGCCGGTACATTGAGCGTTTGAGAATAATAGTGCTTTCTGCGCACCCACCGAAAGCCCTCATGCCGAGTGATAGCCGCACTGTCGATTGGTTCGGCGACCGTGGCAGGACCAGGTGCGAACCGGACGTATCCACAGGTCACGTCGATTAGAAAATGAACGAGATCAATTGCATCCTGAATTGGCATGGTCGGATGAATCACCGGCTCAAGCGATTGGACTAGCTGAAGGGCATCGGGTTGGGTCATTCCTGCCGTCACCAGCCGTTCCACCAGCTGCCACGAGTAGCCCATCAGAAGTCGTCGAATCGCCTCGCCCTGCCCCTCCCAGTATGCTCCCCAGGGTTCACCTGGCGCGCAGACCTGTTGGGGGGCATCGCACGTTCCACCATCCTTCACGGTGACCTTCCAAACCTCGGCACTCTCCGAGTTCGCCGAATACCCTGCCACTAGGAACCCCATACCCGGTGCTTGGGGATTGAGTGGGACATTCGGCACATACAACTCATCATAGAAAAATCTCTTAACCCGATCGGCCACTTCTTGTATGGAATAGGTTTCGGGGTTTAAGAACCACTCGCTATTCTCCTGATCGCTGAGCCGAGATCGAAGGTCTTTTGCGAGGCTGCCGACCGAGCGATTGGCGAGACCGCCGAGCCCATATGTGACGGCGCCGATCGGAAGGCCCTTTACAACGTTAAATAGCTTTTCCGCGTTGAAGTACGAATTTTGATAGCTGTTGTTTGATCCCATGATCGTCGAAGCACTGTCGGCGCCCATGACAACGCCATCCCCGACTTTCAGCGCAAGAACAATGGTCACGAGAGGCTCCAGGTTCTGTTTGCCACCCAACGAACAACCTGCGCAGCAGCCGCGAGGGCGCTGCGCGGCAGCCGCCGCACCGTCCTCAATTGAAAAGCTATGGCGTGGCGGCTGCCATATCAGCGTGCGCCCTCGTCAACTGCATGCGCTGGTCCGCCGGCGTGAGACATGGCCTGTTCAGGTCAGTTGTGGCGTCTTCCGGTACCCTGAGCACGCTGAAAACGCCCCAATAGTGGGGCGAGATTGTCCAAACCTACCACGCGCCAGCCGCCGTCTCCCCTTTCGAGCCTGAGTGTCATATCGATGCTGTCACCATCTGGCTGACCAAGGCGGATCGTAACTAGTGCCAAGCGATCTCGTACTTCGGTCTTCACTATGCCTTTGTAAGCTGATCGGAAGGCAGAAATGGTCGAGTCTCGAGGTACTTCCTCGGCTATCCCGAGGATGGGAAAGGAGAGCGGACCTCCCGAGGCGAAGGAGTTGATTCCTGAGGTGATTCCTCCGACTATCATGGGCTTGATTGCGGTGGCCATGACGCCACCTACGACGGTTCCTGCGGAGTCGAAGGGCGAGTGGGACTTGCTCAGTTCGTGGCCCATCGTTGCTTCGAAAGACTGGTCGATGGCCGATGAGACAGTGCGCTGCACGTCCATCCGAGCCTCGACGCCCAACTTGTCTCCGTTCTTGAACGCCTCTCCCAGCTCACGGACGGCGTCGTCAGGACCAGGTGCACACGCTGTGGCCAGCGAAAGCAAGGTTGCGAAATAGAAGCATGGGTGAGCCGACTGCCGGGGCATCAATCCTCCTAACATCGGTGCTCGCTCCGACACACGTCGGCCAACTTCGAATTCGAGTCCAACCTTACCCCACCACCCCCAACAACCCCCGAAAATGCTCTGGCGTCAGGTCGCCCATGTGGCCGATCCGGACCATCGAGTCCGCCATGGCATCGAGCCCGGCGCCGATCGTGTAGCCCTGCTTGGCCACCTGAGCCACCACCTGCCGCCCGGTTGTGCCGTTGGGCGGCTTGAGCGCTGACACGGTCCACGCCCGCCTCCCCGGCGGCGCGAAGAAGGCGTAGTCGGGATGGACCGCCACCCACTCCTCCATCATCACCAGCATTTGCCGGTGGCGCTCCCAGCGCGCCTCCACCCCGCCCTCGGCGTCGATCCGCCGGAGCTGTGCTTCGAGCGCCAGGTAGAGCGGAATGCACGGGGTCTGGGTCGGCTGGTCGTCCCGGATGGCCTCGTCGTGCAGCACCGGGTCGAAGTACCACCCCGGCTCCTCCTGCGCCGCCGCCCGCGCCATCATCCTCGGTGAGGCGGCCGCCAGGGCAAGCCCCGGCGGCAGGGCCAGCGCCTTCTGGGTGCCGGTAAATACGAAATCCAGCCCCCACGCGTCGGTTTCCACCGGGCTCCCGCCGACACTGGTCACCGCGTCCACCAGGAGGACCACGTCCTCCCGCGCGTTGACCACCCGCGCCAGCTCCTCCAGCGGTGCCAGGGCCCCGGTGCTGGTCTCCGAGTGCACCAGCGCCACCGCATCGACCGGATGCTTCCTCAGCCACTGGTCGAGCTCGTCGGCCTCGACCGTGCGCCCCAGCGGGATCGGGAGCCGCACCACCTGCTTGCCGTTCCGCTCCGCGATCTTCGCGAAGCGATCCCCGAAGAATCCGCCGTCCACCACCAGCACCCGCTCGCGCACCCCGCTCCGCACCGCCGCTTCCATGAAGCCGGTGGCCGAGCTGGTGGACATGAGGACCGGCCGCTCGGTCCTGAAGAGTCGCTTGAGGGGACCGGCCATCCGCTGCAGCAGGTCGCGCATGGCCGGGCCCCGGTGTGCGAACATCGGGTGCACCATGGCCTGGAGCACCTCGGGGTGCACGTCGGTGGGGCCCGGGAGGAAGAAGCGGCCGAATTCGTAGCCCGCGCGCACGGTGCCGGCGCTCACGCCACGCCCCGCAATACGTCTGCAGTGGTGACCATCTTCACGCCCCGCCTCGCCCAGTCCTTCAGGAGCCTGGCCCCCGCGTCGGCGTGAATGGCCCGCACCGCATCCGTGACGAGCCAGAGATCCGTCTGGGGGCGGTTCTGGCGGAGCCCCTCGATGACGTACTTGTCGCACACGTCGAGCGCCACCCCGTAGAGCACCACGAGCTCGGGGTCGAGCGCGTCCAGCACCGCGCCGATGTTGCCGTTGGTGAACACGTCGAACCAGTGCTTGTGGAGGAGCAGGTCTCCCTTGTGCTTCGCCAAGCGGGCCTTCAGCTGGCCCGCGTCGGCCGCCTCCGGCTCGATGACCAGCGGATTCTCGAGGGCGGTTTCCGGAATCTTCCGCTGGCCCGGCGTGCCCCGCATGCAGTGCGGCGGGAAGGTCGTGAGGAAGTCGGGCGTGTCGCTCAGCTCGCGGTGCCCGGGCACGTGGTCGTCGGCGCTGGCCAGGATCCGGATGCCCTTGCGGTGGGCGTAATCCGTCAGTGACTTCAGGGCGGGGATGATCTCCTCGCTCCCGGGCACATAGAGCAGTCCGTCGGCC
The DNA here is from genome assembly GCA_964571795.1 of uncultured Gemmatimonadaceae bacterium. Lineage (GTDB taxonomy): Bacteria > Gemmatimonadota > Gemmatimonadetes > Gemmatimonadales > GWC2-71-9 > SPDF01. Next base: position 32,741 of record CAZNDK010000017.1, on the reverse strand, counting down.
CGCATGAAGTCGTGCTGGGTGTCCACGTCCCAGAAGAGGAGGCGGGTCACAGTACGCGCTCCAGCCGGGGGTTGGCTCGGTAGGCGCGGCCAACCTTGGCGCAGGGCTTCCCTTCCAGGAGCACCACGTCGGAGGTGAAGTCGAACCGGCCCTGGAAGAGCGAGGAGCCGACGCCGTACGCGTCCACCGGCACCTGCTGCGCCTCGAACTCGCGGATCTTCTCCACGTTGAACCCGCCCGACACCACGATCCGCACCTGCGGGAACCCTTCGGCGTCCAGCGCCTCACGGACGTTGCGGACGAGCTGGGGGTTCACCCCGGTGGGCCGGAACCGCCCCTGCTGCGGCAGGACCGACTTGTCCACTAGCATCTCGCTGGTGTCGAGCCGCACGCCGTAGAGCCGCGGCCCGAAGGCGCGGGCCACCTCCAGCGAGGTCTTCACGCAGTCGTTCTCGAAATCCACCAACGTGACCACCTGGATGTCCGCCGCCGAATGCTCGATGAACTTGGCCGTGGCGCGGACGGTATCGCCGCCGTAGGCGGCAATGAGGGCGTGCGGCACCGTGCCGATCCCCTCGCTGCCCCACCACGACGCCTGGGCGTCGGTGGACACGCCGATTGCACCGGCGATGTGGGCGGCGTAGCCGTCGCCGGTCTGCACAAGCCAGTGGTCGTGCCGGGCCGGGAAGAACATCACCTGCTTAGGGGAAGCGGCCTCCACGACGCGCCGGGTGTTGGTGCCGACCCTGGTGCGCCGTGCCAGGACGCCGAGGTACAGCGTTTCGAGGTGGGCGAAGGCGTCGTAGGGTCCGGTGATGAGCATGACCGTTTCCCACGGCTCGACTTCGTCGCCGTCGTGCAGCGCGTGGACCTCCAGGTCGGGCCATTCCACGGCGCAGAGCTTGAGGATGGCGATGGCCTCGTCCACGCCCCCGAGGAAGGCGTGCTGCTTCCCGAAGACCTGCATGGTCACGCGGGGGCGGTAGCCGTCGGCGAGCAGGACCTCGCGCGCCCGGACAAAGTACTTATCCGAGTAGTACCCCGAGCGCATCTTCTCCACCGGCAGGTTGAAGATGTGGGGGTCGAGCCGGGGTCGGCGGGCCATGGGAGCGGGGCTCTCTCTGGGTTGGAGGCGGCGAGCGAGGAAGTTAGGAGGCGCGGGAGGGGGGGGCAAGTTGACACCGGCCCCAACGGCGTCTAACTCTATCCGTCAGGCCCCCTTGCACACCTTCCCGGGAGACTCCCGTGGCCGACACCCTGTCCCGCCGCACTTTCATCGGCGCCGGCGCCGCCGCGCTGGCTGCGGGCGCCCTGCCGAACCGTGCCGGCGCCATCGAAGCGCCCGCGATCATCCTGCGTGGCGCCGCCCGCCCGGTCGCCATCAGTTCCGCCAACTCCACCGCGCCGGTCGCCAAGGCGCTCGAGCTCATGGCACAGGGCACCGACACCCTCGACGCCGCCGTGGAGGGAGTCAAGATCCAGGAGTTGGACCCGAAGGACAATTCGGTGGGCTACGGCGGCCTCCCCAACGCCGACGGCGTGGTCCAGCTCGACGCCTCCTGCATGCACGGCCCCACCCGCCGCGCCGGCGCCGTCGGCGCCCTCGAGGGAATCAAGACCCCGAGCGAGGTGGCCAAGCTCATCCTGCAGTACACCAACCACATCATGCTGGTGGGCGAGGGCGCCAAGCGCTTCGCGCTGTCGTACGGTTTCAAGGAGGAGGAGCTCCTGACTCCGGAATCGCGGCAGATCTGGCTCACCTGGCGGGCCAACACGAGCCCCACCGACGACTGGCTCGACGTCCCCAAGGGGACCCAGATGGTGGTGCGCCTCACGGGGACCATCAACCTCAACGCCGTCAACGCCGCGGGCGACATCAGTTCCGTCACCACCACCAGCGGCCTCGCCTGGAAGATCCCCGGCCGGGTAGGCGACAGCCCCATCATCGGCGCCGGCCAGTACACCGACAACGACATCGGGGCCGCCGGCTCCACCGGCCGGGGCGAGTCCAACATCATGGCCTGCGGCGGCTTCCTGACGGTCGAAGGAATGCGGCGCGGGCTGAGCCCCACCGACGCCTGCCTAGAAACGCTGAAGCGCGTCCTCCACATGACCCCCGACCGCCTGATGGGCGCCGACGGCAAGCCGAAGTTCGACCTCACGTTCTACGCAGTGAACAAGAAGGGGGAGTTCGGCTCCGCGGGCCTCTTCCCGGCCCGCTACGCGGTGGCCTCCGACGGAAGCCCCGCCGCGTTCAAGGACTGCGCACACCTCTTCACGAGGGCGTAGGTGACACTGCGCCTTCGGCTCGCCCTGCTCGTGATGGTCCTGGCGGCCCCCGCGCCACTGGCGGCGCAGAACCGCTGGCTGAACAACTATTACCCGTACATCGCCTCCTCGCCGAACACCTTTCCGCTCCTCGGCGCGCGGTACGACTACCGGCGCGACGCCGAGTGGGACGATCCGTGGCTCTCCGACGGCTCGCTGGCCGCCACGGTCGCGTTCGGCTTCAACGGGAGCAAGATGGCCACGGTGGTGTTCCGGGCCCCGGGCCTCCGGGAAAACTGGCGGCTCTTCGCCGAGGGGTTCGCCGTCCAGGATTCACGGATGGGGTACTACGGCGTGGGCAACGAGTCGGCGTACGACGAGTCGCTGACCGTAGACAACAGTAACTACTACCGGGTGCGGCGCGGTCGGTTGGGCGGGCGGGTGGAAGTGACCCGGCGGATTCTCGGGCATCTCGAGGTGGCGGCGGGCGGCGGGATCGTCGGCACGCGGTTCACCGCCCTGCCGAGCCCCACGCTGTTCGCCAGCACCGTGGGGGACACGCTCGACGAAACCGATTACACCGGCAGCCTCCGGGTGGTGTTCGACACCCGCGACCGCGAATACAACCCGACCCGAGGCACCCTGCTCCAGGCAGGCGCGCAGGTGGGCAATGCTTATGGCCGGTATTACGGCGAGGCGAGGGGGTTCGTCTCGCCGTTCGTGAGCACGGTGGTGGCCGGCCGGCTGACCGCCATGACCACCGCCGGCTCTCCGCCGCTTTCCAGCCTGTACGAACTGCAGCTCTGGGAAGAATCCCGGTTCCAGTACGGCGGCCAGGAGACCAACCGCGGCCTTGCGGGTGGCCGGCTCATCGACGCCGACCAGCTCTCAGCGTCGCTCGAGGTCAGGCAAACGATCGTGGACGTCGGCGACTTCGGTGCCGTGGGGCTCATCGGGTTCCTGGACGTCGGCCGGGTCTTCCCGCAGGGCGAGTTCTCGCTCACGACCAGCGACATGACGCTGACCGGCGGCGGCGGAATCCTGGTCCGCGCCCTCAAGGCGGGAGTCATGACGTTCAACTTTGCGGGCGGGCCGGATGGATTCGTCTTCTCGGCCACGACCGGCTGGGCATTCTAGCCCCCGTGCTCAAGCAGACCCCCTTCCATTCCCGCACCGCTCCCCTCATGGAGGGCCAGGCCTGGCGGCGCTGGGCCGGCTACGCGGTGGCCAGCGCGTACGACCTGGTGCACGACCGTGAGTACTGGGCCATCCGGAACTCGGCCGCGCTGATCGACGTGTCCCCGCTCTACAAGTACCGGATGACCGGGCCGGACGCCGGACGGCTGATCGACCGGGTCGTGACGCGCGACATCACCAAGTGCAAGGTGCAGCAGGTGATGTACACCCCCTGGTGCGACGCCGCGGGGAAGATGATCGACGACGGAACGGTGTCGCGCCTCGCCGAGCAGACCTATCGCATGACATCGGCGGACCCGAACATCCGGTGGCTGCACGACAACGCCCAGGGGCTTCGCGTCACGATCGAGGAGGTGTCCGACACCACGGCGGCGTTGTCCCTGCAGGGACCGACCTCGCGCGACATCCTCGTCGAGCTGGCCGGCACGGCCATCCAGTCGCTCAAGTACTTCCACCTCGTGGACGTGGCGATCGCCGGCGTGCCGGTCACCGTGTCCCGAACCGGCTACACCGGCGACCTGGGTTACGAGCTCTGGGTGGACGCCCGCAACGCCGAGCGGCTGTGGGACGCGCTGGTGGCGGTGGGCAGCCGGTACGGCCTCGTGCCCGCCGGCATCTGGGCGCTGGACCTGGCGCGGATCGAGGCGGGCCTGTTGATGATCGAGGTGGACTACGTCAGCGCGCGCCACGCGCTCATCGAGGGGCAGAAGTCGTCGCCCTTCGAGTTGAACCTCGGCTGGACCGTGAGCAAGGCGAAGGGGCCGTTCGTGGGAAAGCGAAGCCTCGAGGAGGAGCGGGCCCGCGGCCCGGCGTGGCAGTTCGTGGGGCTCGAGGTGGAGTGGGACTCGCTGGAGCGGCTGTATGCCGAGGTGGGGCTGCCGCCCAAGCTGCCCACGGTCGCGTGGCGCACCAGCGTGCCGGTGTACGTGGAAGGCCGACAGGTCGGCTACGCCACGAGCGGCTGCTGGTCGCCGCTCCTGAAGAAGTACCTCGCACTGGCCCACGTGGAATCGGCGCACGCCGCGGCGGGCACGCGGGTGGCGATGGAAGTGACGGTGGAGCACCGCCGCAAGCTGGCCGACGCGCGGGTGGCAAAGACCCCGTTCTTCAATCCCGAACGGAAGCGGGGCTGAGCATGGCGCAATCCTGGGACGCCATCATCATCGGCGGCGGGCACAACGGGCTCGTGACGGCGGCCTATCTCGGGCGCGCCGGGAAGCGGGTGCTCGTGCTCGAGCGGCGCGACCGCGTGGGCGGCGCCGCCGTGACCGAGGAGATCTTCCCGGGGTTCAAGTTCTCGGTCTTCTCCTACGTGGTGAGCCTCCTCCGGCCGGAGATCATCCGCGACCTCGACCTGCCGAGCCACGGGCTGGAGCTCCTCCCGCTGGAAAGCACCCTGACGCCGCTCCCGAACGGCGACTACTTCGCGGCGTGGGCCGACCACGACAAGACCCGTCGTGAGCTGTACCGGCATTCGCCGCGCGACGCGGAGGCCTACGACGACTTCGGCCAGCTGATGCACCACATGGCAATGGCGGTGCGGCCCATCCTGGCCATGTCGCCCCCCGACCCGACGTCGCTGAGCCCGCGGGACCTGCTCTCGCTGGCGAAGCTCGGGCGGCACTTCCAGAAGCTGGGCGCCGACAAGTTCCACGCGCTGTTCAAGCTGATGACGATGAGCTCGGCGGACTTCCTCGACGAATGGTTCGAGTGCGAGCCGCTCAAGGCCACCAAGTCGGCAAGCGGGATCATCGGCACCTTCCTGGGGCCCCGCTCGCCGGGCACCGCGTACGTCCTGCTCCACCACTACATGGGGGAAATCGACGGCGCGTTCCGCAGCTGGGGCTTCGCCAAGGGGGGCACCGGTGCGGTGAGCGAGGCCATCGCCGGCGCCGCGCGCCGCTTCGGGGCCACCATCAGGACCAACGCCGCGGTGGCACAGGTCATCGTGAAGAACGGGCGGGCGGTCGGGGTGGCACTGGAAAACGGCGAGGAGATCCGCGCCGCGACGGTGGTGTCGGGGCTGGACCCGAACCTGACCTTCCGGCGCCTGGTGGAGCCCAAGGAGCTCCCGGCCGACCTGCTGGAGGCCATCGGGCGCTTCAAGTTCCGCGGATCGTCCGGCAAGGTGAACCTGGCGCTGAGCGAGCTGCCCAACTTCACCTGCATGCCCGGCAACGGCCCGCACCTCCGCGGCGCCATTTCCATCAGCCCCAGCGTCGACTACATCGAGCGGGGTTACGACGACGCCAAGTACGGCGAGTTCTCGCGGCAGCCGTACATGGACATCATCCTCCCCTCGATGATCGACCCGGGCATGGCCCCACCCGGCAAGCACGTGATGTCCATCTTCGTCCAGTACGCCCCATACAACCTGAACGGCGGGTGGACCGACCAGCGGCGCGAGGCGTTCGGCGACGCCGTGATCAACACCCTCGCCGAGTACGCGCCCAACATCAAGTCGGCCATCCTGCACCGGCAGGTCATCACCCCGAAGGACATCGAGGACATCACCGGGCTCACCGAGGGGAACATCTTCCAGGGGGAGCTGGCGCTGAACCAGCTCTTCTTCCTGCGGCCGCTGCCGGCCTGGGCCGGGTACAAGACGCCGATCCGCGGCTACTACCAGTGCGGCGCCGGTACCCATCCGGGCGGCGGCATCATGGGTGCGTCGGGCCGCCTGGCCGCGATGGCCATCCTGCGGGACGGGTGACCCGAGTCATGGCCGCGACCTACGATGTGATCGTGATCGGCTCCGGGCTCAACGAGCTCGTGGCCGCCGGGCTGCTCGCCAAGGCGGGCCGCCGGGTGCTGGTGCTCGAGTCGCGCGCCGCGCTCGGCGGGGCGATGGTCACGGAAGAGCTGACGCCAGGATTCCGCGTGGACGCCTGCGCCCACGACGCCGGCTGGCTCTCGCCGCGCATCGTGCAGGCGCTGGAGCTCGACAAGCACGGACTCACGCTGCTCGAGTCGGACGCCACCAGCTTCACCCCCGCCGCCGATGGCGCGCCGCTGGTCCTCTGGCGGGACCAGGCCAGGACGGTTGAAGCCATTCGGCGCCGGTCGCCCGCGGACGCGGCCAATTGGCCGGAGTTCGCGGCGCGGATGGGGCACCTGGCCGGGTTCCTCGAGTACATCTACTCGGCCCCGCCGCCACGCCCCGTCAGCACCCGCCCCACCGATCTCTTCGCCCTGCTCGGCGTCGGGCTCCGGCTGCGCGGACTGGGGCGGAAGGAGATGGTGGAGCTGCTGCGCGTGCTCCCGATGCCGGTGGTGGACCTGCTGGACGAGTGGTTTGCCGACGACGTGCTCAAGGCCACGCTCGGCGCAAGCGGGATCAGCCACCTCTTCCAGGGCCCGCGCTCGGCGGGCACCGCTTTCCTGATGTTGCACCATCAGGTCGGGCGGCCGGCCGGCTGCTTCCGCGCCCGCACCACGGCGCGGGGCGGCGTCGGCGGCGTGGTCGAGGCATTGGCGGCCGCTGCCCGGCAACGAGGCGTGGAGATTCGCACCGGTGCGGAGGTGTCGCGGATCCTGGTGCGTGATGGCCGAGCGAGCGGTGTGGCACTTCAAAGCGGCGAGGAGATCGCGGCGCGTGCCGTGGCGTCGGGGGTCGACCCGCGGCGCACCTTCCTGGACCTGGTGGACCCAGCGGAGTCCGACCCCGAATTCCTGCGGGCGGTGCAGCACATCAAGTCGCGCGGGGTGTGGGCCAAGGTGAACCTGGCGCTCGACGGGCTGCCGGAGTTCACCTCCCTGCCTGGCGACGGGCCCGATCTCCGCGGCGTCATCTCGATCAGCCCCACCCTGGACTACCTCGAGCGCGCCTACGACGCCGCCAAGCACGGCGGCGTGTCCACCCGGCCATATTTGGAGGCGGTCATTCCGTCGCTCGCCGACCCGGGCCTCGCCCCGGCGGGCAAGCACGTGATGTCGGTGGCCGTGCAGTTCGCGCCGTACCGGCTCAAGGACGGCCCCTGGACCGACGCCCGGCGCGAGGCGATGGGCGAGAGCGTGGTGAACCTGCTCGCGGAGCATGCCCCGAACCTGAAGGGGCTGGTCCGGCACCGGCAGGTGCTCACTCCCGCCGACCTCGAAGCGCGCTACGGCCTGCCCGAGGGGCAGCTGTACCAAGGCGAGCTCACGCTGGACCAGGCGCTCTTCATGCGGCCGGTGCCCGGCTGGGCGCACTCGGCGACTCCGGTGGCCGGCCTTTACCTGTGCGGCTCGGGGTCGCATCCGGGCGGGGGCATCGCCGGCGGGGCGGGCACGCTGGCGGCGAGGGCGATACTCGGGAAGGACTGAGGACTGAGGACTGAGGACTGAGGACTGAGGACACCGCAATGTCGACTTTTGTCAAAACGGTAGAATCGTACGTGCCTGGCGCGCGGACGATGGGGCGGGAGTACTACACCTCGCCCGACATCTTCGCGCAGGAAATGGACCGCATCTTCCCGACGCGCTGGCTCTGCGTCGGGCGCGAGGACCAGATCGCGCGGCCCGGCGACTTCTTTGTCCAGGAAGTAGGCGCGGAGAGCATCATCATCCTCCGCGATCGCTCGGGCGTGGCGCGCGCGTTCTTCAACGTGTGCCGGCACCGCGGCACCCGGATCTGCGAGGCGTCCGAGGGGCAGTTTTCGGAAACGATCCAGTGCCCTTACCACGCCTGGACCTATGCCACCGACGGCCGCCTGGTCGGGGCGCCCCACATGAACGAGGCGGAGGGGTTCGACAAGCGGAACTATCCGTTGCACGCGGCGGCGCTCGCCGCCTGGCACGGGTTCCTGTTCATCAACCTCTCGAAGGACCCGGAACCGCTGGAGGCCGCGCTCGCGCCGCTCCGCGGCCGGTTCGAGCGGTTCAACCTGGCGGCGCTCACCCGCGTCCGGCGCATCGACTACGAGGTGAAGGCCAACTGGAAGCTGATCTTCCAGAACTACAGTGAATGCCTGCACTGCCCGACCATCCACCCCGAGCTCTCCCGCCTCATGCCGTACACCAGCGGCGCCAACGACCTCATCGAAGGCCCGTTCCTCGGCGGGCACATGCTGATCGCGCCGCCGAACAAGAGCATGACCATCAGCGGCGAGGCGTGCGGCGTGCCACTGGGCAACCTCAGCGCCGAGGACATGCAGCGGGCCTACTACTACACGATTTTTCCAAACCTGATGCTCAGCGTGCATCCGGATTACGTGGCCTACTACCGGGTCTGGCCGCGGTCGGCCGACCGGAGCCGGGTCACCTGTGAGTGGCTGCTGCACCCTGACTCCGCCAAGCACCCCGAACTCGACCCCGAAGGCGCGGTGGAATTCTGGGACGTGACGAACCGCCAGGACTGGCACATCAGCGAGCTCAGCCACGCTGGCATCGCCTCCCGGGTGTACGCCCCGGGGCCCTACTCTCCGCGGGAGAGCATCCCGGCGGCATGGGACCGTGCCTACCTCGAGGCCCTGGAGAGCCGATGACCCGGTGGCTGGTCGCCGGGCTCGCCCTGATCGCGGCGCCGGCCGCGGCGCAAATCACGCTCCCCGCCAGGGCGGACGACGTCAAGGTCGCCGCAGCCGAGACGCTGTTCGTGGCCAACCGGCCGGTCGCGGTGCTCCGCGCCGAGATCGGAGGCGTGAGCCCCGCGGACCGCGTGATTCGCGCGAAGGAGCGGATCGACGCCCTGCCCCACTGGACCGACTCGAGTCGGGTGTCCGCGGAGCCGGCGCGGATGGGCGACCTCGAGGGAGTGTTCGTCGTCTACGGCCGCCAGTTCCTCTTCGCGATCCTTCCGGAGGACCTCGACCCCGAGGCGGGCCTGACCCCGGCTGCCGCAGGGGCCGCTGCCGCCCGGGACCTGTCGGCGGCGCTCTTGGCGCGGGCCGAACAGCGGCGCCTCCCCCTCCTGCTTCGCGGCATCGCCCTTTCGCTCCTGGCCACGTCGCTCCTCGTGGTCCTGCTGCGCGGCGTGGTCCGGCTCCGGCGGCGAGCGCTCGCCCACCCGTTCACCGAGCCGCTCTCGCACCGGATGCGGTTCCACGGGCTCGACCTCGCGGCGGCGGTGGCTGCCGTCGACCGGGCCATGATCAAGCTGACGGCGTTGAGCGCTACCGTGGTGTTCCTCTACCTCTGGCTCACGTTCGTCTTCCGCCAGTTCCCCTTCACCGAACCGTGGAGCCACGAGCTCGGCGGCTTCCTCCGCGCGCTATTGCAGACGTTCGGGATGGGAATCGTGCACGCGGTGCCCGGCCTCTTCGCCGTTGCGCTGATCTTCATCCTCGCGCGCATCGTGGCCCGGATGACGAGCGCCTTCTTCCTGGGTGTCGAGAGCGGGCGGCTGGAGCTCTCGTGGCTGGAGCCGGAATCGGCCAAGGCCTCCCGGCGCCTCGCGGTCGGGCTCATCTGGATCTTCGCGATCATCGTGGCCTACCCGTACGTCCCGGGGTCGCAAAGCCCGGTGTTCAAGGGGGTCAGCGTCCTGGTGGGGCTGATGGCCACCCTGGGCACCACCGGCATCGTCAACCACTTCATCAGCGGGATGGTGATCGTCTATTCCCGCGCCTGCCGGGCGGGCGAGGTGATCAAGGCCGGGGACGTCGAGGGGATGGTGATGCAGGTCGGCGTCCTCTCGACCAAGATCGCCACCCGGAAGCGGGAAGAGATCACCGTGCCCAATGCGGTGCTCGTCGGCCACCCGATCGTGAACTACAGCCGCCTGGCCAGGGAACAGGGCGCCGTCCTCTCGACCATGGTGACCATCGGCTACGACGCGCCCTGGCGGCAGGTGCACGACCTCCTGCTCGGGGCCGCGGGCCGCGTCGAGGGAATCCGCAAGGAGCCCGCGCCGTTCGTGCTGCAGCGGTCCCTTTCCGACTTCTACGTCGAGTACGAGCTGCGGATGCACATCGACCGCGTGGAGGAACGGCTGGAGCTGCTCTCCGCGGTGCACCAGGAAATCCAGGACGCCTTCAACCTGGCCGGCGTCCAGATCATGTCGCCGCACTTCGAGAGCCAGCCCGACGGCAAGGTCTGGGTGCCGCGGGCCGCCTGGCATGGCCGCGCCCCGGAGGCAGGCTAAGTTTCACCCCCCATGGCCGACCCAACCGCCTCCAAGCCGAAGATCGACTACCGCAACGCGTGGGCCGAGGCCCGCGAGGTTGTTTGGGACTACCGGTGGCGCCTGGCGCTCGGGCTGGTGCTCATGCTGGCCAGCCGCCTGGCCGGCCTGGTCCTTCCCGCCTCGTCGAAGTACCTGATCGACGACGTCATCGGCAAGCACCACGCCGAACTCCTACCCCTCATCGCGCTCGCGGTCGGCGCCGCCACACTCGTCCAGGCCGTCACCGGGTTCGCCCTCTCGCAGGTGCTGGGCGTGGCCGCCCAGCGGGCCATCACCGACATGCGAAAGCGGGTGCAGGCGCATGTGGCGCGGCTGCCGGTCAGCTACTTCGACTCCACGAAGACGGGCGTGCTGATCTCCCGCATCATGTCCGACGCCGAAGGCATCCGGAACCTGGTGGGCACGGGACTGGTCCAGCTGGTCGGCGGATTCGTGACGGCGGCGATCGCGGTCGGGGTGCTGTTCTGGCTCAACTGGCGGCTCACGGCCGTCACGCTCACCGTGCTGATCATCTTCGGCGGCGGCATGGCAGTCTTCTTCAAGCGCCTCCGCCCGCTCTTCCGTGAGCGGGGCAAGATCAACGCGGAGGTCACCGGCCGACTGGGCGAAACACTGGGCGGCATCCGCATCGTGAAGGCGTACAGCGCGGAGCGGCGCGAGCGCTACGTCTTCGCCTCCGGTGCGCATCGCCTGTTTCGCAACGTGGCCGCCTCGATGACGGCCATCTCGGGCACCGGAGCGTTCGCCACCGCCATCGTCGGCGGCATCGGCGTCCTCATGATCCTGGTGGGCGGGGGCGACGTGCTGGCCGGCCGGATGACGGTCGGCGACCTCTTCATGTACATCTTCTTCACCGGCCTCATGGCGGCGCCGATGGTGCAGATCGCCGCGATCGGCACCCAGATCACCGAGGCGTTCGCGGGGCTCGACCGCATCCGCGAAATCCGGCAGCTGGCCACCGAGGACTCGGAAGACGCCACCCGCGTGCCCGTGGGCGACATCCGCGGCGACGTGACCTTCGAGGGCGTCTGGTTCGAGTACAACCCAGGCGTCCCGGTGCTCAAGGACATCAACATCCACGTGCCCGCCGGCACGACCACCGCCCTGGTGGGCGCCTCGGGCGGGGGCAAGAGCACGCTGATTTCGCTGGTGATGGCGTTCAGCCGGCCGAAGGCGGGGCGGGTCCTGATCGACGGCCGCGACCTCGGCACCATCAAGCTGCACGAATTCCGGCGGGCCATCGGCGTGGTGCTCCAGGAAAACTTCCTCTTCGACGGCACGGTCGCCGACAACATCGCCTTCGCCCGCCCGGACGCCACCCGGGCGCAAGTCGAGGCGGTCGCGAAGATCGCCCACGCCGACGAATTCGTGCGCGGCTTCGCCGATGGCTACGACTCGGTGGTGGGGGAGCGGGGGATCAAGCTCTCGGGCGGCCAGCGCCAGCGGATCGCCATTGCGCGCGCGATCCTGGCCGACCCGCGCATTCTGATTCTCGACGAGGCCACGAGCTCCCTCGACAGCGAGAGCGAGGCGCAGATCCAGGACGGCCTGCGCTCACTCCGAAAGGGGCGCACGACCTTCGTGATCGCGCACCGGCTGTCGACGATCGTGACGGCGGACCAGATCCTGGTGCTGGAGGCGGGGGAAATTGTGGAGCGGGGGACGCATCGCGAGCTGCTGGCCCTGAACGGGCGGTACCGCCAGCTCTACGACCGCCAATACAATGTGGAGATGGACCGGTTCATCAATCCCGGCGAGGACTTCACGCCCGAGCCGGAGGCCGAGGTCAAGGCGGCCCGGGTGAGCCAGGAACTCTAGGAGAGCGCCAGGACCTCGCGAAGCGTGGACTCACCCCGGTCGCGCGCATACCACTTCCGGACCTGCGGGTAGATCTCCGCCTTGGGCACCACGGTGCGGTTGGCCATGACCCAGGACTGGAGCTCCTTCGGCCGCGGTCCCCAGTGCCCCACTTCCCGAAATTCCGAGTCGAGGGCGATGACGATGGGGATGGCGCGCGCCCCGTCGGTCAGGTAGCGGTCCATGACCTCGGGATGCTCGTCCCGGCGCAGGACCCGCAGCTCGAGCCCCGGCACCTCCTCCACCAGCCTGGCAAGGATCGGGATGGTGTTCGAGGCGTCGCCGCACCAGTCCTCGGCGATCACCAGCAGCTTGCGGGGCGTGGCCGACAGGTCCATGCGCACGGCCCACTCCGGCACCCGCGCAATCCGGTGGATGCCTTCCCACAGGCCGCGATGCTCCGTGCTGGCCGCCACGAAGTCGTGGTAGGGAAGCGCGTTGGACCAGAGGGTGCGAAAATCGAGCGACATCGGTACTCCCTCAAAATGCGGAAGCCGCCAGCCTGCCGATCGGTCGGTCAAGGCTAACGGCTCCAGAATGAGACGTCGCTGAAGAAACGCTGAACCGGGGCTTAGAGTTCCCGGATCATCACGCCGCGCTTGGCCAACTCGTCCACGTAGGGCTGGAATGGCATCGCCTCGTCGGGCGTGAGCACGCCCTTGGCCGTCACCCGGCCGTCGGCCTGCATCAACCCGGTAATGGCCAATGAGTAGCCCGTGGTCCGCATCATGGCGCTGATGTTGCGCGTCGTGTCCTTGTAGTCGACCAGCTGCCAGACCACCTTGGCCGGCTTGCCGCCCTTCGTGCCGCTGGCCTCGACACGGAGCGCCACCAGGTCCTCCGCCTTCGGCTTGAGGAGCTTCGGCGTGGCCGCGGCGATGAAGACGTCCCTGGGCACCACCCGCTGCCCCTTGACCTCGATCGGATCGTTGCTGAGGAGGCCGAGCTCGCGAATCGGCCGCATGATGGCCACGTGGCCCGGGTACCGGAGCGTCTTGTATTCCAGGACGTCCACCTTGCCCTCATAGGAGAAGGGCATGGTGCTGACGCCGCCGGCGGTGTGGAAGGCCTCGAGCGTTCCGACCGGCGCCGGGAATTCCACCGGCTCGAGCTCGCTCAGCGCATCCACCGGGGTGCGCTTGCCGCCGCGGAGGATCCACGAGGTCGTGGTGTAGTAGTCGAGCGCGCCCTCGAGGGAATACACGATCTGGTAGTTGAGCGGCGGCTCCGGGTGCTTCGGGAGCCCTCCGACGTAGATCTTGACCTTTTCCGCCTTGTCGAGCCGGCGAATCCCCTCGGCCGCGATGATGTTGACCATTCCCGGCGCAAGGCCGCAGTCGGGAATGACCGACACTCCCTTGGCCAGGGCCGCGGCATGCAGCTTCTTCTGCTCGAAGACGATCTCGGTGTTGCCGCCGAGGTCGGAGAAGTTGCAGCCCGCCTCGACGGCGCAGGTGGCCATGGGCGTATTGAAATAGTAGGGAATGGCGCTCATGACCGACACGTGGCCGCGCATGAGGGCGGTCACCGCCGCCAGGTCCTTCACGTCCAGCTTGACGGCCTGGAGGCGGGGAGTCCCCTGGTACGGGGCCAGGAACGGCGCCAGCCGCTCGGGGTGCAGGTCGGCAATCGTGACCTGTGTAACCGCCGGGTTCTGGAGGAGGTCGTAGGCGGTGGCGCACCCCTGCAGGCCTGCACCGAGCACCAGCATCTTCATACGTGAGTCCTTGTCAAATCGCGAGTTTCGGGACAGCCTTGAAATCTACCCCGGAGCCCGTTCCGGCTTCAACCTCGACCCCCGGAGTGCGATGAGCGCCCCCACCCCCCCGGTCCCCGGCCGTCGCGACGGCGAAGGCACCCGCCAGAAGCTGCTCCGCGCGGCACTGGAACTCTTTACAGGGGAAGGCTTTCTGGCGAGCACCACGCCGATCATCGCCGAGCGGGCCGGCGTGGCGGAGGGGACGATCTACCGCCACTTCAGCAGCAAGGAACACCTGCTGAACGAGGTGTTTCGGGGCACCCAGCGGTGGGCCACCGGCGTGGTCAAGGAACTCGATGGCGACCGCACGCTCAAGGCGCCGGACCGGCTGAGCCGGATCGCGCGGCGATTCGTTGAAACCGCCGAGCGAGACCCTGCCGGCGCGCGGATGCTGCTCCGGCAGCGTGACGCGAAGTTCCTGGACCCACCGAGCCGGGACGCCGCCAAGGAGTTTCGGGACGCGCTGCAGCAGGTCGTGGCGGCGGGGAAGGCGGATGGGCTGGTCCGGGCGGGTCCGGCGGAGCTCTGGACGTCGGTGTGGCTGGTGGTGCTCGCGTTCATCATCGAGCGGGTGGCCGCCAAGGAGTGGACGGCCGACGCCCCGCAGGTGGGGCAGGCCATCGAGGCGGCGTGGAGCGCTATTGCGGCCCCTGCCCCGCCGGCCCAGGGTAGAACGTCATCTCCCGAGGCTCCATCCGCGGAGGGGTGAGCCTGAGTTCGCGCAGGCGCCCCGGCCCCAGCGGCCGCACGACGAACCCCGCCCCCACGAAGTAGCCCACCGAATCACTCCCCCAGCGGACGGCGCCCCGGCCGTCCGCAGCCAGCACGCTCTGTTCACCACTCGCGAGCAGCACGCAGACGCCAACCTCCGGGCAATCGACTGCGCGCCCGAACGCCGGCGTGCCGAGCAGGACGTCGAAGGCCGAGTCGGCGCGCACGGCCTCGGCGCCGTCGAGCACGCGGAGCGCACCCTTGCCCGGTGGAGCCGGGGCCGCGACCATGCCGGACGCGGTGCGTACGTAGAGCGTGCTCGCGTCGGCACTCCAGCCGAAGGCCTCCGGCGGCGCGTCCATGCCAGGCAGCATCCGCTCGCCGCCGTTGAGGAGGTTCATGACCACGACGCGGCGGGTGCCGGGGTCGCCGGCCACCTCCTCGCGGATGAACGCGAGGGCCGTCCCGGTCGGGGCGAGGGAGGGCGTCATTTCTCGGACGCGAGTGTAGGTGACGGGAAAGCTGGTGCCGCCGTCGGCCCGGACGGCGAAGAGGTCTCCCAGGCCCGCTTCGCCGGTCGCCACGAACACGGCGAACGGTTCCTCGCCGGGAGCGAGCCGGTTCTGCACCGGCGACATGGAGACCCGACATGCGGACATCGCCAACATCGCCAGCAGGAGACTCGTTTTCACGGAACCACGAACCCACGAAAGCAGCAAGATAGGCCTCAGTCCTCAGTCCTCAGTCCTGACTACTCAGTCCTTGCCTTCAACAGCCACCAGCCATTCGGATCCACCTGCAGGGACTTCGGCGCAGCACTGAACCCGTGGAAGGTGACGGTGGTTTCCCGCCCATCCACGTCGGCACGCAGCAGCAGGCCGTCCACCAGGAACTCGAGCCCCGGCAATCGGTAGGTGCCCCATTCGGGCTTCTGTACCTGGCGCACGGTCAGGGTGAGCGAATCTCCGGCCTGCCGCGAACGCACCACGAGGTCGGGGTATCCGGGCTGCGTCAGCGCCTGGAGGAAGTACCAGGTGAGATCCTGCCCCGCCGCCTGGTTCATCACAGCGGCGAAATCCGACGACAGCGCGTTGCCGTTCCGGTACCTGGCGTAGTAGGCGCGCATCCCGGCAAAGAAGACCGAGTCGCCGACCAGGCCGCGGAGCGAATGCAGCACCCAGCTGCCCTTCGGATAGTTGTTCGAGTTGAGGAGCCCCATCAGGTCGGTGGCCCGGAAGTCGAGGATCGGCCGTTCGGTGTCGCTCGACTTGAACACCACCCCGGCAGCGCGCTCCATCGCGGCCGCAAGCGCGCTGTCGCCCCCCGCCTGCTCGGCCCAGAGGGCGGCGAGATAGGTGGCGAACCCCTCGGAGAGCCAGAGATGGTGCCAGTCGCCCTCGGTCACGCCGTCGCCGAACCATTGGTGGCCGGTCTCGTGCGCCACGGTCCGTTCCGTCAGCGTGTGGTTCGCGATCGCCTTGTGGTCGTACCAGATGGCGCCGGAGTTCTCGACCCCGCCGTAGCGGGTGACGGCCTGCACGTGCGCCAGATCCTCGTACGGATAGGTGCCGAACTGCCGGCTGAAGACCTCCACCATGCCGCCCACCTGCCGGAAGGGGCCGTCCACCGCCCACGCGGAGTCCGCGGGAAAAGTCCAGGAGGATTGCGGTACGCACTTCATGGCGCAGGCCGCCTGGCCGAGCGGCGCCACCGCGAATCGCGCCACGCCCACCACCATCGTGTAGGTCGCGATCGGCTCCCGGATGCGGTAGTGCCACACGGTGCGGCCGCCGCGGAGCGTGTCCACCCCGACCAGCCGGCCGTTGGCGCGCACCTGAAGTCCGGCCGGCACCTCTACGTGAAACGCCGCGGTGGCCTTGTCGCCGGGGTAGTCGTGGGAGGGAAACCACCCGCGCGCCTGGTCGGGCCAGTTGTCGGCGAAGATGACGCGCCGTCCTGCGGCATCGTCCGAAAACACGAGCCCGGTCCTGGGCGATCCGGCGTACCGGATGCGGGTCACGAGCGTGTCGCCCACACGAAGGCGTTGCGGCAGCATGATGCGGCCGCCCGCGCGCGACCACGGGCCGACCTGGGCGTCGCGGCCGGGGGTCCGCAGCCACTTCACGGCCATCGCCGAGTCGAGGTCGATGGTGAGCGGGTCGGCGCCGGCGATGCGCCAGGCCGTCTCGACCTGCCCGGTGATGTGCGTCCCGCTGTCGGGGAAGATCAGTGTGATGTCGTAATGCAGCGCGTCGTGCACCGGCACCGCCGTGTCGGCGCGCTGCGCCAAGGGGTCCTGCGCCACCTGGATGGCCAGCAGCAGGGCCAGCATCACGAGCCGAGCGTCTGCTTGTAGAAGGCGAAGATCCGCTCCCACGCCTTGGCGGGCTGGTCGGTGTCGTTGCCCATCCGGCCCGGGGAGAGGAAGCCGTGTCCGGTGCCGGGATAGATGTCGTAGGAGAACGGCTTGCCGAGTTGATTCATCATGGCGCTCACCTGGGGCAACGGGCCGCTCACCCGCGCGTCGTTCTCGGCGTACACCCCAAGAATGGGCGCCTGGATCCGGGCCATCGCCGCGGAGTCGGGCGCCGGGCCGTAACACACCACCGCCGCCTTGAGCTTCGGATTGTGCGCGGCATAGGCGAAGCTCTGCTGCCCGCCCCAGCAGAAGCCGATGGTGGCCATCGTCCCCCGCGCCGCACCCGGCAGGGTGTCGACGTACGCGGCCGTGGCGTCGAGGTCGCCCATGACGCGCGCCGCGTCGAGCCCCGCGAACAGCTTGCGAGCGGAATCAGGGCTCGGCGGTGTCTGGCCGTACTTCGAGCCGAGAAGGTCGGGCGCGATCGCCACGTACCCCTGCCCCGCGAGCTTGTCCACGACCGAGGTTTCCCAGGGCGTGAGTCCGAAGATCTGGTGGATGACCAGGATGGTGGGTGCGCGGTCCTTCCGCTCCGGCCAGGCCACGTAGGCGGGAATGGTGTCGCCGGCGGCGTTGGTGAACTTGACCCACTGGCCGTGCGTGTCGATGTCGCCCGCACCGGAGGCGCCCGGCAGGACGAGCCAGGCGCCTGCGGCGCCGGCCACGACCGACAGCAGCGCGACGAGCACGAGCGCGCCCGCGCCACGGCGCGAGCGGAGGATTTCACGCATGGATCCCTCCTCGTTCAGGAAGCGTAGACGCCGGTGAGCGCGGAGCGGGGTTCGGGCAGGTGGTCCCGGCTCTCGAGGGCCGCGGCGGCGGCCGCCTCGACCTCGGCGGTGGCGGCGGCCTCGGCGCCATCGAGCACCGCCTGCGACACCCCCTCCGCCTTGAGGTACTCCTCGTAGAGGCCGATCGGGTCGCGGCGTCCCCAGTGCGCGAAGAGTTCGGCGGGGAAGGTGGCGCGGGCCTCGCGTTCGTCGTGCGTGGCGTGCCCGCCCATGCGGAAGGTGTCGGCCAGGAGGAGCACCGGCCCCTCGCCGCGCCGGCAGCGCTCCACCGCCAGCGCCGCGGCAGCGTAGCCATCGAGCACGTTGTTGCCGTCGAATCCCCAGCCGGCAATGCCGTACGCAGCGGGCCAGTCGGCGAAGTCGCCGCCGGCGTGATGCTGCTCGAGCCGGGTGCCGAGGGCCACCTGGTTGTTCTGCAGGATGTACACGACCGGCAGCCGCTGCACTGCGGCGAAGTTGAGGCCCTCGTGGCTGGCGCCGGCCTTCACGGAGCCGTCGCCCACCCAGTTCATCACGACGCGCGGCGTGCCGCGGATCCGCGCCGCGAGCGCGATGCCCGCCGACACCGGCACCATCACCCCCACCGGCGACACCGGCTGCACCACGTGGTGGGCGGGCGAGCCGGCGTGCAGGTCGCGGCCGGCGGAGGGGGAATCGGCGGTGGCAAGGTAGGCCCGGAACATGTCGGCGAGCGGCATGCCCATGTCGGCGCAGGCGGCGGCGTTCCGGATCATCGGAGCCACGTAGTCGGCGGCGGGATCGAGCGCGAACACCGGCCCGACGGTGGCCGCCTCCTCGCCGGTGCCGAGCCAGGCCTTGGAGATCACTCCCTGCCGGACCCACCGCACCAGCGCGATGTCATGCTGCCGCGCCCGGACCAGCCGGGAATACAGCGCCAGCAGCTGGGCGCGCGTCAGCCCGGCCACGATGGCTTGCCGCTCCGGGACGCGCACCAGCGTGTCGCGATAGGCGCGCACCAGCGCCGGGTCGGCGCTCCAGTTCACGTACTCCGGCGGATCGAAGGCGGGGTAGCGCTTCACGGCGCGATGCCCCCCGGCGGAGTGGGGCGCGTCACCGTATCGAGCGCATCGCCGAACGCGGCCATGGTCGGGAACCGGTTGCCCGGATCCATGGCGAGCGCCCGGGTGAGCGCCGCCTCGAGTCGGGCGGGCAGTTCCGGACGCACCGCGCGCAGCTGGGTGGGCTGGCCCCGGAGCCGGGCGATTTGCAGCTCCTGGGCGGACTCGCCGTCGAAGGGGAGCCGGCCCGCGAACATCTCGAACGCCAGCAGCCCCAGCGAGTAGATGTCGCTCCGGGCGTCGAGGTCCCGCCCGCGGATCTGCTCCGGGCTCATGAACTCCGGCGTGCCGAGCACGATGCCGGCGGCCGTGAGCTTCTGGCTGGTGGGTCGGCGCACCAGCTCCAGCGCCAGCCCGAAGTCCATCACGACGGCGCGGGTGCCGCCTGGAAGGGCGGGATCGTCCACCAGCATGATGTTTTCCGGCTTGAGATCGCGATGCAGCACGCCGAGTTCGTGGGCGTGCTGCAGTCCGCGGCACACCTGGAGGAGGAGCGGGAGCCCCTCGTCGAGCGTCAGCGGGCCGGTGCGGTTGATCCGCTCGTGGAGCGCCTCGCCTGGGAGCCACGGCATGACGAGGTACACGAGCCCGGCAGGGGTGGCGCCGAGCTGGAGGATGGGGCAGACGCTGGGGTGGCTGAAGCGGCTGGCGATGAGCGCCTCGCGCTTGAACCGCTCGATGGCCGACGGGTCGGCGGAGAGGTGCGGCGCGAGCACCTTGACCGCCACCTCGGCGCCGGTCGTCGTGTCGCGGGCCAGGTACACCGCCGCCATGCCGCCCTCACCGATCCGGTGCCGGATCTCGAAGCGGCCGTCGAGCGTGGTGCCGGGCAGGTCGGACTCTTCCGCGTCCACCTGGAGTTCGGCGCCGTCCCGCGTGCAGAACCGCGCCGGCTCGGCGTACACTGCCCGGCACTGGGGGCAGCGCAGGACGCTCAATCCCGGTACCGGTTGCGGCCGTCCGCCTTCGCCTTGTACAGGTTGGCGTCGGCCAGCCTGAGGAACGACTCCGGGTCGGTGATCTTCGCGTCCGGGTAGGTGGCCACCCCGATGCTGATGGTGACGTGCACAGGGCGGCCGGGCTCGCCGAAGTCGTGTGCCGCGACCCGGCGGAGGATCCGCTCCGCGAAGATGCGGGCGCCGGTGGGCCCCGTTTCCGGCAGCAGGACGGTGAATTCCTCGCCGCCGTAGCGGGCCACCACGTCCACCGCGCGCTGCTCACGCTTCAGCAGGTTGGCCAGCGAGCGCAGGACCCGGTCGCCGGTCAGGTGACCGTGCTCGTCGTTGATCAGCTTGAAGCTGTCGATGTCCACCATGAGGCAGGTCAGCACCGTCTGGTAGCGGTCGGCCCGCTCCATTTCCTGCACCAGCTTTTCGCTCAGCGCGCGCCGGTTGAAGGTGTCGGTGAGCGGGTCGGTCTCCGCCAGGTGGCGCATCTGCTCCTGGCCGTCCATGGCGCTTTCGAGGTCGTAGGCCTTCTCGAGCGCCGCCACCGCGGCCTTGATCACTTGGTCGGCAAACTGCACGTCCTGCTGGTTGAGCGGGGCGTCTTCGGCGGTGGTGCGCAGGAAGAACACCCCCACCTGCTGGCCCTTGAGCTGGAACGGAAGCGCCAGCGCGGAGCGCGTCGGCACCGGGATGCCCTCCGCCTCCCACTCCGCGCGCACCGCCTGGTAGAGCGGGTCGGTGAGGACGTCCTGGATCAGCACGACCTCGCCGGTCCTGAGACCCTGCTGGATTTCGGGATACCGGCGGAGGTCCACCCGCAGGTTCCGCAGCATCGGGTTCTCGTAGGCCGCCACCACGGTGCCGGACTCGTCTTCCGCCGACCCGATGAGGATCGAGCACTTCGAGATCCGGAGCCCGCGCGCCACCCGCCGCACCAGGATCTGGTAGATCTCGTCGGGCTTGAGGGTGGCGGTCACTTCCTGGAGGATGTCCACCATCTCGGTGCGCGAGCGCGCCTCGGCCCGGGCCTGGTTGAGCTCGCGACCGGTGCGCAGGTGCGCCTTGACCCGGGCCAGCAGCTCGCGCACCCGGAACGGCTTGGAAATGAAGTCCGCGGCGCCGAGCCCGAGGGCGCGGACCGTGGCCTCCTCGGGCGGCATCGAGGAGATCATGAGGACGGGCAGGTCCTTGAACCGGTAGTCCGTCTTGACCCGCTCGAGGAGCTGGAGGCCGTCCACCTTGGGCATCATGATGTCGAGCAGGAGCAGGTCGAACTGGTCGGCCAGGAGATGGTCGATGAGGTTTTCGCCGCCGGGCACCGTGACGACGTCGTACCCGTTGTCCTTGAGGATCCAGGACAGCGTGCGCGAGAGGGCCTGATCGTCGTCGGCCACGATGATCTTCGGTGCCAGGCTCATTCAGCTCACCAGTCGGTCGAAGAATTCCTCGTCCACGTTCCCGCCGCTCACCACCGCCACCGCGGGCCCCCGCGGGCGCACCTTGCCCGACAGCAACGCCGCCGTGGTGGCCGCCCCGGAGGGCTCGACCCGGAGGCCCGCCTCCCGGTGCAGCAGCCGCATGGCGAGGGTAATGTCGTCGTCCGACACGGTCACCACCTCGTGGATGACGGGGCGGATGAGCGGAAACGTCATCGAGCCCACCGAGAGCGTCAGGAGGCCGTCAGCCAGGCTGGCGGTGGTCGGGAGTTGTTCCGGTGCGCCAGCGCGCATCGCGGCCGTCAGCTTGGCCGCGCCCTCGGGTTCGACCGCCACGACGCGGGTTTCCGGGCGGGTCCCCGCTACGGCCACGCAGATGCCTGCCAGCAGGCCGCCACCGCCCACCGGCACCAGGATGGTGTCCACGTGCGGCCACTGCTCCAGGATTTCCAGCCCGCAGGTGCCCTGACCGGCGATGACGTCGGGGTGATCGAACGGCGGGATCATGGCCACCCCCTCGGCCGCGCAGATCTCCTCCGCCTTGGACTTCCGGTCCACCGAGCGCGGGCCGACGAAGACCACCTCGCCGCCCAGCTTCTTCACGCCGTCCACCTTGATCTGCGGGGCGGTGTTCGGCATGACGATCACCGCCCGCACCCCGACCCGCGCGGCGGCCCACGCCACCGCCTGTCCGTGGTTGCCGCTGGAGTAGGTGATGACGCCGCGCTTCCGGACCGCGGCGGGGATGTTCTGGATGGCGTTGAAGGCGCCGCGCACCTTGAAGGCGCCGATCGGCTGCAGCTGCTCGCACTTGAGGGCCACCGAGTGCCCCGTGAGCGCGGCGAGCGCCGGCATCTCGACGAGCGGCGTGCGAACGGCCACGCCCGCGATCGCCGCGGCCGCGCGGCGCACGTCATCGATCGTGACGGCGGGGCGCGCCGCGGCGGGGGCCGAGGTCACGGGCGAAGGAGCGCGGCTCATGAGGCTAAGATATCCCTTCCGTCCCCTCGGTGGGCGCCGCCGCCTCGTCGCCGGTGGGCTCCTCCGTGCCGCTGTCGTCTTCCTTCACCACCCGCGCCACGTCGACCAGGCTGTCGCCCGGCTCGAGGTTCATGACCCGGACGCCCTGGGTGTTGCGGCCAATGACGCTGATGCCCTCGACCGGCACCCGGATGACGATGCCGTGCCGGGTGATCATCATCAGCTCGTCGTCCGGGATGACCTCCTTCAGCGCGACCATGCGCCCCGTCTTCTCGGTCTTCTTGAGCGTGATGATGCCCTTGCCGCCGCGCTTCTGCACCCGGTACTCGGTGAGTTCCGAGCGCTTGCCGTAGCCCTTTTCGCTCACCACCAGCAGCGTGGCGTCCCGGCGCACGATGACCATGCCGATGACCGCGTCCTCGGCGTCGAGCTCGATGCCCTTCACGCCGGCGGTGGCCCGGCCCATCTCGCGGACGTCACCCTGGTGGAACCGGATGCTCATGCCGTCCTGCGTGGCCAGCACGATGTCGCTGTTGGCGTCGCAGAGCTGCACGTCGATGAGCGCGTCGCCCTCGTCGATGTTGATGGCGTTGATGCCGGTCGAGCGCACGTTGCCGTACGCGGAGAGGACGGTCTTCTTCACCGTGCCCTGGCGGGTGGCGAACATCAGCCAGCGGTCGTCCGTGAACTCCCGCACCGCCACGGTCGACGCCACCTGCTCGTTGCTCCCGATGGCGATGCAGTTGACCACCGGCTTGCCCCGGGCGGCCCGGCCACCCTGCGGGATTTCGTGGACCTTGAGCCAGTACACCTGGCCCCGGTCGGTGAAGAACATCAGGTAATCGTGAGTGGAGGCGATGAAGAGGTGCTCCACCCAGTCGTCTTCCTTGGTCCCCATGCCGGCCATGCCGCGGCCGCCGCGGCGCTGCCGCTTGTACGTGCTGACGGGGATTCGCTTGATGTACCCGGTGTGGGAAATCGTGATGACCATGTCCTCTTCGGCGATCAGGTCCTCCACAGAGAAGTCGCCCTGGTCGGCCAGGATTTCCGTGCGCCGGTCGTCACCGTACTTCTCCGCCACCTCGGCGGTCTCGGCCTTGAGGATCCGCATGCGGCGGGGCTCGGAGGCCAGGATGTCCTTGAGGTCGGCGATTGTGGCGCGCACTTCGGCCAGTTCGGCCTCCAGCTTGTCGATTTCCAGCCCGGTGAGCTTGGCGAGCCGCATGTTGAGGATCGCGTCGCTCTGCTTTTCGCTGAACTTGAACCGCTTGCGCAGCCGCGCGTCGGCCTCGGGGGTATCCGCCGACGAGCGGATGATCTTGATGACCTCGTCGATGTTGTCGACCGCGATCTTGAGGCCGTCGAGGATGTGCTCGCGGGCCTGCGCGGCCTCGAGGTCGAACTGGGTCCGCCGCACGATGATCTGGTGGCGGTGCGCAATGAAGTGGCTGAGCAGCTCCTTCAGGTTCATGACCTTCGGCACGCCGCCCACCAGCGCCAGCATGATGACGCCGAAGGTGGACTGCATGGCGGTGTGCTTGTAGAGCTGGTTCAGCACCACGTTGGGAATGCAGTCGCGCTTGAGCTCGACCACGATCCGCATGCCGTCGCGGTCGGATTCGTCGCGCACCCCGGTGATCCCCTCGACCTTCTTGGCCATGGCCAGCTCGGCGATGGACCGGACCAGGTTCTCCTTGTTGACCTGGTAGGGGATCTCCGTGATGACGATCTGCGACTTGTTGCTCGACTCCTTCTCCTCGATCTGGGCCCGGGCGCGCATGACCACGCGGCCCCGGCCGGTCTCGTAGGCGTCCTTGATCCCGTCGCCGCCGTAGATGTAGCCGGCGGTCGGGAAGTCGGGGCCCTTGATGACCTTCCGGAGGTCGGTGAAGCTCGCCTCGGGGTTGTCCACCAGCAGCTCCACCGCCTTGGCCACCTCGCGCAGGTTGTGCGGCGGGATGTTGGTGGCCATGCCGACGGCGATGCCGCTCGACCCGTTGACCAGGAGGTTGGGGATCTTGGAGGGGAGGACGGTCGGCTCCTGGAGCCGGTCGTCGAAGTTCGGCTGGTAGTCGACGGTGTTCTTGTCGATGTCCTCCAGCATCGTCATGGCGATGCGGGTCAGCCGCGCCTCGGTGTACCGATAGGCCGCCGCCGAGTCGCCGTCCACCGAGCCGAAGTTGCCCTGGCCGTCCACCAGCGGATAGCGCAGCGAGAAATCCTGCACCATGCGCACCAGCGCGTCGTACACCGACGAGTCGCCGTGCGGGTGGTACTTGCCGAGCACGTCGCCCACGACCGTCGCCGACTTCTTGTACGCGCGGCCCGGCACCAGGCCGAGCTCGTTCATGGCGTACAGGATGCGGCGGTGGACCGGCTTCAGTCCGTCGCGCACGTCGGGCAGCGCGCGGGAGACGATGACGCTCATCGAGTAGTTGATGAACGACTGCTGCATCTCTTCTTCGATGAGGCGAGGAAGGATGCGCTCGCGGGAGTTCGGCGCGGTCATGAGGACTCGGGGTTGGTTCGGAAAACCGGGTGGCCGGCCGGCCCACCGGGAACCCTGAAATATAGTCCGCGGGGGGCCAGGAAATCAACTATTGTGAAGGTCTGTAAAGTCTTGATTTGCAACAGGATGGGAACCTGTCAGCCGCCTCACCCCCTGACCCCCTCTCCACCATGTGGAGAGGGGGAACGGCCGGGGCGGTTCAGCGCTTCCGGAACCTCAACCGCAATTCGTCGAGCCGGGTGTAAATGACCGGGGTCACATAGAGCGTAATGAGCTGCGAAAACGCGAGCCCGCCCACCACCGCCACGCCGAGCGGGCGGCGCGATTCGGCGCCGGCACCGGCCCCCAGCGCGATCGGCAGCGTGCCCATGAGCGCCGCCATCGTGGTCATCATGATGGGCCGGAAGCGCACCGAGCAGGCCTCGAGGATGGCATCCCGCGGACTCTTCCCTTCCTTCCGCTCGGCGTCCAGCGCGAAGTCGATCATCATGATCGCGTTCTTCTTGACCAGGCCGATGAGCATGATGATCCCGACAAACGCGTAGATGCTCAGGTCGAGGCCGGTCAGCCAGAGGGCCAGCAGCGCCCCGAAGCCGGCGAAGGGCAGCCCCGAGAGGATCGTGAGCGGATGGATGAAGCTCTCGTAGAGGATGCCGAGCACGATGTAGATCACCACGATGGCCAGCACCAGGAGCAGCAGCAGCCCCTGCTGCGCCGCCTGGAAGGCCTGTGCGGTGCCTGCGAAGTCGCCGCTCACGCCCGACGGCAGCTCCGCCGCGGCCGAGACCTGCACCGCCGCCACCGCGTCGCCCACCGAGACGCCCGGCGCAGGGTTGAAGCTCAGCGTGACCGCCGGCAACTGCCCGGCGTGGCTCACCGCGAGAGGGCCCAGCCCCTCGGTCAGCGTGGCCAGGGCGGCCAGCGGCACCAGCGTCCCGTTGGTGCCCCGCACCGAGAGCAGGCGCAGGGCGCTGAGGTCGCGCTGGTACTCGGGAAGGAGCTCGATGATGACCCAGTACTGGTTGTTGTCGGTGTAGATGGTGGAGGCCTGCGAGGCGCCATACGCGCCGTAGAGGGCGGCCTCGATCTGGGCCGGCGACACGCCGAACGCCGCCGCGCGCTCGCGATCGATGGCCACCCGGATCTGCGGGTTCCGGATCTGGAGGTCGGTGGTCACGTCGCGCAGCTCGGGCCGTTCCCGGAGCTTCTGCTCGAGCGCCGAAGCGCTGGCGTAGAGGAGGTCTACGTCGGAACCCTGCAGGGTGTACTGGTAGAGTGCCTTCGACTGCCGTCCGCCGATGTTGATGACGGGCGGGTTCTGCAGGAAGATCCGGACCCCGGGAATCGCGGACAGCTTCGACTGGAGCTGCCGCGCCACCGCGTCGGCGTCGAGCCGGCGCTCGGCCGCGGGCTTGAGGCGGATGATGAGCCGGCTCTGGTTGGTGGTGGTGGCCCGGCCGCCGCCGGTGGCGCCCATGAAGCCCGCCACGTTCGAGTCGGCGAGCATGACGGCGTTGATCTCCTCCTGGTACCGCTTCATCGCCTCGAAGGATGAGCCCTCGGCGGCCTCCACCGTGCCGCGGAGCTGGTCCTGATCCTCGCTGGGAATGAACCCCTTGGGGATGGTCACCGCGAGCCAGATCGTGGCCGCGAAGAGCGCCCCCGACACCCAGAGCGCCAGCCCGCGGCGGTCCATGACCCAGGCGAGCGAGCGTTCGTAGGCCGACAGCACGCGCTGGTAGATCCGTTCGGTGGCCTGGTAGAACCGGCCGTGCTCCTCGCTGGCGCCGGACTTCAGGAACCGGCTGCAGAGCATCGGCGTCAGGGACAGCGACACGAAGCCCGACACGAGGATGGCCGCACTGATGGTGACCGCGAACTCGCGGAAGAGCCGGCCGATCAGCCCGCCCAAGAACAGCACGGGAATGAACACCGCCACCAGCGAGAGGGTCATCGACACGATGGTGAAGCCGATTTCCCGGCTGCCCGCCAGCGCTGCCTCGAGGCGCCCTTTCCCCATTTCCATGTGGCGCACGATGTTCTCGAGCATCACGATCGCGTCGTCCACCACGAACCCCACCGACAGCGTGAGCGCCATCAGCGACAGGTTGTCGAGGCTGTAGCCGAGGAGCGACATCACGGCGAAGGTGCCCACGAGCGACATCGGCAGCGCCAGGCTGGGAATGACGGTGGCCGGCAGGTTGCGCAGGAAGAGGAAGATGACGAGCACCACCAGCATCAGCGTCAGGTAAAGCGTGTGCTTCACGTCGTCCACCGACTTCCGGATGGTCTCGGACCGGTCGTAGAGGACGGACACGTTGACGGAAGCCGGCAGCTGGGCCTCCAGCCGGGTCATGGCGGCCCTCACGGCGGCCGTCACGGCCACGGTATTGGTGCCGGGCTGCCGCTGGATGGCTAGGACGATGCCGCGCTCGCCGTTGAACCAGGCCGCCGCCTTGCTGTCCTGCACCGCGTCGACCACGCGACCGAGGTCCTGCAACCGCACCGCGGCGCCATTGCGATACGCCACGACCAGCGGCCGGAACCCGGCCGCGTCCCGCAGCTGGCCGTCCGCCTCCACCGCGTAGGTTCGGTCGGTGCCCCAGAGGATGCCGGTCGGCATGTTGACGTTGCCCTCACGCACCGCGCGGGTCACCTCGTCGATGCCGAGCTGGCGCGCGGCCAGCGCCTGGGGGTCGAGCTGGATCCGCACCGCGTACTTCTGCGAACCGAACACCAGCACCTGCGCCACCCCCGACACCGTGGAGAGCCGCTGGGCGATCGTTGTTTCCCCGAACTCGTCGAGCGTGGACAGCGGAAGGCTCGATGACGTGAGGGCGTAGAGGATGACCGGCGCCGCCGACGGGTCCACCTTCTGGTACGACGGGGGCACGATGCCCTGGGGGAGCTGGCGAACGGTCTGGGTGATGGCCGCCTGCACGTCCGCCGCCGCCGCGTCCACGTCGCGGTCGAGGTCGAACTGCAGGGTGATCGAGGTGGTGCCCTGGTAGCTGGTCGAGCTGATGACATCGAGCCCGGCGATGGTCGAGAACTGCTTCTCGAGCGGCGTGGCCACCGACGCGGCCATCGTTTCCGGGCTGGCGCCCGGGAGGCTCGCGGACACGGAAATGGTCGGATAGTCCACCGCCGGCAGGTCGCTCACCGGGAGTCCGCGGTACGCGACCACCCCGAAGATCAGGAGGCCGGTCATGATGAGCGTCGTCATGACCGGCCGCTGGATGAATCCCGCCGAAATGTTCACGGCGCCGTGCCGGCCTGGGCGGTGGAATCGTTCCGGACGCCGACCCGGGTGCCCTCGGTGAGGCGCAGCTGTCCGTCGGTCACCACCAGGTCGCCGGGGGCGACCCCCCCGCGAAGAACGGCAATCGAATCGGTGGTCCGTTCGACGTCCACCGGATGGATGCGCGCCGCCCGGCTCGAGTCCACCACGTACACCACGCTTCCGCGCTGGCCGTTGACCACGGCGGTGAGCGGCACCACCAGGGCGTCCCGTTGGGTGTCGAGCTGGAGCACGACCCGCACCAGCGCACCCGGCCAGAGCCCGCCGCCCCGGTTGGGGAACTGCGCCTTGAGCTGGATGGTGCCGGTCAGGGTATCAACGGCGTTGTCGAGGAATGTCAGGGTGCCGATTTCGCCGGCGTCGTCGCCGCCCACCGGGGTGGCCCGCACGGTGAGCGCGCGGCCGGCGCGGCGGCGAATCTCGTCGAGGAAGGTGGCCGGCACCGCGAAGCGCACCAGGATCGGCGCCATCTGGTTGATGATGACCAGCGGCGTGCCGGCGCTCGCGCGCACCAGGTTGCCCTCGCGGAGCAGGAGGCCGCCGGCCCGCCCGCTGATGGGCGCCCGGATCGTGGCGTACTGAAGGTTGAGCCGCGCGCGCTCGACGGCCGCGCTGTCCGCCTGCACGGTGGCGATGGCGCCATCCGCGGCGGCCTGGGCCTGGTCGAGCTGTTGTGTGGTGACGAACGACTGCGCGGCGAGCTCCCGGAAGCGCTGGGCGTCACGGACGGCGCTGGTGGCCAGCGCCTGGTCGCGTGCCAGGGCGCCCTCGGCCTGCCGCAGCGCCGCCTCGAACACCCGCGGGTCGATCCGGAAGAGCACCTGCCCGGCGCGGACCGGGTCGCCTTCCCGGAAGTCCACCGACGTGAGGATGCCGTCCACCTGCGCCGCCACCGTGGCGGTCTGGATCGGCTCGACCGTGCCCGTGGCCTCGACGATCCGGGGCACGTCCCGCCGCACCACGCGGGCGACCGTCACGGGCACCGCCGGAGGAGCGGGAGGGGTGCGGTCGCCGCAGGCGGGCAGAACCAGGAGCAGGAGCGCCACAGCCCAGCGCCGACGAGCTCGGGGCATTGCAGGTGTCCGGAAGGGGGGCATTTCTTCACTACGGGCGGAACGGATCGAACGTTGAGAAGCTATCCCGGGAAGGGGCTGTCGGGCAGGGGGCGGTGCGGCGGCTGAGAGCGCCTCCCGGCCAGCAGCGCCGGCAGCACGAACATGGCGCCGATGGTGCCGAAGAGCGTGCCCCCCGCCGTGGCCAGGGCAATCGCCCCGAAGAGGCTGTCAGGGTCAGTGCCAATGGCGAGCGGCAGGAGGCTCGCGACAGTGGTGAGCGTCACCAGCACGATCATGGCGGAACGATCTCGAGCCACCCGCACCACATCCGCCCCGCTCAGGCTGGCCCACTTCCCCGCTTCCCCGCTTCCCCGCTTTTCAAGCGCCCCGTGCACGAGCAGGATCGCCTGGTTCACCGCGAGCCCCACGACGAGGATGACCCCGACCGCGGCCTCCCGGCCGAACGCCGCCCCCGCCAGCCAGAACGCCGCCGCCACGCCCGCCACCGCGACCGGCAGGCTGAGCGACACCATCACAGTGGCCCAGGCCGAATCGAATACCAGCGCCACCGAGAGCACGACCAGCGCCACACCGATGGCGAAGACCAGCCAGAGCCCCTTCCCGCTCTCGTCGCGGTCGTAGTCGAACCGCTGGTCGGCGACGGAATACCCCGGCGGCACGGCGATCGACGCCATGAACGCATTGTGGGTCCGCTCTGCGAGCTTGTTGGGGCCACGGAAGTCGTACCCCACGATTCGGACGTACTGCTGGTCCTCGCGGGTCACCGTACTGAGCCCCTCTCGCTCCTCCACCGTGGCCAGATCGCCGATGCGCACGGGCGCGCCGGCGGCGTTGGGCACCAGCGCGGCGCGGAGCTGGTCGAGCGTGCGCTCCCGCGCGCCGGCCGCCTTGAGGTTGACCTCGATTTCCTCCCCGCCGATGTCGATCCGCTGCGCCCCGACCGGGCCGCGGACCTCGCGCGACACGGCGGCGGCCAGGTCGCGCGCGGTGAGGCCGTATCGCGCCAGGGCCGCCCGATCGGGCACGAGCGTGACGGTGAAGGCCTTCTCCTGGCCCCAGAAGCTGCCGGCGTTGACGTCCACGTCGCGCACCCGCGGAATCCGCTCCAGCCGCTCCTTGAGGTCGAGCGCTAGCCGCTCGACGCCGTCGAACGAATACCCCAGGAGCTTGACCCGATACGAGACGCTTCCGCCGCCGCCGAACCCGGAATTGAAACCGGGCCCGCTCCCCTGCACCGACACACTCGCTCCACCGATCAGTACCGCGCGCTGCGTCAGCGCCTCCTGCAGCTGGCTCGGCAGGGCGCCGAGCCCGGCCTCTTTCTCGAACAGGACCCGCATGTAGGCGCGGTCGCCCATCGACATGGTCACCACCTGTTCTACGCCGGGCACGCCGACGACCAGTCGCTCGAACTCCCGCATGCCGAGGTCGAGGCTCACCGGATCGGAGCCCCGGGGGAACCCGAGCGATGCGCCGAGGGTGGTGCGCTGGCCGAACCAGTCACCCCAGTTGTAGCGCGGCACCTTGTTGATGAACCCCCAGGTGAGGACCGCCAGGCACGCGGTGGTGAGCGCCACGGTCACCCAGCGCCAGCGCAACAGCTTGATCAGCACCCGGCGGTAGGCGCGATCGAGCCGCGGCCACCCGCCGCGCGCCACGCCGTGCCCCGCACCGAGGGCGGGCACTAGCAGCAGCGACGACACCACCGACGACCCGAGCGCGAGCGCGAACGCCGCCGCGAAGGGCACGAAGGCGGCGCGGGCATTGCCCTGCAGGTAGAGGAAGGGCAGCAGCACCACGCCGGTGGTCAGGGTGCTCCCCATCACGGCCGGCATGATCCGTCGCCCGGCGTCGGCGCGCCCCTCGGGGGTGTCGGGGGCGGTGCGGAGCCGCTCCATCACCACGAGGCCGTTCTGCACCAGGACCCCGATACCCATGCCGAGCCCGGCGAGCGTCAGCAGGTTGGCGGGAATATCGAGCAGGTAGAGCCCGAGGGCGGTGGCGGCGATCGCGACGGCGGCGCTGGCGAGCACCAGCGCCGTGGCCCGGAGGTTCCGCAGCGTGAGGAGGAGGACGACCGCCACCGAAATCGCGGCGAGGAGCCCGCGGCGCACGAGGTCCGTGAGCTGCTTCGCCAGCTCGACGCTCTCGTCGTCTTCCACCCGGAGTCGGACGCCGGGCGGCAACACGGGCTGCAACTCCGCCACCAGCGCGCGGACTCGCGCCGCGGTCTGGATCGCGTCGGCCGCCGCGAGGCGGGAGACGTCGAGCGACACCGCGGGCAGTCCGTTGATCCGGTAGAATCGCCCGCCCGCGTCCTCTTCCGGTCGCACCGTGGCGAGGTCGCCGAGCCGGAAGACGCGGCCGCCGGGGCCGGCGATCGGCAGGTCGGCCAGGTCCTCGAGGGCGCCGGGCTGGTCGCGGAGCACCACCGTGCGGACCGAGGCGCCCAGACGCTCGTCGCCGAGCGAGGTGACCATGCGAGAGTCGCTGATGGCGTCGAAGAGCAGTGCGGGCGAGAGCCCCTGCTGGCGGAGGAAGCTCGGGTCGTACGCCACGGCGACGCCGAGGTCGGCGCCGCCCTGCGTGCTGATGCCCGCCACGCCGGGAACGGCACTGAGCCTCGGCACGATGTCGTCATCGGCGATCCTGCTCAGCGCCCCGGCGGTATAGGGCCCGGTGATGGTGTACCGGATGAGCGGGCTCTCGTCGAGCTCCTCCGGCACCCAGTTCGCGACGCGCGGGGGGCGGGCGCCCAGCGGCAACTCGGGGCGGAGCAGCTCCATCCGCTCCAGGATGGCGAGGCGCGCCATCCGGACGTCGGTGGTGGGATCGAGCTCGATGGTGAGGCTGGCCTGGCCTTCTCGGGATTCGCTGCCGGTCTTCCGGACGCCGCGCACCGACTGCACCGCCGCCTCGATCGGCGAGGTGAGGTAGGTCTCGACCACCTCGGCGGCGGCGCCAGGCCACTCCACGCTCACCCGGATTTTCGGCAGCTCGACGGTGGTGCGTGTGGCGAGCGGCAACCGCGTGAACGCCACGCCCCCGGCGAGGCACAGGGCGATGGCGGTGGCCGCGATCACTGCGGGTCTCTGTACCGCCCAGCTGATCACTCTGCGGCCGTCACCCCGGCGGAAGCCGGGGTCCATGTGCCGCGCTTACGACTCTCGATAACATAATACGCCGTCGGCATCAGGAAGAACGTCACGAGCGTCGCACTCACCGACCCGCCGATCACTCCCGCCGCCAGCGGCTGGTACAGCTCCCCGCCGCTCCCGAAGCCGAACACCAGCGGCAGCACGCCC
>CAZNDK010000016.1:0-57552 GCA_964571795.1 uncultured Gemmatimonadaceae bacterium | reverse complement strand
CCGGCCGGATGCGCAGCCGCACCGTGTGCCCGACGAGGTGCTGGGGCTGTTCATCGATCTCGAGGCCCGCCCCGAGCAGCGCGCCGCGCCGTTCCTCTACACGTCGAGCCGACACGGCACCGCCACCACCGAGCTGGAGCAGCCGGGGCCGGACCTCGCGCCGCTCTTCGACGCGATCCTGGCCTACGTGCCGCCGCCCAAGAGCGACGCGAGCGGCCCGTTCCAGATGCTGATCTCCACGCTGGACTTCACAACGTTCCTCGGCCGGATGGGGATCGGGCGGATCGAGCGGGGCACCCTCAAGGTGGGCGACCAGGTGGCGCTGCTCCCGATGGGCGCGCCCGGCATCGTCGGGCCGGAGGAGGCGGTCGAACGGAGCCGCATCACGAAGCTCTACACCTTCGACGGGCTGCACCGGGTCGAGGTCCAGGAGGCGGTGGCCGGCGACATCGTGGTGCTGGCCGGGCTGGAAGGCATCGAGATCGGGCGGACGGTGACCACGCCGGACCGGCTCGAGCGGATGGAGGGGATCGCGGTCGAGGAGCCCACCATCTCCGTGGACTTCATCGTCAACAACAGCCCGTTCGCCGGCCGCGAGGGCAAGTTCGTCACCAGTCGCCAGGTGCGCGACCGGCTCTTCAAGGAGCTGGAGCGCAACGTGGCGCTCAAGGTCGAGCCGACCGAGAGCCCGGACACGCACACCGTGTCGGGCCGTGGCGAGCTCCATCTGGCCATCCTGATGGAGACGATGCGCCGCGAGGGCTTCGAGTTCCAGGTGTCGCGCCCGCGGGTCATCACGAAGGTCGGCCCGAACGGCGAGCGACAGGAGCCGTACGAGGAGCTGATGATCGACGTGCCCGAGGAGTACATGGGCGCCGTCATCGAGAAGCTCGGCCCCCGGCGGAGCGAGATGCTGGAAATGAAGAACCCGGGCCAGGGCATGGTTCGTATGGCGTTCCGGATCCCGGCGCGGGGGCTCTTCGGGTACCGCTCGGAGTTCCTGACCGACACCCGGGGCACCGGGCTCATCCACCACCGGTTCCTCGACTACGGGCCGTGGGCCGGTCCGCTGGCGGGCCGGAAGCGTGGCGTGCTGGTGGCCGACCGCGAGGGCAGCGTGGTGGCGTTCGCGCTGGGCAACCTGCAGGAGCGGGCGCAGATGTTCGTGGCCCCGGGCCAGCAGGTGTACGAGGGGATGATCGCGGGCGAGAACAGCCGTCCCGGCGACCTCGACGTAAACGTCACCAAGGAAAAGAAGCTGTCGAACATGCGCACCACGGCCACCGACGACAACATCGTCCTGGAGCCGCCGCGCGACATCACGCTGGAGTACGGGCTCGAATACATCGAGGAAGACGAGCTCATCGAGGTCACGCCCAAGACGGTCCGGCTGCGCAAGCGGGATCTCTCGGCGATCGACCGGAAGCGCGCCAGCCGCGCCGCCAATCGCGTGGCGGATGCGTCCTGAGCTGGAGGCAGTACCGCGGGATCACTTTTCGCCGGAGGGGACCATGTGGGCCTGGGAGACGTCGACCGCACCCGTAACCTTGCGGCGGCGATTTGACGAAGACGCGGACGAGTTCGAGGACGACGGCTTCAGCTTCGAGGAAGAGGAAGACGAGGACGAGCTCGACGACGAACTGGATGACGACGAGGATGCGGAGGAGGGCGACGTCGAGGACGAGGAATTCGACGTTGAAGAGGACGAGGACGTCCGCCCGCGCCGCAAGCGGGGTGGCTGGGACGAGTAGCGGCTCCGGGGCCGGCCACGTTGCGCCGGCCCTGCGGCGCCGTTATCCTACCGCCTCCCCGGGCCGGCCGACTCTGGCCTCCGCCCGCGAGGGCCTGTAGCTCAGGTGGTTAGAGCGCACGCCTGATAAGCGTGAGGTCGGAGGTTCAACTCCTCCCAGGCCCATGGTTCGGAAGTGATTGCCCCGGTTCCAGATACCGTGCTGGACCGGGCTTTTTCTTGTGGGTGACTGGCGACTTGGTGCCAGTTCCTGGTGCCAGTTGGATCAGCCGACGGTGTGGAGAGTGGTGCGGTTTTCGAGGGCTCGTCGCATGGCCGCTGGGTCGGGTTGCTGGTAGCACTTGAGGATGGTGTTGTGGTCCTTCCAGCCGCCCAGGGCACAGAGATCCTTGAGGCTGGCGCCCTTGAGCTCCGTGGCGAACTTCCGCCGCAGCGAGTGCCAGCCGCGCCCAGGGACGCGGGCGATGCCAGCTGCCGCTCCCGTGCGTTCCCACCAATCTCGGGCCAGGTGCCTCGACAGGGGCAGGCTTGGGTTTGAGGGGGCAGGGAAGACCCAACTGCCGGCGTCAGAGACCGAGCTTCTGAGCCGGTGCTTCAGGAGGGCGATACGGGCTGCTTCGACCATCGGGGTGACGTGCTCATGGCCGATCTTGTCCTGTCCCCCCCGCCAGCGGATCGACTGCCCTTGAAAGTCGATGTCTGACCAGCGGAGCAGCCGGATCGAGTTGATTCGGTGACCGGTGGCGTTGGCGACCACGAGCAGGGTTGCCATGGTCGGGCTGACGGTCGGGGCCGCGGCCAGGAGCTGCTCGAACTCATCGTGGGTGAGGATGGGCCGGCGCGGGTTCTCCTCGTGGGGGACGGTGAAGCCCGCGAACGGATTGGTTGCGAGGAGCCGCTTGCCGTCTGTATCCCGTACCACCATGGCCCAGTTGAACACCGCGAGCAATAGCCGCAGATCCTGTTCCACAGCCCTGTTCTTCACGGACCGCGGCTGAGTGACTCCTGCCGGCCGGAGCCTCCCGGCACGCCGATCCCGAATGAAGCCATCCCAATCGCGGCGGTCCAAGCTTTCGACCGTCCGGTGTGCGCCCAAGTGGCGGCGCAATAGCTCCAGCGCCCGTTTGTCGTGTTTCCGTGTGCTGGCGCCCTTCGAGGGCGTGACGTGTTCTTCGTAGCTGTCAAAGAGCGCGCCGACGGTCAGCGCGGGAGCCTGGGAACGCCCGGAAATCCGGAGCGTGGCCGCGAGTTCCTCGGCCTTCCGCTTGGCGGTGTCACGATCCACCCGGCCCAAGGAAATGCGCTTTCGAGTGGCCGTACCGGTTAGTGGATCGCGGACGAAAACATCGAGGAAGATGCCGCGTGAGCCGCGATCGAACACGCGGACCCGGTTCTTCCCCTTCTCGCCGGTGGTCCAAGACCACGAACGAGACCTATGCGGGGATGCCATTTTGCCTCCGAAGTCCGGAAGGAATGGCGTTCCCCACGATCTGCGCCCTGAGGTTTGCGACAACTCGTGCCGGCGTCAAGGCTGGGGTTGAATGGCCGGGTTTTCTGGGCAGCTCATTTCGGCGGACGAGAGGAGCATGCGGACGGCCGTGGTTGGTGAGCTTCCCGGACTTGATCAGAACTCGGAGGTGGTCGGGCGAGTAGCCGCAGAGCCGCGACGCCTCCGAGAGCTTCAGCAGCCGATCGTTCTCTGCGCGCTCGGCCGCGTCGAGCTCGGATAGAACTTCGTCGAGGAGTCGTTCGCCTTGGACGAGGGCACCGACGCGCGCGAGTTCTGCGCGCCGCCACAGAAGGCGAGCGCGCAGGAACTCAAGCGCGCTGTCGATCCCATTGCTGTTGTACATTATCAGCTTGCCTGCCTGGCCCAGCCGCCCCGCTTCGAGAAGCTGCTATCTTGCTAGCAATATATCGCTGGGGACATGTTCTGTCAAGGCTGGCGATATACTACCAGCGCTATAACTTTCGCTTATCTTCGCGACGGGGCAGGCAATGGCAATCCGTGTAAGGCTGCGGCAACTACTGGAAAGGCGCGGGATGGCTCAAACCGAGCTCCAGTCCCGGAGCGGACTTGGCTACTCAACCATCAACGCGTTGTACCATGGCAAGACCGAGCGGGTCGAGTTCGCCACTCTCGATAGACTGTGCGAGGTCCTCGGATGTGGAGTCGGTGAGATCCTGGAATACCTGCCCGAAAAAAAGCCGGGGCGTTCCTAGCGGAGGCCGCTCGGATGCAGCGACTCCGGCGGAACACCCCCTGGGATACCTTCTGGATGATAGGCGCGCTCGGAGGGCTGCTGAGACAGCCCCGAAAAAAGTGGCGTGGCGCGAACGCTGGTCAATCGCGCTTACGCTGAGTAAGAAACTCCCAGCCCGCTCGTCTGGGGACGGATGGACGGTCCTTCTGGCCCGGGAACGCATCCAGCGGCTGTCGTGGCGAGGGAAGCCACAAGAGAGTGGAGGCGATGACTCCACAGCTCATTGATTCGGTGTTCCTCGGGACAGTTCGAGCGCCGCGCTGAGGAGGTGCGCCGGCGTCCCGTCCAACAACCGATAGTAGGCCAACTTCCCGGAGCGTCGAAGTGCCACCAGGCCGGCGGTTCGCAACAAGCGCAGTTGATGACTGGTGAGCGATTTCGACGCTCCGATCACCATGGCGAGATCGCATACGCAAAGCTCGCCACCCGGTGTCGCGGCCTTCGGCTGGAGCGCCAGCAGAATCTTCAGTCGCGTCGGATTGGAGAGCAGGGAGAGCAACTCGGCGACTCGCGCCAATCCAGGCTGATCGGGAAGCGCTTCACGCGCGGCCTTCACGGCGTCGAGGTGCACCACGTTGACGCCGCAGATGTCGAGTTCACGCCTGCCGGCCCGTCGGGGCGCTTGCATCTTTGCGGGGGCGCGTCTAATATGTGAAGATGTTGTCATTCGTTCAACTTAGCCAGGCGGCTTTGATGGTGCAAGGGAACGGACCAGGGGCACCGTTCCGGGGGGGGCGTCGGCTCGGGGCGCTTGCGGTGTTTCTGAAAGTCGCGCTCAGTCCAGTGCCGGCGCAGGGGCAGGCACCTCCTGGATTCGCGCATGATACGATGCGACTCACGCTTTCGGAAGCGCGCGTCCGTGGCCTCCGTTCCAATCCTGACCTGCAGGCGGTCCGACCCGATCTCGGTGTCGCGCGCGGCGAGCTGCGGCAGGCGGGCGTCCTGGTGCGCTCGAATCCCTTCATCGATGTCCTCGCCCAGGGCATTGGGACGGAGATCGAGGTGTTACAAGAGCTCGAAATCGCGGGGCAACGCGGTGCGCGGCTGACCGCCGCCCACGCGGGGCTCGCGCGTGCCTCGGCTTCGATCACGGATGTCGCCCGTGCGATCTTCGGTGAAGTGGACCGGAAGTTCTACCGGTATGTCGCCGCCGACCGGCAGGCCTTACTCGCCGATGAGGTCCTCGCACTGAACCGGCGCCTGCTGGACGTCTCGCAGCGAAAGGTTCAAGCCGGCGAGATTAGCCGTCTGGAGCTCAATCTTGCCACGATTGAACTCGGACGTTCACAGAGCCGCGCGCTTGCCGCCCGGCGCGCCCGCGAAGAGCTGGGGAGTGAGTTACGCCTTCTGCTCGGCCTCGAACCAACCGTGCCGATCGCTCCCGTCATCGACAGCGCCGTCGAGCCGGTGGGCACGCTTAGCCTCGATTCGCTAACCGCCGTTGCGATCGCACGGCGGCCTGACCTCGCCGAGCGCGCCGCGGCCGTCGACCAGGCCAAGGCGCAGGTGGCGGTGGCGCGGAAGGAGGGGTTTCCCAATCTGGTCTTGCGAGTGGCTTCCCTGCGGCCTGAGGGGAGCGAAGCGCGCGAGCTGAGGCCGGGAGTCGGTATGACGCTTCCCCTGTTCAATCGGAACCAGGGAGAGGTCCAAGCCCGCCAGGCGGCGGCGCTCCAGGCAGAGCTCGCCCGGGTGACGGTGGCCGCGCAAGTACGGAGCGAGGTGGCGCGCGCGCTTGCCAGTTATCGCAGCGCGGCCGGTGAGACCCGGGTGCTCGAGTTGACCGTCCTCGCCCCGGCGCGAGAGAACCGCGGCCTTCTCGAGATCGCCTACCGTGAGGGCAAGATCGGGCTTCCCGTGCTTCTGCTCATGCGGAATCAGGTGATCGACGCGGAGCTCGAGTATTGGGCGGCATGGCTCGCGGAGCACGAGGCGCTCGCCAATCTCGCGGAGGCCACAGGCGAAACGGTCGTTGCCTTCGACCCGCGCGGCAACCGATGAGCCGCCCCCTCCGGGAATTCGTTGCGATGGCACGGCGACGCTGGCCGGTCGCGGCGGCCTTGCTTTTGGTGGTGCTGGTGATCGTGGCTGTTCGATCGCGGCGCGATTCGATCCCCGCCCCTGCCGAGGCCAGTGGGAGCACCGAGACGGCGGCAGGTGCCGGGTCCGGCAAGACGGTAGACAGCGTCGTGACACTCGACTCGGCGGCGCTGCGGCTGGTCGAGATCCAGGTGGCGCCGGTTGCGGCCTATGGATCGCAGGGTCTCCTTGCGAACGGGACGATCACGTTCGATGCCAACCATGCGTCGGTAGTTGCTCCCCGCGCCGAGGGACGGATCGCCGGGGTGCGCGCCGATCTCGGGCAACGGGTCAGTCCTGGCAGCATTCTCGCCCTCATCGAGAGTCAGGAGGTCGGGCAGGCTCGAGGAGAGCTGGCGCGCGCGCGCGCCAGCCTGGACGTCGCTCAGAAGAACTACGAGCGGGAGAAGCGACTCTTTGAGCAGTCGATCTCCTCACAGCGGGAAGTCCTCGAGGCCGAAGGAACCTACAAAGTGGCGCAAGCGGAGTACACCAGCACCGTGGCCCGGATCAGCGGGCTTGGGGCGCGGACCGGCGAGGGAGGCGTCTACGGTCTCGAATCGCCGATCAGCGGCGAGATCGTCGAGCGCAACGCGATGCCGGGACAGGTCGTCGGACCAGCGAACACGCTCTTCACGGTGGCGGACCTGCGACACGTCTGGATCACGGTCGACGTCTACGAGAACAACGCAGGGCGGGTACGCCGCGGGGCCGTCGCGATCATCACACCGCGCGCTCTTCCCGACGAGACGTTTCGCGGGCGGGTGACCTATGCCGGGGGTGTGATCGACACCGCGAGTCGCACCCTGAAAGTCCGGGTGGAAGTGGACAATGCAGGCCTCCGGCTTCGGCCCGGCATGTTTGCGGAGGTGCGGATCGAAGGGCCGGCCGACCCGCGGCCCGCCGCCGACCGCACCGTGCTGGCTCCCGAGCTCGCCGTGCAGGATCTCCGTGGCGCGACCGTGGTCTTCGTGCCTGGCGCACTGCCGGGGCGGTTCATTGCGCGAAGGGTCACACTCGGTGCGCGGGCCGGGAGTGGCCTGGTGACGATTCTGCTCGGCCTGCGCTTGGGAGACACGGTGGTGACGAAGGGGGCGTTTCAACTGAAGGCCGAACTCACCAAGGCGAGCTTCGGTGAGGCCGAACGTTGAGGTGCGCGCGTGATTGACCGGATCCTCGCGTTCTCGCTGCGGAACCGTCTGCTGGTCAGTCTCTGCGCCCTCGGCATCGTGGGCGCGGGCGGGTATGCCCTCACAAGGCTTCCGATCGATGCATTCCCGGATGTTTCACCAGTGCTGGTCCAGATCATCACGGTGACACCCGGCTTGGCGCCGGAAGAGGTCGAGAAGCTGGTGACCTACCCGGTCGAAGTAGCGATGAATGGCATGCCGGGCGTTTCGCACACGAAATCCCTCTCGACCTTCGGCCTCTCGCAGGTATCGGTGTATTTCACCGATGACGTCAATATCTATTTTGCGCGCCAGCTGGTGCTCGAGAAGCTGCAGGATGCCAGAGAGCAGATTCCTCCGGGCATCGGGGAACCTAGGCTCGGCCCCATCACGACCGGGTTAGGCCAGGTCTACCAGTATGCGGTTCGGGACACCGCGGGAAAGCTGGATAATACCGAGCTGCGCACCATCCAGGACTGGATCGTCAGGTACAATCTGCGGACCGTGCCGGGAGTCGCCGATGTGATCTCCATTGGCGGCGACGTCAAGCAGTACCAGGTGCAGGTGGACCCCAGGGCCCTCCGGCAATACGGCGTCACCCTCGCCCAGGTGCGCGAGGCCCTCGGCGCCAACAACCGGAACGTGGGGGGCGGCTTCCTCGTACGCGGGCCGGAGGAGCTTCTGGTACGCGGCCTCGGCCTTGCCGAGAGCCTGGATGACCTTGGCAGCATCATCGTGGCGCAACGCGCCGGGTCCCCCATCTACGTCCGGAACCTGGCGACGGTCGCGTTCGGGCCGGAGGTGCGCCGCGGGGCGGTCACGATGAACGGCAAGGGCGAAGTGGTGACGGGTATCGTGCTGAAGCGCATTTACGAGAACACCTCACAGGTCATCACTGCGGTCAAGGCAAAGGTCGCCGAGATCAACCAGTCGCTCCCGTCCGGAGTCAGAATCGAGCCATACTACGACCAGTCGGAGCTGGTGTCCCGCGCGGTTGGAACGGTGCGGGCGGCGCTCATCGAGGGCATCGTCCTGATCGTCATCATCCTCTTCCTCTTCCTCGGCAACGTGCGAAGCGCGCTGATCGTCACCGCCATGCTCCCGCTCTCGCTCTTGCTGGCGTTCACGCTCATGCAATACGCGGGACTCAGCGCGAACCTGATGAGCCTCGGCGGGCTCGCCATCGGGATCGGTATGATGGTGGACGGCGGTGTGGTGATGGTAGAAAATGTCTACCGGCATCTGTCGGAAGCGAAAGGCGCCACCGGACCTGCACCGGGGGCGGAAGGATTCCACGAGTCCCGGGTCCATCTCACTCTCCGCTCGGCCAGGGAAGTGGGCCGGCCGATCGTTTTCGCGATCGTCATCATCATCATCGTGTTCCTCCCGCTCTTCGCCCTGCAGGGGGTCGAAGGCAAGATGTTCAAGCCCATGGCCTTCGCGATCTCCTTCGCGATGATCGGCTCGTTGATCTTTTCGTTGACGGTGATCCCCGTGCTGTGCTCCTTTTTCCTGAAGGGCGGCTCGGAGGAGAGCACCTGGATCATGCGGCAGGTCAGACGGCCTTACCTGCCGGCGCTGCGCTGGTCCTTGGACAATCCCAGGAAGATGGCCGCCGCCGCCGTCGTGGCATTGCTCCTGAGCCTCGCACTGGTCCCGTTCCTCGGGACCGAGTTCGTGCCGGTGCTCGAAGAGGGCTCCATCATGTTTCGTCCGACCCTGGCGCCGTCGGCGGGGCTCGACGAAACCGTGCGGACGACCGACAAGCTTGAGCGGATCATCCTCAGCGCATTTCCCGAAGTCAAGGAGGTCATCTCGCAAAGCGGCCGGGCCGAGGCGGGTGGCGACCCCGACCCGGTGAATAGTTCGATGGTACTGGTCACCCTCAAGCCGCCGGACGAATGGAAGAGCGGCCGCAGCAAGGCAGAACTGGTGGAAGCCATCGAGCACAGCCTCGCTCCGTATCCCGGCATCGCGCTCAGCTTCACGCAGCCGATCGCGATGCGGGTGGATGAGCTCATCAGCGGCGTCCGGGCCCAGCTCGCGATTACCCTGTTCGGCGACGACCTCGATCGACTGGTGGAGCTCGGGGACCAGATCCAGGATATAGTGGCCCGGGTTCCCGGCGCGGAGGACCTCCAGACGGAGCAGGTCACCGGGCAGCCGCAGTTGCAGATCAAGGTCGATCGCGGCGCGATCTCCCGGTACGGCCTGAACGTCGACGACGTCCTCGAGGCCGTGGAGACCGCCATCGGTGGCGAGGAAGCCGGGCAGGTGTACGAAGGGGTTCGTCGCTTCGACGTCAACCTCCGGCTGCAGGAGCCGTATCGCCGCGACCCCGAGGAGATCGGAAGGCTGATCCTTCCCGGCCCCGACGGAAGCGGCTCCAGCGTCCCGCTGTCCGAGGTGGCCGACGCGCGAGTGGTGACGGGGCCGAAGCAGATCAGCCACGACAACGGCCAGCGCCGGATCGTGATCCAGCTGAACGTTCGCGGCCGGGACCTGGGCGGCTTTGTCGCGGAAGCGCAGCACGCGCTCGCTACCAAACTCCGGCTCCCTCCAGGATATTTCGTGACTTGGGGTGGGCAGTTCGAGAATCAGCAACGAGCGATGCAGCGGCTGATGATCATCGTGCCCCTCACGGTCGGCCTCATCTATCTGCTCCTCTTCTCGAGCTTCGGATCCCTGGGGCAGGCGGCGCTCATCATCCTCAACGTCCCATTTGCCCTCATCGGCGGCATCCTGGGCCTCTTTATCTCGCGACAGTACCTGTCGGTACCGGCATCGGTCGGATTCATTGCCCTGTTCGGAGTCGCGGTGCTCAACGGCGTCGTGCTCGTCAGCTACATCAACACGCTCCGGCAGGAAGGCAAGAGCACACGCGAGGCAGTGTATGAGGGGACGGTGCTGAGGCTCCGGCCGGTGCTCATGACCGCGACGGTCGCGATTCTTGGCCTCCTGCCGTTGCTCTTCTCGAGCGGTGCCGGGTCAGAAGTGCAGCGTCCGCTCGCCGCCGTGGTGGTCGGGGGACTCGTTACCTCGACGGCTCTGACCCTTCTGCTGCTGCCCGCACTCTATGGGTGGTTCACGCCCGCGAAGCTGGAAACCTAGGGGAGATCCCGCATGAATGACGATCTCTGGATGGTGCAAGCGGTAATCCAGCCATTCCGGCTGGACGCCGCGAGCCTCGCGCTACAGGAAGTCCCCGGCTTTGGGGGCATCACGGTCTCCCAATCCCGCGGATACGGGCGCGGCATGCTGAATCCGCCCGGAGCCCCGCGCCCCGGAAACGCTGCACGCAAAGCCGCCGAGGATGCCGTAGACGACTTTGCGGAGAGCGTACGGGTCGAAATTGCCGTGGCGGGCCTCGCCACGGCCGAACTCGTGGTCGAGGCCATCAAACGGGCGGCGCATACCGGCAACCGCGGCGACGGCAGAATATTCGTGTGGCCGCTGACCCGCGCAGTGCGTATCCGGTCGTTTGAGCAAGGAGCATCCGCATTGTGACCAAACAGGCGGCTCGCCCCCTAAGGCCATGGCGGAACCCGAAGGTCCT
Organism: uncultured Gemmatimonadaceae bacterium; assembly: GCA_964571795.1. GTDB lineage: Bacteria > Gemmatimonadota > Gemmatimonadetes > Gemmatimonadales > GWC2-71-9 > SPDF01. Next base: position 46,737 of record CAZNDK010000016.1, on the reverse strand, counting down.
CGCCTCGGCCGGGTCAGGCGTGCTGCTCGCGGCCGGCTGGCTGCTGAGCCGGACGGGCCTGCCGGCTGCGGCCACGATTGTGCTGTACGTCGCGTCCCTCCTCGTCGGCGCGTTCTACTTTGCTCGCGAGGCGGTCCACGACCTCGTAAGGCAGCGGCAAGTCGGCATTGAGCTGCTCATGACCGTCGCAGCCGTCGTGGCGACACTGATGGGCGCGCCCGATGAGGGCGCGATGCTCGCCTTCCTCTACTCCATCTCCGAGGCGGCCGAGGGCTATACCGCGGACAAGACTCGCTCGGCCATCCGGGCGCTCATGGACCTGGCGCCCAAGACCGCGCTGGTGCGGCGCGAAGTGAACGGTGCCATGCGCGACATCGAGATCCCGGCCGACGAGGTGGCGGTGGGTGATGTCTTTATCGTCAAGCCTGGCCAGTCGGTGGCCACCGACGGCGAGGTCCTGGCCGGCAACTCGAGCGTCAACCAGGCACCAGTGACGGGCGAGAGCATTCCCGTCGAGACAGAGCCCGGGAACCAGGTATTCGCCGGCACCATCAACGGCGAGGGCGCGCTCGAAGTGCGCGCCACGAAGGCGTTTGCCGAGAACACGATCGCGCGCATTATCGAGATGGTGGAGGAAGCGCAGGAGCGGAAGGGGACCAGCGAGCGCTTCATCGAACGATTCGGCAAGCGCTACAGCCCCACGGTCCTCGGGGTTGGCGTACTGCTGGCGCTGCTTCCGCCACTCCTCTTCGCCGCCCCGTGGGCAACCTGGATAAGTCGTGCCACCGTCTTCATCGTCGCCGCGGCGCCATGCGCGCTCGTCATCTCGATCCCGATCACGCTCGTGGCGGCGCTCGGCACCGGTGCCAGGAAGGGCGTTCTCATCAAGGGAGGCATCTTCATCGAAGAGCTGGCGAAGGTTGTGGTCGTGGCGCTGGATAAGACCGGCACGATCACCCACGGCGCGCCGGAGGTGACCGACGTCATCCCGTTGGCCGGTGCCTCAGTGGGCGAGGCAGCGGCCCTCGCCGCCGCGGCCGGGATCGAGGCGCTCAGCCAGCATCCTCTGGCGCTCGCGATCACCCGGTATACCGACGCGCGGGGCATCCGGCCCGCCGAGATCGGAGATTTTCGGTCGCTCACCGGCGCGGGTGCGACCGCGAGGGTGAACGGCGCGGCGGCTTACGTCGGCAGCCCCGATCTGTTCACGGCACAGCTTGGCCTGAGTCTCGGCCCGACCGCCGCTGAAGTCGTCAGGCTTCAAGGGGAAGGCAAGACGGTGGTTGTGGTTGGCGACGAGCGCGCCGCCTGGGCGCTCCTCGCGATTCGTGACACCGTGCGCCCAAACGCGGCGGCGGCCATCCGGGCGCTGCACCAGGCCGGCGTCCGCCGGGTCGTTATGCTCACCGGCGACAACGAGCGCACCGCCCAGGCGATCGCGCGCGAGGTCGGCATCGACGAGGTCTACGCGAGCGCTAAGCCGGAGGAGAAGGCCGTGAAAATCCGCGAGCTCGCCGCGCGACACGGCCATGTCGCCATGGTGGGCGACGGCGTGAACGACGCCCCGGCGTTGGCGGCGGCCACTATCGGAATCGCGATGGGTGCGGCCGGAACGGACGTGGCGCTCGAAACCGCCGACGTGGCGCTCATGGCGGACGATCTGGAGAAGCTGGTCTACGCGCTGAGCCTGGCGAAACGGAATCAGCGCATCGTGCGGCAGAATCTGGCCCTGTCGGTGCTGGTCATCGGAGTGCTTGTGATCGGAGCGGTGTTGGGCCGGTTCACCCTTCCCGTGGCCGTTATCGGTCATGAGCTGAGCGAGTTCGTGGTGATCGCGAGCGGGCTCCGGATGCTGCGAGCCTAGAAACCGCATGACGATACCCGCCAGCGCCGTCGTGGTCGCCGCCGGTCTCCTGGCTGGTGCGCTGTGGTGGCGTGCCGCCTCGCGCCGGCGGCAACTGCCGTGTCCAACCTGGCTCGGCTGGTTGCTCACGAACCCATACACGAACGCCGTCGCCGGGAGTTCGGCCGTTCTCGACCGCGCGGAGCTCGCACCGGGGATGCGCCTGCTCGACGTTGGCTCCGGGCCGGGGCGCCTCACGATTCCCGCCGCCAAGATGGTCGGGCCGACCGGCCACGTGGTCGCGCTCGACCTGCAGGAGGCGATGCTCGAGCGCGTGCGCGCGGCGAGCGGCAGCCAAGGGCTCGCGAACGTCAGCACCGTGAGGGCTGGCATAGAGTCCGGTGGGCTGGCCCCGGGCAGCTTCGACCGCGCACTCCTCGTCACGGTGCTCGGCGAGGTTCCGAACCCTCAAGCTGCGATGCGCGCCCTCCACCGGGCCCTCCGATCCGGCGGGCTACTCTCGGTGACGGAGATGCTTCCCGACCCGCACTACCAGAGCCGCCGTACGGTGCGCCGCCTGGCCGAGGCCGCCGGTTTCCAGTTCGACCGAGCGTACGGGACGTGGCTCGCGTTCACGATGAATTTCCGAAAGCCGACGACGTGATCCCGTACGTCGAGCAGCCCTCCCTCCGCATCGGTCCCGTGACAGTCCACGCATTCGGCGTCATCGTCGCGGCCGCCGTGCTCGCGGGCCTGGCGATCGGCCGGGCACGGGTCCGTCGCCTCGGCCTCGACCGCATGCTCGGGGAGCGGCTCGCCTGGTGGGCGGTCATCGGCGGATTCATCGGTGCGCACCTCTTCTCGGTGCTCTTCTACTTCCCGCGCGAGGTCGCCGCGAATCCGCTCTCCCTCCTCAGCTTCTGGGAGGATATCAGCTCCTTCGGTGGCATTGTGGGCGGGACGATCGGCATCTGGCTCTTCTTCCGGATCCGAGCTCCGGCGCTCGACACCGCATCCCGCTGGGCTTACTTCGACGCCATTGCCTTTGTGTTTCCCATGGCGCTGATGATCGGCCGAATCGCCTGTACCCTCGCGCACGACCATCCGGGAACGGTTACGAGCTTTCCGCTCGCGGTGAGCCTGGAGAGCGCGGAAGCGCGCGAATACATCACGCGGGTCTACGCGGAGGCGGGCCGCCTCGCCGAGCTTCCGGCGCCCGGCGGTCTCTCACGCTTCGGCTTTCACGACCTCGGCTGGTACGAATTCCTCTATCTCGCCACCGTTCTGGTGCCGGCTGTGTGGCTGCTCGGCCGCAGGCAGCGCCGGCCGGGAGGCTTCCTCGCCGCGTTCGTCGCCCTGTACATGCCGATGCGCTTCCTGCTCGACTTCCTCCGAGTCAATGATGCGCGTTACGCGGGACTCACTCCCGCGCAGTGGGTGGCCCTCGCCGCGCTGCTGGCGCTGGCGGTGATCTTCTGGCGAACCCGCCATCGAGCGCGCATGCAGCCAGACATGCAAAAGAGCGTGACAGGGCCGTCTCCCACAGCTGAGGAACGGTCGTGACTGATAGGGGATGCGGGCTGCTGCTCGACGCGCGTCGAGCGAGAAAGCAAGGGCCTGCCGCGATCGCGCGCCGGCAACGCGCCCGGCTCCGAGAGATCGTGGCCTTCGCGCGGACCTTCTCGCCGTACTACGGCGAGCTTTACCGGGGCCTGGCAGAAGGTTTCGACGACCCCGCCCTGTTGCCGGTCACGAACAAGAAGCTGTTGATGGAGCGCTTCGACGAGTGGGTCACGGATCGTGAGGTGACAGTCGCCAAGGCGCGCGCATTCGTGGATAATCCCGATCTCATCGGAGAGCGTTTCCTGGGCAAATACATAGTGGCTATCACGTCGGGCACGACCGGCACTCCCGGCATCTTTCTGCTGGATGACGGGACCCTTGCCGTCACCAACGCCCTGGCGCTCCGGATGATGGGCGCGTGGCTCGGAATCAAGGATGTGATCCGGATCCTGGCCCGCGGCGGACGCATGGCCATGGTGATGGCGATGGGGGGGCACTACGCCGAGGCGGTGGCCGCCGCCCGCCTGCGCAAAGGCAGCCGGCTGCGGGCCAAAGCCATCTTGCCGCTCTCAGCCCACCTGCCCCTGTCGGAGCTGGTCTCGTAGCTCAACCGGTTCCGCCCCGCAGTCCTCGCGCCCTACGCCGGTATCGGTGCCCAGCGCGCGAGCGAACAGGAAGCCGGCCGGTTGCGGATCAAGCCGGTGCTGGTGGTGCTCTCGGCCGAGGGGCTTCCGCCGGCGGGGTACGACCGGATCAGCAAAGCGTTCGCGACCACGGTCCGCCACAGCTGCGACGAGCACTGGCTGCACGTCAACAGCGACTGGGTCGTGGTCGAGCCGGTCGACGCGGACTACCACCCCGTCGCGCCGGGTGACGAGTCGCATACGACCCTCATTAGTAACCTGGCCAATCGGATTCAGCCCATTCTGCGGTACGACATCGGTGACAGCGTCCTCGTGCGGCCCGATCCCTGTCCGTGCGGCAATCCGCTGCCCGCTATCCGGGTGCAGGGCCGCACCGCCGATCTGCTCACCTTCACGACCGAGCGCGGCGAGCAAGTCGCAATCCCGGCCCTGATGTTCGAGATCGTCGACACTCCCGGGATCGAGTTGTTCCAGATCGTGCAGACGGCGCGGACGAGGCTGCGCGTGCGGCTGCGCCTCACGCCCGGCGCCGACGCGGAGCGGGTGTGGCAGGCAGCGCGAGCGGAGATCGCCCGGGTTCTGGCCCAGCGCCAGCTCGGCCACGTCACGGCCGAACGCGCCGCGGAACTACCGGAGCAGTCGCCCGGCGGCAAGTTTCGCGCGGTGCTTCCGCTGACCTGAACGGACCGGTCCCGTGTGTCCGTCTCGTCCATCGCGACATGAAGGGCGCCGGCAGCAGACGAGAATCGCAGTCGGACCAGGAGCAGCGCGTTCTGGGTACCGCCTTGTGGCTGAATGTGGGTCTCGCAGGCGGTCTCTTAGTGGCCGGTGTGCTGGCCGACTCGAGCGGGTTGATCGCGAATGCGCTGGACAACAGCTCCGACGCAGCGGTGTACGCCATCAGCCTTTACGCCGTCCGGCGAAGCGGCCGGTGGAAGACCCGCGCGGCCAAGGTATCCGGGGTGATGCTGCTGGTCCTCTCCGCGGGAGTCCTCGCCGATGTTGCTCGCCGGTTGAAGGATTATGAACATGCGTGACAACGACACCTATAAACGGTCACTGGTCGGCCGCTTTTTCATTACCGGACTTCTCCTGCTTGCAGGGACGCCGGCTGCGGCCCAGCAGGGCAGTGTCACGGGAAGGATTTCCGACGGCGCCGGGCGCCCGATCAACGGCGCCCGACTCGAGCGGCGTAGGATGGCCCAGACCGAGCTTCAGGCTCGGAGTGGGCTTGGATACTCGACGATCAATGCGCTGTACCATGGCAAGACCGAGCGCATCGAGTTCGCGACGCTCGACAGATTGTGCGACATTTTGAAGTGGGAGGTGGGGGAGATCTTGGATTACGACCCGACAAGAAGAGTGGCCGATCATAGCCGAGTTCGGCGTGACCGTATCGGCCCGTTGCACATGCCCATGGGATACCTTCTTTTTCGATCTATGGATTGTAACTGCGGGAGACCCGCGGCGAGGGACGCTGGACAAGGCCAAGAATTCCCTTCCGCTATCCCAAGGAGATGTTTTCTAAGGGTTGCATCCGCTCCTCCGCGCGGGCACGTACTCTCTAGGGTATTCCTGAGCGTTTCCTAAGTGTGCTGCCAGAGGATCCTCGAGGTCCTCCCGATTCAGAATCTCCGCAGCTGCCTCTCCGAGGAACGATTGCACCTCAAGACGTGAGCTCATAATCCTCGACTCCGTGCGAGCCCCCATCAGCCCGTTGCTGCGGGCCGCTGCCGGTCAATTTTGCCGTGCGAGATCGTGAATGGTCACCCTCCGGATGACTAGGTTCGGGCTTGCCCGGAGCGGCAGGTGCATCGGCCCGCGCCAGGGAGGCAACCCGGATAGTGCAGGCGGAGCCTGAAAAGGTTCGTCGGGCCACGGCTGCGCTTTGAGAGAGCCCCGTCGCGCGCGAGTTCGGCGCGCCGCCCACAGAAGGCGAGCGCGCCAGAACTCAAGCGCGCGCTCGCCTTCGGGAACAACTCACACATCTTTTGCCGACCGGCCGCTTGACGTGGTGCCAGTTCCGGTGCCAATTCCCAGCGAGAAACCCTCGGATCAGCCATTCTCGATTCCGTGTAGATCGTGGGGAATCGCCTATGAAATCCGAGAATGTCCCGGAAACTGATACCGGTGAAGACACGCCTGATAAGCGTGAGGTCGGAGGTTCAACTCCTCCCAGGCCCACTGAATCACAACAGTTGACCCCGCCCGGGCCGAGAGGCCTGGGCGGGGTTTGTGCTTCAGCGAATTGCGAGACCCGCGGCCTCGTCAGGGCACGACCTCGAAATGGGCCATCATCCCGCCGGCGTGATGCTCGAGGATGTGGCAATGGTACATCCAGTTCCCCGGCGCAATGGACCAGTCGGTCTCGCGCGCATCGAGATCGAGCGAGATGACGGTTCACTCGGCGTCGGGCTGGGCCGCTGCGCGCGCACGACGATAGGCCTCAGGTAGGCCGGGCGCTGCCGACTGGCCGTGTGTTTGGTCCTGGTGGCTGGCTGGTTGGCTGACATAGGGCTCCCTACAGGCGTCGCGATGACCAGTGGATGGCCCGGATGCGCCATCCAGCGTCCGTCCGACTCAACACCATCAGCTCGGCACCTTGGGAGGCGATCGGGCGGTCTCGGTAAGTGCCCCGGGCGGTGGTCGTCGTGGCCACCCACGCAACGGCGCCGTCGTGGCGCTGCAGCGTCGTGATCACCTGACTTGGCACCGCCCTGCTGAATTCAATGTCGGCGCCGAGGTGATGCGCCGCGTATTCTGCGCGAGTCTCCAACTCACCGGCCTCGAGGATGACGGCATCGGGCGCCAGCAGGCCCAAGGCGGCGGTCGAATCGCCCGAGGACAATGCGGCGTGAAACGCGGCCACCGTGGCCAGAATCGCCGCGGAATCGGGGTCAGGCCTTGTGGCCGGCCGAATTACCGTGGCGCTCATCGTGGCACCGACAAGGCAGGCTGTGAGGGTCATCAACATTGAGCGTCTGCTCCGATGGAAGGTTGGATTGGGGCATACTCGCCAAATGGGGGCCCGCATCTTCCTCATGGTACGGGGGGCACCCTGTTTCCGGAAGGTTGAGGGCTCTGCGCGGTCATGCTGGCACGGAGGCCTGGAGATCTTCACGGCCCCTTCATTGGCAATTCACAGCCCACTGGCCTACCTTGCACCTATGAACTGGCGCAGGTTGGTGTCCGGAGCCCTTACGCTCCTCGCGGTGCAGTACGCCACTCTCGGCGGCGGACCGGTCTGTGCCTCGGATCAGTCCGCCGCGGCGGACGCGTCGAGCCACGCGACCCACGATGCCTCCGGGACCTCGGCTCCCACTGTTCCATGCGCACCCGGCCCACGGAATCCGGCACACAGTCATTCTGCAGGTGGTTGCCTCGCCATGGCTGGTTGCGCGGCCTGCGGCGTGGTCTCCGTCGTCATCTTGGGCATCCCCGGCGGGCAGTTCTTCACGCTGCCTCCGATTCAGACGCTCTCGACCCCGCTTTCCGTACTGATTCCGCCGGACACTCCCCCTCCCATCGCCTGACCTTCCGTCGTTGGTGATTTGGTCGCTGCGCTATCTGGCGCACGCGGCACCACACGAACCAGGATCAGGAAATGAATCTGCGATCGCCCTCCCAGGGGCGTCGCGCCGCGTGGCCGACACGGGCCGTGCAGCGTGCGCTCCGGTCCGTTCTCGTGAGCGGGGTCCTCGCCACGCCCCTGCCCGCCCAAGCTGCGTCCGATTCGTTGACGATCGACGCGCTCTACCGGGCGGTGGACAGCCTCAATCCGAGGATTGGGGCTACCCGCGCGGCGGCGGACGCGGCGCTGGCGCGCGTGCCTGGCACCCGGCGACTGCCCGACCCCCGGCTGCAGTTCGCCACCATGAACCGGGAGCTCCCCGGATTCGAGTTACAGGATCCCCTGGGCATGAACCAGGTGCAACTCACGCAAATGTTTCCGATCCCGGGTACCGGCAAGCTCGGTCTGGCGGGCGACGTGGCCCAATTCCGGGCCGACGCCGGACAGGCCCAAGTGGGAGAATCCATCTGGGAGCAGCGGTCCCGTGCGGCCATGGCGTTCTACGATCTTTACCGGGCCGACGCCAGCCTGGCGGTGATGCGCGAAACCCTTCGCCTGCTCGAAGCCGTATCGCTCACTGTCAACGAGATGTACGCCGTTGGGGAGGCGCAACAAGCCGACGTCCTACGCGCGCAGCTCGAGATCGGCCGGATGACCGGTCAGATCGCCGAGATGTCGGCCATGCGTCGGACCATGGCAGTCCGCCTCAACACCGTTCTTAATCGCCCCCCTGACGCTCCGACGGGCGTTCCCGTGTTGCCGCTGTTCCCCGAGTCCATTCCATCCGTTGACTCGCTCACCGCCCTGGCCCTGGCCTCCCGGGGAATGCTCCTCGCGGGGGCCGACCAGGTGCGTGCCGCAACCACCGCCGAACAGCTTGCGCGCCGCGAGATCTGGCCAGACTTGGAAGTCGGTGTGATCTACGGGTGGCAGCCGATGTCGGGGGGCGGCACCGACAAGATGTTGAGCATTATGCTCGGCGCGTCGGTGCCGATCTGGGCGGGGAGCCGGCAGCTCAGGATGCGGGACGAGACCGCTGCAATGCGCCGGATGGCCGAGGACGATCTCGCGGCGATGAGCGCCGACACCCGGGGTCGGGTGGGGGAGCTGGTGGCCGAGTTTCGACGCGCCCGTGAACTTCATGCGCTCTACGAGCGCAGTCTGCTGCCGCAGGCGGAAGCCACCGTGGCCTCGGCCCGCGCCGCCTACCAGGTCGGCAACGTCAATTTCATGACCTTTCTCGATGCGTTCATGACGGTCTACGGGTACCGCACGGAAATCCATCGCCTCGACGCCCAGGAGGGGCAGGCCTTGGCCGAACTCGAGATGGTCACCGCGAAACCGCTCATCGCCGCGACGCCCGATCCCGACCTCACCGCGCCAGGAGATGCTCAATGACCGACTCGCCCTTCGAACCCGTCCTGCGTCCGCTCCGGAAGAGACGGCTGCGCATCATCCTGCTGGTCACGGCGCTGGTCGCCACGGCGGCGGTCACCTACTTCCTGACCCGGACGCCCGCGGACAACGCCGCGACGGGCCACTCCAATCACGCCACGGCCGCCGCCGAGGGCGCCCAACCCGTCTGGCTCTCCGCGGAGGAGGCGGACCGCATCGGGGTGACCTTCGCCGAAGTGACGGTTGGGTCCATGGCGCGTGAGGTCCGCACCGTGGCCCAGGTTTCCTACGACGAGACGCGCGTTGCCACCGTCGCCCTCAAGGTGGACGGCTGGGTGGAACAGCTGTTCGTGAACATCACGGGTCAGCCGGTGCGAAAGGGTGAACCCCTGCTGGAGTTGTATTCGCCGATGCTGGTGAGCGCACAGCAGGATCTGTTGATTGCGCATCGCCTCGCGTCCGAAGTCGGTGCGGGAACCCCGTCGGCTCGGGCTGGTGCCGACGAGCTGTTGCAGGCGGCCCGACGGCGCCTGGCATACTGGGATGTCCCCCCGGACGTCATCGCGGCCATCGAGCAGGGTGGGCAGGTCCGGAAGTCGGTCGGTTTCGTGTCCCCGGTCAACGGTATCGTCATTGACAAGCTGGTGCTGGTCGGTCAGCGCATCATGGCCGGCGAGCCGCTCTTCAAGATCGCTGACCTCAGTCGGGTCTGGTTGGAGGGCGAGGTGTTCGAGCCCGACCTTCCCGCGGCCCAGCTTGGCGTCGAGGTGACAGCCGAGTTCCCCGCGTTGCCGGGCACACAACGCAACGGCCGCATCACCTACGTCTATCCCACGCTCAATCCCGAAACCCGCACCGGCCGGATCCGGGTGGAACTTCCCAACGGTGACCTGACCCTCAAGCCTGGCATGTACGCGACGATCCGGTTCCGCGCGGGAGCGCGGCCGGGGCTCAGCGTGCCGCGATCAGCGGTCCTCGCGACCGGCGAGCGGAACCTGGTGTTCGTCAAGGATGCGGACGGGATGCTTACGCCGCGCGATGTCACGCTGGGAACCACGACCGACGATCGGATCGAGATCCTCAGCGGACTCGCCAAGGGCGAGCAGGTCGTGGCCTCGGGCACCTTCCTCCTCGACGCGGAATCGAATCTGGGTGCGGCACTCGGTGGCATGGGCAACATGCCGGGCATGGACTTGAAGGCACCGACCACGGGACCGGCTCCTCGGTCCTCCCCCACGCCGCCGCGGAAGAACCAACAGGTCCCTGGGGACACCGCGATGAGCGCCATGCCGGGCATGGAGATGCCCGCACCGCCAGCGAAGGCGGATACGCCGGCGTCGCCGACGGGAGGGGCCGATGCTCACCCGAATCATTGACTGGTCGCTGCAGAACCGCGCCATCGTGTTGCTCTTCACCGCGGCGGCGATCATCGGTGGCGTCTACGCGCTGCGCGCGACCCCACTCGAGGCGCTGCCCGACCTGAGCGACGTGCAGGTCATCGTCCAGGCCGAGTTCAGCGAGCAGGCGCCCCGCATTGTGGAGGACCAGGTCACCTATCCGATCGCCGCCGAGATGCTCAAGGTGCCGGGCGCGCGCGTGGTCCGCGGCTATTCGTTCTTCGGCATCTCGTTCGTGTACGTGATCTTCGAGGACGGTACCGACCTGTACTGGGCCCGTTCCCGGGTGCTGGAGTACCTCAACGGGCTCACGGGGAAGCTCCCGGCGAAGGTCACGCCCACCCTCGGTCCCGACGCGACCGGCCTTGGCTGGGTGTTCCAGTACAGCCTTGAAGACACGACCGGACGGATGACCTTGGCCGAACTGCGCAGCCTGCAGGATTGGAACCTGCGCTATGCGCTCACGGCGGTCCCTGGGGTGTCCGAGGTGGCCACCGTCGGGGGGTTCGAAAAGCAGTACCAGATCGACCTTGACCCGGCCCGCCTGCTGGCGTACCGCGTGCCGATCACGGAGGTGATGGCCGCCATCCAGAACGCCAACTCCGATGTCGGCGCCATGGTGGTGGAACTGACGGAGCGCGAGTACATGGTGCGCGGGCTGGGGTACCTCAAGGGCCTGAGCGACATCGAGAACGTCGTGGTCGGCGCCACCTTGAGCGGCACGCCCATCCGAGTCGCCGAGCTGGGCAGGGTGAGCGTCGGGCCAGCGGTCCGGCGGGGCATCGTGGATCTCGACGGGCGGGGAGACGCGGTGGGCGCAATCGTCGTCATGCGATTCGGGCAAAACGCACTCACCACGATTCAGCGCGTCAAGGCCAAGCTGGCCGAGGTGCAGCCGGGTCTGCCTCCAGGCGTCGTTGTGCGGCCGGTGTACGACCGCAGCGAGCTGATCGAACGGGCAATCGCGACGCTGCGGGAAAAGCTGATCGAGGAAAGCCTGATCGTGGCCCTGGTCTGCCTCGTGTTTCTGGTCCACGCCCGATCGGCCCTGGTCGCAATTCTCACTCTCCCTATCGGGATCCTGATGGCGTTCATCGCCATGCGCTGGGTGGGCGTCGGCGCCGACATCATGTCGCTGGGCGGCATCGCCATCGCCATCGGCGCCATGATCGACGCCGCCATCGTGATGATCGAGAATATGCACAAGCACCTCGAGCGTGCGGTGGACGCGAAGCTGCGAGACGCTGGCCAGAAGGCGACGGAGGCTTCCTACCGCACCAGCATGCTTAGCCCCGGGGAGCGGTGGCGGATCGTCGGGGACGCGGCCCGGGAGGTCGGGCCGGCACTGTTCTTCTCCCTTCTGATCATCACCGTCTCATTCATTCCGGTGTTCTCGCTCGAGGGCCAGGAGGGACGGCTGTTCGAGCCCCTGGCCTACACCAAGACGTTTGCGATGGCCGCGGCAAGCCTCCTGGCCCTCACCCTGGTGCCGGTCACCATGGGGTTCTTCATCCGGGGCCGGCTCTACCGGGAAACTGCCAACCCCGTCAACCGGGTGCTGATCCGGCTCTACCGGCCGATGATCGCCTTCGTGCTGCGGCATCGCTGGGGCGTGGTGACGGGGGCGGTGATGGCGGTCATGTTGAGCTGGATTCCCTGGAAGCGCCTGGGGAGTGAGTTCATGCCGCCTCTCAACGAGGGCACGATCCTGTACATGCCCACCACGCTGCCCGGCATCAGCGTCGCCCGCGCAAGGGAGATGCTGCGGATCCAGGACAGCATTCTCAAGAGCTTTCCCGAGGTGGACCACGTCTGGGGTAAGGCGGGGCGAGCGAATACCGCGACCGATCCGGCGGGCCTCGACATGACCGAAACAACCATCACGCTCAAGCCGGAGGCGGCGTGGCGCCCCGGCATGACGTACGAGCGGCTGGTCACTGAAATGGATTCGGCGGTCCGCCTACCCGGCACGACCAACGCGTGGACCATGCCGATCCAGGGCCGGATCAACATGCTGGCCACCGGCATCCGCACGCCGGTGGGCATCAAGATCTTCGGGCCCGACCTCGGCGAACTGGAGCGGCTGGGGCGAGCGGTCGAGGAGGTCGTGCGGAAGGTGCCCGGAACCCGAAGCGCCTTCGCCGAGCGGGCGGTGTCGGGCTACTACCTGGACATTGATATCGACCGGGCCGCAGCTGCGCGTCACGGGCTCAATGTGGGCGACGTGCAGACCGTGATCGCCACCGCGGTCGGCGGGATGACGGTGACCAGGACCGTCGAGGGCAGGGAGCGGTATGGGGTCCGCATCCGCTATCCGGTGGAACTGCGTGACAATCCGGACCGCCTGGCCTCAGTACTGATTCCGGTAGGCCACGCGCTCGGCGGCGGCGCCGCACCGGCCATGGGCGGAGGTATGGGTGGGAGCGGTACGGGCGGGGCGGCGCCCGGCCGGGAGACCTTCGTGCCATTGGGCCAGATCGCCACGATTCGCCAGGTAGCCGGCCCGATGGTCGTCCGCACCGAGGGCGCCCAGCCGACCGCGTGGGTGTACGTGGACGTGACAGGTCGTGACATCGGGAGTTATGTGGCCGAGGCACAAGAGGCGGTAGGGCGCGCCGTGGTGCTGCCTGCCGGCTACACGCTCGTGTGGAGTGGCCAGTACGAGTACATGCAGCGCGCGGCGGCCAAGCTGAGAGTGGTCGTCCCTGCCACGCTGGCCATCATTTTCCTTCTGCTCTACTTCAACTTCGGGAATCTCGGCGAGACCGCCATCGTCATGCTCTCGCTCCCGTTCGCGCTGGTGGGCGGGCTTTGGTTCATCTGGCTGCTGGGGTACAACTGGTCGGTGGCAGTGGCCATCGGCTTCGTGGCGCTGAACGGCGTGGCGGCGGAGACCGGCGTGATCATGCTCATTTACCTCGATCACGCCTGGAACGCCAAACGAGCCGACGGGCGCACGCCAACTCTCCGCGACCTCTACGACGCCGTGATGGAAGGCGCGGTCGAACGCGTCCGGCCCAAGTTGATGACCGTCACGGCCATCATGGCCGGCTTGCTTCCGATCATGTGGGGGACAGGTGCCGGCGCCAGCGTCATGAAACGCATTGCCGCACCGATGGTGGGCGGAATGGTCAGCAGCACCGTGCTGACGCTGCTCGTGATTCCGGCGGTCTACTCGCTGTGGAAGGAGCGGGAGGTGCGATGAAGGCGGGGTCCGGGGACGGCGGGGCAGCGCGGCGCTACCTGATCGCCGGGGCGGCGCTTGGCGTAGTGCTCCTTCACCCGGTCATGGAGGCAGTCTACTGGTTCTCCTCGCACGACCGATTGGTGTCCGAATCGGGCTCGCTTTGGCAGTCCATCGCTGGACGGTTCCTTCAGGCCTTTACGCCCAGCATGCTCCCGATGACCGGCCTCTTCGCCTTCCTCGGTGGTGCGATCGGATTGGGCTTCTGGCTGTATTCGTCCAGGCATGGCCAGGCACGTCGCACGGGCACTTGGCGCGGCAACGAGCCAGACCGGGACCTCTCTGCCGTCCTCTCGGCGGGAGAGGGAGAGCATCTCGAGTTCAAGTCCCATGCTCGCTGGGACGCGCAACTGGGCCGGATGAACCGGGCACTGGAGGAAGCCGTCGCGCGCACAGTCGCCGGATTCCTCAATCATGAGGGCGGAACCCTGCTGATCGGGGTCACGGACGCCGGCGATATCGTCGGATTGCAGGTCGACTATCAGACCTTGAAGCGACGGGACCGCGACGGATTTCAGCAGTTCCTCATGAGCCTGGTCCAGTCGAAGCTGGGCGGTCACGTTTGCGCTCAGGTGCATGTCGAATTTTGTGATGTCCTCGGTAGGGACGTCTGCTGGGTCACGGTCGAGCCATCGGCTGCGCCGGTGTACTACCAGGACGGCCCGGTGGCGCGCTACTTCGTGCGGACCGGGAACGGGACCCGCGAGTTGGACGTGCGCGAAGCACTGGTCCATGTGGCACGGCGACGTACAGCCACCGGACCCCACAAACCGGACTCGGGATGATTCGCCCGAGGGAGGAGTGATGAGTGCAGCACTTCCCGGACCCACGATGGTGCCCTCAGGGGATGCGCCACCTCGGCGGCCTCGATTCGCGCTCGCGCTCGGCGGCGGCGGCGCCCGAGGGCTCTCGCACATCGGCGTGCTGGAGGTGCTCGAACGCGAGGGTCTCGTGCCCGACTTCGTCGCCGGGAGTAGCCTGGGGGGCCTGGTCGGGGCGCTTCATGCCAGCGGGTTGCCGTCCTGGGACCTGGTTCGGATCGCGCGAGATTTTCGCTTCCCTCGATGGTTTCTTCCCGGCGGCATGCTCGACTGGGGGCAGATCTTTCCCTCGGCTGCCGAGGCGCTTCCGGCCACCTTCGCGGATCTGGTCACGCCCCTCGCCCTGACCGCGGTCGACCTCGAGGAAGGCGGCCAGGTCGTACTCCATTCCGGCAGCCTCCTCCCCGCCGTCCGGGCCACGTGCGCGCTCCCCGGAATCCTGCCGCCGGAGCGCTTCGGGGACCGCTGGCTCGTCGATGGAGGAGTGGTCAACGTCCTCCCGGTGGACGTGGCCTGGATGGTGGATCCGGACGTCGTCGTTGCCGTGCGCGTTGGCGGTCCCCGGACGCGACGGATGCCGCCACTCGTCTGGCGGACGACAGGAATCCTGTACCGCCTGGGCCGGTTCATGCCGAATCCGGCAACGGCAAAGACATCCTTCGAGATCCTGGCGCGCGCCACCGAGATTGTCCTCGAGCGTCAGACGGCGCTCACCGCCGCCATGACGGATCCGGAAGTGCAGATCGAGCCGGAACTCGGCGACATGAGCCTGCGTGATTTCGGCCGCCTCGAGGAGGCGGTGACGGCCGGCCGCCTAGCGGCGGAGGCCGCGCTCCCGGCGCTTACACGACTGCTCGCCTCCCCGCGCCGGCGGCCCGTGGAAACGCCCGACTCGTCCCGCCACCATGTCGACCCGGTCTGCGCCATGGTCATCCACCCGATGCGGGCCCGCGCGACGGCCTACTACGAGAACGTGTGGTACTACTTCTGCTCGGTGAATTGTTGTGATCGATTCCTCCGGTCCCCCGCGCGATATCTCGGCTCGACGAGACTCGCGTTCGGGCCGCCAGCCCTGCCCTGACGACGGACCGAGCATGACGACCCTTCCCGAGCCGCACGGCCGGGCCGACGCACTGAGCCAACTGATCCTGCGCTGGCGGGACGATCCTGGGGGCACCTACCGGACGTGGTTTCTGTGGGAGGAGCGCCTCAAAAAGTTCCGCTCCATCCGGCGCGGGATCCAGGAGGTCGTCCAGGAACTCGAGGCCGGCACTTTCGGCAACACATACCACGCATCGTCGTTGGAGACGGTGGTCGGGTCCATCGCCGAGCAGCGGCAGATGTTCAAGGGAGCGGACCACGCATTTCTGTGGAAGCCGACACTCCGGATTCCGGACATCTATGAGAATCGTGAGAACCAGCTCGGCTTCGCCCGCTTCCTGGACGCCTGCGCTCTCTCCCGTAAAGTGAGCTCGAGCGACACAGGGAGGCTATGGGTCGGTTCGGGCACGGGCTGAAGGCGGTCGAGGCGGTGGCACGCGATCTCTCGTAGCACCCGAGCCGGGCGTCACCCGACTCGTCTACATGGCGTCGTAGGTTCACAGTACTTTCCGGAGGCTTCCATGTATTTCCGCTCCTCGATATTCCTCACCGCACTCCAGGTCCTTGCCGCCACTGTTTCCTCCGCCCCTCGTGTTCTGGCTGAGCCCCATCCCGGCCATTCCTCCACCCACGCGGCCACCCTCCCCACCCTGATGGTGCACAAGACCCGCGGCTGCCTGTGTTGTGACAAGTGGATCGACATCGCCAAGGTCGAGGGCTTCAGGGTTGAAGTGCGCGAAACGAGTGACATCACGGACGTGAAGAAACGGGCTGGTGTGCCACTGGCGAAGGCGTCGTGCCATACGACCACCGCCGGTGGATACTTCTTCGAGGGGCACGTGCCGCTCGATCTCGTTCGACGGGTGCTCGACACTCGGCCCGCGCTCGCGGGGCTCCTCGCACCGGGGATGCCCCAGTCGGCGCCCGGCATGGACGACGGAAGCTCCCATCAGCCCTATGAGGTCCTGGCACTGGGTCGCGACGGGAAGCTGACGACGTATGCGCGACGGTAGACGCGACGGAAGGGCAGAGGGTCGCGCGGGTGGAGACGTTCATTGGGTGAACCCGCCGGACATCGCCCAGGCGCTCACACGCTTGGGCACCGCCCCGCGCTGGCGGCTCGTGGAAACAGCCGACTCGTCCCGCCACCACGTCGACCCGGTCTGCGCCATGGTCATCCACCCGATGCGGGCCCGCGGGGCGGTCTATCACGAGAACATGTGGTATCGCTGCTGCTCGGTGAAGTGCTATGACCGAATTCTCCGCTCACCCGCCCGATACCTCGGCTCGACGAGGCTCGCTTTCGGGCCGCCAATGCTCGCCTGGCAGCCAACCAATGCGATAGGAGGTGGACACCGATGAACCTGCTCCCGATGCACAGCTGGCACCCCATGGTCGTGCACTTCCCGCTCGTCGCGTTGTTGCTCGCGGCGGCGTTCGATGCCATCGCCGCGCTGCGGCGAGGCGTGCGCTGGCGGGACGCGGCCACCCTGCTCTGGGGGGTCGGCTTTGCCGGTGCGGCGGTGGCCCTGGCCACGGGGTTGATCGCCTATGGCCGGGTGGAGCACTCCGACTCGGCGCACAACCTCATGACCCTCCACAGGAACCTCGCCTATGCGGCCACCTTCGTCCTTCTGGTGGCGGCAGCCTGGCGGTGGCGTGTCCCCTACTCCCGAGCGGCAGCAGGCCTAGGGATCGTGGGGACGCTCGGGCTGGGAGCCGTCGGCTACCTCGGCGGTGAAATGGTCTACCGCCACGCCTTGGGGATTCCAACCGAGGTACTCCGCCAGGTACGGGGCGAACGCCTCGGGCCGGGCGCTGGGGAGGTGGCGCCGTCCGCGGCCGCCATGGACTCCATGGCGCACCAGATGCCTGGAGACTCGGTTGTTCCGGGCGCCACGCCTCCCCACACCCACGCGCCCGGGCAGGATCATGACTGAACTCCGGGAGGTAACATGACGGGACACGATTCGCACGCCGGTCATCATGGTGGCCACGCGGCGCCGCCGGCACTGGTCGTGGCAGCGCCACACCACGACCACGCCTCCATGATGGCGGACCCCGCCATGGCCGCCACGATGGAGCGGGACATGCGGCGGCGGTTCTGGGTGGCGTTGGCATTCACCCTCCCCGTCACACTGCTGGCCGGCCACATCCCGGGGATGGGGATGCTGGTGTCGATGCCGCTCGCGAGCAGGCTGCAACTGGGATTGTCGCTGCCCGTGGTCTGGTGGGCCGGCTGGATCTTCATCGGCGGGAGCTACCATGCGCTCCGGAGCCTGAGGCTGGACATGTCGGTCCTGATCGCGACCGGCGTCCTCGCGGCTTGGCTTTCGAGCGTCTACCTCACCCTGATCGGCTACCCCACGGCCTACTACGAGGCCGCCTGCATGCTGGTGACCTTCGTGCTCTTCGGACACTGGATGGAGGTCAAGTCCCGCCGGGGCACATCCGACGCCCTGCGCGCCCTGTTTGACCTGGTCCCCCCGATGGCGCGCGTGGTCCGGGACGGCAAGGAATTCGACCTGCCGACAAGCGAAGTCGTGGTCAGCGATCTCCTCCGCCTGCGTCCGGGCGACAGGATACCGGTGGATGGGCAGCTCACCGAGGGGAGCACGGACGTCGACGAAGCGCTCGTCACGGGCGAGAGTCGGCCCGTCAAGCGGGGTCCCGGTGATCCCGTCGTCGGTGGCTCCATCAATGTGAGCGGTGCGGTGACGATGCGGGCGACCCGGGTCGGCGCGGACACGGTGCTGGCCCAGATTGCGGCCCTGGTGGCCAAGGCGCAGAACTCGAAGGCGCCGCGCCAGCGGCTGGCCGACCGGGCCGCGGCGGTGCTGGTGGTCGTCGCGGTCGGCGCCGGCATCCTCACCTTCCTTGGCTGGACCGTACTGGCCGGCGCTCCCTTCCTCGTCGCGCTGACATTCTCGATTTCCGCGGTGGTCATTGCCTGTCCCGATGCGCTGGGCCTGGCCACCCCCACCGCGGTGGCGGTCGGGACGGGCCTCGGGGCCCGGCACAACATCCTGATCAAGGACGCCGCGACCCTGGAGGGGCTGAGCCGCATCCAGGTCGTCGTGCTGGACAAGACCGGCACCATCACCGAGGGCAAGCCGAGCGTGGGGTACATTCACGTCGAACCGGGCGGCGACGTTGAAGGTGTGCTCGCCCTCGCCGCCGCATTGGCGGGCCAGTCCAGCCATCCGCTGTCTCAGGCGATCAGCGCCGCGGCCCTCCGCCGACAAATCGCCGTGCCCAGGCCGGTCGCCGAGATCATTGACCGACCAGGGCTGGGCATCGAGGGGCGCGTTTCGGGCAGGCGCGCCCTCCTCGGGAGCGGCGCAATGCTTCAGGGTGCCGGCGTGGCAACGAGCACGCTGGCTGCCGGCGCCGCGAAAATGGCGGCCCAGGGTCAATCGGTGGTCTTCGTCGCGGATGAAGGCCGGGCCATCGGTGTCATCGGAATCACCGATCAGATCAGGCAGACATCGGCCGGCGCCATCCAAGAACTGAAGGCGATGGGCGTTGTGCCGGTGCTCCTCAGCGGTGACCGTCGCGAAACGGCGGAGCAGGTGGCCCACGCCGTGGGCATCGACCGCGTGCTCGCCGAGGTGAAGCCGCAACAGAAGGCCGAGCAGGTGAAGGCGCTGCAGGGGGAAGGGCAATTCGTAGCGATGGTGGGCGATGGCATTAATGACGCCCCGGCGCTGGCGCAGGCCGACATCGGCATTGCCATCGGGGCCGGCACGGACGTGGCCATCGAGGCCGCGCAGGTGGTGCTGATGCGTTCCGACCCAGCCGATGTTGCGCGGGCCATCCGGCTGAGCAAGGCCACCGTGCGCAAGATGAAGCAGAACCTGCTTTGGGCGAGCGTCTACAACCTGCTGGCCATCCCCGTCGCCGCCGGGGCGTTCTACCCGTCTATGGGCTGGTCGCTTCGGCCAGAGGTGTCGGCTCTGTTGATGTCGGCGTCATCGATCATCGTGGCGTTGAACGCGGTGTCGCTGCGGCGAGCGCGGATCTAACCGGTGCAGGGCCAGGGCGACTGGCGCATGTGAAGACCACGCGCCAGAGCCGCCCGGGGTGATTCAGGAAGTAGTAAACGTGAACATCATGCCATAGCTGCCGTTGGCCCCCATCCAGCCCGACCCCATCGAACTCATGGGCTGGCCTGCATGCATCCCGCCCATCATTCCTGATGTCAGCCATGCGCCGCCCTGGGTCATCATGTCGCCCATCCCGACTCGCTGGCCATCGGCATCCATCATCCCGGCCCCGACGTGGATGGTGTACATCGTCCCAGGTGCGAACGGCGCGGCGTGCGTGCAGGTCAGCGTCGTGCGATCCGCGGACCAGGTGCAGGTCATTGGCATGGTCCCAGCGGCGGTCGTGCCCTGGTGGACGTCCATGTACGCTTCCATCCCCTGGCCCATCGAGTCGCTGAACGTGAGCACAATCGGTGACGTTACGGCGACGCCGGTGGCGTTCCCAGCGGGCGAGACGTTGGTAAGGGTGGTCGTTGCCGTGGATCCGGTGCTGTCGCTGCAGGCGGCAGTGAGTGAGACTGCGGCGGCCGCGAGAAGCGCGGTAAGCATCCTGGTGCCGAGCATTCTGGGTGCCTCTAGTCGGAGCTGCGTTGGCGCGAAGGAAGGGTGGGCTGCACCTCCCATAATGAGCGAGGGCCGTAACGGACACCTGAGGTCCAGATGAAGATGTCTTTACATCGCTCCCGAGCTGCATGACTACGGCTCCAACCGTGCATCAGAACGCCCCCACCGATCCTCAGCAGGGGCGTCCCGGGTGTCCATTGGGTGTCCATTCGGTACGCATTTCAGCCGTTTCGGAAGGGCCACGTCCCGGCAGACAGGCGGGGTTTCCCTAGGAAAGTCCGACAAATGGCCGGACTTCGTGGCCATTCATTGGCGCCTGATAAGCGTGAGGTCGTCGGTGGAGCTTCGCTCTCCTTCGGATCAACTCCTCCCAGGCCCACTGTGATAAATGAAAGTCCCGCCTTCGCTTCCGAGGGCGGGACTTTTTGCATCCGGGGCCGCACAGGGCCGACCGTAGCGGACGCTAGAAGGGGTGGCACCGAGCCAGGTCAGCAACCCGTCACCCAGGACCAGCAGGAACGTCCCCAGGCGCCGCTGGACGTCCCGCGACTGACCGCTCCGCACGGCAAGTACGGTCGACTTGCGCCGCCCGTGCGCATCATCCCCCCACACCGTGGGGTGGCTGGAGTCGCCGGAAGGCGAGGACGCAGAGCGCCGTGACCGCGGCCGTGGCCACCAGGAGCAGCCCGGCCGACGGCACCGCCAACCACTCCAACGATTCCTTCGCCGCGCCGGTGCTCCCGAGCGCGGGGGCGCGAAACCCGGCCCACATCCAGAAGACCGAGTAGCCCAGCGCGCCGGCGCCAAGGCCGAGGCTGATTGCCCGCGTGATGGCGGGGGAGGCGCCGAGGAGGACGATGAGGAGAGTGAGTGCCACCGCCGCGGTGCCCAGCCCGCCGGCATGCAGGTGGGAGCGCTGCATGTAGGTCCACGACTTGGCCACCACGGCCTGGGCCGCGGCGTCGTCGCCCTGGTAGACCGACCCCTGCACGGCGGCGGCGGAGGCGGTCAGGCGCGACTTGATGGCATCCTCGTTGAGGCCGAAGAGGCCGCCAAGGCCGAAGCCGAACAGCAAGGTCAGCACGGCCAGCGTGAGTCCGGGGAGCGCGGGGCGCAAGTGGGCTAAGGCGGCAGGGGTCGCAAGGCGCTCGGGGCTGTTCATGATGTGGGTCCGCCCGTCCTCGCCCGGACGACCTCGCCTACCAGCAGCGCCGCGGGGTAGAAGACTTCCTCCTCGCTTTGGGCGTGCAGGGTGAGCGCCACGGCGAGTTTCTGTGCGGCGGTGTCGCCGGCCTCCCGCGCGACCTCGCCCAGGCGCCGGGTGGCGGCGTGCACCGCCTCGTGCTCCTGGAGCATCCGCGGGAGCTCGGCCCGCAGCGCATCCGTCATCGGCAGCACCGCCCGCATCTCTGGCGTGAACTCACCCCGCGCGAGTGCGGCGAGCAGGCCGAGCGGGGGCAGGGCAATCTCTTCTTCCCGCACGAAATGGGCATGGAGCACGGCGGCGAGCTCGCGGGCCGCCACGCCGACCTCACCGGGCGCCTTGGTGGCGCGCACCAGCTCTTCGTGGATGGCCTGATGCTCGATCTGGAGGGCGTTCGGAATCTGGAGCGGTGTCGCAGCACGTGTGGCAGTTGCGCGTGTCATACCCGACCGTCCTTCGGACTCGAGGAAGGTGATAGCGTGCTTCTGATCCTGCGGTGAAAGGTGGGCGCCGCCAGTTAGTCGACTATGAGAATAGTGTGAAGCTACCCTCAAGCGGACCATGAAATTCTGAGGGAGATTGTTGCAGGGGAGGGTACGAACAGGCCATTGACGCACGCCGGCCGACGGGAGATCATGCGACCATCGAACACGATGGCGTTGGAATACAACAGGGAGATTGCATGAGTGAGCACGCAGCAGCACCTGCCGGACCGGACCTCGCCGCCGGTATCCCGTTCACCACCCTTCCCGACGGCGGGATGGTGCTCGGCCACGTGGGCGACGCGGCGGTACTGCTGAGTCGACGGGGACAGGAAGTCTTTGCCATCGGCGCCACCTGCACTCACTGGGGGGGGCCGCTGGCCGAGGGGCTCGTGGTGGGAGACACCATCCGCTGCCCATGGCATCACGCCTGTTTCAGCGTGCGCACCGGCGAGGCGCTCCGCGCGCCGGCGCTGGACCCGGTCCCCTGCTGGCAGGTGGAGCAACGGGGCGGGATGGTGTACGTCAGGGATCAGGTGAACTCCACGGCGGCCCCGGTGCCCGAGGCGGGGCGCGACATGCCGGAGTCGGTCGTCATCATCGGTGGGGGGGCGGCGGGGAACGCCGCTGCGGAAATGCTGCGGCGCGAAGGGTACGGTGGACCCATTACCCTCTTGAGCGCCGACGCCGCGGCGCCGTGCGATCGCCCGAATCTGTCGAAGGGCTTCCTGGCCGGGACGGCACCGATCGAGTATGTGCTCCTCCGGACACCGGAATTCTACGCCGAGCAGCGGATCGACCTGATCCTGGGGGCCAGGGTCGCTGCGATCGACACCTCGGCGCGCCAGGTTGTACGTGAAGACGGCACCCGTCATTCCTACGGGGCGCTCTTGCTCGCGACCGGCGCGGAGCCGGTGCGGCTGGACGTGCCCGGGACCGATCTGCCCCATGTGCACTACCTCCGCACCTTCGCCGACAGTCAACGGCTGATCGCCAGCGCGCTGAGGGCGCGGCGCGCGGTCGTGATCGGGGCGAGCTTCATCGGGCTCGAGGTGGCGGCGTCCCTGCGGACGCGAGGTCTGGCGGTGGACGTCGTGGCGCCGGATACCCTGCCGATGGAGCGGGTCCTGGGGGCGGAGGTGGGGATGTTCGTCCGCCGGCTCCACGAACAGCATGGGGTGACCTTCCATCTCGAGACGACCGTGAGCTCCATCGGCGAACAGGGGGTCACCCTCAGCAGCGGCGCGGTGCTGCCGGCTGACGTGGTGGTAGTGGGCATCGGCGTCCGGCCCGCCATCGCCCTGGCGGAAGCGGCAGGGCTGGCCGTCCACGGCGGTGTCACCGTCAACAAATACCTCGAGACGAGCAGCCCGGGTGTCTTCGCCGCCGGTGACATCGCGCGCTGGCCGGACCGGCTCACCGGCGAGCCGATTCGCATCGAGCACTGGGTGGTGGCGGAGCGGCAGGGGCAGACGGCGGCGCGCAACATGATGGGTCGCCGGGAACCGTTTACTGCCGTACCGTTTTTCTGGACCGAGCAGTACGACTTTGCCCTGGCGTACGTGGGGCATGCGGCGCCGTGGGACCGGGCCCAGTTCGACGGACGGCTCGACGACGAGCACCGTGACTGTACCGTCACGTACAGTCGTGGGGGAAAGCCCCTCGCGGTCGCCACCGTAAGCCGGGACCTGGTGAGCCTGCGCGAGGAAGTCGCGTTTGAGCGACAAGCCTCGCGCTGAGGAATGGAGCGGCAGACTATGGAGGCGATCTTGGCGGCGGCCGATATCTCGGCCGACGCCTCGCTCGAGGCGGTGCTGGCGGCGGTGCGCGCCTGCCGCGTGTGCGAGGCGGTCCTGCCGCTGGGGCCACGCCCGGTGCTCCGCGCCGGGGCGAGTGCCCGCATCCTGGTGGTTGGACAGGCGCCCGGCCTCCGGGTCCACACCACCGGGATTCCCTGGGACGATGCGAGCGGGGAGCGGCTGCGCGGGTGGATGGGGGTCGAGCCGGCCCTGTTCTATGACGAATCGCGCATTGCCATCATCCCGATGGGGTACTGCTATACCGGACGAGGCAAGGGAGGCGACCTTCCCCCGCGGCCAGAATGCGCGGAGCTCTGGCTGCCTCATCTGCTGGCGCGACTGCCGCAGATCGAGCTGACGCTCCTTGTCGGGCAATACGCCCAGCGCCACTTTCTGGCCCATCGCCGCAAGCCGTCGCTGACCGCCACGGTGCGGGCCTGGCAAGACTATGCGCCGGCGGTTTTTCCGCTGCCCCATCCCTCGCCGCGCAACCAGCCGTGGTTCGTGAAGCACCCCTGGTTCGATCAGCAGGTCGTGCCGGTGCTGCGCGCGCAAATCGAATCGTTGATGGCGAAATGAATCGCCCGGCTCCCCGCCCCCGCCCTTGGGCCCCGCGTGCGCGGGGGAGAGGCCCCGGTCGTATTGGTCCGTGAATTATCAAGGCACTCACCTTGACAATAATGATACCCGGGCCTATGCTCACCGCATGGGGTTTTCCTCGGGCCCGTACGTCGGGTCCGGCAGGTCCAGCCTGGAGGCACGCCAATGATCCACCTTCGACGCGCCTACGAACCCGCCGTGCGGGACGGTTCTCGCGTCGTGCTCGTCGACCGACTGTGGCCGCGGGGTGTGCGCAAGTCGGCGCTCAAGCTGGACGCCTGGCTCAAGGACGTGGCGCCCAGCACCGAACTGCGCCAGTGGTTCAAGCACGACCCCGACAAGTGGACGGAGTTTCGACGGCGGTATCGCGCGGAGCTGGTGGGCAACCCGGTGGCCCTCACACCGCTGCTGGTCGCGGCGGCGGCGGGAGACGTGACGCTCCTGTACTCCGCGCATGACATCGCGCACAATCAGGCCGTTGTCCTCAAGGAATTGCTGGACGAGATGATGGCCGATCGGGGGGTGGCCCGCCGATGATCGCGCGCGGCCTGGGCGAAAGCCAGCAGGCGATCCTCGCCCTGTTGAAGCGGGGCGGGCAGGGGACCATCCCGGACCTGGCTGCCGAGGTGGGACTCAATATCGAGACGGTTCGCGGGCACCTGAAGTCGCTCGTCGGGGCCGGGCTGGTGCGGCGCGAGGGCACCCAGCGCAGGGGGCCGGGTCGCCCGGAAGTGCGGTACGGGTTGACACCGGCCGCCGAGGCGCTGTTCCCTCGGCGAGAGGGGGAGACGCTTCGGGACCTGGCGGCCCATCTGGTCAAGTCGGGGAAGGCCGAGGTGCTCCGGGAGTTCTTCGAGCGGAGGATCGGTGGGCGCCGGGCGGACGCGCTGGCCCGGGTTCGGGATCTCCGAGGCCGGGCGCGTGTGGCCGAGGTTGCGCGAATCTTCTCGGAGCTCGGATTCATGGCGGTAGTCGAGGATGACGACGGCGTCCCGCGCCTGCGGCTCTGTCACTGTCCAATCCGCGAACTCGTGCAGGCCACTCGCATCCCGTGCGCCGCCGAGATCGGGCTCATCAAGGCCTTGCTGGGCGAAGAGATGTCGCGGGTCAGCTACATCCCCTCGGGTGACAACTCCTGCGCCTATCGCGTGGGGGCGTAGTGCTGACGGAAACGGCGGTGCGCGCAGCGCTGGCGGAGGTCCCGTATCCGGGGCTGGCGCGGGATATCGTCGCGCTGGGGCTGGTGCGATCCGTCTCGGTGCGCAACGACCGGGTCCACGTGTCATTGCGGGTGTCGTCGCCGCGTGCAGACCTGCCGGACCTGTTGCGGGAGGCGATCGGCGCACGCCTGGCCATGGCGGGCGCCGTCCGCGCGGAGATCCAGATTCTCGCGCCGGAGCCGCCATCGACCTCCCAGGCGCATCCGGCGAGCGACCGCGTGCGCCTGCCCGGTGTCGGGCACGTCATTGCGGTCGGCGCGGGGAAGGGTGGCGTCGGCAAGAGCACGGTCGCCGTCAACCTGGCGCTGGCGCTACAGGAACAGGGGTTGCGTGTCGGCGTGCTCGACGCCGACATCTACGGTCCCTCGGTCCCGGTGCTCATGGGCATCGAAGATGGCGCACGCCACGTCCGAATGACGGCGTTGCACCAGATCCAGCCGCTGCAGGCGCTCGGGATGCCGGTGGTCTCGTTCGGCTTCTTCCTGGGCGCCAAGTCCCCCGCCGTCTGGCGCGGCCCGCTGGTCGGCAAAGCGGTCAAGCAATTTGCCCGAGGCGTGGTCTGGCCAGCGCTGGACATCCTCGTCGTCGACCTTCCGCCCGGCACAGGCGACGTGCCGCTTTCCCTGGCGGAAGCCATCGAGGTGGATGGGGCCGTGGTGGTGACGACGCCGCAGCGATTGGCGGTGCTGGAAGCCGGCAAGGCCGTCGAGATGTTCCGTAAACTCGGAGTACCGGTGCTCGGCGTGGTCGAGAACATGAGCGAGGCGGTCTGTGACTGCGGCCGCACCTCGCATCCCTTTGGCCAGGGCGGTGGGGCGGCGCTCAGCGCGAAGATGGCGACGCCGCTGCTGGGCCGAGTTCCGTTTGAGGAGAGCACCGGGATCGATGGCGATGCCGGGGTCCCTGCCATGCGGGCCCGGGCCGGTGGCCCCACCGCGGCCTGCTTCCGGCACTTGGCGCGCGAGGTGCGTGTGGCCCTCGGCATGCCGCGCTTCGCGACCGCGGCCCAGGCGAGCCTTCCGTGACGCGCGGCCCTGCCGGGGGACTGGCCGCGACCAAGGCCCCGCCATTCCGGCTTCCCGGCGAGCACTTCACGGCGGCCATCGTCTTCCTGGTGCTCGGCGCGATCGGATTGAGCTGGATCGCGCCGGACCTGGCGGCCGGCGCCTATCCCCAGGCGGCGGTGGTCGGTGTCACGCATCTCTTCACCCTGGGGTGGATCACCACCTCCATCATGGGCGCCCTCTACCAGTTCCTGCCGGTGGCGCTCGGCGAACCGATCCGGTCCATTCCCGCCGCGCACCTGTCCTTCGCCCTGTACGCGCCGGGAGTGGCCGCGTTCGTGACGGGCCTGCTGCTCCATCGCACGCCGCTGATGCTGATCGGTGCCGCGCTGTTCGGAACGGGCATTCTGATGTTCGCGGTCAATCTTGGTGCCACGCTGTGGCGGGCCTCCGCGCGGGACCTCACCTGGTGGGCGCTCGCCGGCGCGGACCTCTTCCTCGTGGTCACCCTCGTGCTGGGGCTGGCGCTCGCGGGGAATCTCCACTGGGGGTACCTCGGTGCCGCCCGCCCGATCGCACTCGGCACCCATCTCCACCTAGCCCTGTTCGGCTGGGTCCTGCTCGTCATCGTGGGTGTGGCCCACCGACTGCTCCCGATGTTTCTGCTCAGCCACGGCGCCGGCGAACGCTTCGCCAAGGCGGCGGTTGGGTTGCTGGCGGCGGGGGCGGCGACCCTCACCGTAGGCCATCATGGGCCACCGCTGGTGAGCCGCTGGCTGCCGGCGCTCTGCTTCGGCGGCGGTCTCGTCGCCCTCCTCCTCCAGGCGAAGGCGTTCTACCGCCACCGGCACCGGCCCGCGCTCGATCCGGGGATGCGATCCGCCGCGCTCGCCCTCGGTGTGCTGGCGCTGGGGCTGGTCCTTGCCGGGGTTGCGCTCTTCGTCGATGACGCCCCCCGTGCGCGGACCGCCTATGTCCTGGCGCTGGTGCTGGGCGTCAGCCTGTTCGTCGCCGCGCTCTATTACAAGATCGTCCCCTTCCTGGTCTGGTATCATCGCTTCGGACCACTGGCCGGCAAGCGCAAGGTCTCGCGGGTCAGCGATCTCTACTCGGCGCGGGTGGCCGGCACCGCCGGCGCCCTGCTCCTGTTCGGTGTCCTCCTGGTCCTGGCAGGGGTGGTTGCCGCGCAGGTGGTCATCGTGCGGGGGGGCGCCCTGAGCCTGGCCGCCGGGGTGGCGGTCGAGGCACTCCAGATGCTCGCACTGGCACGGAGGACACCATGAATCCAACGCAGCCTCCCGACGCGCCTGACCAGGATGTGGTGTGGGACGCGCTGCGCACGGTCATCGATCCCGAGATCGGGCTCGACATCGTGACGCTGGGACTGGTGTACGATGTCGCCATCGACGGGCCGGTCGTGCGGGTCACCTACACCCTCACGACCCGTGGCTGCCCGATGGAAGCACTCATCACCGCGAACATCCTCGAGGCTGTCTCGCTGGTCCCGCAGGTGGCGCGCGTCGAGCCGCACCTGGTCTGGGATCCGAGCTGGCATGCGGGGATGATCAACCAGGAGGCGACATGAACCGCAGGCGGATGGACGCGATGAAGGCGACGACCACGGCGAGAACGACGGCGCCGACGGCCCCGCGGCCGGAAGCGCTCGAGGTGATCGCCCCGGACCAACTCGTCGAGCTCGATGTGCGCGAAGACCTTCGCAATGGGCGGGAACCCTTCAGCCTGATCATGGCCGCGCGGCAACGTGTGCCCGAAGGCGGCGCCCTGGCCGTACGCGCCATTTTCGAGCCGGTGCCGCTCTACGCGGTGATGGGAAAGCAGGGCTTCACGCACTACACCGAACAGCTCGGCGAGGAGGACTGGCGGGTGTGGTTCTACCCGCCGGCGCAAGCCGCCGCCGTTCCGACTGCCGCCGCGCTCGCCGCCACGCCACCGGACGACGCAATGGAGCCCGGCCTCATCGTGCTCGACGTGCGCGAAATGGAGCCGCCGGAGCCGATGGTCCTGACCCTGGAGGCGCTGGAGACGCTGCCGCCCGGCGGGACGCTGCTGCAGGTCAACGTCCGGGTTCCCCAATTCCTGCTTCCCCTCCTCGAGGAGCGTGGATTCTCCTACGAGGTTCGGCAACAGGCCCCCGACCTGGTCCGGGTGTTCATCCGCCACCGTCCGGCGGACACGCCGGCCCACTCCCATCAATCGCGAGGTCCCGAGATGACTGCGACGCGCACGCTCGATGTCCGGGTCATTCCCCCACGGGAAAAGCACCCCACGATCTTCACGACCTTTTCCGCGCTCGCGCCGGGGGAATCGTTCGTCCTGGTCAACGATCATGATCCGAAGCCGCTGCGCTACCAGTTCGAGTACGAGCACGCCGGCCAGTTCGGGTGGGAATACCTCGAGGAAGGACCGACGGTCTGGCGGGTGCAGATTTCACGCTCGGAGGGATGATGCGGCTGGGACTCAGTTCGGAGGCAGCGCCCGACGCCTCGGTGGATGACCTGATTCGTTTTGCACGGCGTCGGGGGCTGGCCGCACTTGAATTCCGCGAGGGCGACGCGCATGGCCTCGCCGCGGGCTCGAGCGTGCCTGCCGGGGCAGCGGCCGCTGCCGACGCGGTGCGCGCGGCCGGGCTCACCCTGACGGGGTATCGCACCCACCAGTTGGAGGACGAGGAGAGTTTGGCCCGACTGTCCGAGGCGCTGGGCGCCCCAGTGCTGCTGGCCGGCGGGGTCCCGCTCGCCACTCGCGTGGTGCGCGCCAAGCGAATTCGGGACGCCGGGGGCCAGGTGGCGATCGTCCTGCAGGGAGACTCGGCGGTATGGGACGGCATCGTCTGTCACGATGCAGGCTTGGCACTTGCCTGGGAAGCGGATCCCCACGTCGGTCCGGTGGGTGTCAGGGCGGCGCCGCTCCTGGAACGGTTCGGCGACAGTCTCGGCCATATTCGCCTGATTGGTGGAGGACCCGAGACCGCGTTGCAGGATGGGGCGGGCATCGGCGACCTGATGCGCCATCTCGCCCTGACTTCGTATCCGGGGACGGTGGTCCTGGCCCCCAGTACGCCCCGCTACGGAGTCGCGTGGCAGCACTGGCTGGGGCGCCGCGGAGGGACGGGCTGCGGCAGCTCCGGCGGAGAGCGATCGGCCCTCGTGTCGCTGGATCCACGACACCAGACTGGAGTGCGGAAATGACGGACACGGTACAGCTGGACATTCGCCCGGTCGAACCGAAGGATCGGTTCGAGCGCATCATGGCGGCCTACGAAGGCCTCCTCCAAGGCGCGACGCTGGATCTCACGGTGGATCACGATCCGAAGTGCATGTACTACGCGCTCAAGGCGACGCGGGGGGATGACGCATTCGCCTTCGAGTACCTCGAGAACGGACCGGAGACCTGGCGGGTGCATGTGCGGAAGCGGACCCTGACGGTGGGGGTCTGATGTCGTCGATCGAACGGCAACTCTCGGGCGATGTCCTGGTCGTCGACCTGCAGGAGATCCCGACGGTGGTGCCCCCGAGCAACCGGTCAGCGCGGTCCGTGGTCAAGAACGGGACGCTGCGGGCCACGCTGGTGAGCATCGCACCCGGCGGGGAGGTCCCCGAGCATCATGCCGATGGGCCAATCACGGTGCAGCCCCTCCAGGGACGGATCCAGTTCACCGCGCTGGGAGCGGTGCACGACATCGGTCCTGGACAGTTGCTGGCACTCGGCGCGGGCATACGGCATGCCGTCGCGTCGGCATCGGGAGCCACCTTCCTCCTGACCGTTGCCTGGGCGGAAGCGTCCGCCGATCCGCCGAAGTTCAAGTGAGCCGAGTCGAGGCTTGGCTAGACGGACCGGTGGCAGGGGTTCCTCCGCTGCTCATGCCGGTGGCGCACGCCCTCATTCAGGCACACCGGGACGTGGAGCGCGCCGCGGCCGACCTGACCGTGGAGGAACTCTGGGCGCGGCCGGGTGGCGCCGCCGCCGTGGGGTTTCATCTGCGACACATGGCCGGGAGCACCGACCGGCTGGTGACCTACGCACGCGGCGTGCCCCTGACCGTCGCGCAGCGCGCGGCGATCGAGCTGGAGGGGGTGCCGGGCACTCCCCCGGCACCGGCGGCAGAATTGTTGGCGAGGATCGGCGAGGCGGTGGAGGTGGCGCTGGACGTGCTGCGCCAGACCCCGGAGGCATCGCTGCTTCAGTTCCGCAGCGTGGGCAAGGCGCAACGGCCGAGTGACGTTCTCGGATTGCTGGCGCACGCCGGGCAGCACGCGCAGCGACATGCCGGACAGGTGATCACGACGGTCAGGATTCTGCGGGGTGAGGAGTACCCCGCCCGGTGAGTGAGCGGGGGAAGAAGGAAGGGAGGGGCGCGCAAGGACACTCCCGACCTCTCGTGCTCGATGGCTTCGCGCTTGCCGCGGCGCGGGCCCCTGATCTGGCCGCCCGCGGCAAGGGCGTGGCCGCCTCGCTGGATCGTCGTCCGAGATTGGTACTGGTGGCCTTTGCGGATGGCACAGGTTCGGCGCCCTTTGTTGCCCGCAAGATGCGCGCATGCGCGGCGGCGGGGGTGGACGTCCTACCGCTCATCCTGCCGCCCGGCGCTTCGACGTCGTTGGCAGTCGGGAAGCTGGGCGCCTGCCTGGCCGAGGATCGGCACGATGCCGTATTCCTGGAATTTCCCTTTCCGGGCCGGGTGGACGGCGACGCACTCACCGCTCTGGTGCCCGCGAGCGCCGATGTGGACGTCATGACCGCCGGCGGGGTCGCGCGGTTCTTTGCCGATCCCGACGCCCCTCCACCGCTGACCGTGGCCGCTGGCTTGGCGCTGCTGGACGGCTATGCGGTGGATATCCGGGGACGACCGGGCGTCGTAGTGGGCGACGACACCCCCTTCACGCAGATGTTCCGAGAGGCGCTCGCGCGACGGGGTGCGCGGATGCTGCCCGTCGTGTCGTCACGGTCGCCCGACATGCTCCGGGCGTTGCAGGAGGCGGACCTGGTCGTGGCGGCCGCGTCGGTGCCCGGAGTGATTTCCTCCACGGCACTCTGCCCCGGCGCGGTGCTTGTCGATGTGGGCTATTTCAACGCCGGTGGTCGGGGCGACGTGGACACGAGTGGCGGGATTCGGCATCTGGCCGCGATTGCCCCGGTGCCTGGTGGCATCGGCCCAATGACCGTTTCCATGCTGGTGGAGCGGGTCATTGCGTTTGCGGAGCGGACCGCGCGGGAATCAAGGCTCGATTGAGTCGCCATGTACCTGCGAGAGCTTCCGCCATGCTACGCTCCTGATACGCGTCAGCTCGTCGGTGGCGATTCGCTCCCCCGCTTGGGCCGAGAGGCCTGGGCGGGGTTTGAGCCTCCGGCTTACAGAGTATCCGGACACCTGCCGCCGGGGGGCCCCCTGACGCATCCCCGGCCTTTGTGCTACCATCTCCGCCTCCCAAATCCCCGGAGATCCCCATGACGTTCCGACCCAGTGCCGCTGCCGCGCTTCTCTCGATGCTCGCATTCGGCGTGCCCTCGAGTGCCAGCGCCCAGATCCCCGACGACGCGGTCCCGCTGCCGACTGTCCAGAGCGAGCTGAACACCTTCCGGGCGGAGTACGCCGAGTATTACAACAAGAAGGATGCCAAGTCGCTGGCCGGCTTGTATGCCCCCGACGCCATCATCACCGAGGCCGACGGCACGACCTATTCGGGCCAGGCGGCCATCCTCGCCGCGTTCACGAAGCTGGCGCCGACCTTTCCGCACCTGGTCATCACCTCGGAGAACGTGATCTCGTTCGGCGCCACCGGCATCGACGTGGGCACCGCCAAGCAGCATCCCGCCTCGGGGGGAGAACTCACGAGTCGCTATCTCGTCGTGCTGCGGCGCAAGATGGGAGTGTGGACCATCGTCCGGCTGTCCGTCGTGCCCGTGGCCCCGAAGAAGAGCTAGGGCGTTTCCCCGATCCGCCGCCGCACCAGGGCGATGTGATCGCGGAGGGTGTAGAGCATCGGGGTGTACGCGACTGGTAGCTTCACCTGGTGGGCCCGTCGCTCGAGTTCGTCGAGGCGCTCCTTCATTCTGGGCGAGGGAGCGCCTGCGGCGCCGGCGTCCACCTCGTGCTCGAGCACCCGCAGGTCCCGATAGAGGCCCAGCACGCGCCGGCGGATTTGCCAGGCATACAGCGACGGAGCCACCCGGACGAGCGGCACCATGAGGCCGAAGAGCGGCACCAGCACGATCAGCACCCGCTCCACGAGCGCCGCCAGCCAGTACGGCATGTACCGCTGGAGAAACGGACGCCCCGACTTGTAGAACTCGCGGGCCACCCGGCTCACCGGCAGGTCGATCGCCTCGTTGGCCGGGAATTGCCCCGCGGCGTTGAAGATGCCGGGCCGGGAATGGATCTCCTCGGCGGCATAGAGCAGGAGGTGCTGGATGGCTGGATGCAGGTCCTTCCGGATGATCAGGCTGGTTTCATTCGCCAGCATCGCCACGTCCACCGGCGGGTTGTCCCGCACCATGTCGCCCGCGCCCTCGGGCAGGATCACCCTGGTCAGGAAGGGGTACAGGGCGACGTACGCGTCAACCCGCTTGAGCGCCAGGAGGGAAATGCCGGGGGTGGTGAGGAGCCGCTGCACCGCCGGCGCGTTCCAGCCGGTCACGATGATCGCGGCATCGATCCGGCCATCAATCAGCTGCTGCGCCGCCTCCTCGGGGTCCAGTCCGTGGATCAGCGCGCTCCCGGTGTCGACCCCGGCGCGCGCCAGGAGCCTCGTGGCCAGCGCTCGCGTGCCGCTGAGCGGCGGTCCGAGCGAAAGGCGGAGCGTACCCAGCTCGCCCAGCAATCCCGCGGGAGTCTTTCCACTACCGCGATAGAAAAACCACACCGGCTCGTAGGCGATGGTGCCCAGCGAGGTCAGCCCCGGTGATTCCTTCGCGCTGGTCAAGCCACCCTGGAGAAAGCCGACGTCCACGCCGGAGGCCGGGTCGCGCAGGCGGGCCAGGTTCTCGACGTCGCCCTCGGACGGCCGGAGCTCGACGCGGATGCCCTCCCCGGCCAGCAGGTCGCGGTATTCCTTGGCGAGCTGCTGGTAGGAGCTGCCCTCGGCGCCGGTGGTCATGATGAAGTGGTCGGGCGGGAGCGGGCTGACGCGGTTGAGGCCCCACCACAGCAGCGCCCCGAGCAGCAGCGCCGTTACGATGATGGCGGCGACGACGCTGCCGTGACGGTAGGGCGAGGCGGAAGGCGCGGGCATCGCGTCAATGCATACACGCCTCCGGCTTGATTGGCGAGGGGCCCGTGGCGGAGGCTAGATTTGGCGCTCACCCAAGCCCGGAAGCCGCCATGTCCGCCCTCATCGAATGCGTGCCGAACTTCTCCGAAGGGCGCGACCCGGAGGTGATCCGGCGCATCGCCGCGCGTCTCGGGTCGGTGGACGGCGCCAAGTTGCTCCACGTCGATCCGGGCAAGGCGACCAATCGCACCGTGATGACGCTGGCCGGCTCCCCCGAGGCCGTCGTCGAGGCCGCCTTCCGCGGCATTGCCGAAGCGGCGGAACTCATCGACATGCGCAGGCACACCGGGGAGCATCCGCGGATGGGTGCCACGGACGTCTGCCCCCTCGTCCCCATTTCCGGCATCACCATGAGGGAAACGGCCGACCTTGCCCGCGCCCTCGCGGAACGGGTGGGCCGCGAGCTCCGGATTCCCGTCTACGCGTACGAGGCCGCGCAGCCCGACCCGCTCCGCAAGAACCTGGCGATCATTCGCGCCGGCGAGTACGAGGGCCTCGAGCGCAAGATGAAGGACCCGTCCTGGACGCCGGACTTCGGCCCCACCGCCTTCAACGCCAAGAGTGGCGCCACCGTCATCGGCGCGCGCGATTTTCTCGTGGCCTTCAACGTGAACCTCAACACCACCTCCACCCGCCGGGCCAACGCCATCGCGTTCGATGTCCGCGAGGCTGGGCGCCCGAAGCGCGAAGGGCATCCGCTCACCGGGAAGGTGGTCACGGATGCCATCGGCCAGCCGGTGATGGTGCCTGGCACGCTCAAGGCGGTCAAGGCGATCGGCTGGTTCATCGCGGAGTACGGCGTGGCGCAGGTGTCCATGAACCTCACGGACATCAAGGCGACGCCCCTCCACGTGGCGTTCGACGAGGTCTGCCGCGCCGCCGAGGCGCGGGGCGTCCGGGTGACGGGAAGCGAGCTGGTGGGGCTGGTGCCGCTTGGCGCGCTGCTGGACGCGGGCCGCCACTACCTCCGCAAGCAGCAGCGGTCGGTCGGCGTGTCGGAGGCCGAGCTCATCAAGATCGCCATCCGCTCGCTCGGGCTCGACGAGCTCGCTCCCTTCGTGCCGGAAGAGCGGGTCATCGAATATCGGCTCCGGGACACCGGGCTCTCCCGCCTCGTGAGCCTCTCGGTCCGCGACTTCGCCGAGGAAGCGGCCTCGGAATCGGTGGCGCCGGGGGGCGGCTCGGTCGCGGCCGCCGTCGGCGCCCTCGGCGCCTCGCTCGGCACCATGGTGGCCAACCTCTCGGCCCACAAGCGCGGCTGGGACGAACGCTGGGAGGAGTTCTCCAAGTGGGCAGAAATGGGGCAGCGCATCAAGGACGAGCTGCTCCGCCTGGTCGACGAGGACACCCGTGCCTTCGATCGGGTGATGGTGGCCCTCGGCATGCCGAAGTCGACGGAAGCGGAAAAGTCCGCCCGCAGCGCTGCCCTGGCCGCCGCAAACCTCGGCGCGCTGCAGGTGCCGTGGCAGGTCATGCAGACGGCCTTCGGGGCGTTCGACCTGATCCGCGCCATGGCCGACCAGGGGAACCCGGCTTCCGCCTCCGATGCGGGCGTCGGCGCCCTCTGCACCCGCGCCGCGGTGCGCGGGGCGTGGCTCAACGTGCGGACCAATGCCGGGGGAGTGAAGGACAAGGCGGCCATCGAACAGATCATGAAGGACGGCGCGCGGATGGATGAGGAGGCCGCGCGGCTGGAGGCCGAGATCCTCACCATCGTGGAACGGAAGTTCGGATGACCGACGTGCTGTCCCACTTCATCGGCGGAACGGCTCGGGCCTCCACCGGCGCCGCCACCCTGCTCGACCTCAACCCCTCCGATGCGCGCGACGTCGTGGCGGAGCTGCCGGCCGGCACGCCGGCGGACGCAGCCGCGGCGGCGGCCGCGGCCGCCGAGGCGCTGCACGGCTGGCGCCGCCTCACGGGGCCCGCCCGCGCCGAGCACCTGCACCGCTGGGCGGCCGCCATCGAGGCCCGCGCCGAGGAAATGGCCCAGGCGATGGCGCGCGAGGTCGGCAAGCCGATCGCCGAGGCGCGGGGTGAAGTCGGCCGCTGCATCGTGATCCTCCGCTACTACGCCGGCGACGCGGTGCGCTCCGTGGGCGAAGTGGTGCCTCCCCAGGCGGCGGGCGCCCTGCAGTTCACCCTGCGCGAACCGCTCGGCGTCGTGGCGCTGATCACACCGTGGAACTTCCCGGCCGCCATCCCCCTCTGGAAGGCGGCGCCGGCCCTGGCGTTCGGCAACACCGTCGTGCTCAAGCCTTCGGAACAGGCTCCGCGGATGGCCCTCCTCCTCGCCGAAACGGCGCACGCCGCCGGGCTGCCGGCCGGCGTGTTCAACGTGCTCCTCGGCGGCGGTCCCGCGACGGGTGAAGCGCTGCTTCGTGCCCCGGAGGTGCGGGGTGTGAGCTTCACCGGGTCCACGACCGTCGGGGCGCGGGTGGCCGCCATCGCAGCGGAGCGCAACATCCGCTACCAGACTGAAATGGGCGGCAAGAACGTGGTGCTCGTGATGCCCGATGCGGATCTCGACCTGGCCGCGAAGCTGACCGCCGCCGGCGCCATGCGTTACGCCGGGCAGAAGTGCACCGCCACCAGCCGAGCGGTGGTGGCACGGCAGGTGGAAGGCGCCTTCCTCGATAAACTGCGCGCCCAGGTGGACGGCCTGATCCTCGGCCCGGTCACCGACCCGGCCGCGGTGGTGGGGCCCGTCATCAGCGCCGCGTCGCGCGACCGCATCCGCTCCGCGCTGTCGGCGGCGAAGGGCGAGGTCGTTGCCGGCGGCGGGGCGGAGCAGGGTGCGGCGTTCGAGCACGGGTACTTCGTGACGCCGACCGTCGTGCGGGGGGTGGACCCGGGCGCGCCGCTGGCCCAGGAGGAGCTCTTCGGCCCCGTGCTCGCGGTGCTGAGCGTGGATGGGCTGGACGAGGCGCTCGCCGTGGCCAACCAGTCCCGGTATGGCCTGAGCGCCTCCCTCTTCACCCGGGACATCGGCGCGGCCCTCCGGTACATCCAACAGATCGACGTGGGGCTGGTGCGCATCAACGGCGACACCACCGGCGTGGACCCGCACGCTCCCTTCGGCGGGATGAAGGGCTCCAGTTCTGGCAGTCGCGAGCAGGGGTCGGCCGCGCGGGAGTTCTACACCGAGACCAAGACCGTCCAGGTGCACCCGTCATGACGGCGCCGGCCTTTCCACCCTCGATTCGCGTCGTGGATTCCCACACTGAGGGCGAGCCGACCCGCGTCGTCGTGGAGGGGTGGCGGCAGCCGGCGGGGGCCACGATGGCCCAGCGGCGCGACGCGCTCGCCGCGGATGCGGACCACCTGCGGAGCGCGGTGGTGTGCGAGCCGCGCGGGCACGATGCGATGGTGGGCGCGCTCCTGACGCCTCCCGTGACGCCGGACGCCGCGGCGGGCGTCATCTTCTTCAACAATGTCGGGTACCTAGGCATGTGCGGGCACGGCACAATCGGCGTGGTCCGCACGCTCGAGCACCTCGGCCGCATCTCCACCGGCCGGGTGTCGCTCGACACGCCGGTCGGCCCGGTGTCGGCCGTGCTCGAGGGAGACGGCGCTGTCACCATCCGCAACGTGCCCTCCTACTGCCACGCGATAGACGTCGCGGTAGATGTGCCCGGCATCGGCAAAGTGGTGGGCGACGTGGCCTACGGCGGGAACTGGTTCTTCATCACGCACCTGGATGCGGTGCCGGTCACGTTGCGGCGCGCCGACGAGCTGACCCGGCTCACGCGGGCCATCATGGACGCCCTGCACGCGCAAGGAATCACCGGTGCCGGGGGCGCGGCGATCGACCACGTCGAGCTCTCCGCGCCGCCAGGGCGGCCGGACGCCGACTCCCGAAATTTCGTGCTCTGCCCCGGAGGTGCGTACGACCGGTCGCCGTGCGGCACCGGCACCTCCGCCCGGATGGCCGCGCTGCACGCCCGCGGTACCCTGGCCGTCGGGGCCAAATGGCGGCAGGAGAGCATCACCGGGAGCCTTTTCACCGGCTGGCTGGAGCAGCAGGACGGGAAGCTGATCCCCTGCATCCGCGGCACGGCCCACATCACCGGGGAATCCATGCTGTTCTTCGACCCCGCCGATCCCTTCCGCGCAGGATTCACAGCCACAGGATGACCAGCCGGCCCGATGCGATCGTCGTCGGTGCCGGCATCGTTGGGGCCGCCTGCGCCCACGCCCTGAGCCGCCACGGGCTGCGGGTCACGGTGGTGGACGAAGCGTTCGCCGGGGGTGGAACGACCGCCGCCGGCATGGGGCACATCGTCGTGATGGACGACAGCGACGCACAGTTCGCCCTGACCTCGTACTCCGCGCGCCTGCTCGACGGCCTCGTGGAGGGACTCCCGCCTGGCGCGGAGTTCCAGCGTTGCGGCACGCTCTGGGTGGCGGAGGACGACGACCAGCTCGAGGCGGCGCGAGGAAAGCAGGCGTACTTCGAGGGCCGAGGCGTACAGGCCGAGCTGCTGGACGCCGCCGCACTCGGGGAAGCGGAGCCGATGCTCCGCCCGGGGCTCGCCGGAGGACTCCGCGTCCCGTCGGACGCGGTCGTCTATCCGCCTGCGGTGGCGCGCTGGCTGCTCGAGGGGGCGAAGCGCGGCGGCGCCGTCTTGCTGGAAGGTGTCCGCGTGGAGTCCATCCTCGCCCGTGGGGTCGTGACGACCACCGGACAGCTGGAGGCCGGCGTGGTGATCAACGCGGCGGGCGCGGGCGCCGCGCGGCTCACGCCCGGCCTGCCCGTCGTGCCCCGGAAGGGGCATCTCGTGATCACCGAGAGGGCGCCCGGCTTCTGTCGCCACCAGGTGGTGGAACTCGGCTACCTGCAGAGCGCCCACACCATGTCGGCCGCGTCGGTGGCCTTCAACGTCCAGCCGCGGGTCACCGGCCAGCTGCTGATCGGCTCCTCGCGCGAGCTGGTCGGGTGGGACGCCTCCCTCAACAGAGCCGTGCTATCCCGCATGCTTGAGCGGGCGCTCCGATTCATGCCGGGGCTCACGAGTGTCCCTGCACTCCGCACCTGGACCGGGTTCCGGCCCGCCACGCCGGACAAGCTCCCGCTCATCGGCGCCTGGCCCGCGATGGACGGACTTTGGATCGCCGCTGGCCACGAGGGGCTCGGCATCACCACCGCCCTCGGCACCGGCGCCCTCCTGGCCGACCTCATCGTCGGCCATCCGACCGGCATCGATCCGGCGCCCTATTCACCCTCGCGCGTACAGGCCGAGGCCGCGTAGCGTGCCGGCCACGGTCAGGATCGTCGTGAACGGCACCGAGCACCGCGTGCCGGAGGGTGTCAGTTTGGCCGCGGCCCTGCTCAACGCCGGTTACCCAGCATTCCGGACTTCCGTCGGCGGCGAGCCGCGCGGGCCGGTGTGCGGCATGGGCACCTGCTTCGAGTGCCGGGTCACCATCGACGGTGTGCCGGGCCGGCGCGCCTGCCTCACGCCGGTCCGCGAGGGGATGATGGTGGTGCTCGGTGAGTGACGCACGTGCCAGCTTGATCCGCGCCGATGTGGCCATCGTGGGCGCCGGCCCGGCGGGCATTGCCGCCGCCATCCACGCCGCGGGCGCGGGCAAGCAGGTCGTCGTCCTCGATGCTGCCCCGCTGCCCGGCGGTCAGATCTGGCGGCACATGGAGCGATCCGCACTGCCGGCGGTGGCCCGCCGCTGGCTCGAGCACTTCGACCGATGTGGCGCGCGGATGCTCTCGGGTGCCACCGTCTTCGACGCGGAGCCGGGGCGGCTTGGTGCGGAATGGCAGGGGCGCGGTATGCGGGTCGAGGCGGATGCGATCATCCTCGCGACCGGGGCCCAGGAACTCTTCCTGCCATTTCCCGGGTGGACACTGCCGGGCGTCTTCGGCGTCGGGGGCGCCCAGGCGCTCCTCAAGTCAGGAATGAATCTTCGGGGAAAGCGGGTGGCCGTGGCGGGGACGGGGCCGCTGCTGTTGCCGGTGGCGGCCGCGCTGGCCCGGGCGGGCGCCGACCTCCGGATGGTGGCGGAGCAGGCGCCGCCGGAGGCGGTCCGGCGCTTTGCCGCCTCACTCTGGCGGACTCCCGGGCGCCTGCTACAAGCCGCGGCGTACCGCGCGGCGTTTCCGGTCGTCCGGTACCGGTGGGGAACCTGGGTGCAGCGGGTGGACGCGGCGGCCGGCGAACTGCGGGTCACCTATACGACCGGGCGCAGCGCCTGGATCGAGCCGGTCGACCTGCTCTGCTCCGCGTCGGGGCTCACGCCATCGCTGGAACTGGCCCGGCTGATCGGCTGTGACGTGCGCGACGGGCGGGTGGAGGTCGACGACGGCCAGCGGACAGGTCTCCCCTCCGTCTTCGCGGCGGGAGAGCCGACCGGCAACACCGGCGTCGAGGCAGCGCTCGTGGAGGGGAGCATCGCCGGCCTGGCGGCGGCGGGGCAGCACGGCAGTGGGGCAGTGAAGCGGTTAGTGACGGAGCGGGCGAGGCACCGGCGTTTCGCCGAAGAGGCGGCGGTCGCCTTCCGGCTGAGGCCTGAATTGCGGGAGCGTGTCGAGCCCGATACCATCGTGTGCCGGTGTGAAGACATTCCCTTGGCGGCACTGGAGCCAAATTGGAGCGCCCGGCAGGCCAAGCTGGCCACCCGCGCGGGCATGGGCGCCTGCCAGGGCCGGGTGTGCGGCCCGGCGCTCCGCCACCTCTTCGGCGTCGAGGCGGACACCGTGCGCGTTCCGCTCGTTCCCACGTCGCTCGGCGTCCTGGCCGGGCTCACCGCATTGCACGACGAATCCCAAGGAGCGCCCGAATGAAGCAGTCCGACTGGGCCGGCGTCTTTCCCGCCATCACGACCCCGTTCCGTCCCGACGGGGCCGTGGATGAGCCGTTCCTGGCCCGGCACGTCGCCTGGCTGCTCGACGCAGGCTGTCGCGGCGTCGTGGCGCTCGGCTCGCTCGGGGAGGGGGCCACGCTCTCGTTCGACGAAAAGGTGCGGGTCCTGGAGGTGTGCCGGACGGTGACGGGGGGCCGGGTGCCCCTCGTGGCCTCGATCAGCGGGCTCGCCACCGCGGAATGCGTTTCGCTTGCCAAGGCGGCCGCCGGCGCTGGCTGCGACGGCCTGATGGTCCTGCCGCCGTACGTATACCGCGGCGACTGGCGGGAAACAGAGGCGCACTTCTCCTCCGTGCTCGACGCCACGCCCCTCTCCTGCATGCTGTACAACAACCCGATCGCCTACGGCACCGACCTCTCGGCGGAACAGGTGGGCGAGCTGGCCCGCAAGCACCGCAACGTGCACGCGGTGAAGGAGTCGAGCGGCGACGTGCGTCGGGTGACGGCCGTCCGCGCGCTGCTCGGCGACCGGGTCGCGCTGTTCGCGGGACTGGACGACATGATCCTGGAGGCGGTGCGGGTCGGCGCCGACGGCTGGGTGGCGGGGCTGGTGAACGCGTTGCCCTCGGAGTCGGTGGAACTCTTCAATTTGGCAAGAGCCGGTCGGATGGACTCGGCGTTGACCCTCTACGCCTGGTTCCTGCCGCTGCTCCGGTTCGACACGGTGCCCAAGTTCGTGCAGCTGATCAAGCTGGTGCAGGCCGAGGTGGGGATGGGGAGCGAGGCGGTCCGGGCGCCGCGGCTGCAACTCTCGCCTGCGGAGCGCGAGGAGGCGCTCCGGATCGTGCGGAAGCGGCTGGCCCACCGCGTGGACACTTAGACGAACGCAAATCTCGCCGTGAAGTGGCGGAGCCAGGGCGCCTGCTCCACGATGCGGAGTCCACGGATCGCGCTGCGGCGGTTCGCCACCTCGCCAATGACCTCGCCCACGAAGTCGATGTGGCTCTGGGTGTAGGTGCGGCGCGGAATCGCCAGCCGCACCAGTTCCATCGCCGCCGGCGTCTCGGTGCCGTCCTTGTGCCGCGTGCCGAACATCACCGAGCCGATTTCCACGCCCCGCACGCCCCCAGACCGGTAGAGCTCGACGGCGAGCGCCTGCGCCGGAAACCCCGACGCCGGGATGTGCGGCAAGAGCGCTTTGGCGTCGAGATACACCGCGTGCCCGCCCGGTGGGCGCACGGTGGGCACGCCCGCCGCCTCGGCCTTCTCCGCCAGGTACGCCGTGGACCGGATCCGGTAACGGAGATAGTCCTCGTCGAGCACCTCCTCGAGCCCCACCGCGATCGCGTCCATGTCGTAGCCGGCCAGCCCGCCGTAGGTGGGGAAGCCTTCGGTCAGGATCAGGAGGTTGCGCGCCTTCCGCGCCGCTTCGGTGTCGTTCATCGCGAGGAACCCGCCGATGTTGGCCATGCCGTCCTTCTTGGCCGACATCGTGCACCCGTCCACCAGCGAGAACATCTCCCGCGCGATCTCCCGCGGCGTCCGGTCCGACTGCCCCGGCTCCCGGAGCTTGATGAACCAGGCGTTCTCGGCGAAGCGGCAGGCGTCGAGGAAGAAGGGAATCCGGTACCGGTCGCAGATCTGCCGCACGCCGCGCAGGTTTTCGAGCGACACCGGCTGCCCGCCGCCCGAGTTGTTGGTCAC
This sequence comes from uncultured Gemmatimonadaceae bacterium, assembly GCA_964571795.1. Classification (GTDB taxonomy): domain Bacteria; phylum Gemmatimonadota; class Gemmatimonadetes; order Gemmatimonadales; family GWC2-71-9; genus SPDF01. The sequence continues at coordinate 4,428 of CAZNDK010000016.1, read as the reverse complement.
CGTCATCATCACCAGGGGAATCCGCTTCACCCCTTCCTTCTGGATCGTCGCCTCGAGCGCCTCAAGGTCCATGTTCCCCTTGAAGGGATGTTCCGAGGAGGGGACCCGGCCCTCGGCGATGACCAGGTCGCGCGCCTCGGCGCCGAAGAACTCCACGTTGGCGCGCGTGGTGTCGAAGTGCGTGTTGTTGGGCACCACCTGCCCGCGCTGCACCATCACGGAGAACAAGATGTGCTCCGCGGCACGGCCCTGGTGGGTGGGGATCACCTCGGCCAGGCCGGTCAGCCCGAGGACGGTGTCGCGGAAGCGCTCGAACGAACTGCTGCCGGCGTAGGATTCGTCGCCGTCCATCATTGCGGCCCACTGGCGTGAGGACATGGCACCGGTGCCCGAGTCGGTGAGCAGGTCGATCAGGACTTCCTCTCCCCGGAGCCCGAACAGGTTGTACCCGGCGCGCTCCAGCGCCGCCTCCCGCTCGGCCGGCGTGGTGTGCCGTATGCGCTGCGTGGAGTGGATGCGGAACGGCTCGATGATGGTCTGGAAGGACATGAGGAAGGCTCGATGCGTGAGGGGCCGGCGGTGGAACCGGTGGTCAGCACGCAATGTATCTTGGTGGGTGGCAATCGGTGGGTAGTGCCTGAAGAATTCCTTAACTCGGGAGCGTCCGCATGGCCGGCAATCTCTTTCCCAAGAACATGCACACAATCGATCGCGCGGTGCGGGTGCTCGCGGGCATTGGGCTGCTCTCCCTGACCGTCGTCGGACCCAAGACCCCCTGGGGCTATCTCGGCATCATCCCGATCCTGACCGGGCTGGTGGGGACCTGCCCGGCGTACACGGTGTTCGGCTTCAGCACCTGCAAGGGCGAACCCGCCCGCTGACTCAGGGTTTGGGCTCGGCTGACAACTGCGCCAGCCGGGCCTTCACGTCCTGCACCGCCGGCTGGAGGTCGCTGTCGGCGTCGCGCCAGAGCGCCACGAACCGACTGTAGTACTCCTTGGCCTTCTCGCGCTCGCCGCGCCCCTCGTAGAGTTCGCCCATCCGCCGCAGCGTCGGGGCCAGGTCGGTGCCGGTGTTGCCGTTCAAGCTCGGCGTGTTCACCGCGCGTTCGTACGCCGCCAGCGCTGAATCGCGCTGGTTCATCTTGTCGAACACCCGGCCCACGTCGTAGTACACGCATTGGCGACAGTATGGCGCACCGGGAAGCCGGGCGGCCTCCTGGAACGCCGCGAGCGCTTCGGGCAGCTTCCCCTCGGACTCCAGCACGGTGGCCTCCGCCGCCTGAGGGCCGCGGAGAGGCGGGTTCCAGATGCGGGCCTCGGCCTGTTGATCGAGCGCGAGGTAGCGCCGGGCCTGGGCCGGCTGCCCCGCCTCGGCGTACAGGTTGGCGAGGCCCAGGTACGGCCGGTCGGCCGCCGACAGGCTGTCCGGGGGGAATGCCCGCAACACCTCGTCCAGCGCGGACAGGTCTCGCTTCGGTCTCGGCCGCACGACGAAGTCGAGCCTCGCCATGCCGATGGCGGGGCCGTACACGAACTGCAGATCCCCACGCTGCCTCGCCTCGGCGAGGATCTCGGTGGCCCATCCCTCCGCCTCCGCCAGCCGCCCCTGCGTGACCGCCAGGTTGATCCTCGCCACCATGGCGACGCGGCGGTACGCGATCTCGCTGCGTGCGTTGTAGAGTCCGCGCAGGATGCTGTCCGCACCGGCATAGTCTCCCTGCGCGGCTCGCAGGTCCGCCTGGATGGCGAGCCCGCGCGGCTGCCCGGGCATCAGGCTGTCCAGCACCCGCAAAGCAGAATCCGCCGTCGCAAATCGCCCCTGGGCGGCGGTCGCCGCCGCCAGGTGGCCAAAGGAGAACCAACTCCGGTCGGTCACCGTGGCACGCCGGGCGACGGCCTCGGCGTCCTCCCAGCGCCCCTGGTTGAGGTACGCGAGCGCCAGGTTGTTGAGCGCGGTCCGGTCGGTCGGGTTGACTTCCAGCGCCGCCTTGTACGCCGCAATCTCGGCGTCCGGGTCCGGCGCATTGAAGCCGAAGTAGTTGGCGATGGCGAGTTGCCGCTCGAGCGGCGCGAGCCGGTCCCGGAGGTCGTACGCCTTCTGCGAAGCGGCCATCGACTCGCTGACCGGCCGGTTCGCGCGGCGGGTGATCACCGACAGCTTGCGCCACGCCATAGCAAAGTTCGAATCGGCCGCGATCGCTTCCTCCATCAGCCGCACGGCCAACTCCGGGTCGCCGCCGCTGTCGTCGAGCCGCACCGCCTGCGAGTACTTCTTGAGCGCCTCGAGCGACGAGGTGCTCACCTGCTCCAGGGGGTCGGTGTTGTTCAGCGACTTGAGCGACTCGCCCACACGCTCTCGGAGCCGCTTGCTGAGGCGGTCGATGGCGGGGATCACCTCGGATTCGTCGGCCGCCGTCTCGCGCAGCGCCACCAGTTCGTGCCCGTCGCTGGCAGCTACGATGCGTGTGGAGAGCACGAAGCCCTTGCCCACCGGACCGATTTCCCCCGTAATGACCGCCTTGGCGCCCTCGCGGAGCGCGAGCTCGCGCGCCACCTCGTCGTCGAGCGGGGTCCCGGCCGGACGCCCCATCCGCTGCAGGCCCTGGCTCACGGCGGACGCGTCGAGCAGCCGGATGACCGGCGACTGCGAGAGGTCCACCCGGAAGGCGTCGGTCACCGACGGCCCCAGAGTGGAATCGGTGGTGCGGTTGGCAAAGTCCGCGAGGACCAGCGGGCTCCGCGACTCCAGCGCGCCGGTGGCCATCAGCGTGCCGACCGAACCCACGCCGAGTGTACGCATGGCCATGTAACCGCCGGCCAGGAGCGTGAGGGCGCCAAACGCCGCCCCACCACCGAGCAGCGCCTTCCGCCAGGTCAGGAGGCCGCGCACCCCGGCCTCGGGCATCGGGGTCTGCGTCAGGTGGATCCGCGCCTGCGCCCGCCGCCGCTCGGCCAGGCCGGTGGCCATCATGATCGGGAACCCGAGCGCCAGCAGGACACCCACCCCCGGCACCACCCATGACGGCAACCCCACCTTCACGGTCAGGGCCCACGCCACCGCGAGTACCATCGCCGACGCGAGCCCGAAGAGCACGGCGACCCGCACCGGGTGGCCGTGGTGTGCTGCCGCCGGCGCAGGGACCGCCGCGTAGGGCGCCGTCCCGGCGGGCGTCATGCCCCCCGGCGTCGTTGAGGTCGGCGTGCCCATCGCCTCGACGATCTGGACCACTTCCTCGGCGCTCTGCGGTCGGTCGGCCGGCTTCTTCTCGAGGCAGCGCATGATCAGCGCCGCGAGGGCGGGCGGGACGTTCCCCCGGAAGCGCTCCACCGGCTGCGGCTGCTGGGTTACGTGCGCGGCGATGATGGCCTGCGCCGAGCCGGCCTCGAACGGCTGCCGGCCGCAGAGCATCTCGTACGCCACGATGCCCAGCGCGTAGATGTCGGCGCGGTGGTCCGTATGCGGGTCTGCCGTGGCCTGCTCGGGCGACATGTAGGCCGGCGTGCCGAGCGCCACGCCGAGCGACGTGAGGTTGCCGGAGCCGGAGCTCTTCTCGACCGCCTTGGCCACACCGAAGTCGGTCACGAGTGCGTGGCGGCCGGAGAGCAGGATGTTGTCGGGCTTGATGTCGCGATGGACGATGCCCTGCTTGTGCGCCATGGCGAGCGCGTCGGCCACGTCGCGCAGGATGCGAACCGCCTCGGGGATCGGGAGCTCGCCCTCGCGCGCCAGCTTGGCGCGGAGCGACTCGCCCTCGATGTAGGGCATGATGTAGAAGAGGAGGTCGCCCCGGCCGCCGGTGGTCAGGAAGGGGACCACGTGGGGATGCTGCAGGCGGGCGGCCATCCGGATTTCCCGCTCGAAGCGCTCGACGCTCACCGACGCCGAGGTCTCGGGCGGCAGCACCTTTACCACCACCTTGCGCTCGACCTGCACCTCTTCGGCCAGGAACACCCGGCTCATGCCCCCGCCGCCCAGCTCCTTCAGGATGCGGTAGCTGGGGCCGATGGCGTCCTGGACCTGGCCCTGGAAATCGTTGGGGTTGGCCACCCGCCTACATCCGCTCGACGAGTGCCTGGGCAAACTCGCTGGTCTTGAGGAGCGTTGCCCCCTCCATCTGCCGATGGAAATCGTAGGTGACCAGCTTGGCAGCGATGGTCCGCTCGATTGAGCTCACGATGCGGTCCGCGGCCTCGGTCCACCCCAGGTACCGCAGCATCATCTCGCCTGACAGGATGACCGAGCCGGGGTTCACCTTGTCCTGGTCGGCGTACTTGGGCGCCGTGCCGTGCGTCGCCTCGAAGATGGCGTGGCCGGTCTGGTAATTGATGTTGGCGCCCGGGGCGATCCCGATGCCGCCCACCTGCGCGGCCAGCGCGTCCGAGATGTAGTCGCCGTTGAGGTTGAGCGTGGCGATCACGTCGTACT
>CAZNDK010000015.1:0-57996 GCA_964571795.1 uncultured Gemmatimonadaceae bacterium | reverse complement strand
TGTTCATCAACCAGCTGCGCGAAAAGATCGGCGTCATGTTCGGCAATCCCGAAACGACCACCGGCGGCAAGGCGCTCAAGTTCTACGCCTCGCTGCGCCTCGACATCCGGCGCATCGGCCCGGTCAAGGAACGGGAAACGGTCATCGGCAACCACGTCCGGGTCAAGGTGGTCAAGAACAAGGTGGCGCCGCCGTTCAAGCAGGCGGAATTCGACATCATGTTCGACGAGGGCATCAGCCACACCTCGCTCCTGGTGGACCTCGCCTCCGAGGCCAACATCATCCAGAAGTCGGGCGCCTGGTACTCCTACGGCGACCAGCGGATCGGCCAGGGCCGCGAGAACGCCAAGCTCTTCCTCCGCGACAACGAGGCGCTGATGCTCGAGGTCGAGGGCAAGGTCAAGGAACTCCTCGGCATGGGCGCCGTGGCCACGGTGCCGGCCGGAGCCGACGCCGAGGAAGGCGAGGATGAATAGCCCGGCTCCGCGCGTCGTCACGGCCATCGAGCCGGACCCGCGGAAGCCCGGCGTGATGCGGGTGCACGTCAATGGACGGCCGTACTGCGCCGTCCCCGCCTCCGCGCTGGGGCGCGCGGAGGTCGGTCCCGGCACCCAGCTCACCCCCGAGCGCCTCAACCGGCTCGGGGAGCTGGCCGACGAGGAGGGCGCCTTCCGCACCCTCCTCCGGGCCCTCGAGCGGCGTGCGTTCGCCAGCGCGGATCTCGGCCGTCGCCTGGCGCGGAAGGGCCACCGTCCCGACGCCGTGGCCTCGGCCCTGGCGCGGGCCGGCGGTCTGGGCCTGCTCGACGACGGGGCCTTTGCCCGGAATTTCGTGGAGACCCGCGCGGCACGGGGCCGGGGCCCGGCCCGCCTCACGAGGGACCTGCTGGCCATGGGGGTGGACCGCCGGCACATCGACGCGGCGCTTTCGGCGCAGTGGCCCGAGGGATCCGATCGATCCGCCATGCCCCGGGCGCTCGCGGCGCGCCGGGCGCGGCAGTTGGGCGAGATCCCGAGGGAGGCCAAGCGCCGCCGGCTCGTGGCCTACCTGGCCCGCCGGGGGTTCACGGGCCCCGAGGTCGGGCAGGCAATCCGGGAGGCGCTCGCCTTTCCGTCCTGATGGGCGCCCCACAGTCGGCTTATATTTGCCGGATGCACGCCGCCGACATCCGACGCCGCTTCATCGAGTATTTCCAGAGCCAGGGGCACCGCGAGGTGCCCTCCTCCTCGCTGCTCCCCGCCGACGACCCGACGCTGTTGTTCACCAACGCCGGGATGAACCAGTTCAAGCGAACATTTCTCGGCATGGAGCCGCGCGATTACCAGCGCGCGGTGACCTGCCAGAAGTGCGTCCGCGCCGGCGGCAAGCACAACGACCTCGAGCAAGTGGGCCACACCAAGCGGCACCACACCTTTTTCGAGATGCTCGGGAACTTCTCCTTCGGCGACTATTTCAAGCGCGACGCCATCGCCTTTGCCTGGGAGTTCGTGACCAGCCCGGCGTGGCTCGGCATTCCCGCCGAGCGGCTGTGGGTCACCGTGCACGAGACGGACACGGAGGCGCGGGCGCTCTGGCGTGAGGTGGCCGGCCTTCCGGACGACCGGCTCTTCGGGCTGGGCGACAAGGACAACTTCTGGCAGATGGGCGATACCGGGCCCTGCGGCCCCTGCTCCGAGATCTACGTGGATCTGGAGTGGACGCCGGGGCGGGGCGGGGCCGGGCGCATGTCCCGGGCGGAATTCGAGGCCCAGGCCGAGGCGGGCCGGTTCCTCGAAATCTGGAACCTCGTATTCATGCAGTTCGACCGGAGCGCCGACGGCACGCTGACGCCGCTGCCGCGCCCCTCGGTGGACACCGGCGCGGGGCTCGAGCGGATCGCCGCGGTCCTCCAGGGTGAAGACTCGAACTTCCACACCGATCTCTTCACGCCGCTGCTCGACGCGGTGGCGGATTTGGTCGGTCGTCCCTATGACCGTGGGCCGGCCGGCGGCTCGTACCGCGTGCTGGCCGACCACGCCCGCGCGGTGAGCTTCCTCCTGGCCGACGGCGTGGTGCCCTCGAACGAAGGCCGCGGCTACGTGCTCCGCCGCATCCTCCGCCGTGCGGTGCGGCACGCCTGGCTGCTGGGCCGCCGGGAGCCGACCCTGGCGCCGCTCACGGCGGTGGTGGTGCGCGAAATGAGCGCGGCCTACCCGGACCTGCTCGACAAAGCCGGCCTGATCCACCAGTGGACCCTCACCGAGGAGCAGCGCTTCCTCGAGACCATCGAGGGCGGCCTCAAGCGGATGGACGAGCTTCTGGCCAGCGGACTCACGGTCATCCCGGGCGACGAGGCCTTCCGGCTGTACGACACCTTCGGCTTCCCGATCGACCTCACCATGATCCTCGCCGAGGAGCGCGGCGCCTCGGTGGACCTGGCCGGCTTCGAGGCGGCGCTGGCAGGGCAGCGGCAGCGCTCGCGAGATGTTCGGGTGGCCGGACTTGGAATGAAGGCTGGGCTCGGCGGCCCCGCCGTCATGACGAAATCGGTCGAGTGGCGCAAGCTGAAGCGCTCCCGGCAGAAGTTTGTCGGCTACCAGCACGACGCCGCCGACACCGAGATCCTTGCCTTCCGCCAGGACCCCGCGGCGGAGCGGGTCGAACTGCTGCTGAAGGAGAACCCGTTCTACGCCGAATCGGGCGGCCAGGTGAGCGACACCGGGTTTGTCCGCGGCGAGGGCTGGGTCATGCCCATCGACCAGGTGCGGAAGGGAGAGCGCGGCACGATCATCGGCGGGGCGTTCCGCGAGACGTTTGAGCCGACCTCCGTGTTCGGGTCGGTGGACGTGGCCCGCCGCCGGAACATCGAGCGGAACCACAGCGCCACCCACCTCGTGCACGCCGCGCTGCGGAAGTACCTGGGCACGCACGTGCACCAGCAGGGCTCGCTGGTGGACGACGGCCGGTTGCGCTTCGACTTCTCGCATCACGGGCCGATCGAGCCGGACGTGCTGCAACAGATCGAGCGGGAGGTCAACGCCCGCATCTGGGAAAACGCCCCGGTCGAGACCCGCGAGATGGCCTACCCCGACGCGCTGGCGCTGGGCGCCATGGCGCTCTTCTCCGAGAAGTACGGCGACGTCGTGCGCGTCGTCTCCATGGGAGAGTCCTCGATCGAGCTCTGCGGCGGCACGCACGTTCGGACCACCGGCCAGATCGGGCTCTTCCAGTTCGCGGCGCAGGGTGGCGTCGCGGCGGGGGTGCGACGCATCGAAGCGGTGACCGGCCCCGAGGCGTACACGCACGTGGAGGCGCTGCAGGCCCGGATGGGCGAGGCCGCCACGGCCCTCAAGGCGCAGCCTGAGCACCTGGTCAAGAAGCTCGAGCAGTTGATCGAGGAGCGCGAGCGGCTGCACGCCCGCGTGAACGAACTCCTGCGCGGCGGCGCGGCCGCCCCGGCGGAGGGGACCACGCTGGACATCGGGGGGGTGGCCGTCACGCTCGGCGAGACGGCCGTCGAGGACCGGGAAGAAGTGCTCGCCCTCGTGGACGGTTTCCGCACTGGGAAGTCGGGCGCCGTGCTGGTCCTCTTCGGTACGTCGGGCCGGGGCGCGGTGCACGTGGCGGTGACCGACGACCTCGTGAAGGCCGGCCGGAAGGCGGGCGATCTGGCGGGGCGGATCGCCGCGGTGAGCGGCGGCAAGGGCGGCGGACGTCCGCAGTTCGCCTCAGCCGGCGCCGGCGACGTGGCGCGGCTGCCCGCGGCGCGCGCTGAAGCGCCGGCCATCATCGCCACCTGGCTGCGAGGGGACGGATGACGGCCGAGGCCTGGTGTACCGTGCGGACTGCGGGCGCGCCGCCCGCGCTCGCCGCGCGTGTCCGGGCCTATGTCGACCGGGTGCCGGCCGGTGTCTCGAACGCAGCTCGACTGGCGGCGGCGGCCGGGCTGGCCCTGGACGCAGTGCTGGCGCAGGGACGCGATCGGTCAGCGGCCCTGGACCTCCTGGCAGCGGACAGCCTGCTCACCCTCGCACTTCTGTCCCAGGCCGAGGAGACGCCGGCGTCGCTCGACGCATTTGCAGCCGACCTCGTCGACGCCACCGCCGCGTGATCGACCTCCACAATCACCTGCTGCCGGGTGTGGACGACGGCTCCCGCAACGTTGCCCAGTCGGTGCGCGTGCTGAACTCCTTTGCGGCCCAGGGGGTCACCGCGGTGTGCCTCACACCGCACCTGCTCGCGAGCCAGGCCGCCGACGGGAGGCCCGAAGCTCATGACCGGGCCTTTGCCGCGCTGCGCGAGGCGGCGCCCGCCGTGCCCGCGTTGCACCGGGGCGCCGAGATCATGCTCGACCGTCCGTTGCCGGCCGCGGTGGCCGAGGCCCGGCAGGTCACGCTCAACGGCACCCGGTACGTCCTCGTCGAGTTCACGCGGCAGGTCACCTTCCAGGCGGTGGCCGGCGCGCTGGCGCACGTGGTGGACATCGGCCTCACGCCGGTGCTCGCGCACCCCGAGCGGTACGCCTGCTGCACGCCGGAAGCGGTGCGGCGCTGGCGCGCGCTTGGCGCCGTCATGCAGGTGGACGGGCCGACGCTCTCCAGCACGCGGGGCCGTGGGGAGCGGGCCCGGGCGCTGGTGGCCGAGGGCCTGGCCGACATCCTGGCCGCCGACAACCACGGCGACGCCCAGACGCTCGCCTCGCCGCGGCAGTTCCTGTCGGAGCATGGAGGCGACATGCAGGCGCACCTGCTGCTGGAGGTGAATCCGGCGGCCATCCTCGCCGACGGCGCGCTCGCCCCCGTGCCGTCGCTCCCGATCCGGCCCACCCTGATGGGGCGGCTTCGACACCTGCTGAGAGAGGACAACCAGTGAGCGACGCGCACATCGCCGCGGGCCTCCGCACGCTGGCCCGGCTGGCGGAAGCCACCGCGGGGCAGGCGGCCGACGCGACCGCCATCGCCCGGCGGTACGTCGGCACGCTCCGGGGCGGCGGCACGCTCTATTTTGCGGGGAACGGCGGCAGCGCCGCCGACGCACAGCACCTGGCCACCGAGTACGTGGTGCGGTACGCCAAGAACCGGAAGGCGCTCGCCGCCGTAGCACTCACGACCGACACCTCGCTGCTCCTGGCCGCCGGCAACGACCTCGGCTTCGACCAGGTCTTCGCCCGGCAGGTGGAGGCCCACTGCCGTGCGGGCGACCTGCTGGTGCTGCACAGCACCAGCGGCTCGAGCCCGAACCTGCTGCGTGCCGCGGAGGCCGCCCGCGCCAAGGGAGTGCAAGTCGTCGCGTTCCTCGGGCGCGGGGGCGGAGCGCTCACGGGGCTAGTGGACCAGGCGTTCATCGTGGCCGCCGACGAAACCAGCCACATCCAGGAGATCCACCTCGCGGTGGAGCACCTCATCGTCGAGATCGTTGAACGGGAGTTGGGGCTTGGCTGAGTCGGTCCTCGCCCTGCACGATCGCGTCGCGCTGGTGACGGGCGGCTCCCGTGGCATCGGGCGCGCCACGGCCCTGCTCCTCGCGCGGCTCGGGGCCGACGTGGGAATCACCTACCACACGCGGAAGGCCGATGCCGAGGCAGTGACCCGTGACATCCGGGCCCTGGGGCGCAAGGCGTTCGCGGGCGGCGGGGACCTCGCCGACCCGGAGGTAGTCGACCGTGTATTCCGTGAATTCCGCGCCTGCTTCGGTCGCCTCGACCTGTTCGTAGCCAACGCCGGCGTATGGCCATCGGCGGCCGCGCCGCTCCGAGACATGGACTCGGCGCGCTGGAGGTCGGTCATGGCCGCCAACCTGGACGCGGTCTTCCTCTCGACCCGCGCCGCGCTCCGCCTGATGGGCCCCGGGGGCCGCATCGTGCTCGTCGGCAGCACGGCGGGCCAGCGCGGCGAAGCTTTCCACGCCGACTATGCCGCCACGAAGGGGGCGCTCATCGCGCTCACTAAGTCGCTCGCGGGCGAGTGCGCCCCCGGCATCACCGTCAATTGCGTGGCGCCCGGTTGGGTGGACACCGAGATGGCGGCCGAGCCTTACGCCGACGGAGGAAAGGCCCGGATCGCGCAGGGCATCCCGCTCGGGCGCGTTGCGAGCGCGGAGGACATCGCGGGGCCGATCGCCTTCCTGCTCAGCGACATGGCCCGGCACATCACGGGCGAGGTGCTGAGCGTGAACGGCGGCAGCGTGATGGACGGATGAGGGGCGCGCTCTCGTGATCCACCTGCTCTTTACCGGCGGGACCATCTCCATGCGCCAGTCCGCCGAGGCCGGCGGCGCGGTGCCTGCGCTGGACGGCGCGGCGCTGGTGCGGCTGGCGCCCGGCCTCGGCGCGCTGGGCCCGCTGACCGTAGAGGACTGGGGCCGCTATCCCGCCTCGCACATGGGGCTCGACCGCCTCTGGTCGCTCCGCACCCGGGTGGCCGAGGTCGCCGCGACGGGGACGGTGCGGGGCATCGTCATCACGCATGGCACCGACACGCTGGAGGAGACCGCCTACCTCCTGGCGCGCACCCTCGACCCGACGGTGCCCGTGGTGGTGACGGGGGCGATGCGCACCTCGGAGGAGGAGGAGTGGGACGGCCGCCGCAACCTGGTGGACAGCGCGCGGGTGGCCGGGGCCGCGGAGAGCCGGGGCCGCGGGGCGATGGTGGTGTTGCACGGGACGGTGCTGAGCGGGCTCGAGGCGGTCAAGACCGATGCGGGCGAGGTCGACACCTTCCGCGCGCCGCGGGGCGCCCCGCTCGGCGCGGTAGCCGGCGGCGGCGTGCGATACGCCGCGGGCGGGCGGCCCGCCGCGCCGCTCCCTCGCTGGCCGACCGCGCTGTCCGCGCGGATCGCGATAATCAATGTTGTCGTCGGCGACACCGGCGCGATGCTGGACGCGGCGCGCGGGAGCCACGACGGCGTGGTGCTCGTTGCCTTCGGACGCGGCAACATGCCGCCATCGGTGGCCGCCGCGGCGCAGCGCTGGCTCGACGAGGGCAAACCGGTGGTGCTGGCCACCCGCTGCTTCACCGGCGAGGTGCTCCCGATCTACGCCTTCGAGGGGGGCGGCGCCCGGCTCCTGCAGGCCGGCGCGATCGCTGCGGGGCCGCGCGCGCCGTCACAGGCCTGGATGGAGCTCGTCGTGAGTCGTTCTGCCGGGCTGCCCTTCGGCGTAGGCATGGACAGCTGACGTGCAATTCCCCGAGCGGATCCCCATCCCCGAAGAGGTGGCGGCCATCGCCCGCCGGCTGGAGGACGCGGGCCACGAGGCCTGGTGCGTCGGCGGCGCCGTGCGCGACACGCTGCTCGGCGATGTGCAGAAGGACTTCGACCTCGCCACCTCCGCCACCCCCGACCAGGTACAGGCCCTCTTCCCGCGGACCGTGGCGGTCGGCGTGAAGTACGGCACGGTGGGGGTACTCGATCGGGAGCGGGTGCTCCACGAGGTCACGACCTTCCGGCACGACGTGCGCACCGACGGCCGGCACGCCGAGGTGGCGTATGGCGTGTCGCTCGAGGAGGACCTGGCGCGGCGGGACTTCACCGTCAACGCGATCGCCTACCACCCGCTCCGGGCCGAATGGCGCGACCCGTTCGCCGGGGCGGAAGACCTCGAGCGCCGGAGGCTCCGCGCGGTGGGGGAGCCCGCCGCCCGGTTCCGCGAGGACTACCTTCGCGTCCTGCGCGCGCTCCGCTTCGCCGCCCGGCTCGAGTTCGTCATCGACCCCGCCACGTGGGAAGCGGCCTGCGCTGCCGCGGACGGGCTGGGGCAGCTGTCCGCCGAGCGAGTGCGCGACGAATGGGTCAAGGGGCTCGCCACGACCCGCTCGTTGCGACGGCTGATCTCACTCTGGCGGAAGTCCGGGGCGGCGGCAGTCTGGCTGCCGGAACTCTGGTCCCCGGAGGAACTCGAGGCCTGGAGCGGCCCCGACGCGCCGACCAGGCGAGACCCGGTGGTCCTCACGGCGCTCTGCTGTCACGGGCCGGTGGCGGTGCTGTCGCGACTCCGCATGTCGAATAGCGACCTGGCCCGCGCGGCGGCCCTGGTGGCCGGCACCCCGGAACCGGCCGGCACCACGGCACGGGACGTCCGGCGCTGGCTCGCCGCGGTGAACGGCGCGGCGGACGACCTGGTGGATCTCTGGCAGCTGCAGCGTGGGCAGCCGTTCCCGTGGGCCGCTGCCGTTGCGGAGGCCCGGGCGCTCGGGGTGCCGCTTCAGCGGGCCGACCTCGCCGTCACGGGCAACGACCTCCTGCGCGAAGGACTCGCGGCGGGCCCCCTCGTCGGGCAGGTGCTCGAGCGATTGCTGGCCCTCGTGGTGGACGATCCGACGCTGAACGTGCGCGACACGCTGCTCGAGCGCGCCAAGGAGCTTGCGTGAACCCCGTGATCCTCGCCGTCCTCGCCGCCGCCGCCAACGTCCTCGGCGCCATGGTGGTGGTCCGCCACCTGCAGCGGGGGCTGGAGTTCATCGAGGGGCTGATCGCCTTCGGGGCCGGTTTCATGCTGGCGGTCGTGCTGGTCGGCGTGTTGCCCGAGGTGTTCCAGGGCGGGGCGGTCCTGCCGGGAGTGTTCGTGTTCGCGGGGTATTTCGGGGTGCACCTGTCGCAGCACGTCTTCACCCAGCATTTCCATTACGGCGTGGAAACCCACCGGGTGGGCGCCAAGGCCGGCCTGAGCGCGCTGGTCGGGCTCTCGATCCACAGCCTCTTCGACGGTGTGGCGATCGCCGCCGGGATGCTGGTGTCGCCGGAGCTCGGCGTCCTCCTCTTCCTGGCCGTGTTCCTGCACAAGCTGCCGGAAGGCGTCACCATCGCGTCGCTTCTCATGGCCGGCGGACAGGGCGCGCGCCGCGCCATCGGCGCTGCGGGGGTGCTCGGGCTTGCCACGGTGCTGGGCGCGTTGCTGACCGAGCGCGCTGCCCCGCTCGCCGAGTGGGGGCTGGCCCTCGCGGGCGGCGTCACGCTCTACGTGGCGGCGTCCGACCTGGTGCCCGAGTTCCAGGCCAAGCGGGGCTGGGGCACGGCGCTGCCGTTCTTCGGCGGCGCCGCGGCGTTCTTCGTTACCCACGCCCTGCTCGAGCGCTGGGTTGGCTAGGACGGCCGGCGTGAGCGAACCCTCCCTCTTCGCGCCGGCGGCGCCGCTGGCCGCCCGGCTCCGCCCCCGCACGCTCGACGAGGTGGTAGGCCAGCCGCACCTGCTGGCGCCGGGGCACGCCCTGGGCGACGCGATTCGCCGGGGCGACGTTGGCAGCGTGATCCTCTGGGGACCGCCCGGCTCCGGCAAGACCACCCTCGCCCGCGTCATCGCGCAGCACACCGCACGGGAGTTCGTGACCTTCAGCGCCGTCACGGAGGGCGTGCAACGGGTGCGGGAGATTCTCAGGGAGGCGGAGGACCGTCGCCGGCTCGGCCGAGAGACAATCTTCTTCTGCGACGAAATCCATCGATTTAATCGCGGCCAGCAGGACGCGTTCCTCCCAGCCGTCGAATCGGGTTTGATCACGCTGATCGGCGCCACGACGGAAAACCCCAGCTTCGAGCTCAACGCCGCCCTGCTCTCGCGCTGCCGGGTGTACGTGCTGGAGCCGCTCACGGAAGCCGATCTCGAGGCGTTGCTCCGGCGAGCGCTGGCCGACCGCGACCGCGGCCTCGGCGCCATGGAGCTCCGCGTGGCCGACGACGCGATCGCCTTCCTGGCCACCGCGGCGGACGGCGACGCCCGCCGGGCGCTGACCGCGCTCGAGGCGGCGGGCCAGCAGGTGGGGCTGGGCGGCGAGGTGAGCCGCGAGGTGGCCGCCGACGTATTCGCGCGGCGGCTGCCGGCGTACGACAAATCGGGCGAGGGGCACTACAACCTGATTTCCGCGCTCCACAAGGCGGTGCGCGGGAGCGACCCGCAGGCGGCGCTCTACTGGTTGGCGCGGATGATCGAGGGGGGCGAGGCGCCGCTCTACCTGGCGCGCCGGCTGGTGCGCATGGCGGTGGAGGACATCGGGCTGGCCGACCCGCAGGCGCTGACGATCACCCTCGCGGCCAAGGACGCGTTCGATTTTCTGGGCGCGCCGGAAGGGGAACTCGCCCTGGCGGAGGCCGCCGTGTACCTGGCCACGGCGCCGAAGTCCAACCGGGTGTATGCCGGCTGGGGTGCCGCCCGCGAGGCGGCGAGGCAAACACCGGCTGCGCCGGTGCCGCTCCACCTGCGCAACGCCGTCACCGGCCTCATGAAGGACCTGCACTACGGGGAAGGCTATCGCTACGCGCACGACGCGCCGAACGCCTACCTTCCACAGGAGTACCTGCCCGACGAGGTGGCCGGGGCGCGGTTCTACGAGCCCGGCCCCATGGGGCTCGAGAAGCGGATCGCCGAGCGCATGGCGTGGTGGGCGCGGCTCAAGGGCGGGGAAGGGCCGGAACCCGGCCCGACGGACGCAGGCTAGTCTTTACCCAAAGGATACGATCACCATTCGCGATCTCATCAACGTCCAGCCGCCCGCCGAGCGGGCCATCCTCGTCGCCGCCCCGCGGAAGGGGTCCGCGGACGTGGCCGTAATGCAGGAACACCTCGACGAGCTCGCTCGGCTGGCGGACACCGCGGGTGCGGAGGTGGTCGGGCAACTGACCCAGCAGCTGGAATCGCCGCATCCCGGCACGCTGATCGGCGAGGGGAAGGTCGAGGAGCTGGCGGCGCAGGTCGGCGCCAGCGGGGCGTCGCTCGTCATCTTCGACGACGAGCTCTCGCCGATGCAGGGGGCCAACCTCGAGCGGGAGCTCAAGGTCCGCGTCATGGACCGCGCCGAGGTCATCCTAGACATCTTCTCGACGCGGGCGCGGAGCCACGAGGCCAAGCTCCAGGTGGAGTTGGCCCAGCTTGAATACCTGCTCCCCCGGCTGCGGCGGATGTGGACCCACTTGTCGCGCATCCGCGGCGGCATCGGCCTCCGGGGCCCGGGCGAAACCCAGCTCGAAACCGACCGCCGGATGATCCGCCACAAGATCCAGTGGCTCAAGGGCAAGCTCCGCGACGTCGAGCGGCACCGCGAGACGATCCGCGCGGGCCGGGCGCCCATGCTGAGCGTGAGCCTGGTGGGCTACACCAACGCGGGCAAGTCGAGCGTGCTGCGCGGCCTGTCGGGCCAGCACGAAATCGTAGTCGAGGACCGGCTCTTCGCCACGCTCGACACGCTGACGCGTGAGGTGGACCTCGGCGAGGGCTACCGGGCCCGGGTCACCGACACGGTCGGGTTCATCCGCAAGCTGCCGCACCATCTCGTGGCCAGCTTCCGCGCCACGCTCGAGGAGGCGCGGTCGGCCGACGTGCTCCTCCACGTGGTCGACGCCAGCCATCCGGGCTGGGAAGAACAGATGCAGGTGGTCGAGGAGGTGCTGGCGGAACTCGGCCTGCAGGACCGCCCGGTGCTGCCGGTCTTCAACAAGGTGGACCGCCTGGACGACGCCGTCGAATTCGGGCGGCGGGTCACGGCCATGTACCCCGGCGCGGTGCTCACCTCGACGATGCGCACCGACGGGCTGAACGGCCTCCGGGTGGCGCTCCGGGAGCGCGAGCAGCTGGTGCGGCCCGCCGTGTGGCTCCACCTGCCGCTCACCGCCGGCGCGCAGGTGGCGTCGCTGTACCGGCTGGGCGAGGTGGTGGAGCGGCGCGACTCGGAGGGGGGCTTCGAGTTGCTGGTGCGCCTGCCGCCCACCGAAGTCGACCGGCTGCGCCGCGAAGGCGTCGAGGTCGGCGGCACGAGCGTGGCGGGCGTTCCGCCTCGCGGCTAAGATAGGATCAACCTCAACTCATCGGCGCCCATGCCCGCACCGCGCGGTCCGATCCAGCAGCGGAAAATCCGGTTTGCCCTCGTGGGGTGCGGGCGGATCGCCGCCAAGCACGTCGAGGCGATCGCGAAGCACGGCAGCAACGCCGAGCTCGTGGCGGTGTGCGACACCGACCCGGCGTCGCTGGCGCGCGCGGCCACGGCCGCGGGCGTGCCCGGCTTTCCCTCACTGACCGAGTTGCTCGCTGGCTCCGACGCCGATGCGGTCATCCTGGCCACTCCGAGCGGGCTCCATGCCCAGCAGACCATCGAGGCCGCCGAGGCGGGGCGGCACGTCGTGACCGAAAAGCCGATGGCCACCCGGTGGTCCGACGGCCAGGCGATGGTGCAGGCATGCGACGCGGCAGGCGTGCGGCTCTTCGTCGTCAAGCAGAACCGCCTGAACGCCACCATCCAGCTGCTCAAGCGCGCCATGGACAAGAAGCGATTCGGGCAGGTGTACATGGTGAACGTCAACGTGTTCTGGAACCGGCCGCAGGAGTACTACGACAGCGCACGCTGGCGGGGCACCTGGGAATTCGACGGCGGGGCGTTCATGAACCAGGCCAGCCACTACGTTGATTTGCTCGACTGGCTGGTGGGGCCGGTGGAATGCGTCCACGCATTCACGGCAACCCTCGCCCGCCGGATCGAGGTGGAGGACACCGGGGTGGCCAACGTGCGGTGGCGCTCCGGCGCGCTCGGCTCGATCAACGTGACGATGCTGACCTACCCCAAGAACCTCGAGGGGTCCATCACCATCATCGGGGAGCGGGGGACGGCACGGGTGGGCGGGGTGGCGGTCAACCAGATCGAGCACTGGGAATTCGCGGACAAGGACCCCGACGACGCGCTGGCGGCCGACGCGAGCTACCAGACGGCGTCGGTGTACGGTTTCGGGCATCCTGCCTACTACGAAAACGTCATCGAGACCCTGCGCGGCGCTGCGGAGCCCCACACCGACGGCCGCGAGGGCCTGCGGTCGCTCGAACTCCTGATCGGATTGTACCTCTCGGCCCGGGACGGCCGGCCGGTGCACCTGCCGCTGGAGTATTAGGTCGGCGGCTGAAGCCGCCGCTCGGCCGCCGCCGGGCTGCACTCGCTATGGAGACTTCGCCGCCGTCTCCTGCACTGCTCTCCAAAACGCCAGCGTCCGGCGCGCAATCGCATCGTCCACGTATTCCGCAATGACCCGGCGGCGGCCCTCGGCCGCCAGCCGCTCCCGGAGCGCCGCGTCGCCGATCAGCCGGGTCAGCGCTTCCGTCAAACCCTCGGGGTGATCCTCCCGGAACACCAGCCCCGCGCCGCCGACGGTCTCCGGCAGGGCGCCGGAGTCGCTGGTGACCGCCGTGACACCATACCCCATCGCCTCAAGCACCTGCACCGGGTAGGTCTCCACCCAGCGGGCGGTGGTGCGCGACGGTGCGACGAGGCAGTCGAGGCGCGGCCAGATGGTGGTAAGCTCAGCGCGCGGGATGGCGCCAAGCCAGGTGACGCGGGACGCGACGCCGAGCCGCTCGGCGAGCGCCTCGAGTTCCTCCTGGGCGGGGCCGGTGCCCGCGACGGTGAGCGTCCACGCGCCGTAGAGCCGCACACAGGCGCGGAGCAGGACGTCCAGCCCCTTTTCCGGTACCAGTCGCCCCACGAATCCGATGGCCAGCGGGGGATGGGGCTCGACCGCGAGCGCGCGGGGCACCGGCAGGCCGAGCTGGGGAATGGAGGTCCACGCGAGTCCGGGATACTCGAGACGGACGAGTCCGGCGGCGACCGCGCTGCCCCCGACGACGCCGGCGGCGCGCGAGAGCGTGCGCCGGCGGCGGAGCCGGGGAAGGAGCGGGAGCTTCCGGGGGAGGCCCTCCTTCGTGAAGGCCACCGCGGGAATGCCGAGCTGGCGCGCCAGGCGCGTCACGGCCGCGGACACCCGGAGCGAGGGGTCTTCCTCGACCTGGACGATGTCGGGGCGGAAGTCCATCAGGAGGCGGCGGAGCGCACCCGACCGCCAGGTGGCCGGCGCGCCGTCCGGCTCCCGTCCCGCGGTGGGCACCGGCACGATGCGCACGCCGCCGTCCTCGGAGAATGGCGTCTGGATGGGTTCCGAGCCGTCCGGCGGGGTCCACCGCGCGGGCACGGCCACCGCCAGCGCGGTTCCCTGGCCGACGAGGGCGCGCAGCTTCCCGCGCGTGGCGGGATTCACGTAGGTATGGGAGACGATGACGGCGCGCACGAGGGAAAGATGGCGGGGCTCCGCGGCGCCGCAAAGCCCGCGGGATCTTCTCACTTTGGCCATGGTATATTGTCGCATGCGCATTCTGCACCTCTCCCGCTACTACTGGCCCCGTTCCGGCGGCCGTGAACGCGTCGTCGAGGATCTCGCCGAGGGTGCCGCCGCGCTCGGGCACGAGGTCGAGGTCGTGGCCGTGCAGACGACCGCGCAAGGGGACCGCCGCGGCCGGCATCGCTCGCGCGTCACCCGGGTCTTTTCCTTCGGGAGCCTCGGCTCCCAGGATTTCGCGCCCGGCTACCTTGCCGCCGCCTGGCACCGGGCCGACATCATCCACGTCCATCATCCGCACGTGCTGGCCGACGTCGCGGTCATGCTGCGTGCACGCCGGACGCCCCTGGTCGTCACCCAGCACGCCGACCTGCGCCGGAGCCCGCTGCGCACGATGTCCCGCATCACGCTGAAGCGCGCCCGCGCCATCGTGGTGCCCAGCCGGGCGCACATCGCGCTCTGCCAGGAGCTCGAGGGGCTCGAGGGCAAGGTCGAGATCATCCCGTTCGGCATCGATGAATCCCGCTGGGCCGGGGTCCCGCCCGAACCGGCCGCCGGCCCGATCCGGGCGCTCTTCATCGGACGGCTGGTGCGGTACAAGGGCGTGGATATCCTGCTCCGGGCGCTCGAGCGGGTGCCCGACCTGCGGCTGGACATCGTCGGCACCGGCCCCGAGGCGCCCAGGCTCCGGACGCTGGCCCAGGCGCTCGCCATCACCGACCGGGTCCGATGGTACGGCGAATATCCCGACGAGGACATCCCGCGGCGGATGGCCGAGGCGCACTTCCTGGTGCTGCCGTCGGTGACGGTGGAGGAGATGTTTGGGCTCGTGGCGGTGGAGGCGATGGCGGCCGGCCGACCGGTCATCACGACCGACTTGCCCAGCGGAGTGCGTGAGGTTAATTCTCACAACCGCACAGGGTTGGTCGTGCCGCTGCGGGATCCGGAGGCGCTGGCCCAGGCGATGTCGACGCTCGCCGCAGACTCTGCGTTGCGGGCCCGGCTGGGTGCCGCGGGCCGTGTCGAAGTGGCCGAGCGTTTCACGCGCCGGCGAATGGCTGAAGCTCACATCGCGCTGTACGAGCGCATTCTCGCGGGCCGGCGGTAGCCGAGCCCGATACCACCCCCTCGGAGGCTCCTGATGTCCCTCACCCGTTCTGCCACGATGGTCGCGATCGCCGCCGCGCTGGCCGGCTTCACGACTCCGGCCCAGGCGCAGTATTCGGAGAGCTCGGCGTGGATCACGCCGTTCGCCGGCATCTACCTTGGCGGCTCGCTCGACCCGACAAGCAACGTCTACGGCATCACCAACCTCGACGTCGGCAGTTCGTTCACGTTCGGCGCCCGGCTCGGCTACAAGTTCAACCAGTCCATCGGGCTGGTCTTCGAATACGCGCACGCCGACCCGACGCTCACGGCCAAGGGTGGCCTCAGCGCCTCCGGCAGCAACCGGACGATCGACCTGAGCACCAACATCTATGAAGCGACCTTCAACTTCTACTTCGGCAACACGCCGGAGGTGCAGGGGTATATCGCCATCGGCGGCGGCGCCGACGCCTTCAGCGCCACCGGCGCGGACAGCCTCGGCAACGAGGTGAGCGGCAGCTCGACCGAGTTCGGCACCGTGTTCGGCGCCGGCGTCACCAAGATGTTCAACGAGAAGGTGGGCGTGACACTCGACGGGCGGTACCGCTGGGTCAACGTGAACGGTTCCGACTCGTACTACTGCGGCTGGTACGGCTGCTACGCCTACGACACCTCGTGGTACGGCAGCGGCGAATTCACCCTGGGCATCAAGTACCAGTTCAAGTAGCCCTGGGCCGACGGGCCCTTAGCTCAGGTGGTTAGAGCAGCGGACTCATAATCCGTAGGTCCCTGGTTCGAATCCAGGAGGGCCCACCACTCGAGCGCTGAGGGCCCGAGACCGAGGGCACAGCAGCCTCGAAACGAAGAGGACCGCGAGTGGCGATGCGCCGCTTGCGGTCCTCTCCGTTTTGTCCGATGGGCGATGAGGGGCTCGAACCCCCGACCTCGCGCATGTGAGGCGATCAGAGGATGGCGCGAAGTCCGACCCTTTGTCGGACTTTCCTAGGGAAACCCCGCCTGTCTGCCGGGACGCGCTGTTCGGATTCCGCCTCAAAATCGGGTTCAATGGCCACCTCAAGGGACACCTCGACGTATGCCGCGGGGATGCCATTCCGACGCCCCCGGACACGCCGGCGAGGGCTTCCCGGTGTGGATCTGGACTTCGGCTGAGCGCCGACCGGGGGGCCCTCGATCCGACGGCCCTTTGCTTCCCGACTCGGCGGATCCGCCGAAGCCACTAGCGGACCACACCGGCGATTCGTTAGATATCAGTTGCTACTGCCGCCTCGTTACTGAACGCTGGGTTCCTGGCACTGGGCCGATGGATCAACACACCCAGAAGTCAGGGGACATTCGAAGCCGAGGCCCCCGTTTGACCGTAGAGTATCCACATCTTTCCAAGGCACCAATCACCGAGGCCGTGTTCGACATTCGGGTTAGAGCCCGTGCCGAACTCAAGGCTAGTGAGTTTGAGCAGTTGCACACTAAGCTGCCACAGTACCCGGGGAAGAATGCCCAGCGGGCGTTCGAGGCGAGCTTCGAGGTCGGTCCGGGTGGGCTTTCGAAGCAGGGTGCGAAGGTTTCGGATGCTATCGGCTATCGATTTGAATCTGCCGATAAGAAGCAGCTGGTGCAGTTCCGGCTAGATGGCTTCACATTCAACAAGCTTGCCCCATACTCGTCGTGGGACGAACTTCTACCTGTCGTCCTAGATTTGTGGCAACTCTACGCTGCCACTGCACGCCCTCACGAGGTGGTGCGGGTCGCGCTCCGCTATATCAATCACATCGAACTCCCAGCGAGCCTCGAAGATTTCGACGAGGTCATGACAGCGCCGCCACCGGTTCCCAAGCCGTTTCCTCAGTTGGTCAGCCAATTCCTGACCCGCGTCAGCGTGCATGACCATCAACTAGGGCACTCCGCGCATGTCGCTCAGGCCCTGCCGCCAGCGGCGGGCCCGCCCGGCAACCTGATTCTCGATATCGACGCGTTTCACGAACGTGAGCTCTCGCTTGATGCAAACAACATCAAGAGAGTGCTCGCCTCGTTGCATGACTTCAAGAATCGGCTCTTCTTCGCGAGCCTCACTCCCGCCACTGTGGAGCGGTATCGATGAGCCATTGCGCGACTATCGACGACTGGATCGGCGTTCCAGCTATGGATCGAGCATTGAGCGCAGAGGCAAGACTATCGCGCCGATTCGCCTGGGGAGCTGAGACTCCGCCTGAAAGCGTGTTCCTTCAAGGATCCAAGGAGCGGGCGAGACAATCCTTGTTCGACGCGTACAGAGCAGCAGCGTCTAAGAATTGGGATGGCGAAGGTGCGGCGGCGGCGGACCTTTCAAGCTTTGAGTATGCAAGCGCGCTCATTGACCGGCTCTATCCGGACCTCCCGACGCCGGATATTTACGCTGATCCGGATGGTGAATTCTGTCTCGAGTGGGACTATGGTCCGCGGTCAGTCTTCTCAGTGAGCGTTGGAAGGGATGGCACGCTTGCCTATGCCGGGCTTTTTGATTCGAGCAAGGTACACGGTATCGAAGTGCTTCTCGACGCTCTTCCGCCTGCTATCCGACATGGCATCGAGCGCGCCACCAATCGGTAGCCCTCATCTCGCATGCGGCCACACACTGATCGCGCGATACTTGACCCAGTCGGGGAAGTTCAGCGCGACAAACAAGCGGGTCAAGCCTAGCGCATTCCACCTTCCGCTCAACAAGCTTGCTGTCTCAACGTTTTGTGTCGCAGACCTAACCGGTGATGTCATTTGGCTCCTCGGGGACGAGCACTTGAGCAACGGTGGCGCGACTCCCGTCCTCGCCTACGCGGAGCTTTCGCCTGAGTTGATCGCAGAGTTCGCGCTGGCCTTCAACTGCGATGACCGGCCGATCCGGCATGGTCACCTGGGAGATTTTCCGGTGGAGAAGGACAAGGCAAAGAGCATGGCGCAGGAGCTCGCCGCGAAAGCAACTCTTCGGGTTCGACCGCCACCGGCCTAATCTCGCCACCCCCCCCCCTAGCGAATCCGGAAGTTGGACGGATATTGGCAGGACTCCTACGGAGAGTCCACTATGCCCGCCTGCCCTGCCTGCAAGACAGACAACGTCGCCGGAGCCACCTTTTGCCAGTCGTGCGGTATTCCCCTCGCTGCCGCCGTCAAACACGGCGGGAGTGAAGCTCTCTGCATCACTTTGGGGCTGCTGTTCGGCTGCATCGGCCTGTGGTTCCTGGTGGTGAGCCCGTCGATCGGGACCGTCGAGCTTCTGGGCGGTGACGTCGTAAACCTCCATCGCCTCGCTCTTGGCGAAACATCATCCATTGTGGGTGCCATCTTTCTCGCCGCGGCGATGCGGCCTCGGGGTTGAGCGCTCTCTACAACACACGCGGGCCACTTAGTCGCAACATCGTAAAGCACTGGTCGGGCATGATTTGGCGATGTGCTTGTGGACCAACTTTAGGGGACAGCCCGGCGCCCCTCCTCGTGACCGCCTGGGGGATTGTGCCGTCACCGGATTTGGCTATCCTGAGGAGGAAGGGAGGTATTCCGCTGATGCCACTGGACCCGAAGGAACGAGCCTACTGGGACTGGCGCCTCGACGACTTCACCAGCCTATTGCGGACGATGATCCGGAGGCCGGGGAGGAAATGGGAGAACGGGAAGATGGTGCCCCTGCCCCCGCTGACGCCTGAGGAGCGTCAGCAGCGAGAGGCCGAGTACCTGCGGTACCCGCTCGAGCCGGTCTACGAGTCGCCAGAAGAGGAAGCGATTTACCGGCAGGAACTCGCGCGGCTGCGTGCGGAGCAACAGGAGTTCGAGCGGCTGGACCGGATGTACGACCCGGATACGGCCGCGAGTCTGGACCGGCTGGCCGCGAAGCGGGCGCAGAGCCAACTGCCCCCACCGCCGCCGCCCCCCGCCGAGTAGGGCGCAACCCCGCGATGAACCGCCAAGGGCTTATCCGGTTCACCCGTCAAGGGACGACTCAATGAGCGATTTCACCCCTGCGGAGCTTGAACTGCGGCGCAGCACGCTCAGCGCCTCTGAAATTCCCGCCATTCTCGGCATCAGCCCCTACAAGACCGCATCCGAAGTCTGGCAGGAGAAACTCGGGCTCGCCCAACCTCGCACGGGAGACTCCGCGGGGCTACACTCAGGCCTTGAGATCGAAACGCTGCTTGCCAAGGCGTACACCGACTACATGCTCCAGACCCACGGTCGCACCGTCATCCTTACGGGCGACGGCCGGACCTCGGTGCGGTTGGAGGGGACGCCGTGGTCCTGCACGCCGGACCGCAGGTGCCTCCTGTTCGGCGGGCACGTCTCCGAGATGTGGGGTGTGGAATTCGGGCTCGCGCCCTCGGCCGACGGGTACGGCCAGAGTGGCACAGAGGAGGTGCCCGCCCACGTCTACGCCCAGATGCAATGGACGATGTACGTCTGCCACGCCGACTACTGGGACGTGGCCGTGCTGATCGGCGGCTCCGATTTCCGGGTGTACCACCTTGCCTATGACAGCACCTTCTGCGAAGACCTGCTGATGGCCGCGGAGGCGTTCTGGACCCACGTCGAGCGGGGCACCGAGCCTCCGGCGGATGCGAGGGCAGAGGTGCCGCAGGACATCGGCAGCCAGTCCTTTCCGCCGCTCCTCCTCCGCCTTCTGGGCCACCGAACAGAGGGCACCCAATAGCATCCGACTGGCGCCCCGGCTGGAGCGGCCTCTGCTCGCCCCTCCTCACAGATCCGCCACGCAGCGCGCCCGCCGGACCGCCATCAGACGACGAACACCGTCTCTCTTAGCCGTAGCGCCAACGGAGTCCACCCCCATAGTTTGAGTGGCGCACCTTCCTGCCTGATCCTCGCGAAATGCTCGCCTGACCCGCCCTTCGGCGAACTGCGTACAGCTCCGAACTCCCTGCTCGCACCCCTCCTCGGCCGCAGCGGGGACCGCTTCGGGTGCCCCTTCTCCTCTCCGGCACAGTGCCGTATCCGCCCTCGATCTCCCTCCCCACTTTTGGATCTATGTCGCTGGCGCAGCTTGCCGCGGACGCGTGCGTCTCCTCGGGGGCTGGGTCCGCGAGACCGGGTTAGGCCTTCGCCGGTCGATTGCACCTCTTCCGCGGGTAACCACGGGCTCTTTTGGCGGAGTATCCGGATGACAGTCAACGACAATGTGATGGTACCGCTTGCCGCTGCCGCGCAGCTCACCCGACTGACCTACGCGACCGTCTATGGCGCGGGGCTCCGAGGTCACATGCGGCTCCGGCGGATGGGCGGCCGGCTCTGGGTCCCGCTCGCGGATATTGAGGCGTACGCCGCGAAGGTCGGCCGGCCGATCAAACGGGTCGATTGAAGCAAGAGAAACGCGCCCGGCCCCTGGCGGGGGACCGAGCGCGCACAACAGCCATTTCAGGTGGCCACGATGAAAGTATCAAACCTCGAAATTGACTGCAACGCGGCTGAAGGTCAGGCGAGACTACGGTCTCGGCGAGTGGCCGAGCCGTGACACGGCCGGCATCGGACGTGACTGTAACCGTTCCCGATGCGTCGGGACAGGGGTACACCGAACTCTCTGTCTCCGAGTTTGAGTGGGCCGCGGCCCGGCTGGCAAACGGGGATCTGATTGGTTCGAAGGAGGAGGGGCTGCACCTAGCGGCGGCTCACCTCAGTCGGACACTTCGGGCAATTCTCACTGACCCGGATGCCTGTCGCCCACCGAAGACACTCCTCCCCTACCTCTGCTGGAGCGAACGACTCACGGTCTACAGCGCGGGGGACAAGAGCGGGAAGAGCACACTTTTGACCGCCGCTGTCGCGGCTTTCACCTCGGGACGTCCCTTCCTCGGCCAGCCGTGCGGGCCGGGCGCGGCGCTATGGCTGATGGCCGAGGAGCATGCGTCCGACCTCCTCACTCGCGCACTGCGTTTCGGCGCCGACCCAGACCGCTTCCACGTCATACCGTATCCCCGGGACCCGCAGGCGGACCTGTGGGCTGTCGTGCAGGCGCTTCGCCCCAGCGTGGTTGTGGTGGACCCCCTCATTCGCTATGCCGGCGATGCGATATCCGATGGGGGGTCCTCCGCCCAGTGGAGTCCGGTAATGCAGGGCCTCCTCCGTGTGGCGCGGGAGGGTCGGGCAGGTGTCGTGGTGCTCCACCACGCCCGGAAATCGGATGGGCGCTCGCGGGACAGCGGAGACATCACGGCGGCGGCCGACGTGGTCTTGGAACAGTTGAAGCCACACACGGGCGGCAAACAGAGCCTAATCGTTCGGGGGCGATGGGCGCTGGAGGATTTCAGCGTGGTGCTCGTCGGAGACGTCTACACGCTGGAGGGGGGTAAAGGCGTTCCCGCAGCAATTCGAATCGTGGACCACCTGCGGACGCACCCCGGCGTGGGCACGGTCGGCCTACGGAAGGGCGTGCGCGGTGCGACTAGAGAGACCGATGCGGCCTTGGCGGAACTGCTCCGCCAAGGGGTCGTAATCGACCAAGGAACCGGCAGCCGCCACCAATACCGGCTGGCAGAAGGCGCCGCCACGGCGACTGTAGTAGGTCAAGGCCGAGGTCAGGCTGAATCGCTCACCCACCTGACTCCCTTTGCCGTCGAAAGTCAGCAGCCGGTCACGGTCGAGTCAGGGTCCGAGTCAGGGGTCCACCTGACTCCTCCTCAAACCCACAGGGTTGAGGAGTCAGGACAGTCAGGTGAGGGAGGGAGGGCGGCTGGCGGAAGAACTACGGCACCCCCCCGGCGCAGCCTCGAAGCGACCTCGGAGCGTGGCACATGACCGTCTTGAGCACGCCCAGCGATCCGATCGGCACCCTGCTCGTCCGATGGCGGGATGAGTGCGCCGTGCTCCGCCGGCGAGGGGCCACGGTCCACGCAGACGTGCTGGAGGGCGCTGTGGCGGACGTTGAGGCCGCTCTCACGCTAGCGGGGTCAGAGGCTGTCACGCTGGCCGAAGGTGCTCGGCTGTCGGGCTACTCGGCGGACGCCCTGGGCCGGCAAATCCGGGCGGGGAGACTTCGGAACGTTGGCCATCCGCACGCCCCTCGGGTTCGAGTGGCAGATCTACCTCGAAAGCCCCATTCTTCGGGTGCTCCCCGGCAGACAGCGCGGCCACAGCTATCGACCGAAGGGGGGCGCTGATGGCGCGCATCCGGAAGCAGCAGGAAACGTTTACGACCGGCGAGAAGGGCACCAACCGCGTGCGGGCATTCTGGCACAAGAGCGGCAAGCTCTTTCTCGAATACCGGCGGACCGGGCGCAAGGTCCGACAGTCGTTGGGCCACGCGGACTGGGGCAGGGCCAAGATGGAGGCGGAGGATCTCGCGGCGCAGTTGCGCCGCCCCGATCATCGTGACGCCGTGTCCCTCGCCACGCTCTTTGAAAACTACTTGCGTGAAGTGACCCCCACGAAATCCCACCGGAAGCAGCAGCACGATCGCCGCACCGTGGGCCTCGTAGTTCGTATCCTGGGTGGCGCTCGGTTGGCGGCGGACCTGACTCATCGGGACGCCGTGCGCTACGCGACGGAACGCCGCCGTATCGGGGATCTCCGCCCGCGGAAGGGCGATGCACCACCCCCGCCGGTTGGACCGAGAATGATCGCCTACGACCTGCACTTTCTACGGGCGGTCCTGCACTGGGGCGTCGGGGCGGGGTGGCTGGACCGCAACCCGCTCGCCGGCTTCCGGATTGTGGAGGAAGCCAACCCCTGTCGCCCGGTGTTCACGGAGGAGCAGTATCAGGCGCTCCTCGGGGTGGCGGGCACCTTTCCCCCGGCGTTTCGGCTGCTCTTGGAGCTGGCGCATGAGACGGGGCACCGGATCGGCGCGCTGCTGGCGCTCCGGTGGAGCGACGTGGATTTGGGAACCGGGCGGATTCGGTGGCGGGCGGCGTCGGACAAGATCGGGTGGGAACACTCGACACCGCTCACGGCGACGGCGCGGGCTGCCTTCGAGACGTACCGGGCGGCTCATCCCGGCATTGGAGACTCACCCGTGTTCCCCGGCAGTCGGCATCTCTGCCGGGATTGGATGGAGCGGGCACAGAAGCGGGCAGGCTTGCCACCGGAGAAGGGCCGGGGCTGGCACGCACTCCGCCGTCACTTCGCGAGCGAGCTGCGGCACGTCCCCCTCAGGGACCTCTGCGACCTCGGTGGCTGGAAGGACTCCACAACGGTCGTGAAGTGCTACCAGCGGCCCAGCGAGGAGGCACAGGTGGCGGCTTTGGAGTCGCGCCGCATCCTGCAAGCGTGACCGATGGACACCGGAAAAGCCCACCAACGGACACCGGAACGGACACCTCCCGCTCGCCAATCACGCAAGTAGAAACCCCGCTCAGTCGTCGAGGACCAAGCGGGGCAAGTAGTTGCATTCGATGGGCGATGAGGGGCTCGAACCCCCGACCTCGCGCATGTGAGGCGCGCGCTCTAACCAGCTGAGCTAATCGCCCGGTGTTTCGGGAGCGGGAGTCTAATGGGGGCGGCGGGGGCGGGCAAGCCTGCGCGCCCTAGATTAGCCCGCTCCGCCGGAGCCGCCCGATCTGGTCGAACCGCTCGTCGTGCATCGCCAGCACCTCTTCCGGCGACACCGTGGCGACGCCCGCCTTCCCGACTTCGATGCCGGCCGCGATGTTCGCCAACTGCGCCGCCTCCCGCACCGTGGCCCCCGCGGCCAGGCAAGTTCCCACCCACGCCGTCACCGTGTCCCCCGCGCCGGACACGTCATACACCTCCCGCGCCAGCGACGGCAGGTGCGTCGTGGCCCCGTCGCGCGTCACCAGCACCATGCCCTCGGCACCCAGCGTCAACAGGAGGTTGTCCACCTTGAGCCGATTGAGTGCCTCGGGGAGCGCGTTCCGCCTCTCGAGGTCCACCGCGGCCCCGAGCGCCGCTTCCATTTCCCGTCGGTTGGGCTTGAAGACCGTGGCGCCGGCATAGTCGAAGAACTGCCGGAACTTCGGGTCCACCACCACGGGTATCCCGCGCTTGGTGGCGGTCGCCATCGCCGCGCGGATGACCGCCGGCGCCAGGAGACCCTTGTTGTAGTCCTCGAGCAGCAGCGCGTCGGCGTCGGCCAGCGCGTCTTCGATGCGGCCAACGACCTTGGCGAGTTCGGCGTCGTCCAACAGCCGGTCCACCTCCTCGTCGATCCGGACCACCTGCTGGCCGCGGGCCAGGACCCGGGTCTTCGACGTGGTCGGCCGGCCGGCGGTCGTTTCCACGAAGGTATCGGTCAGCCGCAGCGTGGCCATTTCCGCGCGCAATGCCCGGCCGGTGGGGTCGTCGCCCACCACGCCCACCAACCGGCAGGTGGCGCCCATCGCGGCCACGTTGGCGGCCACGTTGGCGGCGCCTCCGAGCGCGGCGCGCTGCTCACGCACCGTCACCACCGGCACCGGCGCCTCGGGCGACAGGCGCTCGGTGTCGCCGATGAGGTAACGGTCGAGGATGAGGTCGCCCACGACGACGATGCGGCTCTTCGCCATGCGCTCGATCAGCGCCAGGACGCGATCGCGGGGCATCGGAGGGGGTGGGGTAGTGGCTCGCACGACGGACCCTCAGGGCGTAGGGTGGAGGGGACGGGGAAACGTGTGTCCACCACGGGGAAAGGGGAAGGGGAGTCGGCCGCCCGGCCTGGTCGGCGCTCCACTATCTTTGACCCCCATGCCGATCCTGCCCTTCCGCGTCGAAGCCACCCGCGGCGATCTCGTCGAATCGACGCACGCCGTGGCGGTGGCCGTGGTGGACGCGGACGGCGCGCTGGTGGCCTCCGCGGGCGACCCGGACCTCGTCACCTACTGGCGCTCGGCTGCCAAGCCGTTCCAGGCCCTGCCGATGGTGGCGGACGGCGCGGCGGACCGGTTCGGCCTCGGATCGGACGCCATCGCGCTGGCCTGCGCCTCGCACTCGAGCGAGCCGGAACACGTCGAACTGGCCACGCGGATGCTTGCGGCCATTGGCTGCACCGAGGGCGACCTCGCCTGCGGCCCGCACCCGCCGCTGTCGAACGCCGTGCAGGAGCTCGCCATCCGCAGCGGGACGACCCTGACACCGGCCTGGAGCAACTGCTCCGGCAAACACACCGGGATGCTGGCGCTCGCGCGCCATCGGGGCTGGCCGACCGCCGGGTACGAGCGTGCCGGGCACCCGGTGCAGGAGCGCATTCTCGACGAAGTGGTGCGCTGGACTGGCGTGCCGCGAGGCGCGCTGATCCAGGGCGTGGACGGGTGCACTACCGTCTGCTTCGGCCTGCCGCTTCGCGCCATGGCGCTGGCCTACGCCCGCCTCGGCGTGAGCGAGGAGCCCGCCGCGGCCCGGGTGCGGGACGCGATGCTCGCCCATCCGCAACTGGTGGGCGGACACCGCCGGCTCTGCACCGACCTGATGCGGGAGTCGGGCGGCCGGGTGCTGGCCAAGGTCGGCGCCGAGGGGGTGTACAGCGCTGCCTGGCCGGAGCAGCGGCTCGGCATTTCGCTCAAGGTGGCGGATGGCGAAAACCGGAGCGCCCAGGTGGCGTTGCTCGGCGTGCTTCGGCAACTCGGCGACGCGCTGGGGGGCAAACTGTCGCTCGACGCCCTCGCACCCTACGTGGAGCCCCCGATTCGAAACACCCGGCGGGGGCAGACCGGTTCGCTCCGTGCCGCCGGTGCCCTGCAATTTCACGCACCCGGCGGCGCGCATTCCGTGCCGCTGACGGCCTGAACGGGAATAATCTGGTGACGACGAACCCGACGCTCGACCTGCCGACCCACGCGCTCGTCCGGCTCGCCGCCGCGGTCGCGGCCGGCGAGGAGCCGGCCATGCGGCAGGCCATGGCGGACGCCCTCGCCGTGGACACCGATCCGGACTGGGTGGAGGAACTGCTGCTGCAGTCGATCCTAATGACCGGCTACCCGCGCGCGCTCGTGGCGTTCGGGCTCTGGCGGAAGGCGAGCGGGCGGCCCGCGCCGGTCGAGGATGCCGACGCCGACTACGCCAACCTCCAGGAATGGCAGGCGCGGGGCGAGCAGACCTGTGCCCGGGTCTATGGCGGCAACTACAACAAGCTCCGCCGCAACATCCGGGAGCTGCATCCGGCGGTGGATCTGTGGATGCTCGTCGAGGGCTACGGCCGCACCCTGGGGCGGCCGGGGCTCGACCTGCTCCGGCGGGAGCTCTGCACCGTGGCGCAAACCGCGGTGCTGCAAACTCACCGGCAGCTGCATTCGCACCTGCGCGGCGCGTTGCACAGCGGGGCCACCTTCGGACAGGTCGAGGCGGTGCTCGCGGTGGTCAACCCGCTCGTCGGGCACGAGGAGTGGAAGGAAGTGAAGGAACTGTGGGCGGTGGTGCGTGCGGGCTGGACTCCGGAGGACTGATGTTCATCGATCGTGCAGTCGTGAAGGTCATTGCGGGCACCGGCGGGTCGGGGGCCAGCTCCTTCGCGCGCTTCAAGTTCAAGCCCAAGGGGGGGCCGGACGGGGGCGACGGCGGGCACGGCGGCCACATCTTCGTCCGGGGCGACGCCAACCTCGCCACCCTGCTCGACTACCGCTACCGCACCATCTGGAAGGCGGGTCGCGGGGACCACGGCAAGGGCAAGACCAAGACCGGCGCCACCGCCGACGACGTCTACATGCCGGTGCCGCCGGGCACCATCGTCCGCGACCTTGCGACCGGCGAGGTGCTGGCCGAAATCCTCCACGACGGCGACACCGTGCGCGTGGCGCGCGGGGGCCGCGGGGGCCGCGGCAACGCCCGCTTCACCACGCCGACCCACCAGGCCCCACGGGAGTGGGAACCGGGCGAGGAAGGGCAGGAGCGCGACCTCGAGCTCGTGCTGAAGCTCATCGCCGACGTGGGCCTCGTGGGAGAGCCCAACGCCGGGAAGAGCACCCTGTTGTCGGTGCTGAGCGCCGCCCGTCCGAAGATTGCCGACTATCCCTTCACCACCCTCGAGCCGAACCTGGGAGTGGTGCAGCTCTCCGGCTCCCGTTCGTTCGTCCTCGCGGACATTCCGGGCATCATCGAGGGGGCGCACGAGGGGAAGGGGCTCGGCCTCAAGTTCCTGCAGCACGTCGAGCGGACCCGCGTGCTGGCGTTCCTCGTCCCGCTCGATTCCGAGCACCCCCAGGCGGTGTACGATCAGCTCCGGAGCGAGGTGCGCCAGTACTCACCGGCGCTCGCCGAGCGGCCGCACGTAGTCGTCCTGACCAAGCGGGACCTGCTCCCCGAGGGCGATGCCGTGCCGGTGCTCGACGCGCGGGATGCCGCAGGCCAGCTCGCCATTTCCAGCGCTTCGGGCAGCGGCCTCGAGGAATTGAAGGAGTACCTGTTCCGCTTCGTGGCCGAGGCGAAGGCGGCGGAGGTGCCAACGGAAGCCGAGGAGTGGCCTTCGGAGTGAACACGACCGAGGCATCGGAGCACGAACGCGCGGCGCAGGTGGCGCTCGCGCAGGTCAACGGAATCGGATACGGCCGCCGCACGACGCTCCTCCAGGCCTGCTCGACCGCCTACGGCGCCCTCGCGGCGCCGTTCGAGTTTTTGCGCTCCCTGCCGGGGATTTCGGTCGCCTGCGCCACCGCCATCAAGGCCACGTCGGTCGCCCAGGGCGAACGGATCCTCCGGGAGGTTGAGCGCCACGGCGGCCGCTGCCTCCTCCCCGGCGACCCGGACTATCCCTCCATCCTTGCCCCCATTCCCGAGCCGCCCGGCGTGCTCTTCGCCCTCGGGCGGCTGGACCTGCTCGACCGACCCGCGGTGGCCGTGGTCGGCAGCCGGGACCATTCCGCCTACGGCGCCGATGCCTGCCGACTGGTGGTGCAGGCCGCGGCCGAGGCCGGGGTTGCAGTCGTCAGCGGAATGGCGCGCGGGCTCGACGCGGTGGCGCACCTCGCGGCGCTCGACCTCGGGGCCGCGACGATCGGCGTCCTCGGCAACGGCTTCGGGGTCATCTATCCGGCCGCGAACCGCGTCCTCTATGAGCGGATGCGGCGGGAGGGCCTGCTGCTCACCGAGTTCGCGCCGGGCGATCGGCCGACGGCCGGGAGCTTCCAGCGCCGGAACCGGCTCATCAGCGGGCTCGCGCGGGCGACGGTGGTGGTCGAGGCCGCGTCGGGCTCCGGGACGCTCATCACCGTGGAGGCCGCCCTGGCCCAGGGTCGGGACGTGATGGTGGTCCCGGGCCCGATCACCAGCCCTACCTCGGTGGGCACCAATCGCCTGCTGCGGGACGGCGCCACGCCCTTTCTCGAGCCGACGGACCTGCTCGCCTCGTTCCCCGAACGTCGAGCTGGGGTGAAGGGCGGGGCAGCGGCCGCGCCCGCGGCGCCAGCGCTTTCGCTCACGCCGCTGGAGCATCGCGTGCTGCAGACCCTCGACAAGATGCCGCGGCACCTCGATGCCCTGATCGAGGTGGCGGGGCTGCCCGCCGCGGAGCTCCTGGCCACCCTCTCGGCGCTCGAATTGTGCGGCGTGGTGCGGCAGGAGCCCGGGCGCCGATTCCTGCGCGCCTGACTTTCCGGGGCCGGCGGCGGGCAGTACCCTTCCTGCCGTGAACCTCTACGTGCACGTCCCCTTCTGCGCCCGGCGCTGCAGCTACTGCGATTTCTCCATCGCGGTGCGCCGGACGGTGCCGTCCCGCCAGTTCGCCGAGTCGGTCCTCCGTGAGTGGCAAGGCTTGCAGGGCGACCCCGCCTGGGCCGAGTCGCCGGACCTCGACACGGTCTACTTCGGCGGCGGCACCCCCTCCCATCTCGATCCCGCGGCGCTGGGCGCCATCCTCCACGGACTCCGGGCCGATCGTCGGCTTTCCCCCGCAGCGGAGGTGACGCTCGAGGCCAACCCGGACGACGTGACCGAGGCCGCGGCGGCCGCGTGGCGCGAGTCCGGCATCGGCCGCGTGTCGCTCGGCGTGCAGTCGTTCTCGCCGGCGGTGCTGGCCTGGATGCATCGGACCCATACGGCCGACCAGGCGCGGTCTGCGGTGAGGATCCTGCGTGCGGCGGGGTTCGAGGATATTTCCCTCGATCTCATCTACGGGCTGCCCGCGGACCTCGGGCGCGACTGGGCCGCCGACCTCGATGCTGCGTTTGCCCTCGGCCCCGATCATCTCTCCTGCTACGGCCTGACAGTCGAGGCCCACACGCCGCTCGGCCGCCGGACCGCGCGCGGCCAGTCGCCGCCGGTGGACGAGGTGCAGTACGCCGAGGAGTTCCTCCAGCTGAGCGCCACGCTCGCCGACCATCGGTGGGAGCACTACGAGGTGTCGAACGCCTCCCGGCCCGGGCATCGGGCGCGCCACAACAGCGGATACTGGACCGGGGCGCCCTACCTCGGGCTCGGTCCCTCGGCGCACAGCGGCTTCGGGGCGGAGCGTCGGTGGAACATCAGGGAGTATTCCGCGTGGGACACCGCCATTCGCGAGGGCCGGGATCCGGTCGCGGGCCGCGAACACCTCGACCCGGCGCAGCGGCGCCTGGAGGCGCTCTACCTCGGGCTCCGCACCTCCGCCGGCGTGCCGCTCGACCTGGTGCCGGATCCGGTCCGGGACCGCTGGGCGGCGGCGGAGTGGGGTGTTGCCGCCGGGGGTCGGCTGCGGCTCTCCCCCGAGGGGTGGCTCCGGCTCGACGCGTTGGTGGCCGAGGCGGCCTGATTAGATTCACGTCCATGGCAACCGCCGAGCACCTCTCCTCCCGGCAGCTCCACGTCCTCGAGGCGGTCATCCAGACCTACATCGAGACGGCGGAGCCCACCGGCAGCCGGACCATCGCGCAGCGTTTCGGGCTGGGCGTGTCGCCGGCCACGGTGCGCAACATCATGAGCGAGCTCGAGGACAAGGGGCTGCTCTACCATCCGCACACGTCGGCCGGCCGGATCCCCACGGACCTGGCCTACCGGGTGTACGTGGACAGCCTGATGCACCTCGCGCCGCCCAGCGATGAGGCACGCCAGACGCTCCAGGACGAACTCCCCGGCTCCCGAAATGCGATGGACCAGCTGCTGCGCCGCACCGCCCAGGTGCTTGGGGTGCTGACCCAGGAGCTGGGCGTGGCGGTGGCGCCCGCCTTCGAGCACATCGTGCTGGAGCGGCTGGAGCTGGTGCAGGTGTCGAGCGAGCGGATCCTGATGGTGCTCACGCTCCGGAGCGGGGCGGTGCGGACGGTGTTCGTGGAGGTGCGCGGGGCGATCGCAAAGCAGGCGCTCGACCGGGTGGCGCAGGTACTCAACGAGCGGCTGGCCGGCCTGACCGTCGAGGAGATCCGGTCGTCGCTGGCGGACCGCCTGCGCGACGCCGGCGACATCCCGGAGAGCCACGAGCTCCTGAACATCTTCATCGCCGAGCGCGACGAGATCTTCGACCTGTCGGGCGAGGGGCAGGAGGTGGTGCTGGGCGGGGCGGAACTCCTGGCCGAGCAGCCGGAATTCGCCTCCAACACGAAGATGCGGGACCTGCTGCACCTGACCCAGCGCCGCGACCTCCTCCGCACCGCGCTGCAGACGCGCGGGGAGGGGCTGACGATCACCATCGGCGGCGAGAACCTCGATCCGCGACTCAACGACTTCACCCTGGTCACGGCGTCCTACCGCGCCGGCGAACTCCGCGGCGTCATCGGGGTGCTGGGACCGACCCGGATGCCCTACGACAAGATCATCGGGCTGGTCGAACACACGAGCCAGCTCGTCGAAGGATTGCTGACGTGAGCGATTTCTACTCCTTGCTGGGCGTCGAACGCGGCGCCACCGAAGCCGAGATCAAGAAGGCCTACCGGAAGCAGGCCATGGACCTCCACCCCGACCGCAACTCGTCGCACGACGCCGAGGCGCGGTTCAAGGAGGTCACGGAGGCCTACGAGGTGCTGCGCGACCCGCAGAAGCGGGCCGCCTACGACCGGTACGGCAAGGCGGGCCTCGGCCGCGGCGGCGGTGGCTTCGAGTATCACCACGTGGACCTGACCGAGGCGCTGAACATCTTCATGCGCGACTTCGGCGGGCTGGGCGGCCTCGAATCGCTCTTCGGCGGCGGGGCGGCGCGGGCGCAGGGCGAGGCCCGGCGCGGCCAGGACATCCGCGTCACCGTGAAGATGACGCTCGCCGAGGTGGCCACCGGGGTGCGGCGCACCATCAAGCTCAAGACCCTCGACGCCTGCGAGCACTGCGAGGGAACCGGGGCCAAGAAGGGCACCAGCGCCGCCTCCTGCAATACTTGCGCGGGGACCGGCGAGGTCCGGCGTGCCGCGCGGAGCATGTTCGGGCAATTCGTGCAGGTGGCCCCGTGCCCGACCTGCGGCGGCGAGGGCACCATCATCAAGTCGCCGTGCGAGGTGTGCCGAGGTGAGGGCAGGGTCCGGGCGGAGCGCACCGTGCAGGCGGACATCCCGGCCGGCGTGTCCACCAACAACTACCTGACCATGCGTGGCCAGGGCGCCGCCGGGCCGCGCAACGGCGGCAAAGGCGACCTCCTCCTCATGATCGAGGTCGAGGAAGACGATCGATTCGAACGGCAGGGCGAACACCTCGCCACCGACCTCCCGCTCTCCTTCTCGCAGGCGGCCCTCGGAGGCACCTTCGCCGTTCCCACGCCGTGGGGGAGCGAGGACGTGGTGGTGCCCGCCGGCACGCAGACCGCCGCGGTCCTGCGGCTCAAGGGGAAGGGCCTCCCGCGGCTCGGCCAGTCGGGCCGTGGCGACCTGCACGTCCGCATCAACGTCTGGACCCCGGAGCGCCTCACCGCGGAGCAGGAGCGGATCTTCCGCGAGCTCGCGGCGCACGAGGGCGAGCCGCCCAGCCACGACAAGGGCTTCTGGACCCGAATCCGCGAGGCCATCGGCTGATGAGCTGGTGGGCCGTGGACGTGACGCCCTCGGCCCCCGCCCGGACCGGCGAGGCCCTGGCGGCCTGGCTGGTGACGCGGACCGGACAGGCCATCGAGGAGCGCGACGACGGCACCCTCGTCACCTTCGCGGAAGACGAAGTCGCCGCCCGCGCGCTGGTCGATGCGCTCGTCGAGAGCACCGATCCCGCGGCCACCGGCCGGCTCCGCCCCCTCGACATGGTGGACTGGACCACCCGCTGGCGCGACGGCCTCGCACCGCGCCGGTTCGGCCGGCTGGTCGTGGCGCCATCCTGGTCCGACAGCGCGGCGACCGACGGCGAAGTGGTGGTGGTGCTCGACCCGGAGATGGCGTTCGGGAGCGGGGAACACGGGTCCACCCGAGCCGCGCTCACGCTGCTGGAGCGCCATCTCGTGCCGGGCCAGACGGTGTTGGACCTCGGCAGCGGCAGCGGCATCCTCTCGATCGCGGCCGTGCGCCTCGGCGCCGCCCGCGCCACCGGCATCGAGATCGACGACGAGGCCAATCCCGTCGCCGCGCGCAACGCGGAGCGCAACAAGGTGACTGCCGCCTGCCGGTTCCTCGACGGCGACGCCGCCGTCCTCGCTCCGCTCCTGGGTCCGGTGGACCTTCTCCTCTCGAACATCCTGCGCACCGTGAACGTCACGCTCCTCCCGGCCATACGCGACGCGCTCCGTCCCAATGGGATCGCCATCTTCTCCGGGATGGAGGAAGCGGAGGCGCCGCTCTTCCGGCCGGTGCTGGCCGCCGCCGGATTCGAGCTGCTCGACGAAGTGCGCGACGCCGGATGGTGGGCGGTGTCCGCACGGCGGACCTCGTGAACGTGCTCGTGCCTGCCGGCTCGCTGGTGCCGGGCGCGCGGCTGGTGCTCGATGCGCTCGAGGTCCACCACCTCCGGGTGCGCCGCGCCGGGGCGGGCGAGTCGATCCGGCTGCTCGACGGCGCGGGCGGCGTCGGCGAGGGTACCCTCGAACTCGGGCGGAAGGACGCGGTCGTGACGGTGGGCGAGGTGCACCGTGAGGCGGCGCCGGTCCCACTGGTCCTGGCCATCGGCGCCGGGGAACGCGACCGGTTCGCGTGGCTGGTGGAAAAGGCCGCCGAGCTCGGCGTGACGGAAATCGTACCGCTCGAAACCGAGCACACCCGCGGCGTCGCGTCGCGGATCCGCGAGGCGCAAGTCGAGCGGTTCCGGCGGCGGACGCTCGAGGCCATCAAGCAGTGCGGCGCCACCTGGGCGCCGAAGGTGCGCGATCCGATCCCCCTTGAGCGCTTCGCCACGGAGCCGCGCACGGGGATCCTGTGGCTGGCGGCCATCGACGGTGGCGTGCCCCCCGCGGGGGTGGGCCCCGAGCCGGTCACTATCGCCGTGGGGCCGGAAGGCGGGTTCACCGCGGAGGAGCGTTGGGCCTTCGAGTCGGCAGGCTTCACGCCGGTCCGCTTCGGCGACCATATCCTCCGGTTCGAGACCGCGGCCCTGGCGGGCGCGGTGTACACCAGCGTGGCACGGAAGCGAGGGCTCGATGGCTGACTGCATCTTCTGCCGGATCGCGGCGGGCGAGATTCCCGCGAAGGTCGTCCGGCGCACGGCCGACGCTGTGGCGTTTCACGACCTGAACCCGCAGGCACCGGTCCACGTCCTGGTCATTCCCGTGGCGCACCACGCCGCGGCGCGCGACGCGCGCGGTCCCGAGGGGGAACGGCTCCTCGGGCGGCTCCTGGCCTTCGGCGCGGAGGTGGCCACGGAACTCGGGCTGGACGCCGCCGGCTATCGCATCGTGACCAACACCGGGCGAGACGGCGGCCAGAGCGTGGACCACCTGCACCTCCACCTGCTGGGCGGGCGGGCCATGGCCTGGCCGCCGGGATAGCCCAGGCCCGCTTCGCCGCGGCCGTCCCCCGCTTGACGGCTTCCCACGCGACCCATATATAGGCGAGGAACGTCCGGCGCTCTCCTCCCCCCTGCCGGACACGCACAGGCCACAACCCTGGAGTCTTGTCCCGACGGTCACCCTCGTTTCGGAGGTGTCGATGTCGCGCATTCCTCGTTTGCCTTTCCTTCTGCTCGCCCTGCTCGTCTGCATCCTCCCCACCAAGCTGTTCGGTCAGGCCGGCACGGTCCGGGGCATCGTCGTGGACTCGGGGGGCGCTCCGATCCAGGGCGCGAGCGTCTCCGTGGATGGCACCGGCCTCGTCGCCACCACGCAGGCGGAGGGGCGCTATGAACTCCGAGGCGTCCCGGCAGGCACCATCACCCTCCGGGTGCGCCGGATCGGCTTCACGCCGCTTGCGGTGAAGGTGACCGTCACGGCCACGGACGTGGTCGAACAGAGCTTCCGGCTCACGCCGACCCCGATCCAGGTGTCGCCGATCAACGTGACGGTCGGCTCCCGGGCGCCCCACACCGCCGCCGACCAGCTGGCGGTGCCGGTGGACGTCTTCACCACGGCGGATATCACGGACCAGGGAACCACGGAAACGAGCCAGGTCATCCAGTACCTGTCGCCTTCGATCAACTTCCCGCGGCAGTCGGTCACTGACGCCACCGACATCGTCCGGCCCTTCACCCTGCGCGGCCTGAGCCCCGACCAGAGCCTCGTGCTGATCAATGGTTGGCGGCGGCACCAGATGGCGCTGGTGAATACCTTCGCGTACGGCATGGCGGCCGGGTCGAGCGGTGTGGACCTGAATGCCATCCCGGCCGGGATGATCGACCGGATCGAGATCCTGCGTGACGGCGCGTCGGCGCAGTACGGCTCGGACGCCATCGCGGGCGTCATCAGCCTCGTCACCAAGGAGGGTGAGTTCTCCCCGTTCCTGTCGGCAGACTTCGGGCAGAGCGCCACGGCGGACTACCCGGTGGACGGGCAGGTGGCGGACGTGAACGGCGGAATCGGGATCGGGGTGGGCCGGGGCTCGCTTGGCCTCTTCGCGGAGTACCGGAACCGCAACGCCACCAATCGCGCCTGGGCCGATGCGAGCGACCAGATGGTGCCGGGCGACGCCGACAGCGTGGACGCCAACGGGCAGGTCGTCGTGAAGAACAACCCGGTCGACATGCCCAATTACCACTGGGGCGACGGCGAGGCCGAGGACATCCTCACCTTCGCCAACTTCCGGCTCCCGCTCAACGCCTCCGAGACGCTGGAGCTCTACTCGTTCGGCGGGTACAGCTTCCGTCAGGGTACCGGCAACGGCTACCGCCGCACCGGCCTCGACGACCGCAACTGGCCGCAGATCTATCCCGAGGGCTTCCTGCCCACCTTTTCGCCGGACGTCGTGGACTGGTCCGCCGCCGCGGGCCTGCGCGGGTTGCTGGGGAGCTGGTCATGGGACGCTGGCCTCGAGTTCGGGCACAACGACTTCGAGTACAACCTGACCAACACCCTGAACACCTCCCTCGGTCCCTGCCTCGGCACCCCCTGCGCGCCGGGCGCCGATGGCATCCTGGGCACCGCGGACGACCCGGGCATCCCGAACCAGACCGACTTCTACGCCGGGACGCTGCTCCGCGAGGAACTCGTGGCAGGGGTGAACTTCTCCCGGGCCTTCGGCGTGGGGTGGGCCACCCCGCTGAACCTGGCCGTCGGCGTCGCGTTCCGGGACGAACGGTACCAGATCAAGGCGGGCGAGCCGGCGTCCTACATCCAGGGATTCCACACCGACCAGTACGGCAACTACGCGCCCTCCGGATCGCAGGTCTTCTCCGGCTTCCTGCCCGAGGCGGCCACCGACGACTCCCGGACCAACGTCGGCCTGTACGCCGACGCCGAGGCCAGCATCACCAAGCAGTTCTTCGCTAACCTTGCGGGGCGGTACGAGAGCTACAGCGACTTCGGCTCCCGGCTCACCGGCAAGGTGGCGGTGCGCTACCAGCCGTCGCAGCGCTGGACCCTCCGCGCGGCGGCCAGCACCGGGTTCCGGGCCCCGGGCCTGAGCCAGATCCATTACGCGAGCTTCGCGACGAACTTCGTCTTCGACACGCTCACCGGCCAGCCAGAGCCGGTGGACTTTGGCGTCTTCCCGGTGGCGAGCGCCCCTGCCGTGGCGCTCGGGGCCAAGCCGCTCGAGGAAGAGACGGCCGTCAACTTCAGCGGCGGCGTGGCCGTGAGCCCGGCCGACAACCTGACCTTCACGGCCGACTATTTCTACGTGAAGATCGACAACCGGATCATCCTGTCGGGCCTCCTGGCCACCGACAGCATCGTCGCCATCCTCACGAACGCGGGGCTCACCGTCGGCGGCGCACAGTACTTCGCGAACGCCCTCAACACGCAGACCCAGGGCGTGGACCTGACCGGATCGGCGAGCTGGCGCGCGGGGGAGACGGGCGTGGTTGGCGTCACGCTCGGGGTCAACTACACGCAGAACATCATTCTCTCCGAAGCGCCGCTCCCGTCGGAGCTGGAAGGCACCGGGATCACCTCCCTCCTCGACACCGTGACCTCCGTGGCGATCACCCGGGAGCGCCCGGAGTGGCGCGGAACGCTCACGGGCAACTACGGCAACGGCCGATTCACCTCCCTCGCCCGCATCTCGTACTTCGGCGGGTTCTCGTCCGCCCAGCCCGGGTACTGCGACGCGTGCGTGGAGTCCTACGGGGGCAAGACCCTGGTGGACGCCGAGGTGGCCTACCAGTTCAACCAGATCAACATCGCGCTCGGTGCGCGAAACATCTTCGACGTGTACCCCGACCAGGCAGGGCCCAACAACAGCTTCGGGATCTTCCCGTGGGCGGCGGCCTCGCCGTTCGGATACAACGGGCGGTACATCTATACCAGGGTTGCCATGACCCTCTAGCACCCAGCCACCCTCCGCCTGCCAGCGCTTCCGGGGATGCCCCGGCGGCGGTGGCGGGCCGGGG
Source organism: uncultured Gemmatimonadaceae bacterium (assembly GCA_964571795.1). Lineage (GTDB taxonomy): Bacteria > Gemmatimonadota > Gemmatimonadetes > Gemmatimonadales > GWC2-71-9 > SPDF01. The sequence continues at coordinate 21,162 of CAZNDK010000015.1, read as the reverse complement.
GGCCGCCGGGCTTGCCCGCGGCGCACTCTCCGTCTATGTTGAAGGACTGCATAACATTACGCCCTGACACGGGCCGGAGAGGGGTGATTTGCTGATGTCCGAAGTCGTCATTCACGATGACGAAAGCTTCGAGCGGGCGCTGAAGCGCTTCAAGAAGAAGTGCGAAAAGGCCGGGATCCTCTCCGACCTGCGAAAGCACCGGCACTATGAAAAGCCGAGCGAGAAGCGCAAGCGGAAGATGAACGCCGCTGCGCGGAAGGTGCGCCGCGGTCCCCGGAAGCCGCGTGTCTAAACTGGCAGACGACCTGCACGCCGCCCTCACGGTGGCTCGCAAGTCCAAAGACAAGGACCGTACCCAGCTTCTGGGGACGGTCCTTGCCGCTCTCAAGAACCGGGAAATCGAGCTGAAGCGGGCTCCCACCGACGACGACACCCTCGAGGTGCTCCAGAAGGGCGTGAAGCTCCGCCGCGAGGCCGTCGAGCAGTACGCGAAGGCCGCCCGCGAGGACCTCGCCGAGCGGGAGCGGGCGGAGATCCGGATCATCGAGGAGTTCCTGCCGCCGGCGGCCGACCCCGAGGAGATTCGCGCCGCGGTCAAGGCGGCGATCGCGGCGGGGGCCGCCGACATCGGCAAGGTCATGGGGCGCGTCGTCCCGCAGTTCAAGGGCCGCGCCGACGGAAAGCTGATCCAGCAAATCGTGCGCGCGGAGCTTTCGCTGGGATGATGGCAACGGAACCGGTCGGACACAGCCACGGGGTGCGGGCGCCTTCGGACGCCGGCACCCCGTTGCCTTTGCCGGGAGACCGGGTGGACGCCGCCCTGGACACGCTCGAGTTTGCGCGCGCACTCGACGCCGTCGCGGCGTGCGCCGCCGGCCCGCTGGGCGCCGACCGTGTCCGCGCCCGGCGCCCAGCGGCCGACCTCCCCTGGATCCGCGCCGAGCTCGCAGCCGTCGAGGAAGTGGCGGCGCTGTTCCGCCGGAAGACCCCGGTGATGGTCGAGCCGTCGCCCGACGCGGGGAGTGCGCTCGCGCGGCTCCGCGTCGAGGGCAGCGTCCTCGACGGTGTGGAGCTCGTCCGGATGCGCTCACTCCTCCGTGCCTCCCGACTGAACGCCGCCGAACTCCGGCGGGTGGCGGAGGAGGCCCCCCTCGCGGCCGCGCTGGCCGTCCCGGTGCCCGACAAGTCCCTGGACCGTCGGCTCGACCTGTCGCTGGACGACGACGGACAGTTGCTGGACGGTGCCAGTCCGGAGCTCGGGGCTGCACGGCGCGAGGTCCAGTCGGCGCGCGCGCGGCTGATCAAGAAGCTCGAGACCATCCTGCGTGGCGCCGAGGGCTCCGGCGAGGCGGGAGTGACGGTTCGCGGCGGGCGCTACGTGATCCCGGTGCGGCGCGATTCGCGGCAGCGGCCCGCCGGCATCATCCACGACGAATCGGCCAGCCAGGGCACACTGTTCCTCGAGCCCACCGAGGCGATCGAGCTCGGCAATGCGCTCCGGGAGGCGGAGGCGGCGGAAGACCGGGAACGACTGCGCGTCCTGCGAGACCTCACCACGATGCTCCGTCCGGCGTGGGCGGACCTCCGGGCCGGCGCCGAGATGTGCGTCCGGATGGACGACCTGGTGGCCCGCGGGCGCTATGCGGCGGGCGCCGACGGGTACCGCCCCGAGATGCTCGCGGCGCCGGCGCCGCTCGCCGTCGTCAACGGCCGGCATCCGCTCCTGCTCGCGGCCGGCGAGGCGGTCGTGCCGTTCGACCTCACGCTCGACTCCTCGGAGCGCACGCTCGTCGTCAGCGGCCCGAACACCGGCGGCAAGACCGTCCTCCTGAAGGCCGTCGGCCTCCTGGGGGCGATGGCGCAGAGCGGCATCATCCCGCCGCTGGGCGCAGGCAGCCAGTTGCCGGTCTTCACCCGCGTCTTCGCGGACATCGGCGACCATCAATCTCTCGCGGCAAACCTCTCGACTTTCTCGGCGCATCTCGGCGCACTCCGGCACATCCTGACCGACGCCGACGACGCGACGCTGATCCTCCTCGATGAAATCGGGAGCGGAACCGACCCGGCGGAAGGCGCCGCGCTGGCGGCGGCCACGCTCCTCTCCCTCACGCGGCGCGGCAGCACGACGCTGGCCACCACCCACCTTGGTGCGCTCAAGACGCTGCCGGAGCGCGACCCCGGCGTGGTGAACGCCTCGCTCCAGTTCGACGCCGAGACCATCCGGCCGACCTACCGCTTCGAGAAGGGCGTGCCGGGCCGCTCCTATGGCCTAGCCATCGCGCGCCGGCTGGGCATTTCGGCGGACGTCCTCGCCGAAGCCGAGGCCGACGTTCCCCGGGCGGCGCGCACCCTCGACGCCCTGCTGGCCGACGCCGAGCGCCGCTCGCGGGCCCTCGAGGCCGAGGAGGCCACGCTCGCGGCGCGCGACCTCGAAAGCGAGGGGCGGGCCGCAAGGCTGGCCGCCGAGCTCACGGCGGTCGAGGCCCGCGAGGCCGCGTTGCGGAAGCGGGAACGCGAGGCCGACCGCCAGGCCCGCGAGCAGGCGCGGGCACACCTGCTCGAGGCGCGGCAGCTGGTCGAGGAGGCGCTGGCCAAGGCCAGGTCCGCGGTCGACGACGCGGCGGCTCGCGAGGCGCGGCGGGTCGTCGAGGAGGGCATCTCCGCGGGGGCGCGCGGGCTCGCGGCGGTGGAGCATGAGGAACGCGCCGAGGGCGCGCCGGTCCGCGTGGGCAGCCGCGTCCGGACGGCCGCGGCGGGGGTGGGCGAGGTGGTGGAACTGCGGGGCGACGGGCGGGCGGTGGTCATGGTCGGCGGGCTCCGGGTCGTCGTTGAGGCCCGGCAGTTGGAAGTCTTGCGAGGGGAGGCAGTAAAGGCCGCGCCTGCGCCGCACCGTTCCAGCTCGCACGCCACTCCCGAGGCCCCCATGGAGATCGACCTCCGCGGCATGACCGGCGACGAGGCGGAGGCGGCTGCACTTGCCGCGCTCGACGCCGCCGTGCTGGCCGACCGGCCCTACCTCCGGATCATTCACGGCAAGGGCACGGGCGTCGTGCGGGACAGGGTCCAGCGGCTCTTGAGCCGCGACGCCCGGGTGCAGAGCCACGCCTTCGCGCCGTCGAACCAGGGCGGAACGGGCGCCACCGTGGCGGAGTTGAAGTCGTGAGCACGATTCCGGACGACGTGATCGAGCAGGTCCGCGACACCGCGGACATCGTCTCCATCGTCGGCGAGTCGGTGGACCTCAAGCGGACCGGCTCCGACTATCGCGGCGCCTGCCCGTTCCACGGCGGCACCCACCGGAACCTCGCCATCATCCCGAAGAAGGGGATGTTCTACTGCTACGTGTGCCACGAGGCCGGCGACGTCTTCAGCTTCTTCATGAAGCGCTTCGGCATGGACTACCCGACGGCGGTGCGCGAGGTGGCTCGCAAGGTCGGCATCGTCATCCCGGAGCGGAGCGAGCGTCAGGGCCCGGACCCGCACGAGCCGCTGTACGCGGCCGCGGCGGTGGCGCACGACTGGTTCGCACGGCAGCTGCGCGAGTCGCCCGAGGCCGAGTCAGCGCGGGCGTACCTCGTCGGCCGGGGGATTCCGCTCGAGACGGCCGCCGAGCTCGGGCTGGGGTACGCGCCGCGCCGGGGCGAGTTCCAGGCCGCGATGGCCGAGCTGGGCGTCAAGGAGGAACACCTGGTCGAGGCGGGGCTCGTGGTGCGCCGCGAGGACCGGTCGATCGGGCCGCGGTTCCGGGGCCGCCTGCTCTTCCCGATTCACGACATCCGGGGCCGGGTCGTGGCGTTCGGCGGCCGGATCCTCGGCCCCGGCGAACCCAAGTATCTCAACTCGCCGGAGACGCCGATCTTCCACAAGGGCCGCTCGCTCTACAACCTGCACTTCGCGCGCAACGCCATCCGGCGCGAGGAAAGCGCGCTCGTCGTCGAGGGCTACTTCGACGTGATCCGGCTGGTGCAGGCGGGCGTCGAGCACGTCGTGGCCCCGCTCGGCACGGCCCTCACCGGCGACCAGGCGGTGCTGCTCAAGCGGTACACCAAGACGGTCACGTTGCTCTACGACAGCGACCCCGCAGGGCTCCGCGCCACCTTCCGCGCCGGCGACGAGCTGCTCCGCCACGACGTGCGGGTCCGCGTGGCCACGATGCCCGCCGGCGAGGACCCGGACACACTGGTGCAGAAGGGCGGGGCCGACGCCCTGCGGCCGGTCCTGCACGACGCCGTGGACGTCCTCGAACGGAAGATCCAGATCCTCGAGCGGAAGGGATGGTTCGAGGGGATGGAGCACCGCCGCGAGGCGCTCGACCGGCTGTTGCCCACAATTCGCGCGGCGTCCAACGCGATCACCCGCGAGCTGTACCTGGGCCGGGTGGCCGAGCGGACCGGCGTGAGCAAGGACGTGCTGCTGCGCGAGGTCGACGCGATGCCCGCGCCGATGCCGCCGTCCGCCCCGCTACCCAACCGGGACCGGCGGGCACCTGCGACCGAGCGCCCGGTGGCGCGCCGCGGCCGGATGGGCAGCGTGGCCGAGGCGGAACTGCTCCGGGTGCTGGTGGCGAGCGACGAGTACCGGGCCCGCGCCGCGCACGAGGTCCGCGCCGACTGGTTCGAGGAGGCCCTGCACCGGGAGCTGTTCGATGCGCTCACCGGTGAGCCCGGCATCCCGGCCTCCGACCTGGCGGCGAGGTTGTCGCCGGCCGCCCAGGGGCTATGGAGCACGTTGCGCGAATCCGGCACGGCGCTGTCCGACGCGGTCCTGGACGATCACTATGCGAGCGCCTCGGAGGCGCTCGAGTTCCGCCCGCTGTTCCGCGAGTATCAGCAGCTGACGGATCCGGCCGAGAAGATGAAACGCAAGAAGGCGCTGGAGGCGAAGTATCCTCGGGCGCTCCGCAAGGCGATGCACTGGCAGAATCCCCGGCCCCGGTCGCCGCAGTAACGGCGCCCCGGCCAAGACCCCAGCAAGGAAGACAGGATGAACCCCGATTTGGAAAAGCTGCTCGACCTGCAGGAGAAGGACCTGGCGCTGCTCGAGGTGGATCAGCGGCTCGACGCGGCGCTCGCGGAGGAGCAGGTGCTCGACGAGGCGGTGCGTCGCGCGGAGGCCGCCGTGGGCGTTGCCCAGCGCGGGGTCGCGGAGTCGATCCGGCGCCGGATCGAGGTCGAGGGCCGGGTCGAGACCTACCGCAAGCTGCAGGAAGGCCGGCGGAAGCGGATCGAGGTGTCGCGGCCCGGCAAGGAGACCACCACGCTGATGGCCGAGCTCGACCTCTCCCGCCAGGTCCTCGCGCGCGAGGAATCCGACTGGTTCCGGGCCCAGGAGGCGGTGCAGGCCCAGGAGGCGCGGGTGGCCGAGGCGGAGGCCGCGGTCGAGGCCCTCAAGGCCGAGCAGGTCGAGGCGCGCGCCGAGCTCACCGCCCGACGCGCCGGCCTCGAGGGGGAGCGCGCGGTGGCGCTCGCCGCGCGCGACCGGAGCGCGGAGGCGGTGGCGAAGCCGCTCCGCTCGCGGTATGAGCGGCTTCGGGGCTCGCGCGCCGTGCTGGCGGTCGTGGCCCTGTCCGGCGACGCCTGCGGCGCCTGCTTCACCGCGGTGCCGATGAACCGCCGCTCGCAGATGCGGATGTCCGGCGTGGTGGACGCCTGCGAGGCCTGCGGCGTGATGCTCTACTACGCCGACCGCGGCTGAGCCGACGCGGGTGACGGACTCCGCCACGGCGCCACGCGCGGTGCGGCTGGTCGTGGCCCCGGCCCCCGAGGCCTCCGCGGTGGCGGCGCTCGCCGCGTCGCTCGCGGTGCCGCCCGCGCTGGCTGCCTTGCTCGTGCAGCGGGGGTTCGGCGACGTGGCGCGCGCGCGCCGGTTCCTCCGGCCCGCGCTCGACGATCTCGGCGATCCGCGCTCGCTGGGGGGGATGGACGCCGCGGTCGGGGTCATCGCGGCAGCGGTGCGGGCCGGCACCACCATCCTGGTCCATGGGGACTACGACGTGGACGGGCAGTGCGCCACCGCGCTCCTCACCCGGGCGCTGCGCCACGCCGGGGCCACCGTGGTGCCCTTCGTGCCGCACCGGATGCGCGACGGCTACGACTTTCGCGCCGCGGGGCTGGCCCGGGCCCGCGAGGTCGGCGCCGGCCTGATCCTGACCTGCGACTGCGGCATCACCTCGGTGGACACCGTGCGCCTGGCGCGCGAGGCGGGCATCGAGGTGGTGGTGACCGATCACCACCTGCCCGGCGAGGAGCTGCCGCCCGCCACGGCGATCGTGGACCCGCAGCTCGACGGCGAAGACTCCCCGTACGGCGTCCTGTGCGGCACCGGCGTCGCCTTCAAGCTGGTGCAGGCGCTTGTGCCGGTGCTCGACCTCCCCTCCAATCTTCCCCTCCACCTGCTCGACTACGTGGCCCTCGCCACGGTGGCGGACGTGGTGCCGCTCCGGGGCGAGAATCGCATCCTGGTGCGCCACGGGCTCAAGGTGCTCGGCTCCAGCCGGTGGCCAGGGCTCCGCGCTCTCCGCAGCGCAGCCCGGCTGGACGAGACCGAAATCCGTGCCGGTCACCTCGGCTTCGTCCTGGGCCCCCGGCTCAACGCGGCCGGGCGCGTGGGCGACGCCATGGACGGGCTCCGGCTCCTGCTGACCGACGACGAGGGCGAGGCCCGGGCCCTGGCCCGCACCTTGGAAGCCCTGAACGACGAACGGCAGGCGCTCGACCAGGGCATCCTCGAGGAGGCAATCGCGCAGGTGGAGGCGACGGTTCGGCTCGATGAAGAGGCCGCCATCGTCCTGTCCGCGGAGGGGTGGCACGCAGGCGTCATCGGCATTGTGGCGTCGCGGCTGGTCGAGCGCTACGGCCGCCCCGCCTTCATGATCGCGCTCGACGCCGAGACGCCGACCAGCGGGAAGGGGAGCGGGCGCAGCATCTCCCGGTTTCACCTGCGTGACGCCCTTGCCGCCTGCGGCGACCTGCTGGAGCGCTTCGGCGGACACCGGATGGCGGCGGGGCTCACCATTCATCGCGACCGGATCGTGGAGTTTCGCGAGCGCTTCGTGGCGGAGGCCAATCGGCAGCTCCGGCCGGATGACCTGGCGCCGGAGCAGCGGGTGGACGTCGTGCTGCGCCTGGAGGAGGCGACCGACGACCTCGAGCGGCTCTGTCGGCTGCTCGAACCGTGCGGCAGTGACAACCCGGGGCCGGTGTTCGCCGTGCGAGGCGTGCGGCTGGATGGCGTGCGCGAGGTCGGCCGTGGGCACCTGAAGGGCACGCTCCGCGACGGGACGGCCGCACTCGACGCCATCGGCTTCGGGATGATGGAGCGTGCGCCGGCGGACCTCGCCTCGGTGGACGTGGCGTTCAAGCTGGAGCGGAACGAGTTTCGCGGGCGGGACGCGCTGCAGGCCCGGATCGTCGCGATCGTGCCAGGCACCTCGCCGAGCTGATGCGCATCGTGGCCGGGGAGTTCGGCGGGCGGCGGCTCGTGGCGCCGAAGGACGCCAGGGTCCGGCCGACCTCCGACCGGGTGCGGGAGGCGTGGATGAGCATCCTCGGCGAGGCAATCCCCGGGGCACGGGTGCTCGATCTCTTCGCCGGCAGCGGGGCGCTGGGACTGGAGGCGCTCTCCCGCGGGGCCCATCTGGCCGAGTTCGTGGAGCTCGGCGCCGCCTCCATCAAGGCCCTGAGCGCCAATATCGAGGCGCTGGGCGTCGGGGCGCGCTGCCGGGTCCACAAGGGCGACGCGCTGCGATTCGCCGGGACCCTCCAGCCCGGGGCCTTTGACCTCGCGTTCGCGGACCCGCCGTACGCCCACGCCGCCGCCGCCGACCTGGTTGCGCTCTTCCGCCGGACGCCCTTTGCCCGCATTCTTTCGGTGGAACACCGCGCCGACCTGGCGCTGCCGGGCGACGACACCCGCCGCTACGGCGACACCGCCCTCACCTTCTGCTACGCGCCATGACTCGCATCGCGATCTACCCCGGCTCGTTCGACCCGCCGACCCGCGGGCACGAGGACCTGATCCGCCGGAGCCTCCTCCTCGCGGATCGCCTCGTGGTGGCGGTGGCGATCAACGTGGCCAAGCAGCCGCTGTTCTCCACCGAGGAGCGGATCGCCATGCTCCGGGGCGCCATCGGCGCCGATCCGCGCATCGAGTTCGTGGCCTTCGAGGGATTGCTGGCCGACTTCGCCAGGAAGGTCGGCGCCTCGGTGGTGGTGCGCGGCCTCCGCGCCGTGAGCGACTTCGAGTACGAGTTCCAGATGGCGCTGATGAACCGCCAGCTGCATCCGTCGCTCGAGACCGTCTTCCTGGTGCCGGCGCTGGACCTCACCTACCTGAGCTCGAGCCTGGTGCGCGAGGTGGCGCGGTTCGGCGGCGACGTGTCCGCGCTGGTGCACCCGGCGGTGGCCGAGGCGCTCCGCGCCCGATTCGCGAAGTGAGCTTCCGCGACGGGCTGCTGGAGCGCGCCCGCGCCCGCAGTGCGCGCGTGGTGCTGCCCGAGGGAGGCGACCCGCGGGTGCAGGCCGCCGCCGACCGGCTCCGCCGCGAGGGGATCGCCGTGCCGATCCTCCTTGGTAGCGGCCCGCTCGATCCCGCCCGCGACCCGCGGCTCGGCCGCATCGCGGAGCTCCTGCGGATGCGCCGGCCCGAGCGGGTGCGCGACGGGGTGCACGCCCTCGACCTGGCCGCCGACCCGCTCCGCTTCGGCGCCGGACTCGTGGCGATCGGCGAGGCAGACGCCTGTGTGGCGGGCGCTGCCCACGCCACCGCCGACGTGCTGCGCGCCGCGCTCTGGGCCATCGGCCTCGGGCCGGGCATTCCCCTCCTCAGCTCGGCGTTCTACCTCCTGCTCGGCGACGACCGGGTGCTGACCTTCACCGATTGCGCCGTGGTGCCGGAACCCAACGCCGACGAGCTGGCCCACATCGCCCTGGCCGCGGTGGCCGACCGCCGGCGCCTGGTGGGCGATGCGCCGCGCGTGGCGTTCCTGAGCTACAGCACGCACGGCAGCGCCGACGGCCGCTCGGTGAACCTGGTGCGCGAGGCGGTGGCGCGATTCCACGAACTGGCCCCCGGCGTCCCCGCCGATGGCGACCTGCAGGCCGACGCCGCGCTGGTGCCCGAGGTGGCGGCGGCCAAGGCGCGCGGGTCGGTGATCGCGGGACGGGCCAACGTGCTCGTCTTCCCCAACCTGGACGCCGGCAACATCGGCTACAAGCTGGTCCAGCGGCTCGCCGGGGCCGTGGCGCTGGGGCCGATGCTCCAGGGGCTGGCCCGCCCGATGGCGGACCTGTCGCGCGGGGCGACGAGCGATGATATTGTCGAGGTGGCCGCACTCGCGGTGCTGCAATCCGATCCGAGCCCCTGAGGGAGGCGTCCGTTCATGGCGTTCACCACGTCGAAGCATCCGTCCGGGACCCTGATCGTCGAAGTCGAGGGTCAGCTCATCGTGGGCAACCGGCAGGAGCTCAAGTCGGTCATCCAGCAGGCACTCGACAACGGCGAGCGCAAGCTGCTGGTGGACTTCTCCAAGACCGGCTACATCGATTCGTCCGGGCTCGGCGCGCTGGTCTCGATCTCGAAGAAGGTCCGCGAGCAGGGCGGCGAACTGCGCCTCTCGGGCCTCAACGAAGACCTGCGCTCGCTGTTCGAGCTGACCAAGCTCGACACCCTCTTCGCGATCGCCGACAGCTCCGCCCAGGCGCTCGCCGGGTTCTGACCCGGCCCCGACCGTGACCGCGCCGCTTCGGCTCTGCGTCCGCCGTGCCGACCGCCCACTGCCCACGGGGATCGCCGTGGAAATTGCCCTGCGCATTCCCAGCGATGTTTCCGTCATCGAAGAGGCCGTCGAGCTGGTGGCCCGGCACTGCTTTGCCGGATGGGATGCCCCGAAACGGGCCCACTTCCGGCTGCGCGTGGCGCTGTCGGAAGCCCTCGCCAACGCGATCGTGTACGGCAACGGCCAGGCCCCCAGCCTCATGGTGGAAGTGCGGGCCGAATGCCTGCCGGACGCGCTGCACCTCCACGTGACCGACGAGGGGCCGGGGTTCGATCCCGCCACCGTCCGCGACCCCGTGACGCCGGATGACCTCGAGCTGCCCTGCGGACGCGGGCTCTTCCTCATCCGCAACCTGATGGACGACGTCCGCTTCAACCCCCCGGGGAATTCCATCTGCATGACCCTGCGCCGGCAGTAGAGCGGGCCGGACCGGTCCTGGAGGCGCTCGGCAGCCTCGTGGGCGGGCGGCTCCGTGCGTGGCGCTTCGACGGCCGCCGCGTGCGCACGCTCGGCGGCGACGACCCCGGCTGGACTCCCATCATTCCCCGCGAACCCGGGCTGGTCCCCACACCTACCGGCAGCGCCTGGCTGGACGCGGTGCCGGGCATCGACGGCGTCTGGTTTACCGTCGAAGGGCTGCCCGACGAACAGGCGGCTGCCGCGGCCCGCCGGGTCCGGCCGGTGCTCGGCACGCTCCTCCAGTCGGAGCGGCGCGCGGTCGAGATCGGCGCGGAACTCGCCAACCGCTACGAAGAGATCGACCTCCTCTACGGCATCAGCGAAATCCTCGGCCAGACGATTCACCTCGAAGAGGCCGCCCGCACGATCCTGCGGGAGGTCAGCTCGGTGGTGGCCGCGCGGCGCTCCTCGATCATGGTGTTCGACGAGACGCTCGGCCGGCTCCGCGTCGTGGCCACCCGCGGCTTCCCGACGGCGACCCCCGAGGCGAGCGTGGCCCCGGGGGACATGGAATCGGTGGCGGCCCGCGCCTACCGCGAACGGCGGCTGGTCGAGAACCCGCCCGGCGCCGACGGCGTGGGCGGGCCGCGCGGCTACAAGGGCGGGGCGTACCTCTCCGTGCCGATCATCTACGCCGCGCCCGGCGGCGCGACGCGCTGTGTCGGGGTCATCAACCTCACCGACCGCCTCGGCGCCGACGCGTTCGAGCCGGTCCACCGCAAGCTGGTGACGGCGGTGGCCAACCAGGTCGGGGCCGCCATCGAGAATGCGCGGCTCGTGGTCCGCGACCTCCAGCAGCAGCGCCTGCGGCGCGAGCTCGAGCTGGCGCACGACCTCCAGCTCAAGCTGATGCCCTCGCCATCGGTGCTGGGCACCGACGCCGAGGTGGCGGCGCGATGCGTACCCGCGGAATCGGTCGGCGGCGACTTCTACACCTTCAACCGCTTCGGTCGCGGGCGGGTGGGCGTCATGCTGGGCGACGTGTCCTCGCACGGGTTCGCCGCCGCGCTGGTCATGGCGATGGTCATCGCGGCCGCCGGCATCCACGCCGCCGGCTCCGCCACGCCGGACGAAACGCTCGAGCGGCTGCTCGAGAGCATCGCCGAAGACCTGGCCACCACCGAGATGTTCCTGACCGTGTTCTACGGGGTGCTGGATCCGCGGGCCGCGCAGCTGTCCTACGCCAGTGCCGGGCATCCGCACGCGTGGCGGATTCCGCCGTCGGGACCGGCGGAACGCCTCGATGCCACCGCCCCGCCGCTCGGCCTGGCCGCGCGGGGCAACATCGAACTGGCCCAGGTGCCGTGGCAGATGGGCCAGGACCTCCTCTGCCTCTGCACCGACGGGCTGGTCGACGCCCGCGATCCGGACGGCGAGGCGTTCGGCGAGACGCGGCTCCTGGCGGGGGTCACCTCGCGCCGGAAGCTGGCGCCGGAGGCCATCGTGTCGGCGCTGATTTCCGAGGTGCGCGCCTTCGCGCCGCATCCGGGCGACGACATCACGCTCCTGATCCTGCGAATCTGACGGCGTGTCCCGTCCGAAGCGCCGGCTCGGCCAGCATTTCCTCCACGATCCCCGGATACTCGAGCGACTCGCCGAGGCCGTCGGCGCCACGGCGGAAGACACCGTCCTGGAAATCGGGCCCGGGCCGGGCGGGCTCACCGAGGCGTTGCTCCGGCACGCCGGGCGGGTGGTGGCCATCGAGAAGGACGCAGAGCTGATCGAGGCGCTGCGCGTGCGGGTGCCGCGCGCCGAGATCGTGCAAGGCGACGCGCTGGACCTCGACTGGGTCGAGCTGGCGGGCGGACCGGGCGGGCTCGTCACTGGCAACATCCCATACAACATCACGTCTCCGCTCCTGGACAAGGCGCTCACGCCGCCGCGGCCGCGCCGCATCGTGTTCCTGGTACAGAAGGAGGTGGCTCGCCGCGTCGGCGCGCACCCCGGGAGCGACGACTACGGCGCCCTGACGGTCGGCATCCAGGCGGTGGCGAAGACGGAGGTCTTGTTCACCGTGCCGGCCGGGGCATTCCATCCGGTGCCGAAGGTGGACAGCGCCGCGCTTCGGCTGGAACCGCTCGACCGTCCGCTGGTGCCGGACGACCAGGTCAGGAGCTTCCGCAGCGCGGTGGTCGGGCTCTTCGGCTATCGGCGCAAGCAACTGGTGCGCGCGGTGCGCGAGCTGACCGGATGGGACGCGGCCGCCGCCACCCGAGTCGTGGGGCAGGCGGGGCTCGACGGCACGGTGCGCCCCGAGGTGCTCTCTCCCGGCGAGTTCCTTCGGCTGCACGCGGCGCTCGTTGACGGTGGCTGGCGACCCGCTTAGCTTTGTGAAACATTTCACAATGCTAGGTTCATGCGGAAAATCGCCGACAGCACCGTCCGCCGACTCTCGCTCTATCTGAGGTTCTTGGAAGAGTTTGAGGGGCAGGGCATCGAAACCGTCAGTTCCGGGGCGCTGGCCAGCCGCGGGGGGACCACGTCCGCGCAGGTGCGGAAGGACCTCTCCTTCTTCGGCTCCTTCGGCAAGCGCGGCCTCGGCTATTCGGTGCCGGAGCTGGTGCAGGCGCTCCGGCAGATCCTCGGGCTGACCCGGCACTACCGCGTGGCGCTGATCGGCGCCGGCAAGATCGGCAGCGCCCTGGTGCAGAACCGCGGCTTCCGCCGCCGCGGATTCGACTTCGTGGCCATCTTCGATCGCGACCCCGCGAAGGTCGGCCAGCCGCTGGACGGCGTGGTGGTGCAGGACGTTTCCCACCTCGAACACGCGCTGGCCCGCACGCCGGCCGACATCGCCGTGCTGGTCACCCCGCCCGACGTGGCGCAGGCCGTGGCCGACCGGGTCGTGCGCCTCGGCATCAAGTCGATCCTCAACTTCGCACCGCTGCAGCTGGTGGTGCCGGCCGACGTCACCGTGAAGACCGTGAACCTCGCGCTCGAACTCGAGGCCCTCGCCTACCATCTTGCCAACCCGAGCTGAGTGACCGGACTTTCGGCGCACCCCACCTCGACCCTCGCCGACCGCGCGCTGGCACTGCTGGCCGCTGGGCCGGCCGACGCCCTGGTGCTCGCGCGGGACGTGCTGGGCCTGGCGGCCGCGCCGCCCACCGTGGCGGCCCGCCTGGCGGTGGCGCTCCTCGGCGCAGACCCCCGGGTGCGGCAGCTCGGCGACGGCCGCTGGGCCCTCGCCGGGAGCGCGCAGGGCTCCCCGCTCCTCTCGAGCTGCGCCTTCGCGGTGGTGGACGTCGAGACGACCGGCATGCGGGCCGCGGGCGACGACCGGGTCACCGAACTCGCCGTGGTGCTCCTGCACGGCGACCGCACGGAACTGGTGTTCGACTCCCTCATCAATCCCGGCTGCCCGATCTCCCCGCAGGTCACCGCCCTCACCGGCATCACCGATGCGATGGTGGCTGACGCCCCGACGTTCGACATGGCGGCGGACGCCGTGCTGGCGGCGCTCGCCGGCCGGGTGTTCGTGGCGCACAACGTCCGCTTCGACTGGGGCTTCGTGGACGCGGAACTGCGGCGGAATCGCGGCCTGGCGCTCGACGGCCCGCGGCTCTGCACGGTGCGGCTCTCCCGGCGCCTGGTCCGCGGCCTGACGTCGCACGCGCTCGACCATGTCACGGCCCACTTCAACCTCGACAACGGCGCCCGGCACCGGGCCGCCGGCGACGCGCTGGTCACCGCGGAGATCCTCCGGCGGTTGCTGGCGATGGCCGAGGAGAAGGGCGCGCGGACGCTCGAGGACCTCGAGGCGTTGAAGGCGGGGAAGCGGGGACGCGGGGAGGGGAACCCCTAGGCACTTCCCCGCTTCCCCGCGTCCCCGCCTATTTTGCATCAATGCCCCTGACCCACACGTTTCAAGTCGGCAATCTCCGCTGCCACACCCTCGAGGCCGGACTGCAGCGCCTCGACGGCGGGGCGATGTTCGGTGTGGTGCCGCGCACGCTCTGGACGCGGCGGATCACGCCGGACGACCGGAACCGGATTCCGCTCGCCATGCGCCCGCTGCTCGTGGAGCATCCTGACGGCCTGGTGCTGATCGACAGCGGGCTCGGCAACAAGGAAGACGCGAAGTTCACCGACATCTACGGGATCGAGAACGCCGGCGACCCGGGGCCGACCCGACTGGAGGACGCGCTCCGGTCGCTGGGCCATGCCCCCGCCGACATCCGCTGGGTCATCAACACCCACCTGCATTTCGACCATGCCGGCGGCAACACCACCGCCGCGGGCGGCGAGGTGCGGTTGACCTTCCCGAACGCCACCTACGTGGTGCAGGGCGGGGAACTGGACTTCGCGCGGCACACCAACGAGCGCACCCGGGCCAGCTACCTCCCGCACAACTTCGATCCGGTGGACGCCGCCGGCCGCTGGAAGCTCCTGGCCGGCAACGGCGAGGTGCTCCCGGGCATCAGCGTCCGGCTGACCCCAGGGCACGTGCCGTTCCATCAGTCCGTGCTGGTGGCCTCCGGGGGGGATACCGCCGTGTTCCTGGGCGACCTGATCCCCACCTCTGCCCACCTGCCGCTCCCCTGGATCATGGGCTACGACCTCGAGCCCCTCAGGACGCTCGAGTCCCGCCGGGCCCTGCTCAAGGAGGCGGTCGACGGGGGGTGGCTCCTGGTGTTCGAGCACGACGCCCGGGTGGCGATGGGCCGGGCGGTGTTCGACAAGGGCGGCGCCGCGCTGGCCGACGAGGTCGCCGCGCCAGGGGCCGCCTCCGCTTGACATAATCGGCTGTCCCGTCTAGACTTTGCGCACATGAAGCGGGGGCCGATCCCCCCACCCTGAGCCCGGCGGTCGCCGGAGTGAACGGGTCCCGAGGTCGCCAGCAGGTCGGGAGGCTCCCGACGTGGCGCGCGTGGACATCCGTCATCTCAGGATGTCCTTTTTCTTTTTTGGCCGGAGGCGTTCCACTGTCCACAGACCGCGACAAGCGCGTACGCGTCAACCGTCAAATCCGGATCAGTCCGGTGCGGGTGATTACGGCGGAGGGTGAGCAGCTCGGCGTGCTCCCGATCGAGGAGGCGCTCGCCGCCGCCCAGGATCGGGGGCTGGACCTGGTGGAGGTGGCGCCGACCGCCCGTCCCCCCGTCGTCAAGATCATGGACTACGGCAAGTTCAAGTTCGAGGAAGCCAAGGCGGCGCGCGCGGCCAAGAAGAAGCAGCACGTCATCCAGCTGAAGGAAGTGAAGTACCGGCCCGGCATCGACGACCACGACTTCGATTTCAAGACCCGCCACGCCCGCGAGTTCCTGGGCGACGGCAACAAGGTCAAGGTCACGCTGATGTTCCGGGGCCGCCAACTGGCCCACATCGACCTGGGTCGTGCCGTGCTCGACCGGGTCATCGCGGCCCTGGCGGACGTCGGCAAGGTCGAAATGGACGCGAAGCTCGAAGGCCGCAACATGACGATGGTGATCGCGCCCAAGTAGGGGCGCCCGATCTGAAAGGTGAGTGCACGATGCCCAAGATGAAGACCAAGCGGGCCGCCATGAAGCGGTTCAAGAAGACCGGGTCGGGGAAGCTCAAGCGCTTCCACGCCAACCACAGCCACATCCTGACCAAGAAGAGCCGGAAGCGGAAGAACAAGCTGAAGAAGGTGGCCTACGTGAGCTCGGCCGACTTCCCACGCGTCAGCCGCCTCCTCCAGGCGTAAGGGAGACACCATGCCTCGCGTAAAGAACGGCGTCGCACACCACGCCCGGAAGAAGAAGATCATGAAGGCCGCCAAGGGCGGCTTCCAGTCCCGCAGCAAGCTGTACAAGGCCGCCAAGGAGAACGTCGAGCGCGGCCTGGCGTACGCCTACCGCGACCGGCGCAAGAAGAAGAGCGAGTTCCGCGCGCTCTGGATCACGCGCATCAATGCCGCGGCCCGGCAGCACGGCCTCAGCTACAGCCGGCTGATGGACGCGCTGCGTCGTGCCGGTGTCGAGGTCAACCGGAAGGTGCTGGCCGACCTCGCGGTGCGGGACGCCGATGCGTTCGCCGCCATCGCCGAGGTGGCCAAGAAGGAAGTCGCGAAGACCGAGGTCGCCAAGGCCGCGAAGTAGGATCCGCGATGGCCGAGTCCCACCCACAATCCCTGCTCGACGCGCTCCGCCCCCGCCTCACGGCGGTGGCGGCGCTCGATGCGGCCGCCCTTGAAGCGGAGCAGATCGCCATCCTGGGCCGGAAGAGCGGCGCGCTGACCGCGCTCCTCCGGTCGCTGGCCGCCCTGCCGCCCGAGGAACGCCGCGCAATCGGCGCGGCTGCCAACGAGCTGCGGCAGGCCTTTGAGTCTGCATTCGAGGCCCGAAGCAAGGCACTGGCCGCGGCGGGGGGCGGCGTCGCGTCGGGGCTGGACCTCACCATGCCCGGTCGCCGCCGGTGGGTCGGGGCGGAGCATCCGGTCACGAAGGTGGTCGAGGAGATCTGCGAGATCTTCCACGGCCTCGGGTTCAATCGCGCCATCGGTCCCGAGGCGGAAACCGAGTGGACCAACTTCGGCGCGCTCAACTTCCCGGCCGACCACCCCGCCATGGACATGCACGACACCTTCTACCTCGACGTGGGCGGCGACGCGCGCCCCGGCGACGGGAAGGCCGTGCTCCTCCGCACCCACACCTCGCCGGTACAGGTCCGCACCATGATGGCGGGCCCGCCGCCCATCCGGGTGGTCATGCCGGGCGTGGTGTACCGCAAGGACCCCTTCGACCCGTCGCACGCGCCGGTGTTCTTGCAGGTCGAGGGGCTCGCGGTGGACGAGGGCATCTCCTTCGTGGACCTGAAGGGCACGCTGCTCCACTTCGCGCGCCAGTTCTTTTCCGCGTCCACCAAGGTGCGGTTCCGGCCTTCCTTCTTCCCGTTCACCGAGCCGTCCGCCGAGATGGACGTCTCGTGCTATCTGTGCGGGGGCGTCGGCTGCCCGGCCTGCAAGGGCACGGGCTGGATGGAAATCCTCGGCTGCGGCATGGTGCACCCGAAGGTGCTGGAGAACTGCGGCCTCGACGCCGAGCGCTACACCGGCTTCGCCTTCGGCATGGGGCCGCAGCGCATCGCGATGCAGCGCTACGGCATTCCCGACATCCGGCTCCTCTTCGACGGCGACATGCGGTTCCTGTCCCAGCTGGGCGGCGCCCGATGAACGTCTCCCGCCGCTGGCTCGAGGCCTTCGTTCGCCGCCCGTTGGATCCGCAGGACGTGGCCCGGCGGTTGGCCGCCCTCGGCGCCGCCGTCGACGCGATCGAACCCCTGCATCCGGGCCTGGAACAGGTCGTGGTGGCACTGGTTCGCGAAGTGCGGCCGCACCCGAACGCCGACCGGCTCCGGCTCTGCGACGTGGACGACGGCAGCGGCACTGCGCGCCATGTGGTCTGCGGCGCTCCCAACGTGGCGGCGGGCAAGAAGTACCCCTTCGCGCCGGTCGGCTCGACGCTGCCCGGGGGCCTGACCCTCGAACGCCGAAAGATCCGCGGCGAGGTGTCGGAGGGGATGCTCTGCTCGGCCCGCGAGCTCGGCCTCGGCCAGGAGCACGACGGCATCCTCGAGCTCACCACCGACGCGGCGCCGGGCACTCCCTTCCTCGACGCGGTGCCGGTGGCGGACGAGCGGCTGGTGGTGGACGTCACGCCCAACCGCCCCGACCTCCTCGGCCACAAGGGCGTGGCGCGGGAGCTCGCCTTCTCGCTCGGCGCCACCTTCCGCCTGCCGGTGGTGCCCTCATCGCCCGGGGCCGACATGCCGACCCCGGTCCGGGGCGGCGCGTCGAGCACCACCGGCGGCGTCCGCGTCGCCATCGAGGACGCCGAGGGGTGTCCCCGGTTCCTCGGGGCGGTGCTGCGCGGCGTGCGGGTGGGCCCATCGCCCGGGTGGCTCCGCGCGCGGGTCGAGTCGGTCGGCATGCGGTCCATCAACAACGTAGTCGACGCGACCAACTACGTGATGTTCGAGCTGAACCAGCCGATGCACGCCTACGACGTGTCGCGCCTCAAGGGGCCGGCGGTCGTGGCCCGGCGGGCGAAGCCCGGCGAGAAGCTCACCACGCTCGATGGCGTGGAGCGCGCGCTTGCACCTTCGATGACGGTCATCGCCGATGCAGGTGCCGCCATCGGCGTGGCCGGCGTGATGGGCGGGGCGCACTCCGAGGTGACCGCCGACACGACGGATCTATTCCTCGAGTGCGCCTACTTCGAGCCGAAGGGGGTACGCGCCACCCGGCGGGCCCTCGGGCTGAGCAGCGAGGCCAGCTATCGCTTCGAGCGCGGGGTGGACCTCTGGAACGGGCCCGAGGTCCTGCGCCGGGCCGTGGAGATCATCCAGGCCACCGCGGGCGGCACCCTCGACGGCGAGCCGGTGGACCTCTTCCCGCAGGTCACTCATCCGCCGCGCATCTTCCTCCGCCCCTCGCGCGTGGCCCAGGTGCTCGGCGTGGACGTGCCGTGGGACGCGATCGAGCGGTATCTCGTGGCCATCGGCGCCACCGTCGTGTCCAAGCCGGAAGACGGGCGCATCGCTGTGGACGTGCCCGGATGGCGGCCCGATCTCGTGGCAGAAATCGACCTGATCGAGGAGGTCGCCCGGCTCCACGGCTACGACAACTTCCCGACCGAACTGCGCCCCTTCCGCGTGGGCGAGCTGCCCAGTGCGCCCACCGAGGCCATCGACGGCACCGTGCGCCGCGGTCTGGTGGCCGAGGGGCTGTTCGAGGTCCAGACGATGCCGCTCGGACCGGATGCCGGGCCCGACAGCGTCCGGGTGCTGAACCCGCTCTCGGCCGAGGAGGCGTGCCTGCGGAGCCGGCTGCTCCCCCAGCTCGTCCGGCGGGTCGAGGGGAACTGGGCGGCGCACACCCGCGACGTCCGGCTCTTCGAGATCGGCACGGTGTTCCGGCGCGGCGAGGCTGGGGATCCGCCGGTCGAGGAGCGCCGCGTGGCGGGTGTCTTCACCGGCTCACGGGAGCCGGCCCACTGGAGCGTGGCTGGGAAGTCGGCCGACGTGGACCTCTGGGACCTGCGAGCCCTGTTCGAGGCGGCGCTGGCTCTGGCGCAACCCGCCGCGGCGTTGCAAGTTGAAGGGAGCGAGTGGGTTGCCCGTACGGCCGACGGTGTCGAGGTGGGCCGCGCCGGTGCGGTGGCCGCGGATACGCCCCCCTGGGCCGCGCCGGTCCTCGGATTCGAGCTCCTGATCGACCCGACGCCGAGGGCGACGCCCGCCTTCCGGCCGCTTCCGGCGAATCCGTCCTCGACCCGCGACCTAGCCCTCCTGGTGCCGGAGGGTCAGTCCGCGGCGGCAGTCGGCGCGGCGATCCGGAAGGCCGGCGGCAAGTTGCTCGAAGCTGTTGAAGTGCTCGACGAGTACCGGGGCGCGGGGGTCGCCGCCGGGCATCGCAGCCTGGCCTTCCGCCTCCGATATCGCGCCCCGGACCGCACGCTGCGTGACCAGGAGGTGGATGCCTCGGTCACCAAGGTCCTCACGGCACTGCGGG
Source organism: uncultured Gemmatimonadaceae bacterium (assembly GCA_964571795.1). Lineage (GTDB taxonomy): Bacteria > Gemmatimonadota > Gemmatimonadetes > Gemmatimonadales > GWC2-71-9 > SPDF01. Next base: position 1,453 of record CAZNDK010000015.1, on the reverse strand, counting down.
AGCAGCATGGCATCGAACTACGAGCGTCCTGACCTCGCCGCGCTCGCCGAACTGGAGCAGTTGCTGCGGCACCTCGGCGACGAGGTCGCGGGGTGGCGGCGCCGCACGCTGAAGGCGGAGGCCGAGCTGCAGGAGGCCAAGTCGCGCGGGGGGGTCCTCGCCGGGCCGGAGCTGCTGCAGGCCCGCCAGCGGGTCATCGAGCTCGAGGTGGAAAACCAGACGCTCCGGCACCGGATCGAGGGCGCGCGCGAGCGGCTGCAGTCGTTGTCGTCCCGCCTGGCCTTCCTCGAGACCGAGGAGGGGGCCGCGTGAGCACCACCAAGAACGCGGTGCAGGTGTTCATCGCGGGCGAGAGCTTCACCGTCCGCTCGGAGCTGCCGCCGGAATACACCCGGGAAGTGGCGGCGTACCTGGACGCGGCGCTGCGGCACGTGAAGTCGACGATGCCGAGCGTCGAGACCCACAAGGCTGCCATCCTGGCCGCCTTGCAGATCACCGATGAGCTGTTCCAGGCGCGCCGCGGTGACCGCGACGCCGCCGCCCGACTGACGGTACTGCTGGACGATGTGGCCCGCCTCCTGCCGCCGAACAAGCGCGGCGGGCGGGCCGCCGGGGTTCCGGCCCCGGCCGACTGAAACCAATGCGTGGCGGTGTGACCGCCGCGCTGGAGATACATCCATGTCCGACCTGCCCCTGCTCCCTCTCGCCGGGGGGGCGCTCGCCGGCCTCGCGGTCGCTCTCGTCATCATCCTCTTCGTGCAGCTCCGCCGCCGTGCCACCGGGCGCGACGTCGTCGCGGCTGCGCGCGCCGAGGCGGCCACGCTGGTGCGCTCCGCCCGCGCGGACGCGGACCAGCTCCTGCGCACCGGCCAGGCCGACGCCGACCGCGTGTCCGCCGATGCGAAGCGCGCCGCGGAGTCCGCCCGCGCCGACGCGATCCTGGCCGGCAAGATGGAAACGCTGGCGCTCCGCGAGGAACTCGACCGGGAGACCCAGGGCCGCCGCGAGGAGTGGGCGCGGCTGGACCGGCGCGCCGAGGAGCGGGAGCGGGCCCACGACCGGCGGCACGAGCAGCTGACGGCGCTGGAGGGCACGCTCCACGCCCGCGACGCCGCGATCGCGGCCCGCGAACAGGCGCTGGCGGCGCGGGAACTGGAGCTGACGGCGCTCAAGGCGGAGCAGTCGAAGCGGCTGGAACAGATTGCGGGGCTGTCCGCCGAGGAGGCGCGGCGCGAGCTGCTGCAGCGCGCGGAGGACACCGCCCGCGCCGAGGCCGCCGCGCTGATCCGCGACATCAAGGAGCAGGCGAAGAAGAGCGCCGAGCGCGACGCGCAGCGGATCGTTGCCATCGCCATCCAGCGCATCGCGCCGGACCAGACGGCGGAGAGCACGGTGGCCGCGGTGACGCTGCCCTCCGACGAGATGAAGGGCCGCATCATCGGGCGCGAGGGGC
>CAZNDK010000014.1:0-62331 GCA_964571795.1 uncultured Gemmatimonadaceae bacterium | reverse complement strand
GTCGCCCGGGTTCGGGTAGGCGATCCGGCCGCCCTGGAGATCCTCTACCGCGCTTACGAGGCCCCGGTTTTCAACCTGGCACGCCGCATCTGTCGCTCGGTGGAAGACGCCGAGGACGTCCTGCAGGACACCTTCTTCGAAGTCTATCGGAGCATCGGCCAGTACCGGGGCGACGGACCGCTCTGGGGCTGGATACGCCGCGTGGCCGCGAGCAAGGCGTTGATGCGGCTCCGGCGGAACAAGTACCGCGAAACCGACGAACTGCACGACGAGGCGCACGCCGTCCGCCGCGAGGACACTCCCCTCCGGATGGACCTCGAGGCCGCGCTCGAGCGCTTGCCCGAAACCTCCCGCGCGGTGGTGTGGCTGCACGACGTCGAGGGGTACACCCACGAAGAAATCGCCGGGATGATGGACCGGACCCCGAGCTTCTCGAAGTCGCAGCTCTCCCGCGCCCATGCCAAGCTCCGCACCTGGCTCGGCGAGGAGGCGCAGGCATGAACCACCTTTCCATGGACCAGCTGGTGGCGCTTCGCGACGCAGCGAGCGAGCCGGGCAGCGCCGAGAGCCAGGCGCATGTGGCGGCCTGCCCGCGGTGCGCCGCCGAGCTCGATCGCCTGCACCAGCGGGTGGCCCGTCTCCGCGCGCTGCCTACGCTCCGGGCGCCGCGCGACCGGTTTGCGCTGGTGGCCGAGCGGGTGCGTCACGACCGCCGGCAGGTGCAGATCCGTCGGGCCGGCATCGGCGCACTGGCGCTGGCCGCCTCGCTGCTCCTGGTCGTGGTGGGGCGCGATCTCCTGTCACCCACGGTGGCCAGCGCCTCGGACCAGCTCACGGCGGTCATGGCGGAATCCGCCACCCTGGAGCAGGCGCTCCGGCAGCTCCGCACCGACCAGCGGGTCACCGACGCCTACACGACCCGCGCCGCCGCCTCGCTCGAGGACCGCATCGCCGACCTGGATCGCCAGCTCGAGGCGGCGCAGGCCCGCGGAGCCTCCACGGCAGACGCCAACCTGCTGCCGCTCTGGCGCGAGCGTGTGGGCCTCATGGACGCGCTGGTCGACGTGCACATGACGCGCGCCCAGAACGTGGGGCTGTGATGCGCCTCCGATTCGCCACCGCCGCGTCACTCGTCCTGGTCGCTGTCACGTCCGCGGCTCCGCTCTGGGCGCAGGGCACGCCGGCGCCCCGGGCGCCGTCGCGGTCCCCGCGTGCGGATTCGGCCTATGCGGCGGCCGCCGCGGCGGCCCGGGATTCCGCGCGCGCCAATTTCGACACCCTCCGCCGGCGCACCTATTTCTTCCGGGACTCGATGCAGCCGATGATGGCGCAGGCCTTTGGTATCCGGCGGGTGCGGATCGGGGTGGTCGTGAATACTCGGCCTTCCGATTCCGATTCCATCGGGGCGCTGCTCGACGCCGTCACCCCCGGGGGCCCCGCGGCGACGGCCGGCCTCCAGGCCGGGGACATCGTCACCAAGTTCGGCGGCACGCCGCTGGCCGTGAAGATCAGCGCGGTTCCCCCGGGTACCAGGGTGCCGAATCCCGGTTTCCGGCTTGTCGAGCTGGTGGCCAAGTTGCAGCCGAACGACACCGTGACGGTCGAGTATCGGCGCGGCAAGGCGCGGAAGTCGGCCCGGGTGGTGACCGCGGCCGAACCGGACAACCTGACGGTCGTGGTCAGGCCCGACGGCAATTTCGGGTGGCGCACGATGCCGGATGGCGAGGCCTATTGGGTGGGCGGCGAGGGCGATAACGAACGGGCGCTGGAAATGGCCATGCGGCGAAGCGAGATCGCCCGCGGGTCACTCCGGAGCCCCGAACCGCCCTTCGCCCCGCGCATGTCAGGCGCGATGCTGGACCTCGAGCTCGCGCCGGTCAACCCCCAACTCGGCAGCTATTTCGGGACCACCGAGGGCGTGCTGGTGGTCGACGTGCCGGACCCCGCCCCGCTCGGGCTCAAGGCCGGCGACGTGGTGCTGAGCGTGGATGGGCGGAAGGTGTCGAGCCCCGGGCAGCTGATGCGCATCCTGGGCAGTTACGACTCTGACGAGCCGATCGGGCTCGACGTGATGCGCCAGAAGAAGCGGGTGGCGCTGAAGGGAACGCTGGGCGGTTAGGCGGGAGGGGCAGGGGAGAAGAGGTACGTCTCCATCTGCTCGAACAGGAACTTCTTGGCCTCCGGGCTTCGCAGATCCAGGCCGTAGTGGTTGATGAGTTGCTGCTGATACTTCAGCCACTCACTCCAACACACGGCGCAGATCTGTTCGAAGGCACGGAGGCCAAGGTCGTTCTGGAACGGGCGAAACGCCATCTGGTCGCGGGCTTGCCCGCAGCGGACGCAGGTCACCGTTGGCAAGGCTACCCATCTCCCCTGCGGAGCGCCTTGACCCCGCTCGCGGTCCCGACGCCGGCGCCGATTCCGAAGATCGCGGTCGTCACGCCGGTCACGACCGGCAGGAGCGCCACCGGCCAGGCCACCACGGCGGCCAGCAGCCCCGCGGCAAACGGGAAGATCGGGGAATGGACGCCGTCCACGAAGCGGAGGCGGCGGCGGACGAAGTTCCGGGCGATGACGAATCCGCCAATACCCGCCGCGACTGTAACAAGCAGGCCGATCAGGCCCATGGAGTCCTCGAGGTTGGAGTCGTGTTTCAGTACGAAACATAACCCCGGGATGTTTCAGTTGGCCAGCCGCAGCACTTTCCCCCCTCGCCTCCCCGCTTCCCCACCTACCACCTGATCACGCAGCTCCCCCACATGAAGCCGGACCCGAAGGCGGTGACCACCAGCAGGTCGCCCCGCTTGAGCCGCCCGCTCCGGACGCACTCATCGAGCGCGATCGGGATGGTGGCCGAGGTCGTGTTGCCGTACCGCATGATGTTGTTGTAGACCTGGTCGTCCCGCAGCTTGAGCGACTTCTGGACGGCCTCCGAGATGCGCAGGTTGGCCTGGTGGGGAATCAGCAGGTTCACGTCGCTCCAGCCGTACCCTGCCTTGGCCAGCGCCGCGGTGGCCGACTCGGGCATCCGGGTCACGGCATGCCGGAACACTTCCCGCCCGTCCATTTGCAGCCACTGGCGGCCCTCGGTGAGCTGCGACGCCGAGATCCGCGGGTGATACATGGAGCCCGGCGCGTCCACCCAGAGTTTTTCGGCGTAGTCCCCGTCGGTGTGCAGGTCGAAGCCGAGCAGCCCCCGCTCCTCCGCGGCGTCCACCGGCCCGAGGACGGCGGCGCCGGCCCCGTCCGCGAAGATGACGGCGGTGTGCCTTCCGGCCGTGTTGACCTCCATGCCGGTGGACTGGATTTCCTCCCCGACCAGCAGGATCCGCTCATACTGGCCCGACTTGATCCAGGCGTCGGCCACGGAGAGCCCGTAGACGAACCCGCTGCACTGGGCCCGGATGTCGAGGGCGGGCAGGTGGCCCGCCCCCAGGGCGCGCTGGAGATACACGCCATTGCCGGGGCAAAAATGGTCCGGGGTGGAGGTGGCGAAGACGATCGCGTCGATGTCTTTGGCGATGAGCCCCGCCGCCTCGAGGGCGCGGTGGGCCGCGGGGAGTGCCAGGTCCACCGAGGTCTGGCCTTCGCGGACCCACCGGCGCTGTTCGATGCCGGTGCGTTCGCGAATCCACTGGTCCGACGTGTCCATCAGGCCGGCGAGGTCGTCGTTGGTGACGACCCGGTCCGGAACGGCGAAGCCGGTGCCGAGGATGGTGGTGCGGCGCACGATGCCTCCCTCTTACCTGCGGTAGAGGTACGCCAGCTTGACGAAGAAGCCGTCCGCGTCGCGCTGCAGGTTGCTGAAGTCGAAGGCGCCGGAGGTGGAAGAGGCGGAGCCGTAGCCGAAGAACGCCACCGTGCCGGGGCTCGGCTCGTAGGACGCGAGCCAGTCCACGCGCAGGCCGTCCCGGCTGAGATCGGTGGTCGGGACGCCGCCGAGCAGGAGCACCTGGCCGGTCACCGGGTCGCGCAGTTCCGACTGGCGGGTGGACTGGTATTCGGCGATGACCCGGAAGAAGAGCGGCACGGAGGGCTGGAACTCGACCTTGACCCGCGGGATCACGCTGTTGGCGTACTCCGACCCGTCGGAAACGCGGTCGAGCGTGGCGTAGGCCACACTGCCCTCGAACCGCAGCGTCGTCGTCGGCCGGAGGTTGAGGCTCGCGCTCAGGGCCACGCCCCGCCCCTCGCTCCCCTCCCCATAGAGGGGCGTGTGGCCGAACTCGTAGCTGGCCTCTGCGTTGAAGATCTTGTAGGTGGGCGTGCGCATCGTGACCTGGCCGCTGTACAGGTTGGTCAGTCGCTCCGGCGGCAGGTACGGCACGCCGGGGGCTGTTTCCAGCCCGGCGTAAAACAGCGGATCGAAGTCCGTGAACGAGCGCTGGACCTGGCTGCTCAGGAACCACCCGCCGCGCAGCTGGAACTGGAAGGTGACCTGCTGCTCGCCTTCCAGTGGGGCGTTGTGCGGGAAGTCCCGATAGGTGTAGACCAGGGTGGGCCCGAAGAAGGTGGTGAAGTTCTCCAGCAGCGCCCCCTTGGCGCCGTAGAAGGAGAGCCGGTTGAAGATGTGCCACGACACGACGTCGGTGCGCGGCACGAACCCCGCGGCCGCCACGAAGTCGGTTCCCGTGCCGTTGATCCCGTAGTTGAACCCCCAGGTCCGCCCGGTGCGGTCGAAGGTGAGCTTCCAGATCGGGTCGGTCAGGGTGGAGGTGCCGTCGCCCAGGCTGGTCCACGATTGGCCGTACTGGCCCTCGACGAAGTACAGCTTGGCAAAGACGATGTGGGCGTCGCCCTCCACCAGGCGGTTGTAGGCGCTGCCCTGGATGCGGTCGGTATACGTGAGGCCCGCCACGCTGTTCTCGCCGAGGTCCCGGCGGGCGCGCAGCAGGTTGAAGAAGGCGTCGTCGCCCACGGCGAATTCATCGGCCGCGCCGAGGTACGCGATGCTGTTGCGCCCGACCTTGCCGGTGATCTTGGCGCCCCCGATCGGGTCGGCGATCCGCCGGGTGTAGATCAGCTGCCCGGGCGTCGCGAAGAGGTCGATCCCCTTGAGGAAGAAGGGGCGCTTCTCGGGCAGGAACAGCGCGAACCGCTCGTTGACGGTAATCAGCCCCTCGTCGGTCTCGATCTGGCTGAAATCGGGATTGACCGTGGCGTCGAGCGCGATGCTCGTCGTGGCGAGCTGGAGGTTGATGCCGGCGCTGGGTTCCGGATCCTCTCGGGAAAATTCCCCGGCGGCGTTCCGCGTGCCGACCCAGGTCCCCGTGACGAACGGCTGGGCCTCGAAGACCAGCCCGCGCTGCATGTCGGCGAGGCCGGTGAGGGTCCCCTCCTGCGCGAGGAAGCTCGAGTTGGCCCGGCGCACGTCGGTCCAGGTGTCTTCGTAGCCGCTCCGCATCACGTAGCGCGTGGCGTTGAATCCCCACGATTGCGCGCCGGAGCCCGCGTACTGCAGGCTCTTGAAGGGAATCCGGACCTCGACCTCATAGCCCTGCTCGGTGCGCCGACCCTTCGAGTCCCACAGATAGTCGACGTTCAGGTCGTCCTGGCCCCCGAAGAGCTGCCCCGCGTTGGCGCCCGTTTCGCTGCGGAGCCCATCCTCCTGGACGCCCAGGCCGTTCACGCCGAAGAACGCCGCCCGCCGCCGGTCGTTGAACGTGTCCAGGTAGAGCCGGACCCGGTCCTCGCCCTCGACCTTGTCACGGTCGGTGAAGGTGGCCCGGATGCTGGCGGGGTCGGTGTCGTGCGCGATGATGCCGAAGTGGATGGCAGTGGGAGAGTACCAGACGAGGACGACGGTCTCCTGCTCCGCCATCCGGCCGTCGACCGGTCGATACTGGTGGAATCCTTCCAGCCGGGCGGCCTGGGTCCACACCGGCTCGTCCAGCACCCCATCAATGGTGATGGTGGTGTCGACGCGCGGGATGGCGACTGACGGCGGGGGCGCCTGGCTCGGGGTCTGGACCAGGATGGCGAGGAGCGGCAGAAGCATGCCGGGAAATCTAGCGCGTCCCGGCTTCCGGGTCTCGGCTCCGGTCGGGGATGGTGCCCCGAAGCACCGCCACGCCGTCCACCGCCACGAGCATGTCCGCGTCCGGCAGCGACGTCACGCCGATCATGGTCAGCACGGGGCCCTGGCCGGTGGGGAAGAGCCCCGCCGCCGTGGTGCGCATGGCGTCGAAGTCGTCGTGCGAGCAGCCCACGCAGTACACCGTGAGCTTGACCAGGTCGGCGGGCACCCCGCGGACGAAGCGGATGATGGCGGTCGAGTTGCCGAGGGCCCGGCGGAACTGCGCCGGGCGATCGCCGGGGCCCACCAGGAGGCCGGTGCTGTCGAGCGGCACCTGCCCGGCCAGGAACACGGTCTGGCCGATCTTGACGGCGCTGCTGAACCCCGGGATGGTCGGCACCGTCGGCGCCTGGATGAACTCCGGGGTCGGCGGGTCGAGTGGGTAGATGCGCCCCGGGCCCCCCGGCCCGCTGGGGGGCGCGGCCGAGGGGCCGCATCCCGCCGCGGCGAGGGCGCCGAGCAGGGCCAACGCGGCCCTACTCATACCGGAGCGCGATGATCGGGTCGAGACTGGCCGCGCGCCGCGCGGGGAGGATGCCGAAGAACAGGCCGACGCCGGCGCTGAACACGAAGGCCACGACGATGGCCGTCGGGGAGATGAAGGTGTTCCAGCCCGCGAGCTTCGAGAGCGCCATCGCGGCGCCCGAGCCGAGCAGGATGCCGAGCGTCCCGCCCACGAACGAGAGTACCATCGCCTCGATCAGGAACTGGGTCTGGATGTTGCCCTTCGTGGCGCCGAGCGCCTTGCGGACGCCGATTTCCCGGGTCCGTTCGGTGACGGACACGAGCATGATGTTCATGATGCCGATACCGCCGACGAGGAGGCTTACCCCGGCGATGCTGGCGAGGAGCGCGGTGAAGACCTGGGTGGCCTGCTGCTGCGTGGCCAGGATGTCCTGCTGGTTGCGGACCTGGAAGTCGTTTTCGCCGCCGGGCCGGATCTTGTGCTCGCGGCGTAGCACGCGCTCCATGTCCACCATGCCCTGCTCGAGGGGAACGCCCTCGGCCACCTGGACCGTCATGGACCGGAGCCGGTCGCTGCCGAAGATCCGGTAGCGCGCCGTCTGGAGGGGAATGAGGATCTGCTCGTCGGGGTTCATGAACGACCCCGCCGACCCCTTCCGGCTCAGGACCCCGATGATCTCGAAGGGGATGCCGCGGATCAGGATGGTCTGGCCCATCATGGCCGCCGCATTGCCGCCCATCATTTCCGGCACGTCGTTCCCGAGCACCGCGTAGCGCTGGCGGGACACGTCGTCGCCCGAGGTGAACATCCGGCCGACCGGCACCGTGTAGTTCCGGACCTCCGCGTAGTTGGCCGTGGTGCCGACGATGTTGGCGTTGATGTTCTTGTTGCCGTACTTGACCTGCAGCGACGACTGCATTTCCGGCACCACGGCGGAGATCAGCGTGGCGTCGCGCTTGAGGGCGTCGGCGTCGTCGGTGGTGAGGCTGACCCGGACGTTGGACGCGACGCCCATCCGGAACGACTGGCCGGGAAACACGGTGAGCAGGTTGGCGCCGAGGGCGGCGATCCGCTCCTCGACGGCGCGCTGCGCGCCGGTGCCCAGCGCCACCATGGCGATGACCGCCGCCACGCCGATGATGACGCCGAGCATGGTGAGCGCGGTGCGCAGCTTGTTGGCGCGGATCGACTGGAACGCGACCGCGATGGTTTCGCCGAGGAGCATGCTTACCGTCCTCCCCCGGTGGCCGGGGGCGTGGTCGTCTGCCGCACGCCGGGGAGCCCGCCGCCGGTGATGTTGCCGATGCGCTGCTTGAACTCCTGCTGCGACTGGATGAGGCTGGCGCTCGGCAACACCAGCACCGAGTCGCCGATGGTCAGGCCGCTCGCCACCTCGCTGTAATCGAGGTCGGTGAGGCCGGTCCGCACGTTGACCGGGGTCGGCACGCCGTCCCGGAGCACGAACACGATGTACCGGCCGCCGAACTGGAAGTCGTTGCTGGGGGCGCGGGGCGCCCCGCCCGGCCGCCCGCCGCCCATCCCGGCGAACACCTGGCGCAGGAGCGCCCGCTCGGCGTCGCTCAGTTCCTTCCCGCTCATCCGCTTGGCGAAGATGGCCCGGACTTGTGCTTCGGTGACGCCGGGGGGCAGCGGAATCACACGCCCGTCGGGCGTGGTCATCGTGTTGCCGGCCGGGGCGGCCTTGGTGGCGCCGCTGTCCTTCGGGGCCACCGCCGCCTGGGAGGTCCGGCCCGCCCCGCTGTCCGCGCGCTGAGCCGCGGCGCTGTCGCTCGCCGCCAGCTGGGCGGTGACGTTGGCCGGGTCGAGCCCGAGCACCTGGGCCGCCGACGCGACGTCACGCTGGGTGCGGAGCGACGCGTTCGGGATGGCCAGCACGCTGTCGCGCTGCCCCACGTGGATTTCCACCTCGGCGTTCATACCGGGGCGGAGCCGCCCGTCGCGGTTCGCGATCCGGACGATCACCGGGAACATGGTGACGTTCTGCTGGGTCGTGGCGAGGGGCTCGACCTTGAGGACTTCGCCGTCGAACGGCGTGTTCGGGTAGGCGTCCACCGTGACGGTGGCCCGGAGCCCCGGCCGGATTTTCCCGATGTCGGTCTCGTCCACGAGGGTACGGACCTGCACCAGGTTGAGGTCGGCCATCTTGAGCAGGATGGTGCCGCCGCCCACGTCGCTGGTGGGCGACGAAATGACCTGCCCGCGCTCGACGTTCTTCTCGATGATGGTGCCGGTGATCGGCGCGCGGACGTCGGTGTCCGCCATGCGGATCTTGGCGTTCTCCACCGCCACCCCGGCCCCGACCACCTCGGCCTTGGCGTTGGCGAAGTCCAGCACGGCCTTTTCCTGCTCGGTCTGCGTGATGGACTGCGACTTGAACAGCTCGTTGGCCCGGGTGAGCTGCGACTGTGCGTTCTGCAGCCGGGCCTGCGCCACCTCCAGCTGGGCCTCCGCCTGTGCCAGGGTGTTCCGCGGCGTGCGCTGGTCCACCTGCACCATGAGGGCGCCGCGCTGCACCAGCTGGCCGGTTTCCACCATCATGTCCAGGATCTCGCCCGAGGCCTTCGACTTGACCTCGACCGTGGTGTCGGGCTGGATGACGCCGGCCGCCTGCGCGGACACGACGATGTTGCGCTTCTCCACGGGCACCGCCTGGTACACCACCGCCGGTGCCTCTTTCTTGCACGCCGCGAGCGCGAGGGCCGCCAGCATGAGCATCTGGGTCCGCATTACGATGTCTTCTCCGTCTGGAAGTCCCGCTCCACGCGCCCGTCCTTGAGGTGGACCTGGCGCTCGGCGTGGGCAGCGATGTCGTGTTCGTGGGTGACCAGCACGATCGTCTGGCCCCCTTTGTGAAGGTCCTCGAAAAGGGCCATGATTTCGGTGCTCGTCGCCGAGTCGAGGTTGCCGGTCGGTTCGTCGGCGAGGATGATGCTGGGGCTGTTGACGAGGGCCCGCGCCACCGCCACGCGCTGGCGCTGGCCGCCGGAGAGCTCGTTGGGCCGGTGGTGCATCCGGTCGGCCAGGCCGACCTGGCGGAGCGCCTCCTGGGCCTTGGCCTGCCGGGCCTTCGAGCCGACGCCCGCGTACACCAGCGGCAACTCGACGTTGTGCAGGGCCGTGGCGCGGGGCAGGAGGTTGAAGGTCTGGAAGACGAAGCCGATCTCCTTGTTCCGGATCCGGGCCAGCTCGTCGTCCGCGAGTTCCGACACCCGGAAGCCGTTGAGCCAGTATTCACCGCCGGAGGGACTGTCGAGGCAGCCGATCATGTTCATGAGCGTGGACTTGCCGGAGCCCGAGGGGCCCATGATGGCCACGAACTCGTTCTTCCGGATGGTGATGTCCACCCCGCGGAGGGCGCGCACCACCTCGCCGCCCATGTCGTACTCCCGCTGGAGGTTGCGGGTGACGATCATGGCGTCTCGCGGCACGTCGGGCGGCAGCATGGCCATCCGTTCGGCGGTGGTGCTCATCGACGTGCTCACAGGGACCTCCCGATGATGGCTTCGATCTGGGCCTTCGCGACGACGTAATTGTAGCGGGCCTGCACGACATCGACCTCGGCCTGCGACAGGGCCTCCTGCGAGCTCAGCACGTCCACGATGGTGGCGGCGCCCACCCGGTACCGCTCCTGGTTGACACGCAGGTCTTCGGTGGCCGCCTGCAGGCTCGTCGCGGTGATGTCGATCTGGGCGCGCGCCGATTCCAGTTCGGCGAGCCGCGCGGTGAGCGAGGCGTCCACCTGGCGCCGTGCGTCGTCGGCGGTCGAGACGGCGGCGTCCGCGGCGGTGGAGGCGTTCACGATGTTCTGATCGCGCTGGAAGCCGTTGAAGATCGGGTAGCTCAGCGCCAGGGTCATCGAGCGGCTGTCGAAGAAGCGGTAGTCCTGGCTGTCGTTCCCGTTGTAGTTGTAGCGGCCCGAGAGGTTGAGCTGGGGCCACCAGGCGGCCTTGCTGGCCCGAAGGTTGGCGCGGGCCGCGTCGGCCTGGGCCTGGGCGGCGCGGACCTTGGGCGAATTGTTCTCGGCTTCCTTCCGGATCGCCGACGTGTCGCCGATCTCGACAACCATGAGGTAGGCCGAATCGGGGATGGCCCGAACCCGGCCGTCCATCCCGACAAGGCGGCCCAGGTTTGCCTCGGAGGTCGCCACCGCGGTCAGGGCGGTGAGCAGCTGGAGCTTCGACGTTCCGAGCGTCACGAGGGAGCGCAGCGAATCGGAGCGCGTGGCGCTGCCGGCCCGCAACTTCGCGACGGACACGGAGAGCTGTTCCTCCGCCCGGCGGAGGCTCGCCTGCCGGACGCGCACCAGCTCACTGGCCGCCAGCGCCCCGAAGAAGGTCTGCTTGGCGCTGAGCGTCGTCTGGAACTGCGCGTCCAGGAGCCCCGCGTCGGCCGCCGACTCCGTGGCGCGCGCCGCGTCCATCTGGGCGCCGCGCCGGAAGCCGGTGAAGAGGTCGAGCGAGGCGCTGAGGCCATTGCTGATGCTCTGGGCGTACGACTCGCCGGAGATGACCTCGCCGGTAATCTGGTTCACGCGGGAGGGGCCGTTGGAATAGCTGGTGCCGTAGCTGGAATTGAACGAGAGCGTCGGAATGAACGCCCCCCAGCTGGTCCGGTACTGCGCGCTGGCGCGCCCGACGGCTCCCTGCGCGGAGATGACCGCCGGCTGGGAAAGTTGGGCCCGCTGGATGGCGTCCGGCAGCGTGATCCCCGGCGTCGACGGCGCCTGGGCGGACAACAGCGTGGGCAGCGCCAGGGTCAGCGCGAGGGTACTAGCGAGGCGCATTCGAGGAGTCCTTGGAGTTATGGCGCCGGGCGTCGTGACGCTCCAGCAGCTCGGCGTAGTGGCGCTGTTGCTCGGGGGTGAGCTGCGCATTGATGTCTGAACGGAGTTCCCCCCGCAGGGTTTCAAACCGGGGCCGGACTTCCTGCCAGATGGAGTCCATCCGGGGCTCGAAGCGCTCCAGGATGGCGCCGACGCTGTCGCGCTGGACCGGGGTCAGCTTCAGGTCCTTTTCGAGCCGCGAGAGGTACCCCGACGGCCCGGGCGAGCGGCCGGGGCCCATGCGGGGCGGCCGGCCGTAGAGCGTGAGGGCGGCGGCCCCCGCGGCCGCCCCGAGCAGGAACGCCGCGATCAGGAGCAGGGCCGCGGTGCGTGTGGACTTGGTCATGCCTCGAAATACCTCGGTTCAGTAGTCCATGACGGCCAGCAGCGCGACGCTGCCGGCCGGCGTGCTGTCGCCGGCGAGCTCGACCAGCGAACCCGCCGAGTTGGCGGCGGTGGTCGTGCCGGCGTCGGAGGCGGAGCCGCCCAGTGCCGCGCCCGCCACCGCGAGCAGCACCGCCGCGGCGGCGAGACCCGGCAGGGCCCAGCGCGCCACGGCGCGCCACTCGCCCTCGGCCGCGGCGGCCACGGCGGCCGCGCGCATCCGGGCGGCGAAGGCCGCATCGTCCGGCGAGGAGAGGTGCGCCCGAAGCAGGGCGCCCAGCGCCTCGTCCCGGTCGGGAGTGAAATCCTGATGATCGCTCATTCGTCTCCCTCCCCCATCGGGCCCAGGGCCGCGCGCATGGCGCGGCGGGCGTGAAACACATCCGAGCGGACCGTGCCCACGGGCACATCGAGCATCTCGGCGATTTCCTCGTGCACATACCCCTCGGCGTCGTGGAGCACGAGGGCCATCCGGCGGCGCTCCGGGAGCGTGGCGAGGGCCCGGTCGAGCGCTTCGCGCAGGAGGGACCGATCGGCCTCCCGCTCCGGGCTCGGCCCCGGGTCGGGCGAGCTGGCGGGGACCTCGTCGGTCCGGCGCAGCGCCCGGCGGCGCCGGAGGTCGGCGACCGCATTCACCACGATCTTCAGGAACCAGGGCCCGAAGGGCCTCGCGACATCGAACCGGTCGAGGGCGCGCCAGGCCGAAAACAGGGCGTCCTGCACGGCGTCGTCCGCGTCATGCGGGTCGCGCAGGGCTGCGCGGGCCACCCGGCGGGCCCGCTCCGCATGGCGCTCGATGAGCGCCCCGAAAGCCTCGCTGTCGCCCCCACGGGCGTGTTCTGCCAGCTCGGCATCGGTCACGGGAGAGGTACGCATCACCCTGGGAAAGCGTTGAGCCGGGGTCGGCGGGGTGCCGTCACGGCTCGATCCGGCGGCGGAATGCCTGGGCTGCGGCTCCGATGGCGAGCCAGGCGCAGAGGGCGGCGACCACCAGGGCCATGGTCCTGGGGAGGACGACGAACAGCAGGCCGAGCAGGGCCAGCCCGACTGCGACCGGCACGAATACCGAGCGTTGGGCCGCGCTGGCCAGGGTGCGGACCGCCAGCCCGGTCCGGCGCCGGCGTTCGCGGAACCGCCGCACATGAACGGCCGGCGGGGTGCCGGGCGGCACACGGTCGAGCCGTCTTCCGCGGTGCGGAGCGGCCCACTCCACCTCGGCGCTGCATGCTGTGTCCCGCCGGAACTGAGCCTCGAGCAGGGCACCCAGGGCCGGATCGTGGAGCAGGATGTCGAGCTCGTAGTTGCCCATGAGGCTGGAGCTGTTCAGGTTGCTCGACCCCACCCGGCACCAGGCGCCGTCGGCGACGATCGTCTTGGCGTGCAGCATCGGTCCCTCCCACTCGAAGATGCGCACGCCCGCCTGCAGCAGGGCGCGATATCCGATGCGCGTCAGGTTCCGGATGACGGGCAGGTCGCTGGCCCCCGGCACGAGGAGCCGCACGTCCACGCCGCCGCTCGCGGCGTCGAGCAGCGCCTGGAACAAGGACCGCGGGGCCACGAGGTAGGCGTCGGTGATCCAGAGCCGGTCGACCGCCCCGGCCGCCAACAACTCCACCACGCGCTGGATCCGGGCCCGTCGGGGCTCGCCGATGATCACCCCGACTTCCGCCTCGCCGGCGGCGGGAAGCGTGCCTTCGTGCCGGCCGGGCGGAATCCGGCCGCCCGCCAGCTTCCAGGTCATCTCGAAGGCGGAGTCCAGCGCGATGGCGACGGGGCCGTCCAGCTGGACGGCGGTGTCCCGCCAGGGCTGCCGTCCGCGCGGGAGGTCGCCGGTCCATTCGTCCCCGATGCAGAGTCCGCCGATGATCGCGGTGCCCCGGTCGGTGACCAGCAGCTTGCGGTGGTCGCGCGCCAGGTTGCCGAGGATATCCAGGACCCGCGGGGGATTGAACCGCCGGAGCTCCACGCCCGCGGCGCGCAGGTCGGCGGCGAGCCGGCGGCCGAGCCCCCGGCTGCCCAGCCAGTCGGTCAACAGCCGGACGGTGACGCCGGCGCGGGCCCGCGCAGCCAGCGCCTCCGCGAAGCGGCGACCGGTCGCGTCGTCGCGGATGATGTAGTTCTCGAAGTGGATCCAGGAGTCGGCGCGGTCGATCGCGTCGAGCATGGCGGGATAGGCCTCGGGACCGTCGAGCAGGAGGCGGGTGGCGTTACCCGGGATGAACCGCGTTCCGCCGGCCCGCGCGAGTGCGCGCTCGGCCATGACGGCCGCGGCGTGGGGGCTCATCCCATCGGCCCGAGTCCCAGCACGGACTCGTGGGGCCGCAGCGCCTCGAGCAGGAACTGGATGAGCTCGTCGAGCGGCACGCCGAGTTCCTCGGCGCCCACCCGGACGTCCTCCCGGCTCACGCCGCGGGCGAACGCCTTGTCCTTGAGCTTCTTGAGCACGCTCTTCGGCTCGAGGTCGGCCAGCGAGCGCGAGGGGCGCACCAGCGCGCAGGCCACGAGGAATCCGCAGAGTTCGTCCACCGCGAAGAGCGACCGAGCCATCGCGGTCTCGCGGGGCACGCCGGTGTATGCGGCGTGGCCGAGGATGGCCTGCTGCCACGCCTCCGGGGCGCCGAGCCCGGCCAGGATGCGCACCCCCTCGCTCGGGTGTTCCCGGTCGGGGGCGTGGTCGGCGTTGGGGAAGCGCTCGTAGTCGAAGTCGTGCACCAGCCCGACGGTGCCCCAGGCGTCCTGGTCCTCGCCGGCGCGGGCGGCCATGGCGCGCATGGCGATCTCGACGGCGTACATGTGCTTCCGGAGCGCGTCGGAGGCGGTGTACTCGTGCACGAGGGCCAGCGCGCGATCCCGGGTCAGCGTCATCGGGGCTCCAGTCGGAGGTTCGGGGGAAACCTAAGAGCCGGCCGGGGCGGGGTAAGAGGGCCCAGGACGCCGAAGGGCGGCGGACCGGATGCTGGCCCGCCGCCCTTCGTGACGCCCCTGGGGTTCAGGCGCTCAGGGAATGCTGGTTCCGAAGAACGAGTTGACCTTTGAGACCAGCGAGTCCGCCACCAGCTGGTGCGCCAGCGTGGAGGGGTGGACGCCATCGAGCGTGAAGTACGGCCCGAACGTGACCGGCTGGCCGGCGAGCGCCGGTGCCAGGTTCGGGATCGCCGGAATGGCCCCGGTGCCGACCAGTGCCAGCAGCGGCGGGTTCACGTCGAGGTACGCCATGCCGCGCGCCGCCGCTTCGGACGAGATGAAGGCATTGAAGCCGGCCACCGCGTCTTGAAGCCCTGTCAGTTCGGTCGGCGTGATCACCATGGCGTCGATCGAGCAGTCCATGGTCTGCGGGGTTCCCCCCGCCGCGGCGGCCAGCATCGGCAGCGCCTTGGTCCACGGGATGAGCGTGGCGAGCCCGGCCGGCGCCGCGCAGTTCACGTCGACGTTCCAGAGCCCCAGGGCGTGCAGCCCGGCGAGGTTCGGGTCCGGCGTCGTGGGCAGCGGAGCCTGGCACCGCACGGCATCCACGTTGGTGAGGCAGTAGTAGATGGCGGTGCGGGAGGCGTACGGGATGACCGACACGTCGGCGACGCTGATCAGCGTGGCGGCCGCCCCGGTGGCCTCGATCGAATCGAGCATCCCGGTGTAGTTGGCCTCGAACACCGGCAGGGGGGTGATCAGCGCCGGGTTGCCGGGGTTCGCGCTGCTGGTCAGCGAGCCGAGGACGTCGTTGTTGCCGATCCAGGCCGTGACGAACGTCGGGTCGGCGTCCTGCATCGCTTGGACCTGGGTGCGCCCCCCGAGGATGAAGGTCGTCAGCGCGTTGCTGTTGGCGAACGCGATCATGTTGTCGTTCGGGCTGAAGCTGGTGGCGCCCGGCACGGCGACGTTGCTGACGTAGAACAGGCGCTCGTTGGCGCGGAGGTCGCAGGTGCTGGCGGTGCCGCCGCCGACGCGGGCGCCGGTGACGTTGTTGGTGAGCGGCGGCGCGCAGCCGCGGCCCTGCAGGGACGGCACGAAGAAGGGCGCGTTGGCGCGGCTCGCGAAGAGCACGGCGTACGAGCGCTGCTGGGTGCTGTCGTTGATGCCGGCGGACTGGTAGCCGGCGGTGATGCTGTTGCCCATCGAGACATACCGGGCCATGAGCCCGTTGCTCGTGGAGAGGTCGGGTGCGTTGAGCGGGTCGTTGTCATAGCACCCCGCAAGGAGCGGGAGCGCCAGCACGAGGGCCGCGATCATCCGGGTGCGCTGCATATGCTGTGGTCTCCCGATCAGAACGAGTAGGTCAGGGTGATACCAACCAGGTTGGCCTGGAACGTGTAGAGCCCGTCGTTCAGCGCGGCGGTGGGGACGGCCATGCCGCCGTCGCCCGAGCGCCCCTGGCGGTCTGCCTGATCGATGTACTGGTACGCGAGGTCGAATCCGAAGCGCTCGGAGAGGTGCGAGCCGAAGCCCACCGTGAACTCGGTGCGCGCCGCTTCCGGCAGGTTGGGGGTGACGGTCTGGTCGGGCGCCGCCGCGTTGTGCGCGATGATGCCGAGGCGGACCGTCGCCTTGCGGCTGGCGGCATACTCGGCGCCGAGGCGCCAGGAGGTCGTGTTCTTGTAGTCCTCGACCAGGACCTTTTCACCCAGGATGCTGAAGTTGATCGGGAGGGTTTCCCAGGCGCTCCAGAACTGGATGCCCACGTCGCCCAGCAGCTTCAGCTTGTCGGTGGCCTGCAGCGTGAGGCCCATGCTCAACTGCGCAGGATAGGGCAGCACGGCCGTGCCGCCCTGGTCCACCAGCGACCCGCCGGGCTGGAACTGGCCCGCCACGAGGGCGTCGACCGGCGTGCCGGCCGGGAGCCCGAGGGGGTTGCCGGGGGCGAGGTACAGGTTGGTCGGCACCTGCGAAATCGTGGCCTCGCCGTCATCCACGTTCACGGTCTGCTCGGAGAGGTACCGGATGCCGAACGAGAGCCGGTCGGTGACCTGCGCGATGGCGCCGAGGTGGAAGCCCAGCGACATATCGTTGCCCTTGAGCTGCACGTCGGCGAAGTCGGTGCCGTACGCGACGCCCAGGTTGGCGAAGGTGACGCCCGGCGCCGCCTCCTGCTCCGCCAGGTCCACACGCTGCTTGAGCTCGACCTCTGAGGTGGTGATGTCGAACCCGAGGCCGAAGCTGAGCCGCTTGCCGGCCTTGAGGCCGAACGTCGGCTGGAAGTAGATGCCCTTGATGGAGCTGAAGTAGCCGAGGAAGCGACCCTGCGCGTCTTCGGGCCACTCGATGGCGAGCCCGTACGGCGCGAAGACGCCGAAGCCGATCGTGGCGTTGTCCGAGATGCCGTAGCCCATGAACAGCGCCGGCACCGGGGTCGTCTGGTCGACCAGGGTGCTCACCTCGCCGGTGGTGCTGTTCGTGAAGTCGCCGGTGGGCGCGATGATCGTGGCGCCGCCGCTGATGACGCCCTTGCCCTTGGCCAGCTGCAGGCCGGCGGGATTCAGGAAGATGGCCGACCCGTCCGCGCAGGGAGAGGCCACGCCGGTGCCGCCGCGCCCCATCGCGCATGAGCCATGCTCGTTGACGCTGAACCCCTGGGCCTCGGCCGATCGCGGCATGACCACAACGGCGGTCAGTACCGCGGCGGTAATCCAAACCTGGAACCGTCGCATACGTGGACTCCAATTCGGGACGACTTCAGGGAAGCTCCGGGCGAACCCGGCGAGAAGGACGTGGGGAACATATCGTGCGGATGAAACAGTTGTCAAAGCCGGGTTTTATACCCGAGCGCGTCGGTCGGCATGCCCCTCAGTGGGCCTCGATTCCCTGCACCCGGTTCGCCGTCAGCGGTACCCTGGTGACCCCCCCTCCGTCGATGGTGATCTCGAACGCATAAGCCCCCGGCTTGGGGAGCGGCAGGTCGAAGACCAGCACCGCGCCGGCCTCCACCTCGGTGACGCCCGCCGGAGGCTCGGGGAAGTGCACGCTCCCCTCGCCCCCGGTGAGCTCGGTGCCGTCCTCGTCCACGAACCGGATGCGGATGCCGTGCTGGCCGATCTCGGTGCGCCGCCCGCGGACCCGCACGACCAGGTGCGTGCGGGGGTGTACCGCGGGAAAGGTCGCCACCCAGACGTGCTGGAAGATGCCGAGCACGGAGAGCTTGCCCTGCTGGTCGACGAGGGCGTAGTCGGCGATGACCGCGAAGTCGAGCCGGAGCGTCATGCCACCCGGATCGATTCGATGACGTCGTTCTTCTGGATGCTGTTGACGATGTCCAGGCCGGTGCGGACCTGCCCGAAGACGGTGTGCACGCCGTCCAGGTGGCCCTGCGGCGAGTGGCAGATGAAGAACTGGCTGCCGCCGGTGTTCTTGCCGGCGTGCGCCATGGAGAGGGTGCCCGCCACGTGCCGGTGCGTGTTCTTGTCGGTTTCGCACTTGATGGTGTAGCCCGGGCCGCCGGTGCCCACTCGCGGGTGGTTCGGGTCGCGGCTCAGCGGGTCGCCGCCCTGGATCATGAAGTTCGGGATCACGCGATGGAAGCGCGTGCCGTCGTAGAACTTCTCGTTGGCGAGCTTCTCGAAGTTGGCGACCGTGCCGGGCGTCTCCTGGTCGAAGAGATCGGCGACGATGGTGCCGCGGCTGGTCGTAATGGTGGCGGTTTTCATCAGGGATTCCGTGGGGTGCGGGTCAGGTGGCGTGGTTGGCCCGATCGGCCGGGCGGAAAGATAGCGCCGCGGCCACCAGCCCGGCGAGCACCCAGAGTGCGCCAGTCCAGTAGGGCGCGGCCGGGCCGACGTAGTCGAAGGCCAGGCCGGCCCAGACCGGCCCCGCAATGCGCGTCAGGCTGGCCACGGATTGCATCGACCCCAGCACCCAGCCCTGTTCCGCCCCGCTGACGCTGTGGGACACTTCCGCCGTCAGCATGGGCCCCGCCGTCGAGCTGCCGAGGGCCAGCACCGCGATGGCCGGGAAGAGCCACACGACCGCCGGAGCGATCGCGATCGCGGCGAACCCGGCGGCCATCAACGCCAACCCGCCCACGGCAAGCGAGCGCTCGCGGTCGGTGGTGGCGATGCGCCGGAGCAGGACGCCCTGGACGAGGATGCCGACGACCCCGACGAGCGTGAAGAGCATCGCGTTGCCCTTCGGGCCGAGGGCAAAGCGGGCGTGGGTGAACACCGCGAAGTTCGACTGCAGCTCGGCCATCGCGAAGCTCATGGCGAAGAAGGCCACGAAGATCCTGGCCACTCCGGGCCGGCGGATTGCCTCGCCGAGGTGGCCGAGCGGGTGGAGGTCGCCGAGGCGGAAGGGGGTGCTGGTCCGCCGCTCCGGCGGCAACGATTCGGGCAGCACCAGGTACCCGATGGTGACGGTGACGAGCGACAGCACGCCGGCCGCGTAGGCCGGGGCCCGGAGGCTCCAGTGACTGAGGATGCCGCCGAGCGCCGGGCCGATGATGAAGCCCAGGCCGAACGCGGCCCCGATGAGCCCGAAATTCTTGGCCCGGTCCTCGACCGGGGAGACGTCGGCGATGTACGCTTGCGCGGTGGAGACGTTGCCGCCGGTGAACCCGTCGATCAGCCTGGCCAGGAAGAGCAGCCAGAGGGTGTGCGCCGCGCCGAAAAGGAAGTAGCCGAGGCCGGTGCCCAGCACGCTGAGCAGGAGCACGGGGCGGCGCCCGACGCGGTCGGACCAGGCTCCCAGCACGGGGCTGGCCAGGAACTGCGCCGCGGCGAAGGTGAGGCTCAGGAGGCCCACCGTGAGCGCGTCGCTCCGGAACTCGGCCACGATGAACGGGAGCACCGGCACCAGGATGCCAACGCCCAGGAGGTCGAGGAAGACGGTCAGGAAGATGAAGGCGAGCGGGCGGTTGCCGGCGCCTCGGGGCTCAGCCACGGACACCCCGATCGGCGCTCGGGCAGTGGCCTGCGATCGGGCAGGCGGCGCAGCGGGGTCGCCGCGCGACGCACACGGCCCTGCCGTGGCTGATGAGGAGGTGGGAAAGCAGGGTCCACTTGGCCTGAGGGAAGAGATCCATCAGGTCGCGCTCCACCTTTTCCGGGTCAGTGGCGGGGCTGAGCCGAAGCAGCCGGGAAATGCGGCCGACGTGGGTGTCCACGGTGACGCCCTCGTTCCGTCCGAAGGCGTTGCCGAGCACGACGTTCGCCGTCTTCCGCCCCACGCCCGGGAGGGCCTGCAGCGCCTCCATCGTGTCCGGCACCCGGCCGCCGTGGCGTTCCATCAGGGCCGCCGCCATGGCCAGGAGATTCTTCGCCTTGTTGCGGAAGAACCCAGTGGAGCGGATCAGGTCCTCGAGCTCCGCCTGGGAACCCGCCGCCAGGGCGCGCGCGTCGGGAAACCGAGCGAACAGGGCGGGCGTCACCAGGTTGACCCGAACGTCGGTGCACTGTGCCGAGAGAATGGTGGCGACGAGCAGTTGATAAGGATCCGCATGGTCGAGCGCGCAGTGGGCGTCGGGGTACGCGGATTCGAGTCCTCGCAGGATCTTCCCCGCCCGCGCCGTGCGCGCCGCCTGGGCCTCACGGGCCATTCAGCCCCGCCTGGCCCGCGCGTAGGCCAGGAACCCGTCGGCCTCGCGCGTGTTGAGCACCTCCGACTTGCCGAGCCAGCCCTTCCGGGCGATCCCGACGCCGTAGGCCACATTCCCCAGCCCGCCCAGGTTGTGCGCGTCGGCGCCGATCGAGATCATCACGCCGTGCGCGCGGGCCGAGCGGAGGACTCGCCAGTCGAGGTCGAGCCGGTGCGGATCGGCGTTGATCTCGATGGCCACGCCGCGGGCCCCCGCCTTCGCGAAGATCGCTTCCAGGTCGATGGCGTAAGCGTCGCGCGAAAGGAGCAGCCGCCCCGTGGGGTGGCCGAGGATCGAGAGGTAAGGATTGTCGAGGGCGGTGAGGACCCGCGCGGTCATCTCCGCGCCGCTCAGGTTGAACCGGCTGTGAATGGACCCGATGACGAAGTCCAGCCGGGCCAGGACGCCGTCGTCGTAATCGAGCCGTCCGTCGACCAGGATATCGGCCTCGACCCCGTGGAGAATGCGGAATCCGGGCATCCGGGCGCCCACCTCGGCGATGTCCTCGGCCTGGCGGCGCAGCGCGTCGGGGGAGAGACCGCCGGCATACGCCGCTGACTGGCTGTGGTCGGTGATGCCGATCCACTCGTACCCGGCGGCGCGCACGCCCGCGGCGAGGTCCGCCACCGTGTTCGAGCCGTCGGAGTAGTTCGTGTGGCAGTGCAGGAACCCGCGCAAGTCGGATTCCTCAAGGAGCACAGGCAGCGTGCCCGCCGCGGCGGCCTCCACCTCGCCGCCGCCCTCGCGCAATTCGGGTGGAATCGGGGCGAGGCCGAGCGCCCGGTACAGAGTTTCCTCGTCCGGCGTGGGGACGAATTCGCTCCCCCGCCAGAGGGCCGCCCCGCGGAGGGAGAACCCCTGGGCGAGCGCGCGCGCCTCCAGCTGCCGCAGGTGGGCCTCGCTACCCGTGGCCTGGGCCAGCACGGCGCCGGCGTTGAGCGGCGGCGTCACGATGACCCGGGCGCTGGCGCCCCCCACGAAGCGGAGCGTCACGTGCCGCTCGTCCTGCCCGGCGAACTCGTGCACGCCGGGCACCTGGCTGAGCCGCGCGAAGACCTCAGCGGCGGGCACCTCCGCGACGAGCACGATCACGAGCTCCTGCACCACCTCGCTCCGGCGCCGGACCTCGCCGGCTGCCTCGGCGCGCAGCACCCCCGGCACCCGCTGCAACGCCTCGACAAGCGTGCGCGCCTCGTCGGCGGCGTGGTGCGCCAGACGGAAGGCGCTCGCCTGCCGGAGGAACGCGATGCTCTTCCGGATGTTGTCGGCCGTCTTCTGGCCGAATCGTGGCAGGCCGGCGAGCCGGCCGTCGGCGGCGGCGGCCTCCAGCTCCGGCAGGGAGTCGATCCCGAGCGTCTCGTGAATCTGCCGGATCTTGGCCACGCCGAGCCCGGAGATGGACAGCATTTCCACCAGCCCGGGCGGCACCTGGCTGCGGAGATCCTCGAGGAGTGCGGAGCGTCCCGTGTCGGCCAGCTCGGCGATGGCCTCGAGGGTAGCAGGGCCGACGCCCTTGGTGGCGGCCAGCGAGCCGTCGTCGAGCGCTTCTCGGAGGGTGCCGGGAAGCCCGCTGACGACGCGGGCCACCGAGCGGAAGGTGCGCACGCGGAAGACGTTCTCCCCCTTCAGTTCCATGAAGGAAGCGATCTGTTCCAGGGCGTCGGCCGCCGCGCGCTTGTCCATCCGGTTGGTCATGCTCTCTCCACCTGGGTCAACACCAGCGCCGGGTCGGCGAGGAGGCGACCCGCGAGCTCGACCAGTTCTCCGGCCTCCACGATGGCCGAGAGACCCGCGCGCGCGCCACCCTCGAGCGACGGCGCGAAGAGCGGCGCCCCGTCACGGCGGGTGGCCAGGGTCCCCGGCACGCCCACGCCCTCCGCCACGGTAAACCCGTTGCGTGACGCGTGGAGGCCGAAGACGCCAAGCACCCGGAGCGTGCCGTCGGCCGCCGCATGAACGAAGCAGCCGTCGAGCGGTTCCCAGGGGGCGTCGGTACCGAGCGACGCCCACACCAGCCGCTCGGGGAGTTGAATGTACCCCGCGGTGGCTGGCATGGTGGTGGGGGCCTGCCGTCCCGTGACGGCGCGCCGCGCGGCCGTGTCGGGCGCCACCCAGGTGGGGAGTCCATCGGCCCAGGCCAGGAAGGCGTGATGCACCAGCGCCGCGAGCTCATCCACCCCCGATCCGGCGTCGCTGTCGTCGGGACGGAGGTCGCGCAACAGGCTCATGGCAGGAAAGGTGACGAGGAAGGCGTCCCGGTCGCGGGGGTCGGCACCCGCCTTGGCCAGCGCCTCCCGGAGGGCGGGGAACCGCCCGGCAGCCAGTCCCGAAAACACGAGATCGAACGGCGTCGGACGGTCCATGTTCCAAACATAATCCCTCTGGCGAGTGGGTCCGGTACCCGGTAGCTTGACGCCTCGGTTCGGTGCGGGACGGCTTCGCGGCGGAGGTTCACTGGTGGTCAAGACCCGGAGTATCGCCACCAAGGTGGCGCTGGTCGTCTCGGCCGTCGTGATCGGCGCGCTCGCCCTCACCGGGTGGTTTGCCCTCAAGCGTTCCGACGCGGAGTTGGTGCAGCTGCAGCTCAACCAGGCAAGCCAGCAGCTCACCATCAAGCTCGGCATCGCGCAACGGATCCTGGAGGAGCGGTTTCCGGGGCCCTGGCGCCTCGGACCATCCGCCCCCCTGCCATACCAGCCCGCGGCCGATGCTCCCGGCGGCACCCTTACGACGCAGCTCTTCAAGGGCGACGAGCCGGTCTACGGCAACCCGGAGGTCACGGCGCTCCTGGTGGAGCTGTCGCGGCTGACCGGCACCAAGCTCGGGATCGGGCAGCGAGTCGGGGAGAACCTTGTGGTGCGGCTGGCCACCGGCGACACCGCGACGCGCACGGCCGGCGCGCTGACCCTGATGCCGCCGCAGGCTGCCCTCGTGTTCACCGACGGAAACCCGGTGGTGGGGGGCAGGGAAGACTGGACGCTCTACTGGCCGATCCGCACCACAGGGACCGACTCGATCGTAGGCATTCTCGATGCCGCCACGCCGTACGCTCCCTTCGCGGCGGCCGCCACCGCCGCCTCCCGGCAGGTGGCCGAAGGGCTGCTGCCCCTGGTCATCCTGATCGCGCTCGGCGCCTCCCTTCTTCTCTTTACGCTCACCCGCCGGATGCTCAGGCCCCTCCGCGCCATCCACACCGCGGTGGCTCGACTGGGTGAAGGCGAGTGGCCCCAGGAAGTGAAAGTCCGGAGCCGCGACGAGGTGGGCGAGCTGGCCGGCGCCTTCAATCGGATGGCGGCCGACCTCAGGCAAACGGTCGCGACCATCGAGGACAAGGTCCGCCTGCGGACCCGGGAGCTGGAGGAAAGCAACAGCGCGCTGGGGCAGGCCCGCGAGGCCGCCGACGTGGCGAACAAGGCAAAGAGCCGGTTCCTGGCCAACATGAGCCACGAACTCCGCACCCCGCTCAACGCGATCATCGGCTACAGCGAGATCCTCGAGGAGGAGGCACAGGACCGGGCGCTCGATGACCTGGTGCCGGACCTCCGGAAGATCCACGGAGCCGGGCGCCACCTGCTCCAGCTCATCAACGACATCCTCGACCTGTCGAAGGTCGAGGCCGGGCGGATGGACCTCTATCTTGAGACCTTCGCGCTGCGCGGCATGCTCGACGACGTGGTGAGCACCATCCAGCCGCTGGTGGCGCAGAAGGACAACAAGCTCGTGGTGGACTGCCCCGACGATATCGGGAGCATTCACGCCGACCTGACCAAGTTGCGGCAGTCGCTGTTCAACCTGCTGAGCAATGCGTCGAAGTTCACCGAGTCCGGGACCGTGACCCTGCGGGTGCGCTCGGAATTCGCCGATGGGCGGAAGTGGGTGAAGCTGGCGGTGCAGGACAGCGGGATCGGCATGACACCCGAGCAGCTGGCCCGCCTCTTCCAGCCATTCACGCAGGCCGACGCCTCGACGACCCGCAAGTACGGCGGCACCGGCCTGGGGCTGACCATCACCAAGCGCTTCGCGGAATTGATGGGAGGCACCGTGACGGTGGACAGCGTGAAGGGTGAGGGGTCCACCTTCACGCTGGTGCTGCCGGCGGAGGTCGTGCCCCGGCCGGTCACCTCGGACCACGTGGCGCTGATGGCGGGCCCCAAGGGACTGGTGCTGGTCATCGACGACGACCCCGCCATGCACGACCTGGTCCGGCGGACGCTCGAAAAGGAGGGGATTGCGGTCATCCCGGCGCTGAGCGGCGAGGAGGGGCTTGAACTCGCACGCCAGCTCAAGCCGGCCGTGATCACCCTCGACGTGATGATGCCGGGAAGCGACGGGTGGAACGTGCTCCGCGCGCTCAAGGCGGACCCCGACCTGGCCGCCATCCCGGTCGTCATGCTGACCATCATCGACGACAAGAACATGGGCTTCTCCCTTGGCGCGTCGGAATACCTGACCAAGCCGGTGGACCGGGAGCGGCTGATCCGCGTCATCCGCCGGTTCCGGCACGAGGGCGGGGGCAGGGCGCTGGTGGTGGAGGACGACGAGGCGGCCCGCGACCGGATGCGCGAGTTGCTTCGCGCCGAAAAGTGGGAGGTGGTCGAGGCCCGCAACGGCGTGGAGGGACTCGAGGCACTGGGGCGTGGCATGCCCGACCTGATCCTCCTCGACCTGATGATGCCGGAAATGAACGGCTTCGAGTTCCTCGCCGCGCTCCACGCGCGGGAAGGGGGCCAGCAGGTGCCGGTGGTGGTGGTCACCGCGCACGACCTGACGCCCGCCGAGCGGGAGCACCTCTCGATTCACGTGGCGCGGGTGTTCGACAAGGACCACCTCGACAGCCAGGTCCTGGTGGCGGAGCTCAGGCGGCTGCTGGCCGGGTCCAGCGGCGGGAAGGGATAGCCCGTGGCGAAGATCCTGCTCGTGGAAGACAACGAGCTCAACCGCGACATGCTCTCCCGGCGCCTGACGCGCCGTGG
Organism: uncultured Gemmatimonadaceae bacterium; assembly: GCA_964571795.1. GTDB lineage: Bacteria > Gemmatimonadota > Gemmatimonadetes > Gemmatimonadales > GWC2-71-9 > SPDF01. Next base: position 37,032 of record CAZNDK010000014.1, on the reverse strand, counting down.
GTACACGGTGGTCGTGGCGGAGGACGGCGAACAGGCGCTCGAGATGGCCCGCAGCGAGCGGCCCGACCTGGTGCTGATGGACATGAGCCTGCCCGGCATCGACGGGTGGGAGGCCACCCGCAGGCTGCGCGCCGATCCGGGCATCGCCGGCATCCGGGTCATCGCCCTCACCGCGCACGCCATGGCCGGCGATCGCGAGCGCGCGCTCGAGGCCGGGTGCAACGACTACGACACGAAGCCGGTCGAGATGGACCGTCTCCTCCAGAAGATCGCCACGCAGCTCGGAGCCCCTTCATGATCGTGCGCAGTCGCTGGTCCGCCGCCCTGCTCGCCGGATCGCTGGCCTGTTCCAGCGGCGGAGGTGCCAAGCCGCCGGAGGCTGCGCCCGTGCCGGCGCCGCCCCCCGCGGACCTGCCGCCGGTGCTCGTGCTGGAGGGCCCGGCACCGTCGTTCGAGGGCATCGCAACCGGCAACGGCTGGGTGGACGGCTCGGCCTCCGCGGAGGCGGGTGCCCGGTACTTCCGGGAAGTCTCAGGAACTCGTGGCCAGCAATTCGAGCTCAGGAACGACGCCACCGGCGACGAGAAGGACAAGGCGTGCGGGAAGGACTGGCGGGCGTCGAGCGCGCGCTCGGTCGTCGTCGTGACACCCGACGCGGGACGCGGGACGGTGGGCTTTGCACTCAGCGCCACTGCGAGCGCACGCCGCGGATATTGGCGCACCAAGGCCACGCTGAGCTGCACGACGCTCAACCATACCGACGCCCAGGCGGCGTCGATGGCGCGCGGTCAGGCCTGGGTCACGCTGGCCGGCGGGCCTGCCGACCGGGATCAGCTCGTCGTGGAAACGACCGGCTTCGACGCGGGCGAATGGGCGCTCAGCGTGACGGACACGGCCGGGCAGAAGTTCACGCCCGCGCAGGTGGGTACCGCGCAGGTCGCGGCGATTCCGGGAGGGGGGCGTTATTCCGTGGCTGCCTCCGTGACCGCCCGGGTGTCCACCGCGGGGGCGAAGGACTCGGTGGAGCAGCGCCTTCGGGCAACGGTGCGGGTGTCGAGCCTGCGGAATGCGCTCGCCGCCGCGACCGGCCGGGTGCCGCTTCCCGAACTGGACCTGCCCGTCCCGATCACGATTCCGGCCGCCGAGCTGGCGGAACGCATGCAGGCACAGCTCCAGGGCTACAAGCCATGCGGGGCTCCGGGGGGGTGCGGCGGGAAGGTCTCGGATCTTTCAACCACGACGGTAAACGTCCGCCCCGCCGGCGGCGGAGCGGTCGTGGAGTTGGCGCTCGTCGCGACCAAGAAGAACCCACTTACCGTCCGGCTGGTCGGCAACACGCGCGTGCACGCGGACTCGCTCTCGCTCGTGAATCTCCGGCTGGCGCCAGGCCAGGCGGACCTCGCCAAGAAGCGCGACCTCAGCGTGGCCCTGGCCCGCCTGGCAGAACGGGCGGCGGGCGCCGCCGTCGACCTCGCGCCGCGCACCCGGGCCGCGGACGCTCAGCTGCGCACGCGGTTTCCGGTCCGGGTGGGAGAACTGTGCAGCGGCGTGATGCCGGGATCGGCGGCCTTCCTGGGCACCCGGCCCGCCGCGGACACCACGGCGTTCCTGGCGGTCTTCGGAGTGACCCCAGGGCTGGTGCAACCCTGTCCGAAGGGCCGGTAGGGACGCATGACGCTCGTCCGGGTGTCGCACGCCAGGGCCCGACTCGAGGACCTTCCCGGGCTGCTCGACCTGGCGGTCGAGGCGGCGCGGGAATCGGGCGCGGACGACGCGGGCCAGCACGACGTTCGCCTGGCCGCCGAGGAGGTGCTGATTAACGTCATTCACCACGCGTATGGGGGCGGTACACCCGGTCCGTTGGTCCTGCGGGCGCGTGTGGAACCTGGTGCGCTCACGCTGAGCGTCATCGACGAGGGCAGCCCGTTCCCTCCGGAGCTGGCGCCGCCGCCCGACCTCACGGCTGGATGGGCCGACCGTCGCATCGGGGGCCTGGGGTGGCACCTCGTCGGCAAGGTGATGGACGAGGTGCGTCATCGCGGGCTTGGCGCGCGCGGCAATGAACTCACGATGGTCAAGCGATTCGGGAACGCCGGGTCGTCAACTTCCACCATGCAGGGACAGGCTATCATGCAGATCGAAGTCGAGCGCCGCGGCCAGGTGACCGTGGCGAGCGTGAAGGGCAACGTCGACGGCTTGACCTCCACCGAACTGAACCGGGTGCTGGGGGGTGAAGTGACGGGAGGGGCCCACCGGCTGGTGGTGTCGCTCGAGGGCGTGGACTACACGAGCAGCGCGGGGCTCCGGGTGCTGCTGGCCGTCGTGAAGGACGCGCGGAGCCAGGGCGGCGACGTCCGGTTGGCCGGCGTGCGCGACAACGTCCGCAAGGTGCTCGAGCTGAGCGGATTCACCAGCATCCTCAAGCTGTTCCCGGACGTCGACTCGGCGGTGGCCAGCTTCGCCGGCTAGCGTCCGGCCGCTGCCCGCCGCACGGCGAGCAGCGTAATGTCGTCCGCCTGTTCCGCGCCCGTGGCCCAGGCGTCCAGCGCCGTGAGCAGTCCGTCCAGCAGCTGGTTCGCCGGCTGCTCTCCCCCGCCGATCGTCGCCAGCGTCCGTTCCTCACCGAAGAGTTCCTCCCCGATGGCGGTCCGCGCCTCGGTCACGCCGTCGGTCCAGGCCACCAGCGTCTCGCTGTCTGCCAGCGTGGTGGCGCCCACCTCGAAGGGCAGCCCCGGCAGGAGGCCAAGCGCCGGCCCGGTCGGCGGCAGTCGGCGCACGCCCGACGGCCCGACGACCACGGGCGGTTCGTGCCCGGCGTTGACGTACTGGACGAGGCCGGTGTCGCCGTCCACGATGGCGAAGAACACGGTGGCGAACATGTTCGAGCGGCTGTGGGTGCCGGCGATGTAGTCGTTGGCGAGCGTGATCGTCCGGAGGAGGTGGGCGGTGACGGCGTCGGCCCGCGGGCCGGTCTCCCGCCGCCGCTCCACGCCGGCCCCCCGGTCGTTCCAGCGCGCCCCGTCCGACTGTTCGGCGAGGGCACGGAGCAGGCTCCGGAAGAGCGCCATGAAGAGCGCGGCGCCGACGCCCTTGTCGCAGACGTCGCCGATCACGGCCACCATTTCGCGGCCGCCGCCGATCGGGAAGAGGTCGTAGAAATCGCCCGAGACCATCTTCGCGGAGCGGAGGCGCGCGGCGAACTCGAAGCCGGGCAGGGTCGGGATCCGGTCGGGGAGGAAGTGCGCCTGGATTTCCCGGCCGATCTCGAGCTCCCGCTCGAGGCTCCTCTGGTAGAGTTGCTCCCGCTCCCGGAGGCGCTTGCGCGCCAGCGAGGCCCCGAGCCGCGCCTGCAGGATGACCGGGTCGAATGGCTTGGGGAGGTAGTCGTCCGCCCCGAGCTCGATGCACCGGGCAATGCTCTCCTTCTCGTCCACCGCCGAGATCATGATGACGGGTACCTGCCGCAACTGTTCGTCGGCCGCCATCGTCTCGAGCACCTGGTACCCGTTCATGTTGGGCATCATGATGTCGAGCAGCACCACGTCCACCCGGTGCGAGCGGAGCATGGCGAGCGCCTGCACGCCATCCTCGGCCATGAGGACCTCGTGGCCGAGCTTGCGCACCCGCCGGGCGAGGAGGTCGCGGTTCATCTCGACGTCGTCGGTGACCAGGATCTGCGCCGGCGGTTCGGGGGTGCCCCGGCTCATGCCGGCATCTCGGCGAGCAACTGCCGGATATAGGAGATGTGGGGCATGGCGGCGCGCCGACCTTCCTCGATGACGTACGGCAGCTTGGTCGTGTCGAAGATGCCGACTGCCCGATCGAACTCAGGCAAGATCGGAATCACCTCGGTGAAGTGCGTGAGGTTGTGAAAGGCAAACCGTGAGCGGAGCAGGTTGTTGGTCATCACGCTGGTGAACTGGAGGCCGAGCCGCATCGGCGTCGTGAAGCGGCGGAGGCTGGGACTCTCGAACCCCATGGCGAGGATCACCCCGGCCCGCTCCTGGATGGCGACGTTGACGGGTAGCGGGTCGGAAAGGAAGCCGTCCATGAGGAGCCGGCCGCCCACCTGTCGCGGGGCGAAGACGAACGGGATCGCGATGCTGGCCCGCATCGCCTCCCAGAGGACCCCGTCGGCCAGCACCACCTGGGACCCGGAGTGAAAATCGGTCGCGGTGATGTAGAGCGGGATCTTCGTGTCGGCAAACGTCTGCTCGCCGAACGCCGCCCGGAGCCGCCGGTTGAGGAGGCGGTCGTCCCGGAAGGAGAAATCGGACGAGAAGCCGAAGATCCGCGGGAAGGCCGCGCGAAGCAGCGCCATTCGGCGGGGTTGCGACGTCGTGTCCCGGGTCCAGAGCTGCATCGTGAGGTCGATGGTCTGGTCGATGGTCCATCCCAGCGCGGCCGCGGCGGCGTACAGTGAGCCGCCGCTGCAGCCGACTACGAGATCGATTTCGATCCCTTCGTCGCGCAGCGCCTGCTGGAGACCCAGGGCGGCCGCACACTTGACGCCCCCGGAGCCGATGACGAGGGCGATGCGGCTCCGGGGCGCTGGGCTGATCATGGGGGGGAAGGATGCGGGCGGCCTGCCCCGGGCGCAACCGCCCGTTACGCGGGGAGAAACGCGTCGAGCAGGCGGCGAAATTCGTCAAACGCCTCGACGTAGGGCACGTGACCGCAGCCGGCGAGCAGGTGGAACGGGGCCGCCAGGAGCGCGGCCAGCGTTTGCGCGGATTCCGCCGGGATCGGGTCGTCGTCGCCGTGGAGCACGACGGCCGGCACATGCAGGCGGGCCAGGGCCGGCCGGAGGTCGTAGTCGCCGAGGCTGTTCCAGACTTCCTGCTGCGTGCGCCCCGTGACGCGGAAGGGCGTGAGCCCCGACACCTTGGCGGGGTCGTGGAAGTATCCCGCCACCGAGAGCTCGAAGGTGCGGCGCTGGAAGGCCGCCGGGTCGCGCTCGCGGAGATCGCTGGCGCGAAGCTCCGCGCGCGCATCCTGCAGCGCCGGCGCCATGGTCCGTTCGGTGAACCGCCGCTCGAATTCGACGCGGGCCGCGCGCCAGGCCGGGGCGGGCGACACCAGCGCCAGCCGTTCGACGCGACCGGGATGATCGGTCGCGTAGAGCAGCGCAAGCAGGCCGCCCCAGGAGTAGCCCGCAAGGGACAGGCGCTCGAGGCCCCAGGCCTCGCGCAGCGCCTCGAGGTCCGCCACCTGTTCGCGCCACCCGACCGGCACGTCGCGCGGCACCGGGGAGCGCCCGCCTCCCCGCTGGTCGTAATAGACAAGGGTGCGCCGGTCGGCCAGCGCGTCGAAGCCGGGGAGGAGGTAGTCGTGGTGCGCGCCGGGGCCGCCGTGCAGGATGACGGTGGCGGGCCCCTGTCCGACCCGGCGCTCGAAGAGCTCCACGCCGCGGATGGATCGGGTCAGGGTCTCAGCCGTAGGCGGCACGCAGTTCCTCGACGGTATTGGCGTGGATGGCCACGATGTCCTCGATGCGCTCGGCGTATCCTCCCGCAAGCGTGACGGTCACCGGGAGGCCGCGGCGGCGGCAGGCGGCGAACACCCGGCGGTCGCGCTCCCGCAGCCCATCCATCGACAGTGCGAGCCGGCCGAATCGGTCACCCGCGTAGGGATCGGCGCCCGCCAGGTAGAACACGAGATCTGCGGACGCCTCGTCGATCACCTCGTCGAGATGGGCTTCCAACTGGGCCAGGTAGGCGGAATCATCGGTGCCATCGGCCAGTTCGACGTCGCGCCGGCTCCGCTCGCGGTGGAACGGGTAATTGCCCTGGCCGTGCATCGAGAAGGTGTACACGTCGGGGTCCTGGTCGAAGATCCGGGCAGTTCCGTTGCCCTGGTGCACGTCGAGGTCCACCACGGCCACCCGGCGCAGGTGCCCTTCGCGCTGCAGCAGGCGCGTGGCCACGGCCACGTCGTTGAACACGCAGAATCCCTCGCCGTGCCCGGCGAAGGCGTGATGGGTGCCACCGGCCAGGTTGAGCCCGGCGCCGCCCGCGAGGGCGTCGCGCGCCGCCTCGATCGTGCCCTGCACGGTCCGGAACGACCGCTCCCGGAGCCCGGGGCCCCAGGGGAAGCCGAGGCGTCGCGCCGCCGCCTCCGTCAGGGTGCCGTCCTCGATCGAAGACACGTAGGCATCGGTATGGGCCAGCGCGAGAGCGGTCCGGTCGACGCGATCCGGTTCGTGGATGTCCGCATGGTCGAGGATGCCGCGCGCCGTCACGCCTTCGCGGACGGCCTGGTACTTGGCGATCGGGAAGCGGTGGCCGGGCGGGAGGGCGACGAGGAACCGGGAGGAGGACCAGGCTCTCACAACAGGACGGCGAGGGCGTCTGCCACCTGGCGGACCGCGGCTTCCTCCGCCGGCGAGAAAGGATCGGGCACGTCGCTGTCCACGTCGATCTGGCCGAGGATCGCGGCGCCGCGACGGATCAGGACCACGAGCTCCGAGCGGGTCTCGAGGTTGCAGGCCAGGTAGTTGCCGACGGCACGGACGTCGCCGACGTTCTGGTCCCGCCCGGTCGCCACGGCGGTGCCGCAGACGCCGGTGCCCACCGGGATGCGCGTGTGGTCGGTGGCCCGGCCGCTGAAGGCCTCGAGCACCAGCTCGCTGCCGTGGAGCATATAGAGGTAGACGGAGGTGTAGGGGGGGCCGGCGGCGCGGATCCGGTCGGCGGCCAGCTGGAGCAGTCCCTGCCGACCGGCGTCGTGCGTGAACGCGCTGCGGAGCGCGGCCACCAGCCGGTCGGCGTCCAGCACCGGCGTGCTCACCCGCCGCGCTTGCCGAGCGTGACGTCGAGCTTCTTCTCGGCGCCGTCCCGCATCACGATGATGACGACCTTGTCGCCCGGTTTGTAGGAGCGGAGCGCGCCGGTCATTTCCTCGAGGTTGGACACGTCGTAGTCGCCGATCTTGGTGATGACATCTCCGCCCTGCATGCCGGCGAGCTCCGCGGGGCTTCCCTTCGACACGCCCGTGATCTTCACGCCGCCGGCCTCGCCCGAGGCCATGTCGGGGATGGTGCCGAGGTAGGCGCCGTAGCCCGACGTGACCGCGGCGCCGCCCTTCGGGGCGGGCGGGGGCACGTCGACAAAGGTGAGCCGGGTCGGCCGGTTGGCGAGCGCCGTCGTCATGGCGGCCGCGAAGTCCGCCACGCGCACCAGTCCCTGGGCGTTGATCTTGTCCCAGTCGTCCGTGCTGCGGTGGTAGTCCGAGTGCAGGTCGGTGAAGAAGTGGAGTACCGGGATCTTGGCCGCGTAGAATGAGGTCTGGTCGCTCGGGCCGTAGCCCTCGGGCTGCGGGCGGAGGTCGAACTTGGCGTACCAGTTGAGCGAGTCGAGCAGGGCCGGGAATTCGGCGGCGGTGCCGGTGCCGTAGACGATCAGCTTGTCGTTCTTCAGCCGGCCGACCATGTCGAGGTTGATCATCGCCTCGGTGGCGGTGAGCGGGTAGAGCGGGTGCTTCACGTAGTAATCCGACCCAAGCAGCCCCAGCTCCTCGCCGCTGAACGCGATGAAGACCACGGTGCGCGCCGGCGGGGAGGCGCGGAGGCGGCTCGCGATGGCGAGGAGCGCCGCCGACCCCGAGGCGTTGTCGTCCGCGCCGTTATGCACGCGGCCGGTGCTGTCCGGGGAGTCCATGGCCCCGAAGCCACCGAGGCCGAGGTGGTCGTAGTGCGCGCCGACGATGACCGTCTCGTTGCGCAGCACCGGATCGCGGCCCGGCAGGATCCCGATGACGTTCTTGCCGTGGAGTTCGCCGAGGTTGGCGTGCTGGACCGCCGGGGCGTCCTTGGAGACCGTGAAGTCCTGGAACCACCCGCCGGGAGGCGCCTGCAGCCCGGCCTGCGCAAACCGGCGCGCCATGTACGCGGCGGCGGAATCGGCGCCCGCGGTTCCCGTCAGGCGTCCGCCGAGCTCGTCGGCCGACAGCACCTTCACGTCGGTCTGCGCGCGCTTGGCGTCCTTGTCGAGGGAGGGAGCGGCGGTCTGGCCGTACAGCGGGGCGATGAAAGCAGCACCGAGAAGGACACCGAGGAGGGAACGCGAGATCATGCGGGTCACGAGACGCTCGGAAGTTGGAGTCCGGCCAGGGTTGCCGGGCTTGGCTGACGCCCTAAGATTCTAACCTCGGGGAGGTCCGGAACCCAAATCGCTTCCGTCCCCGTCTCCCACCTCCGGGGTCCCGTGAACGCCCGTCTCCTCGCGCTGCTCCCCGCCGCCATCGCGATCAACCTGGTCATCGGCGGACTCGTCAACGCGCTGGGGCTTCCGCTCTACCTCGATTCCATCGGAACCATCCTCGCCACGGTGCTGGCGGGCCCCGCGGTCGGCGTGCTCGTCGGCGCCATCGGGCAGGTACTGTTCGGGCTCATCAACGGATACCAGTGGATCCCGTTCGGGATCATCCAGGTCGTGATTGCGGGGCTGGCGGGCCTGGCCGCCGCACACGCCGGATTCCGCTCGACCGGTCGCACGGTGGCCTGGGGCCTCCTCACCGGGCTGGTGGCCGGGGCGCTGTCCGCGGTCATCTCCTATGTCTTGTTCAAGGGGGTCACGGCCACGGGCACGACTGCGGTGGTCACCCTGCTGGTCAAGCTCGGCTGGTCGCTCCCGGCGGCGGTCACCGCCTCCAGCCTGGCGCTGGACCTGGCGGACAAGGCGGCGGCGTTCCTCCTCGTGGGCTTCCTGGTGCGCGCCCTGCCGAACCGCATGCTGGGCCGGTTCCCGAGGGCGGCCCGGGCGGTCGGGCGGTGACCCTGGTCCCGGGCGCACTGGCCGCCCGCGCCCACCCCTTCACGCCGCTCGTCCTTACCGCGTGCATCGCCGTGGTCGCGGTTGCAGTGCCGGGCCCCAAGGCCGCGGTGGCGGTGTACGCGGCCACACTCCTGCTGGTCGTCCTGGCCGGCGCCGGCCGCGCGGCACTCCGGGCGTTGATTCCCCTCGCCCCGCTCTGGTTCTTCCTTCTGCTGCTGCACGGTGTGCTCGGCGGCGGAGACGCCGTGACCCTCCTCGGAGCGACATTCTCCCGCGGCGGCCTCACGCTCGCCGCCACGCAGGCCGCCCGGCTCGGCGCGATCGCCACGGCCTCCCTCGCGCTGTACGCCTCCTTCTCCCCGGCCCGCTTCGTGGACGCCGTGGCCCAGCGGGGCTGGTCCTTCTCGATGTCATACCTCGTGGTGGCGACCCTGCTCGCCTTGCCTCGCTTCCGGGCCCGCGCGGCATCCATCATCGCGGCGCAACGAAGCCGGGGGCTCCGGCTCCGCGGCAGTCCACTCAACCGGCTCAAGGCCATCGGGCCGATCACCTTTCCGCTGCTGCTGGGCGCCCTCGCCGAGGTGGACGAACGGGGATTCGCGCTCGAGACGCGGTGCGCGAGCGCGGTGCAGCGGCGCACGGCGCTCGCCCCGCCACCGGACACGGTGCCCGATCGGGTGGTGCGGTGGGTCGGCGTTGCCGTGGCACTGGCCGCGGTGTGCTGGAGAGTCCTGCCGTGAGCGCGCTCGACCTGCGGCTCGTCGACTTCACCTACCCCGGCGCGCCATCGCCCGCCTTGTCGCAGTGCACACTCCACGCGGAGGCGGGCGCCGTCACCTGGCTCACCGGGGCGCTCGGAGCCGGCACCAGTACCGCGCTGCTGGTCGCCGCGGGCCTGGCCCCGCGCCACACCGGTGGCACCCGCGCAGGGCAGGTACGGTGCCTCGGAGTCGATCCAGCGGATTCGTCGTCGGTCCGGGACCTCGGGGGGCGCGTGGCGCTAGTCCTGCCTTCCCCGGCCTCCCAGCTCTCGGGGATCGCCGAAACCGTCGCCCAGGAAGTGGCGTTCGCGCCGGCCAACCTCGGCTGGGAGGCCGCCCGCATCCACGCCGGAGTCGCGCGCGCGCTCGACACCCTTGGGATCTCACACCTGGCCGACCGGGATCCCGGGACGCTCTCCGGCGGGGAGATGCAGCGTACCGTCATCGCCGCCATGCTGGTCCTGGCGCCGGAGCTCTGGCTGCTCGACGAACCGGCATCGGCACTCGACGCCGCTGGGCGCGCCCTGTTGCACCGGGTGCTCCGCGCGGAGGCGGAGCGGGGGGCCGCGGTCGTGGTCGCCAGCGAGGACGCCGACGGCCTGGCCACCGTCGCCGATCGCCTCATCGTCTTCGAGTCGGGGCGCCCGGTCCTGGAGGGGAGACCGGACGTCGTGCTCCGCGGGGACCCGGTGTGGGAGGCCGGTGCCGGCTCGACCACGATCGCGGCGCTCGCGCGCAGCGCCGGCGTGGCCGCTCCGCGGCCGCTGACGGTCGACGAAGGGGTATCTCGATGGACGCGGTGACACCGCTCGTGCTGGATGGGGTACGGTTCGGCTACGGCGCCGGGCCGGTGCTCGACGGCGTCTCGCTCCGCGTGGAGGTGGGCGAAGGGGTGGCGCTGCTCGGCGTCAACGGAGCAGGGAAGACCACGCTCACGAGGCTCGCGATGGCGCTCCGGCACCCGCAGCATGGACGGGTCTGGAGCTGCGGGCGCGACACCGCCCGGCGGAAGCCGGAGGACCTGGCGGATGTGGCGGGATACCTCTTTCAGCATCCGGAGGCCCAGCTCTTCGCGCAGACGGTGCGTCGGGAGGTGGCGTTCGGCCCTCAGCAATTGGGATGGGGCGCCGGTCGAGTCGCGACGGTGGTGGCGGCAGTGCTCGACGAGCTCGGGCTCGCGCCGCAAGCCGAGAAGCACCCCTACGACCTGCCCGCCCCGACCCGGCGACTCGTGGCGCTGGCGGCCGCATTGGTGGCCTCGCCGGCCCTGTTGATTCTCGACGAGCCGACCGCCGGCCTCGACCGCGCCTCGCGCGCGCGCGTGGCCGGCGCCGTCATGGTGCGGCGCAGGGCAGGCACCGCGGTGCTGGCCGTGACTCACGATTTCGGCTTCGCTGCCGAGGCGCTGGACCGGGCCGTCGTGCTCGACGGAGGGCGCATCACGCACGACAGGGCGCTGCCCGACCTGCTCGGCCGGCTGCCCGAGTTTCCGGCGCCTCCGTTGCTGGAGCTCGCCCGGCGCCTCGGCGTCACGGGCGTGCGGGCGTCCGTCGATGCCCTGGCGCCGCTCTTGACTTCTCACCCCGAGACCGGGACGCTTTAGGCATGGCCGCCCCCTCCTCCACCGTGACCGCGCTCGCCAACCTGATCACCCTGTTGCAGACCGATCCGGACGACCGGGACCGGCTGAAGGCGGCGTTCCGCGACCTCTACGCCATCGTCGAACCCATGGGTGCCACGCTCTCCATGGACGTCAACGGGCTGCTGATGGACGGGACACCACTGCCGCACGGCATTCCGGGCGCGGGCGAGGTGCGGGTCCGGTTCCACGCCCACGGCGTCGGAAGCGTCCGGGTGCCAGCCGGCGTGAAGCCAGCCGACCTCCTGGCGGTGGTGCGGTTGCTCGCGGCGGAACCGACGGAGGCGTCGGTGGAGTCCTTCGTGCGCCGCCTCCCGGTCGAGGCCGCGCTGGCGATCCTGGTGGACGGCCCGCGCGAGCTCCCGCAGGCGCATGACATGCGGACGCTCGACAACCTCAGTGCCCCGGTCGGCGGTGGTCGTAGCGCCGCTCCGCCCGCCACGCCGCCGCCGTTCGCCGCCCCGCACGATGTCGTCGGCGCGCGCGATCCGCTGACTGAGCCGGCCGCCGACCCGCTGCGGGACATCGAGGCGCAGGCCGACCTGGCGTATCGCCGCGAGGAATGGGAAGAGCTCTTGGGATTGGCGACGCGGATCCTGCGGCTCGAGGCGGTGGAGCAAGACGAGAGCCGGCACCGCCGGTATTCGGTCACGCTGCGGCGGATCCTGCCGAAGGCCGCCCTGCAGCATATCGCCCGGGCTGCGCTCGCCGAGGGGCGGCGGACGGACGCGACCGCCGTGCTCAAGCGGATGGGTGCCGATTCGGTGGAGGCGCTACTTGAGCTGCTCACCGCCGCGCCGACACTCGCCGAGCGGCGAGGCTACTTCAGCGTGCTGACCAAGATGGAAGCGGGGACCGACCGGATCGTGAGCCGGCTGAACCACCCCGACTGGTTCGTGGTGCGGAACGTGGCGGAGCTCTGCGGCGAGCTTCGGCTCGCGGGCGCGGTGCGCGCGTTGAGCGAGCAGTCGCTCCACCGCGACGAACGAGTGCGCCGGGCCGTGGCCGGCGCCCTGGGCAAGATCGGCTCGGTCGAGGCGCTCGAGGCGCTCCGGCACCTCCTGAACGACGTCGAGCCGATGGTGCGCATGCAGGCGGCGCAGGGCCTGGGCGGGGAGTGGGGGCGGGGCCTGGTGATGTCCATCGTGGTGCGGCTCGGCGACGAAACGCACGCGGACGTCCTGCGAGAGCTGCACCTGGCGCTCGGGCGGCTCGGCACGGCAGAGGCCGTGCAGGCGCTGCGCGCCGCCGCCGCGCCGGCCAGGGGCCTGCTCGCCAGGAAGCCGGCGGCGCTTCGGCTGGCGGCGGTGGAGGGGCTTTCCCTGGCAGGCGGGCCCGCGGCGGCGGGCGCGCTCCAGGAACTGCTGGGCGACGCCGACGACCAGGTGCGCGCCGCCGCGGAACGCGGGCTCTCGCGGAAGTAGCGCCGGTGCCTAGCGCGGCGCGAAGTCCGTGTCGCGCTTGACCCCGCGGGCAAACGCCGCCAGCAGCCGCGCGGCCCGGTCGAGGTCCTCCAGCTGGACCAGTTCGTTCGGGCTGTGCATGTAGCGCAGCGGGACGCTCACCAGGCCGGTGGCCACTCCACGGTGAGCCGTGAAGATGTTGTCGGCGTCGGTGTTGGTCATCCGCGGCGCCGCTTCCACCGCATACGGAATCTTTTCTCTCTCCGCCGCGGCGACCAGCCGGTCGAAGACCACCCCGTTGACCGCGCTGCCGCGGCTCAGGATGGGGCCGCCCCCCAGCTTGAAGTCGCCGTGCTTGCGCTTCTCCACGCCAGGGTAGTCGGTGGCGTGGGTTACGTCCACCACGATGGCCACCTGCGCGTCGAGCTCCGTGGCGCTGGTCCGCGCCCCGCCCCCCGTATAGCCGATTTCCTCCTGCGTGGTGCCCACCGCCGTGACCCGCGCCGCCAAACGTTTGCCGGCCAGTAGCCGCAGCGCCTCGAGCACCACGTAGGCCCCGATGCGGTTGTCGAGCGAGCGGCTGGTGAGCCGGCCGTTGGGCAGGCGCAGCACGTTGGAGGTCAGCACGCCCGGGTCGCCGACGCGCACGCGGGTCAGCGCTTCTTTCCGGTTCTTCGCGCCGATGTCCACCCAGAGATCCTCGACCTTCGACACCTTCTCGCGGTCGTCCTTCTCCATCAGGTGGATGGCCTTCTTGCCGACCACGCCGTCGACCGGGCCGGCCTTGCCGAGCAGGGTCACGCGCTGGCCCACGAAGACCTGCGGGTCCCAGCCGCCGATGCCGGCGAAGGAGAGGAACCCGTCGTCGTCCACGTGCACCACCATTAGGCCGATCTCGTCGAGGTGGCCCGCGAACATGACGCGGGGCGACCCGGCGGAGTTCACGGTCGCGTAGCTGTTGCCATGCACGTCGCCGCGGACGGCGTCGGCAAAGGCGCCGGCCTCCTCGCGCCACAGCCGGGCGGGGGCGGCCTCGAAGCCGGAGGGCCCGGGGGCGTCGAGCAGGCGGGTCAGGAAATCGTAGGAGCGCGGGGGCATCGGATTCCAGAACGTGAGGGGGAGTGGAGTAACGGTCTGATCGGTCAGGACACCAGGCGGCCCGGCGCGGTGGCCACCAGCACGGCGAAGCCCGCCAGGACCACGGCGACCGCGGCGATGAGCTGCCCGCCCACCGCAAGGACGAGGGCTCCGAGGATCACGGTGCCTTCGCCGATGGCCCAGGCCGCCACGGCCTTGGGAAGGTGGTGGCTCCACCAGGCGTCAAGCCCCTGGGCGGGGCCGCGCTCCGGGATGAGCCGGCGGAACGCGAGCCCTGCCAGGAGCCCGGAGGCGGCGAGCGCGTATGCCGCGAAGGTCACGGCGCCGCCCGTGCCCTCCGGCAACGCGAAGGCGCCGCGGTAGAACCACGAGGCCCCCGCTATCAGGCCGGCGGTGACCGAGAGCGCCGCGTGCAGGACGCGGGCGGCCGTGGCCGGCGAGGCCGGAGTCGGAACCGGTGGCGGCGTCATGGAGAGCGGGAAGCTAGGGAGGCGCTCGGCTCGCGTCCAGACGCGAGGTGGTCCAGGAAGGCGAGAATGCGCTCGGCGCGCCGTGGCCAGGAGAGCTCTTCGGCGCGCGCCAGGCTGTTCGCGGAGAGGGAGGACGCCAGCGCGGGGTCGGCGAGGACCCGCGAGATCGCGGCGGCCCAGGAGGCGGGCGACTCATCGGCCACGAGGCCACAGGCGCCGTCGCCGAGCAGGTAGCGAATGCCCGGCAGGTCGCTGCCGACGACCGGGATGCCGGACGACAGGTATTCGAGCACCTTGAGCGGCGAGCCGATCCGGTTGCGGCCCGTGATGGCGAGCGGCGCCAGGCCGACGTCGATGCGTTCCATGAGCGAGTCGAGCTCGCGGGCCGACAGCCAGGGCAGCACGTCCACGCGGTCCGCCACGCCAGCGCGCGCGGCGCGCTCCCGCATCGCCTCGATGTCCGCCGCCCCGCGCGCTCCCGCCATGACCAGCCGCGCGCCGGGCACGGTCACCGACCTGAGGGCGGCGAACACGACGTCGAAATCGTAGAGCGCCGGATCGAACGTGCCCAGGTAGCCGGCCAGGATGCCCGGGCCGATCCTCCGCGGCCGAGTGGGATGCCGCGTCCTGACGCCTGCCACCGCGGTGAGAAATCGTTGCTTCGGGTAGCCCTGCAGGTAGTACTGCCGCTGTTGCTCCGACACGCAGACCACTCCGTCGACCCGCGGGATCCAGCGCCGTTCCCGCCGTCCCTGCTTGCGGGTCGTCGGTCCGTCGGGGATGCCGCGCAATTCCTGGTCGGAGAAGAAGTCGTGGGACTCGAAGATGACGACGCCGCCCCGCAGGCGGCGGAGCAGGACGGCCCACGGCAGGAACCCGAGGTTCCGCGTGATCAGTACGTCCCACCGCGCGAAGAGGAAGTGCCAGAAGGCCACCAGGTGCACCACCCGGTGATGGCGCCGGAATGGTCCGAGGCTCAGCAGGCGCACCGGCAAGGGTCGGTCGATCCCGAAATCGCCGGCCAGCACGTCGGCCACGGTCCGCGGGGTGTCGGCCACCGTCACGAGCTCAAAGTCCGCTCCCTGCTGCGCGAACCCGAGGCAATTGTAGGTGACGAACGAGGTGCTGGGCGAGGCGCTCGGCCAGACGCCGTGATGGAAGTACTTAATCCGCATGGTCGGCCAGCACCTGGTCGTACAACGCGAGCAGTCGCTGCTCCATCCGCTCCCAGTTGAGCTCCTCGGTGAAGAGCCGCGTGGCGGCGTCGGACATGGCGCCCAGCTGCGCGGCATCCTCCGCGAGCCGGTCGATGGCGGCAGCCAGCTGCCGCGCGGCATCGGCGCGCGAGAACACCTCCCCACACCGTGCCTGGCGCACCAGCGGCCCCATGATGGGATGCTCGAGGGTGAGCACCGGCAGCCCGAACCGCAGGTAATTGAAGAACTTGTTCGGCGCGCCGGTCAGTCCGTTCGGGGCCTCGATGAGGCACACGCCGGCCTGTCCCCGAAGCAGCCAGCCGGGGACCTCGGGGTACGGCACCATCCCGGTCACCTGGAAGCGGTCCTGGGTTCCGTCGCGCGCCGTTTGCGCCTCGAACCAGGCGCGCTCGGCTCGCGGCAGGTCGCCGACCAGGAGAAACCTGACGCGCGGGGAGCGGACCAGGCGCGCCGCCTCGACGAGGACGCGGAGGCCGCGGTCGAAGAGCATCCGTCCCTCGTGGACCACGCGGAACAGGGCGTCGGGCGGATGGGCGTGCGCCCCCGCGGGAAAGGTGCGCGCCGACTGCGAGTTCATGACCGTCGCCACCGGTCTGTCGGTGAGGGTCTCGTAGTACCGGGATATGAGGTCGCTGACGGTGACCAGGCCGTCTACCGAGGCCAGCATCCGGTCCTCGAGGGCCACGAACCGGCCGATGGACCGGCGCTTGGCATGGGTCAGGCGCAGCCGGTGCAGGAAGAACTCGTGGTAGTCGAAGACCAGCCTGGTGCGGGGCAGCGCACGCTTCACCTCGGCCGCCACCTCCATGGTGAGGCCGTCCTCGTGGAAGTGGCAGAGGTCGGGCTGCAGGCGCCGGAGGCGGTCGAGGATGGCGCGGCGGCACGCGGCGTGGCGAAGGCCGAACGCGCGCGGCAGCCACTTGGGGTAGGGATAGCTCTCGAACCGCACGCCATCGCGGACGAGCGGTGCACCGGCGGTCAACCGGTGTTCACGCTTCCGCCCGAGCCAGCCGCCCGGCAGCATGGGCACCAGGAGCGTGACATCATACCCGGCGCGCGCGAGCGACACGGCCTCCTTGAAGAAGATCCGCCCGTCGAAGATGCTGTGCTCGAACACCACATGGCAGACCCGCTGCTTGCCCACCGGGCGGTCCCCGTCTCGCATCAGGATTCGTACTTCCAGTTGCGGCGCTTGCCTTCCTTGAGCCACGCGACGGTGGTGGCGACACGCTTCTGGCGGGTGTCGGGCCGCTTGGCCTCGGTGATCCACTCGACGTATTCACGTCGCTGGCTCGGGCTGAATGCCGCCCAGGTGGACTTCGCCTCCGCAGCACCCGCCATGGCGTCGCGCAGGTCGGCCGGCAAGCGTGGCGCGGGCTTCGGTGTGGACGCGCGCTTCGGCCGCACCTTGACGCCGGCCTCGTTCAATCGTGCCGCCTGCCGGACGTACCCGAGGAGCACGCGCCGGGCCGGCAGGTCCGAGACCGAAGCAAGCCGGCCGAAATTGCCCATGGCAGCCTTCGCAGGCCGGCCGCGGGCGTCCACGATGAGCGAGCCCTTCCAGAAGCCGAACGTGGCGTGTGACTTGAAGGCGGCGAATCCGCAGAGAATGCCATGGTGCATGAAGCTGGGCATGCCCCACTTCAGCGTCTCCTCCGCTTCCGGGCAGGCTTCGTGCACCACCGCACGGAGGTGGGTCAGGATCGGTCGCGCGAACGGGGCGGCGTTCGCGATGTACGCGGTGACCCGGGGGTCGCGTGTGCCCATGAGATGCCGCGGCGGGGCGCCGCTATTCCTCCCAGTGGAAGGTGTGAAGGACCCGGTGGACCACGGGGGCGAGGAGCAGGCCCGCCGTCACGATGAACACCAGGCCGGCAAAGAGCGCGTACATCCCGGCGAAGATCTTCCCGCCGTCGGTTTGCGGGGCGTCCACCGGCCCCATCCCGCCGAGCAGCATGGCGGAGTTCAGGAAGCCATCGCGCCAGGCCAGCCCCTCGTAGTGCGCGTACCCCCAGATGCCGAGGGCGAGCGAGCCCAGGAACAGGAGGAGCGCGCAGGCCAGGTGCAGGCCGAGACGGCGGATGAAGTGGCGGCGGGCGAGCGGCCGCTGGGTCCGCGATTCGTACGCGAACGGCTTCACGCCGCTATTCCCCAGGTCCCACGCGCCGCTCCCGGCGCTCCGCGAGCAGCCGCTCGGCGAAGTCCAGCCGCTCGGCCAGTTCCCCCACCTGGTCCTGGAGGAGGTTGACCCGCGCCTCCAGCGCGGCCCGCGCCCGCTCCTCGCCTTCGTCGAGGTGTCCCCGGCCGTGGCGCGCGTGCCGGATGCGCTCAGCGATCGCCTCGCCGACCGGGGTGCGGAAGAGCCAGCGGAGCCCGAGGGCGCCGACGACGATGATCGTCACGATGGCGACGAGCGGCATCATCTCGCCGAAGACGTAGTTGGGGTCGAGCACCGGCGGTGGTGGCATCGGGATCGGGGTTTGCGTCATGGGTCGCCTCGCCTCGTGGCTACGGAATGCGGGTCCGCCTGGCCGAGCAGGCGATGAGAGCGGCCAGCCGTCGCTCCCGGGTCGCCTCCTGCTTGGCGCTCATCACCCTGAACACGTTCAGCCGTCGGTAGCCCGGGGGCTGCGCCTCCCAGTACGCCCAGGCCCGCTTGTTGGCGCGGAACCGGCGCTCGTAGGCCGGATCGAGCTTCGCCGCGGCCCGCTCGAACGAATAGACGCCCGTGCGGGCCTCATCGCGCGCGGCGAAGGCCGCCACCCCGGCCGCCGCCATGCGGCCGTTGCGGGTCAGGCGCTCGACGTGCGCCACGTTCACCCGGCTCCAGATACTTCTCGGCTTGCGCGGCGTGAAACGGACGGAAAAGCTCTCCGCATCCAGGCCCCGTCGAATCCCGTCGATCCAGCCGAAGCAGAGCGCCTCGTCCAGCGCCTGGCCGTAGGTGATCCCGCGGTGCGCGAACGCCATCTTGTACAGGCGGACGACGAGCTCCGGCGCCGTGCGGTGGTTCGACTCCAGCCAGGCGCGGAAGGCCGCCGGCGTGCGGAACGCGCGCGGCGCGGGCGTCGGCATCGTGGCGCGAGGGCGCCGGCGTTACTGGAACGCCGCCGGGAGCGGGTTGTTGGGCCGCTCCGAGTCCCAGAAGATCGCCATGATCCACCAGCGCTGGCCATCCCAGAACAGCTGGATGGAGTTGATCCCCCGCGCGAACGGCGTGGTTTCCCCTCGCCGGAAGCTCTGGTAGGAACTGAACGCGTGGGCGACCGCGCCGTACCGCTCGGTGCTCCGCTTGAGTTCTCGCTCGGTGAACCCCTCCGCCACGAGGAAGGAATCCGCCCGCTCCTGGTACTGCGCCGGCGTCATGATGCGCAGGCTGCACTTGCCGGCCGAGTCGCAGCGGGTCGGGATCAGCCTTGCCTCGGCGTGCATGAGCGAATGGAAGCGGTCCCACTGCCGGGGTTGGCCGGCCGGCCCGCTGATGACGGCGTAGAGGGTGGTGATGATGCTGTCGATGGTGGCGACGTCTGCCGGCCGCGCAGCCGGGGCGCCCTGCGCCCGGGCCCGGTTGGTTCCGGACAGGCACAGCATGATGAGCAAGAGGGAGGGCCGCAGTCGAACCATCGGACGGGCTCCGGCTGGAGGTGAATTCGGGGACCAGGGAGTGTGCGGGCGGATGCCTCGATCCCGCGCTGCGTCGTGTCGGCCGGAAGTAACGGTCGGGCGGCCCTTCCCGCTAGGGGGAGGCCGGCCCATCAATCGAGAAAGCGGACGTGCCCGGTCTGCAGCTCGTAGACCGCCCCCACCAGTCGAATCGCCCGGTCACGCCGGCGAGCCCGGCCCTCCGGCGACTCGAGGATGGAGCGGATGGTCCGCCGGACGTTGGCCTCCACCGCCGCCTTCAGCAGGGCGTCGGGGGCGAGCGCCGGGTCGAGCCCGTCCAGCGCCGGGAGAATGTTCGTCAGGAGGACCTCGATCCGGCTGCGGTACCGCGAAGCCTTGAACTTGGAATCGAGTGCGGCCTTCACCGCGCCGCACCCCTCGTGACCTAGCACGACGAACAGGGGCGTGTGGAGGTGCGTGCCGGCGTACTGCAGCGTACCCGCGACGGAGGGGCCGAGCACGTTGCCCGCCACCCGGACGATGAACAGCTCGCCGAACCCCGCGTCGAAGACCAGTTCCGGCGGCACGCGGCTGTCGCTGCAGCCGAGGATCGTGGCGTAGGGCTGCTGTCCCCGCGCCAGGTCGGCCAGGACTTCCTTCTGTACGGTCGGGAAGCGTGCCTTGCCGCGGACGAAGCGGGAGTTGCCCGCCTTGAGGCGGGCCAGCGCCTGGTCCGCGGTGTAGGTCGGTGTGTGCGTCGGGTGTGCTGCCATCGGGAGGATACTCCCCTCGTGAAGACTCGCGTTCAGGCGGAGGGGAGCTCCTGCCAGAACGAGATGTCCGGCGGCCCGGCGAACAGGGCGCCGGCGGCCGCGATGAACGCCTTCAGGTGGGGGGTCTGCATGTGGGGGCCGACGTAGGCCGCCTGGCTGGTCCAGGTCTCGTGCAGCAGGAAGCGCGTGTCGTTCTCGGCGTTCTCGAGCATCCGGATCCCGAGGCAGTCGGGTTCCTGTGCGAGGACGTCGGCGATGATGGCGGCCAGGGCCGTGCGCGCCGCAGGCCCCTTGCCGGGCTGGGCGTGGTAGGCGATGAGGACGACGACTGGTTTGGTGGCCATGCTCGGCTCCCGCGAGGGGGTCGTTACGACACCCCCGGCCGGGGGCGCTTGCAATCTAGCGCGCCGACGCCGGCTAGCCCGCCCGTGCCAGCCTTGCCTCCTCGCCCCCCTCGCGCGTCAGGTCCCGGCTGCCCATGGCCACGCCGATCTTGTCGAGGAACGCCTTGGGCGGCTCGCCACCGGCAAAGACCCACATCCAGTCGTTGGGAAGCTCGGTGACGGCGCCGGCCACGTCGATCAGCACCGAGTGCTCGCGCACCTCCACCGGCTGGGACTTGAAGAGGACACGGACCTTCTTCGTCCGGATCGCTTCGGCAATGCGCTGCGCATTGCGCTCCTTGATCCGGCTGAATTCCTCCTGCCGGTAGGACAGGGTGACCTGGTTCCCCTTCTGGTAGGCCAGCCCGAGCGCCGCTTCCACGGCGCTGTCGCCGCCGCCCACCACCAGGATGCGGGCGTTCACGTACGCCTCGGCCTCGATCAGCCCGTACATCACCTTCGGCAGCTCTTCGCCGGGAATGCCCAGCTTCCGGGGCGTGCCCCTGCGCCCGAGCGCGAGAATGACGCTGCGCGCGCGGTAGGTGCCCCCCGTGCTCCGGATGCGAAGAATCCCGCCTTCCTCCCGCTCGATCGCCTCGACCTTTTCCTGGGTGCGGACCTTGACGTCGCCCTTCTTGATGACCGCCGCCCAGAACTCCATGAGCTTCTCCTTGGAGATCTCGAGCTTGTTGAACTTGCCGTGGAGCGGGAACTCCACCGGGCTCGTCATCACCACCTTTTGCCGCGGGTACTTGGCCACGGTGCCCCCCCACTGCTCCTGCTCGAGGGTCACATAGGTCAGGTCGCGCTCGACCGCGCGCAGCGACGCGCTCAGGCCGGCGGGGCCCGCGCCCACGATGCACACGTCCAGGACGCCGGGGGCGCTGGGCTGCGTGGCGAGCCGCCGCGCGATCGTGTCCACGCATTCCCGGCCCTGGTTGACCGCGTTCTTGATGAGCGCCAGGCCGCCGAGTTCCCCGACGATGAAGAGCCCCGGGACGCTGGTCTCGTAATCCCGCGTCAAGCGCGGCATGTCGGCGGTGACGCTCGGGTTCGCCATGACGATCTCGATGGCGCCGACCGGGCAGGCGTCCGCACAGAGGCCGTGGCCGATGCATTTCTGGGGGTTCACGATGGCGGCCTTGCCGCCGATGACGGCCAGCACGTTGCCCTCGGGGCACACCTCCACGCAGGCGCCGCACCCGATGCAATGGGAGATGTCGATGTGCGGGTGCTGCGCCCGGGGGCCGCCCGAGAAGAGCTTGCCCCGCTCGGCGGCGGCCCGCGCCTCGCGCTCGCGCCGGCGCGTGCGGCGGATCTGCAGCACGAGCGGACCGACCAGGAAGAGCCCGAAGATCAGGTAGATCAGGAGGTCCATTCGCACCACGTCAACATAAGGTGAATCGCAATGCAGCCTGCACCGAATCTGGCAACCTGCCAACGCGCGATGCCGTCTCGAGCGCCGCCTCGGCGCACGCCGCTGCGCCGCGGATGTGACGCCCGTTACACCGGCCCGCTTCAGTGCGGGCGCCGACGCCCCGGGGCAGTATCGATTCGGCCCGGCCCAGCCGCCGTTCTGGCGTTCCGAGAGGGCGGGTCGAAACGGCACGATGCAACTGGAACGATTCGTTGCACTCGGGTTGAGTCCACCGTCCTGACCAACAGCGCTAAATCCATACCATTGAGCATTTTACGGCAACGTCGGCCGATCTCGCCGGAAGGGTAGGATCTTTGCGGAATGCAGGGTCCGTACCCCCACTGGTCTGCGCCCTCGACACGCCTTCGCGCCCCGAATTCCGGGCCGCGGGGGAGGCGCCGAACGTCGCCCCTGCATTGAAAGACCGATGACTCCGACAAACCTTGCCCGTGCACCGCACGATGCGCCGAACCGACGCCGCTCCGACACGCCTGCTGCCCCCGCGGCGGTGCGGCTGCACACGCCGGCACGCCGGCCGCCGCGCAGGGTGCGCAGCGCGGCCACGACCGCGGCGGCGGTTTTCATCGCGGTCCTGGTCGGCGTCAACCTGTTCGGGCTCCAGTACTACCTGCTGCCGAAGGCGGAGCAGGTCCGGAGCCCGCTGCACATCTGGCTCCGCCCCTCCGGCTACGTTGGCCAGGGGGCCGGCGTGCTCGCGCTCGCGATCTTCCTCTTCCTCTGGCTCTATCCGCTCCGGAAGAAGTTCCGCTGGCTGGCCTTCACCGGGGCCGTCTCCAAGTGGCTCGACGTCCACTCGCTCGCGGCCCTTGGCCTTCCCTTGCTGGTTGCCGCCCACGCCGCCTGGCAGTTCGGCGGCGTGATCGGGATCGGCTTCTGGTCGATGATGGTCGTCTGGTTGAGCGGCATCGTCGGCCGCTACCTGTACGCGCGCATCCCGCGGAGCCAGGCCGGCGTGGAGCTCACGATCGAGGAGATCGGCGCGCAGCGCCAGGCCCTGCTCGAGGAGATCGCGCAGTGGTCGGGGCTGGACGTGCAGTCGATCGAGGCCGTGCTGGACGCCGACCCGACTCCCACCGCCGGCCTCGGCATCTGGCGGACGCTCCGGCGCATGATGGCGGACGACCTGCGCCGCCGGCGCGCCGCGGCCACCCTGCGGCAACAGATCCAGCAGCACCGGCCCATGAACCGCCGGGAGGACATGGCCTCGCTCAACGAGGTGCTGCGCCTGGCCAACCGGGAAATGGCCCTGGTGCAGCAATCGCGCATGCTCGACGCCACGCAGGACGTGCTGCGGTTCTGGCACGTGGCGCACCGCCCGCTGGCGGTGACGGCGCTGGTGGCGGTCGTCATTCACGTGGTCGTGGTCGTGTCGTTGGGCGCCACGTGGTTCTGGTAGGCCGGAGCGCCCGCAATGCCACGCCCCTCCGCTGGCGAACCGCGCTCCTCGCGCTCGTGGGGTGGGTGATGTTGGCGTCGCCGATCCGGGCCCAGATCAGCCCCGGTCCCCTGGCCAGCGCGCACGCCTCGCTGGAAGGGCCGGTGCAGTGCGTCAAGTGTCACGGCAATCGCCGTGACGCCATGGCCGGCCAGTGCCTGGCCTGCCACAAGGACATCGACTGGCTGACGGAGCAGAATCGGGGATTTCACGGCAGTCCGTCGGTCAAGGGGACGGC
Source organism: uncultured Gemmatimonadaceae bacterium (assembly GCA_964571795.1). Taxonomy (GTDB): domain Bacteria; phylum Gemmatimonadota; class Gemmatimonadetes; order Gemmatimonadales; family GWC2-71-9; genus SPDF01. The sequence continues at coordinate 13,800 of CAZNDK010000014.1, read as the reverse complement.
CTGCGCGACGTGCCACCCCGACCACGCCGGGAAGGACTTCGCGATGGTGCAGTGGCCGGAGGGGAGCCCCGAGAAGTTCGACCACGCCCGCGCGGGGTGGCCGCTCCGGCAGAAGCACGCGGAGGCGGCCTGCAAGGATTGCCACGCGGCGAAGTACGCGGTCTCGCCACCGGCGAACCTTTCCGCCCGCAAGACGGGCCAGGGCTACACCGGCCTCGGCACGACGTGCACGAGCTGCCACGAGGACATCCACCGGGCCGCGCTGGGGCAGAACTGCACCAAGTGCCACGACGCCGCCAGCTGGACCGCGACCCCCGGATTCGACCACGACACGACGGCGTACCCGCTGACGGACAAGCACACCGAGGTGAAGTGCGACGCCTGCCACCTGGACCCGAGGCTGGCGCCGAAGAGCGACGGCAAGGGGCACCTGGTGCCGGTGTACAAGCCGGTGTCGTTCGCGACCTGCAAGGACTGCCACGCGGATCCGCACACGGGCGCGCTCGGCCCCCGGTGCGCGGACTGCCATTCCACGCTGGGGTTCTCGGTCATCGACAAGAACCGGTTCGACCACGACCGGACCAAGTATGCGCTGCGGGGCCGGCACGCCGCCGTGCCCTGCGCCGACTGCCACAAGGACTTCTCGACGCCGGCGCTCAAGAAGCCGGCCTTCGCCGCCTGCGCGAGCTGCCACAAGGACGCGCACAACGGCACCGCCACGCTGGCGGGCAAGCCGGTCGACTGTGCCTCCTGTCATACGGTGGCCGGATACACCCCCTCCAGCTACACGGTGGCGAGCCACGCGACGACCAAGTACCCGCTCGAGGGGAAGCACACCGCCGTGAAGTGCGGCGCCTGTCACACCCGGAGCACCTCGGCCACCGCGGTGGCCACCTACGGGAGTGCCAAGGTCGTGATGCGGCCCGCCTTCGGGCGGTGCATGGACTGCCACGCGGACGACCATGGCGGGCAGCTCCGGGCCACCGCCGACAAGGGCGAGTGCGCCACCTGCCACCGCGTGACCGGCTGGACGCCGAGCACGTTCGACAGCGCGGACCACGCCGCGCTCCGGCTCCGGCTCGACGGCCGGCACCAGGAGGTGCCCTGCGCGGCGTGTCACGCCGCCGGCCGGAAGAACCTCCCGCCGCTGAGCAAGACGGCGTCGCTGGGCAAGGCGAACTTCCTGTTCAAGGTGCCCGAGATCACCTGCACAGCATGCCACGCCGACCCGCATCAGGGCCGGTTCGTCACCGGCGGGGCCCGGGCAAAGGCCGCGGGATGCACGACCTGCCACTCGACACGGGTCTTCCGCCCCTCCACCGCCGACGTGGCGGTTCACGCCGAGTTCGGCTTTCCGCTCAACGGTGCGCACCGCGCGACGGCCTGTTCGGCCTGTCACACGGAGCTGGGCGAGCCGCCTGCGGTGCCACGCTCCTCGCTGGTGCTGGCGGGCACCCGGTTCGGCGGCCTCAGCTTCGAGGCGAAGCGGGCGTGCGTGGACTGCCATGCGTCGCCGCACGGCACGCAGTTCTCCGCGTGGGACGCCAAGGGCGGCTGCGCCGCCTGCCACTCCGAGGACCGCTTCGCCCCGGCGGACAAGTTCGATCACGACACCGAGGCGTCCTTCTCGCTCAAGGGCGCGCACGAAACCGTCCCCTGTGCGCAGTGCCATGTACGCGACCCGAAGAGTCCCGATCCGAAGGCGCTGATCTACCGACCCCTCGCGGGGAAGTGCGAGACGTGCCACGGCAAGGAGTCCCGATGAAACGCCTGATCCTGGTCGGCCTCACCCTCCTGCTCGCGAGCCCGCTGCTGGCCCAGCAGCGGACCACCTCGCCGCACGGCGACCTCAAGGTGGAGTGCACCGTGTGCCACCAGTCGTCCACCAGCTGGACCACGGTGCAGGTGAGCAGCCAGTTCGACCACGGGAAATACGGGTTCCCCCTGACCGGGGCGCACGGCGCCACCAGCTGCCGCGCGTGTCACGTCTCGCTGGACTTCAAAAGCACGAGCACGGCCTGCTCGGCGTGCCACACCGACAACCATCGCGGGGAGTTCGGGACCAACTGCTCCCGCTGCCATACCACGCGCAGCTTCGGCGACCGGGACGCGATGGCCCGCGCGCACCAGTTGACCCGTTTTCCGCTGACCGGCGGCCACCTGGCGGTGGACTGCTCGTCGTGCCACAAGCCGAGCGCCCAGGGGCAGCTGCAGTTCGTCGGCACCCCCACCACCTGCGCCACCTGTCACCAGGGGGTCTACAACTCCGCGCCGAACCACGTCGCGTCCAACTACCCCACGACCTGCGAAGGCTGCCACACCACCGTGACCTGGAACGCGGCGATGCTCGGCGCCGGGAACCACCCGACCAGCCCGATCGCGCTGACCGGCGTGCACAGCGGCAACCTGATTTCCTGCGTCCAGTGCCACACGACGCAGCCCTATTCGACCGTGAAGCAGACCTGCGACGGCTGTCACCACGCGGAGTACGTGGCCGCGAAGGATCCGGACCACGTCGGCGGGAACTTCTCCACGACCTGCACCGAGTGCCACGCGCTGGTGGCCGGGTGGCTCGGCGCCAAGTTCAACCATCCGACCACGCCGATCGCCCTCACCGGCGCGCACAGCCCGAACCTAGTGAGTTGTTCCCAGTGCCACACCAGCCAGCCCTACTCCACCGTCAAGCAGACCTGTGACGGCTGCCACCACGCGGAGTACGTGGCGACGACGAACCCGAACCACGCCGCGGCGGGGTACAGCACCGACTGCGCCTCCTGCCACCAGGCGGTGGCCAACTGGGCCGGGGCGACCTTCAACCACCCGAGCTCCCCGATCGCGCTGACCGGGGCGCACAGCAGCACCCTGGTCCAGTGCACCCAGTGCCACACCACGATGCCCTACTCGACGGTCAAGCAGACCTGCGACGGCTGCCACCACGCGGAGTACGTGGCCACCACCAACCCGAGCCACTCGGCGGCGGGATACGGCATCGACTGCGCCACCTGCCACCAGGTGGTGGCCAACTGGGCCGGGGCCACGGTGAATCACCCCACGACGCCGATCGCCCTGACGGGCGTGCACAGCGCCAACCTGGTCCAGTGCACGCAGTGCCACACGACGATGCCGTACTCGACCGTCAAGCAGACCTGCGACGGTTGCCACCACGCCGAGTACGTCGCGGCCAAGGACCCTGACCACGTGGCGGGCAACTTCTCGACCACCTGCACCACCTGCCACGGCCTGGTGGCCGGGTGGCTCGGGGCCACGTTCAACCACCCGACGTCTCCGATCGCGCTGACCGGGCCGCACAGCGCCAACCTGGTGCAGTGCAGCCAGTGCCACACGACGATGCCGTATTCGACGGTCAAGCAGACCTGCGACGGCTGCCACCACGCCGACTACCTGGCGACCTCGAACCCGAACCACACGGCCGCCGGGTACAGCACCGACTGCGCGTCTTGTCACCAGGTGGTGGCCAACTGGACCGGCGCCACCGTCAACCACCCGACGTCGCCGATCGCGCTGACCGGCGTCCACAGCTCGACCCTGGTCCAGTGCACCCAGTGCCACACCACCATGCCGTACTCGACGGTCAAGCAGACCTGCGACGGCTGTCACCACGCGGAATTCGTGGCCACGACGGACCCGAACCACGCGGGGGCCAACTTCTCGACCACTTGCACCACCTGCCACGCGATGGTGGCCGGGTGGACCGGCGCGCGGTTCACGGCCCACGACGGCAGCGTGAGCCAGTTCCGGATCTACAGCGGGAAGCACCTCAACAAGTGGAGCAGTTGCGCCGAGTGCCACCGGCTGGGGCAGCCCTACGCCTCGACGCCGTCGTTGCTCTGCCTCAACTGCCACGCCCAGGTACAGACCGACCAGCACCGTGGCAAGAACTACACGCCGAGCGACTGCGTCCGGTCGGGCTGCCACGCGAACGGATCGAAGCCGTGACCCGCGTCGACGCTCGGCGCCGGTGGGGAGCTCTCTTCCCCGCGCTCGTCCTCCTGGCGTGCCTGGGGGTGCGGGCAGGGCACGCCCAGGGCCTGCCCGGCGATCCGTCGGTGAGCGTCGGCGCGCCCGGAGCGAACGCCCTGATCTACCTGAAGGAAGGTGCGGTCATCCGGGGCCAGGTGCTCGCGGACAACGGCCCGAACGGCATCCGGGTGAGGAGCCAGAAGTCGGGCGCGACCTTCCTGGTGCCACGGAAGGACATCGACAGCGTCGTGGCGGAGCCCGGGTATCAGCTCCCCGTCACGCTGACGACGGACACCACGCGCGCAATCCCGCCCACCTCCGCGGCGCAGGGCGCGGTGGTCTCCGGCGCGGCGGTGGCGCTGACCCTGAAGGCGGTGCCTTCCGGGAACCCCGGCACCCAGGCGTCGAAACCGGCGGCCACCGCGCCGCGCCCGCCGGCGCCGGCGCCCGAGACTGCCGCGCCCCCCCCGAACGCGTCGCCAGCGAATACCTCGCCCACGGTCGCGACGGCACCTGCCGCTGCATCCATCGCGACGCCGGTGCCCCAGGCCGCCCCGCCGGTGGTCATCGCCCCGGCGTCCACTGCGCCACGAGAGACGATCTCGATGGGGACGGTGTCGAAGCCGTCCATGCCCCCGTCGGCCGATACCGCCGTGCCCTCGCCGAAACCGGCGGCGCCGGTCATGGAGGGCCTTGCGCCCCCGGTGCAGGACAGCGCCGCTCCGCCGGACACCGCCGCCATCTATTCCACGATTTCCTTCATTTCCGGCGCGGAGATCTACATCAACGCCGGCCGGCTGGAAGGGCTGGTCGAAGGCGCCGAGGTGTCGGTGCTCCACGGCGACACGGTGGTGGCCACCCTGCGAGTCAAGTTCCTCGCCTCGCACCGGTCCAACACGGAACTGGTGAAGGGCACGGCCGACCTCGCGCTCGGCGACAGGGTCCGCTTCCATCGGCAGGCGACCGTGCAGCAGATCGCGGTCGGCGCACCGACGGCGGCGCCGCGGGTGCGCCGGCTGAGCGGGCAGGGCTTGCACGGCCGCATCGGCACCCGGTACCTCCGCGCCACCACGAACACCGCCGTGGCGGGCCAGCAGGCCGGAAGCAACGGCTTCAACCAGCCCTCGCTCGACGCCCGGCTCTACGGGCTGGCGGTAGGCGGCACCCCGCTTGGCGTGGCGGTCGACGTGCGGGCGCGGCAGACGACCACGTCGTCCGCCGGCACCAGCTCGGTGGACGGCCACACGCGCGTCTACCAGGCGGTGCTCATGTGGAACGCGCCCGAGGCCCACTTCCGGGTGGCCGCCGGCCGCCAGTACCTGAACGCGATCAGCTCGATCGGGCTGTTCGACGGCGCACTGGTCGAGGTCAACGGGCAGAAGCTGAGCGCGGGCGGGTTCGTCGGCTGGGAGCCCGATCCATCCACGCTCGACTTCTCCAGCGGCGTCCACGATTACGGCGCCTACGTGACGCTGCACAACCGGCCCGGGGGGATGACGGCGTCCGCGGTGACGCTCGGCGCGGTCGGCTCGTACGAGGGGAGCACGGAACGGCGGGAGTGGGGCATCGCGCAGGCCAGCGTGAACAACCGCTACCTGTCGCTCTATGTGCTGCAGGAGGTGGACTACTACCGCCCCTGGAAGCTCGAGGGCCCCAACGCCGAGGCGAGCGCGCTGTCCTTCACCAGCCAGTTCGCCAACGTCTCGTTCCGGCCGAAGGCCTGGCTGTCGATCAACGGCACGTACGACAAGCGCCGCAGCGTGCGCCTGATCCGGGACTTCATCAATCCGGAAACGAACTTCGACGACGCTTACCGCGAGGGCTACGGCGCGGGCGTCCAGTACACCGGGCGGATGTTCTACCTTGGGGGCGACTGGCGGCGGAGCACCGGCGCGACCGTGCTCGGCGCGAACTCCTTCACCACCACGGTCGGCGCCAACCGCGTGGCCCCGCTCAGCCTCGGCTTCTCGGTGCGGGCCACCTGGTACCAGAACGAGAATGATTCCACCGGACTCAACCCGGCGGCGGCGCGCACCAACGGGCAGCTCTATTCCGGGCACGTCAGCTTCGACCCGGTCATGATGATCCACGTGGACCTGAACGCAGGCCTCCGCCAGGAGGACAACCCGACCATCGCCGCGCTGCAGCGGTCCACCTGGTACGGGGTGGACCTCGACGTGGCGCTGGCGCGCCAGTGGTACTTCTCGTTCTCGGGGCTCCGGCAGAAGGACCCGGCCAATCCGGGCACCAGCACGCTCACGCAGATCTACGGCGGGCTCACCTGGCGCTTCTAGCTCCCTCCCTTACCCGGCGGCCGGGTCGGCCAGGCTGGCCAGCTCGGCGGCCGGGGTGAACACCAGCGATTCCGAATTCACGCAGTAACGGTTCCCGGTGGGGCGGGGACCGTCGTTGAACACGTGCCCCAGGTGGGCATCGCACCGCACGCAGAGAATCTCCTCCCGGACCATTCCCCAGCTGGTGTCGCGGTGGGTGGCCACGTTTTCCGCGGCGACCGGCTGGAAGAAGCTCGGCCAGCCGGTGCCGGACTCGAACTTGGCCTGCGAGGAAAAGAGCGGGAGGCCGCAGCAGACGCAGGCGTACACGCCCTCCAGCTTGTTGTCGAGCAGCGTGCCGCAGAACGGGCGCTCGGTGCCCTTGCCCCGCGCCACCTCGAACTGCTCCTTCGTGAGCCGGGCCCGCCACTCGGCATCCGTGCGGCGCACCGCCGGCGACTCGACCGGCCCCACCAATCGGCCCTGCCGGTCGAACACCTTCACCTTCATGCGAGGCCCTGCTGTGTGGGCGGGAGCACCGCCGTCGCGCCGGCCTTGGCGGCCGTCGGGCAGGTGGCCCTTGCTTCCGGCGACAGGCGCGGCTCCGCGCCGAGCCAGTAGAGCCCGTTCGCCATGATGCAGTATCCGGTGGCGGCAAACCAGACCATGGCGCCCCCCACGAACCCAGTGAAGGCGAGCCACCAGGGGCTGTGCACCAGCGAGAGCGTGGAGGCGACCGAGATGTTGATCCCCACGGCCAGGTAGATCCGGCGCTCGAGGTACCAGGAGTCGGTCTGCATGAAGTAGAAGTTGCCGCGGGTGGTCTTCTCCGCGCCGAGCATCGGGGTGAACCCGAAGAGGCGCAGGACATTGCCCACGACGCAGAACCCGGTGAGCGACACCACGATCGAGGCGGCGCCAGTGGCGATGACGAGGAACACCCACCGCGGATCGATGAACGCGGCCAGCGAGGTGCCCGTAAGCAGGACAATGCCCGCGATCAACCAGACTGTCCGCTCGATGTACCAGCGATTGGTGGGAACGATGTAGACGCCTTTGCGCAGTGCCATGGCACGACTCCCTCGACCGAACTGTAGGGGGGATCACGGGGAACGATGTCAACATTGTGCCTCCAGTACCGAAACGCAAACGGGGCGGCCAGTTCGGCCGCCCCGTGAATGTTTCTTCAATGTTCGTCGCTCAGTTCAACCCGAGCCCCAGCAATGTCCGAGGGGGCGCTTCGTCGTCGCCGCCGAGCTGGGCCGGCTCGACATCGGGCGATTCATCGGCCGGAATCTGCACCGCATCGGCGCCCAGCGTGCGGAAGAGCCGCCACTGTTCCTGGCGCGCGGTGTGGGACCACCCGCCGTTGTACATCAGCGTCACCACGAGCACACCCTCCGGCCGCCCCAGGTATCCCACCAGCGTGCTCACGTTGCCGAGCGTGCCGGTCTTGGCGCGGACCACGCCGCGTCCGGGCATGCCGCCGAGCCGGCCGAGCGTGCCCTGGCCATTGGCCGGGAGCAGGAGCGGGAAGTTCTTCCCCTCCGGCGTCATCGGGAAGCGGCTGAGGTAGGAGATGAACACCGCCGGCGCGATCCGGTCGTCGCTCGACAGGCCGCTGCCGTCCACGAGGTGCACGCCGCTCGTGGCGCCGGTCACCGCGCGGATGTGGGCCATCAGCTTCTCGGCGGCGTTCGTGGCGCCGCCCGCCCAGCGGAGCAGGAGCTCGGCGCCGATGTTCAGGCTCCGGGTGTTGACCTCGGAAGCGAGCGAGTCGAGCGTGGGCGATTCCACCCGGGCCAGCACCACGGTGCTGTCGAGCACCGTGGCGGATGAGAGCGCGAACGACTGGTCCCACTGGATGCCGGCGTCGCGCAGCGCGCCCGCCCAGACGGCGCGGAGCACCGCCTCGGGGTTGTTGGCCACGGAGCTCAGCCGCCGGGCGCGAGACGACCGCCCGATGTTGCCCGAGAGCACCCACCCGCCGGTGGCGGTGGAGGACAGGCGGAGCGACGAACGCCGGCCCGCGACCGTCTTGGCGCGATTGGTGATCAGCTGGCCGACGCCACGCGGCGATTCGCCGATGATGACGGGGCGGGCGCCGACCTTGCCGCCGGGCCGCACCGTGAAGTCCACGACGTTTTCATGCAGGGTGATGGCACCGATCGGCGGGGCGAAGAGCCGGCCCCGATGCCGGGAGGCCCAGACCGACGGGAACGTCGCGTCGGCGGGGCCGTCGGCGCTCCGGACCACGAGCGGTCCCTGGAGGTGCGTGATACCGCGCGCAGCGAGCTGCTGGGCCAGGTCCGCCAGCTGGGGGCCCTGCCGGGTGGCCCGCTCGAGCGAGAGGTCGCCGTTCAATTCGAGGGCCCAGGTACCGATCCACTGGCCCGTCGTGGGTTCCACCATGCCGGTGCCGACCACGCGCGTGGCCACGCGGGCGTTGCCGCCCAGCGTGCTCCGGGCGAATCCGGTGGTGAAGAGCTTGACGGTCGAGGCGGGGAGGAGCGGCTGGTCCTCGGCGACGCTCCAGAAGATGCGGCCGGTCTGGTCGGCGATGGCGATGCCCCACTGGCCCGGCGCACGGCGCTTGGCGCGCTTGTACCAGGAATCCAGCGCCCGCTGCACCTCGGCGTCGCTCTGCGCGCTCGCCACGGCCGGCAACACGGACAGGCCGCCCACGAGGGCAGCAAGGCCGAGCACGGCGCGAAGAGCAGAGCGGGGCGCGCGAGAACGCGTCACGAGGGTACCGCCTGGTTGATGTCTGGGGTCCGGCAGGGGAGCCGTCCGCCATATCCATGTAGCAAAGACCGTTCCCGGCGGGTTCCCGGGGGGAGCGGGGCCCGCCCGTGGGATCGGGCGGGCAGGTCGCGAGGAACCCGTGCAACAGGCCAGAAACTGCAGCCCGCGGCACTGGCCGCGGGCTGCATTCCAATAGTACGAGTCAACCCCTTGTGGCGTCAAGAGTTGGATATTTGACGGTGTTCAGGATCGAAACAACCGGCCCCCCGGAGCCTTCCGGGGGGCCTTTGGACCGCGCCTGGCGCCCTGGGGGCTACTTCAGGTGCAGCTTGGCGATCGTCTGCAGCTGCATGTTGCTGGTGCCCTCGTAGATCGTCCCGATCTTGGCGTCGCGGTAGAACTTCTCCGCCGGGTACTCCTTCGAGTACCCGTACCCGCCGAACAACTCGAGGCTTTGCGAGGTGATGCGGTCGGCCACCTGCGAGCTGAACAGCTTGGCCATGGCGGCCTCGCGCAGGAACGGCTGGCCCGCGCACTTGATGCGCGCCGCGTTGTAGACCATCAGTTTCGCCGCCTCCAGCTCGGTGGCCATCTGGCCCAGCTGGAACTGGATGCCCTGGAACTCGGCGATCGGCTTGCCGAACTGCTTCCGCTCCTTCACGTATGCCGTGGCGGCCTCGAGCGCGCCGGTGGCCACTCCGATCATCTGCGCCCCGATGCCGATCCGGCCCTCGTTGAGGGTCTCGATGGCGATCTTGTACCCCTGGCCGACCGGGCCGATGACATTCTGGTCGGGCACCACGCAATTCTCGAGGATCAGTTCGGTCGTGCTGGAGGCGCGGATGCCGAGCTTGTCCTCCTTCTTGCCGACCTTGAAGCCCGGGAAGTCCCGCTCGACGAGGAACCCGGTGATGCCCTTGTACCCCTTCGAGAAGTCGGTGTTGGCGAAGACGATGAAGAATTCCGCCTCGCCGCCGTTGGTGATCCAGAACTTGCGGCCGGTCAGTTCCCAGTGATCGCCCTTGCGTTCCGCCTTCGTTTCCAGCGCGAAGGCGTCGCTGCCGCTCGCCGGCTCCGAGAGCGCAAACGCGCCGAGCATCCCGCCGGCCAGGCGCGGGAGGTAGCGCTGGTGGATGTCGGGCGATCCCCAGCGGAGGACGCAGTTGTTGACGAGGGTGTTGTGCACGTCGACGTAGATGGCCGCCGAGGCGTCCACCCGGGCCAGTTCCTCGATGGCCAGCACGGCGAGGAAGATGTTCCCGCCTGCGCCCCCGAACTGCTCCGGAATCTCGATGCCCATGAGGCCGAGCTCGAAGAACTTCGGGATGATGTCGAGGTTGAACTGGGCGCGGGCGTCCATCTCGTGCACGTGCGGCCGGATCTCGGTCTCGGCGAACTCGCGGACCGCGCTCCGGAACATCTCCTCTTCCTCGCTGAGCGTCGTGAGCGGAAGGGGCGCGGTCGTCAGGTCGGTCATGGGGATCCTCCCCGCCGGGCGGGGTCTCGGGACGAGCGGGAAGATACCCGCGGGCCCCCGGCCGTTCAATGCGGGGCGAGCACCTCCAGCGCCACCGGTACCCGGCCGAGCGGCGCGGCGATCTGGACGCCCCGCACCCGCCCCCGAACCGCCGCCAGCATCTCGCGGGCGATACGCACCCCCTCCGCGAGCCCCTCTTCCTTGCCGACCGCGCTGGCCCGGCGCATCCGCTCGAGCACCGCGGGCGGCACCGACACGCCGGGCACCTCGTTGGCCAGGAACTCGGCGTTGCGGAGCGACACCAGCGGCCAGATTCCGGCCACGATCGGGAGGTCGTGCGTCGAGGCGCGGTCGAGGAAGCGGTCCAATTGGTCGAGGTCGAACACCGGCTGGGTGACGGCGTACTCCGCGCCCGCGTCCACCTTCCACGCCAGGCGCGCCATTTCGCGCTCGAAGTCCGGCGCCGCGGGGTTGACGCCCACGCCGATCACGAACTTGGTCGGCGAGCCGATGGCGTTGCCGCCGGGGTCGAGCCCGTGGTTGAGCCGCGACACGAGATTGGCGAGCCCGATCGAGTCGATGTCGAAGACGGCGGTGGCGTCGGGGTAGGGCCCCATCTTCGGCGGGTCGCCGGTGATGATCAGCAGATTCCGGAGGCCCGCCGCGGCGGCGCCCAGCAGGTCGCTCAGCATCCCGAGGAGGTTGCGGTCGCGGCAGGCATAGTGGACCACCGCCTCGAGTCCCACCTCACGCTCGATGAGCAGTCCCGACAGCAGGGCGCCCATCCGGCTCTGCGCGCGCGGGCCGTCCGGCACGTTCACGGCGTCCACGCCGGCGGCCTTGAGCGCGCGGACCTGGGCGTACATCGGCGCGGGGTCCACCCCCTTGGGCGGCACGATCTCCACCGTGGTGATGAACTCGCCCCTGGCCAGCTTGGCGCCGAGCTTCGATCGCTCGGCGAGCGGCACCGGCTCGACGCCCTGCGCGGCCGCGGGGGCGATCGTCACGTGCGCGTGCCGGGGCGCCGCGCTCTGCACGAAGCCCACCATCGCCTTGATGTGTTCCGGCGTGGTGCCGCAGCATCCGCCGACGAACCGGGCGCCCGCCTCCACCATCCGCTTCGCGTAGCTCGCCATGTACTCCGGCGACGCCATGTACATCTTGCGCCCGCCCACGTCGCGCGGGAGCCCGGCGTTCGGCATGGCGCTGAGCGGCAGGCTGACGACGCGGGCCAGGTGCTCGATGGCCTCGAGCACGCCGTGAGGGCCCACCGAGCAGTTCACCCCGATCACGTCCACGCCCATCGCGGCGATGGCGGGGCCGAACGCCGAGGGCGCGGTGCCGTAGTGGGTGCGCCCGTCCTCCCCGACCGTCATCTGCGCGATGATGGGGAGGTCCGACACCGACTTGATGGCGTCCACCGCGGCGCGCAGTTCCTCCACGTCGCTGAAGGTTTCGCAGAGGAATCCGTCCACGCCCCCGGCCAGGAGCCCCGCGGCCTGCCGGGCAAAGGCGCCGCGTGCCTCCTCGACGGAAGTCTCGCCAAAGGGCTCGATCCGGATGCCAAGCGGGCCGATCGCGCCGACCACGGCGGCCCGGTCGCCCGCGGCCTCGCGCGCCAGCCGCGCCGCCGCCTCGTTGATCGCCTCGGTCTCGGCGGCGAGCCCGTAGTGGGCCAGCTTGACCGGGTTGGCGCCGAAGGTGTTGGTCTCGATCAACTCCGCGCCGGCGCGGACATACTCCCTGTGGATGTCGCGGATGACATCGGGCTGCCGGAGGTTGAGCTCGTCGTAACAGACGTTGAGGAAGAGGCCCTTGCTGTAGAGCATCGTCCCCATCGCGCCGTCCGTCACGTGCACGTGGCCGTCGGCCAGCAGTGCGCGCAGGTCAGCCATACCGGATCCTCCCGCGCGCGTCATGCACGCTCGTAGCCCAGGTTGGGGGCCAGCCACGCCTCAGCCTCGGCGACGCTCCAGCCCTTCCGCCGGGCGTAGTCTTCCACCTGGTCGCGGCCGATCCGGCCGACGCCGAAATACGCCGCGCCCGGGTGCCAGAAGTACATCCCGCTCACCGAGGCGGTGGGCAGCATGGCGCAGCTCTCGGTGAGCTGGATGCCGGCCCTCGCCTCGGCCTCGAGCAGCGCCAGGATGGTCCGCTTCTCGGTGTGCTCCGGGCAGGCGGGGTAGCCCGGCGCCGGGCGGATGCCCTGGTACTGCTCGCGGATCAGCGCGGCATTGTCGAGGGACTCGTCCGGCGCGTAGCCCCAGAGCTCCCGCCGCACCCGCTCGTGGAGCCGCTCTGCGAACGCCTCCGCCAGGCGGTCGGCCAGCACCTTGGCCATGATGGCGCCGTAGTCGTCGTGGGCGGCCTCGCGCGCCGCCACGATGGCATCGAGGCCGTGCCCCGCCGTCACCGCGAAGAGCCCGAGGTAGTCGGGCCCCGCTTCCGCGGGCGCCACGTAGTCGGCGAGCGCGCGATTGGCCCGGCCCTCCGCCTTGGTCATCTGCTGGCGGATGGTATGGATGACCGCGCGGACTTCCGTCCGGCTCTCGTCGGTGAAGAGCGCGATGTCGTCGCTCCCCTGCCGGGAGGCGGGGAAGAACCCCAGCACGGCGCGCGCCTCGAGGCGGCGGTTCCGCACGATGTCGTCCAGCAGCTTCTCGGCATCCGCCATCAGCTCGCGGGCCGCCGCGCCGGTGGTCGGGTCGTCGAGGATGGCCGGGAAAATGCCCTTCAACTCCCAGGCCTGGAAGAACGGCGTCCAGTCGATCCGGGGCACCAGCTCCTCCAGCGGGTACGCCCGGAACTCCCGCACGCCGAGGAAGCTGGGCCTGGGCGGCGGGGTGGGCCACTCGAGCTGCACCGCGCGCCGCCGCGCCTCGGCCAGCGGGCGGAGCGCCGCGGCGTCCTTGTCGGCGTGTTCCTTCCGGAGCCGCTCCTGCCCAGCGCGCGCCTCGGCCACGAACGCCGGCCGGAGCCCGTCGCTGAGCAGGCTGCTCGCCACCGCGACGGCGCGCGAGGCGTCCTGCACGTGCACCACCGGCGACGGGTAGGCCGGCGCGATGCGCACCGCGGTGTGGGCCCGGCTGGTGGTGGCGCCGCCGATCAGGAGCGGTTGGGTGAACCCCTCGCGGGCCAGCTCGCCGGCCACGTACGCCATCTCCGACAGCGAGGGCGTGATGAGCCCGCTCAGGCCGATCAGGTCGACCCCGTGTTCACGGGCCGTTTCGAGGATCTTTGCCGCGGGCACCATGACGCCAAGATCGATCACCTCGAAGTTGTTGCACTGGAGCACGACGCCCACGATGTTCTTGCCGATGTCGT
>CAZNDK010000013.1:12685-62639 GCA_964571795.1 uncultured Gemmatimonadaceae bacterium | reverse complement strand
AACCTGCACAAGACCTTCTGCATCCCGCACGGCGGCGGCGGCCCGGGCATGGGCCCGATCTGCGTGGCCTCGCACCTTGCCCCGTTCCTCTCGGGGCACCCGGTGGTGGACCTCGGACATCGCCAGGCCAGCGGGGCGGTGTCCGCGGCCCCGTGGGGCAGCCCGTCCATCCTGCCGATTTCCTGGGCGTACATCGTCCTGATGGGCTCGGAGGGACTGACCGAGGCGACGAAGGTGGCCATTCTCAGCGCCAACTACATCGCCAAGCGGCTGGAAGGCTCGTTCGAGGTGCTCTACACCGCGCCGAACGGGACGGTGGCGCACGAGTGCATCGTGGACATGCGGCCCTTCAAGGCCAGCGCGGGCATCGAGGTCGAGGACATCGCCAAGCGGATCATCGACTACGGTTTCCACCCGCCGACCGTCTCCTTCCCGGTGGCGGGCACGCTCATGATCGAGCCGACGGAGAGCGAGCCGCTGGCCGAGCTCGATCGGTTCTGTGACGCGTTGATTTCCATCCGGGGCGAAATCCGCGACATCGAGCAGGGCAAGGCGGACCGCACCAACAACGTGCTGACCAACGCGCCGCACACCATGCAGCGGGTCATCTCGGACAAGTGGGATCGGCCCTACCCGCGCGAGCTGGCGGCGTTCCCGTCGGCCGCCACGCGCGAACACAAGTCGTGGCCGACCGTGGGCCGGGTGGACGGCGCCTACGGCGACCGCAACCTGGTCTGCACCTGCCCGCCCGTGGAGAGCTACGGGGCGTAAGGCCCATGCGCTGGACACTCCTCGTCGATCCGGTGGGGCGGCCCGGCTGGCACAACATGGCAATGGACCAGGCCCTCCTCGGCCTCGCGGCCGAGGAGGGCCGTGCGTTTCTGCGGCTCTACCGATGGGAGCCGTTCTGCCTCTCCTTCGGCCGGCACGAGCCGGCCCTCCGCCGGTACGACCGCAGGGCGATTCATCGCCTGGGCCTGGATACGGTGCGCCGGCCGACCGGCGGACGCGCGGTGTGGCACGCGGATGAACTCACCTACGCCGTGGCCGCGCCTGCCGACACCTTCGGGTCCCTACCGCATGCCTACGAACGGATCCACGCGGCGCTGGCCGCGGCGCTCCAGTCGATCGGCTTCCCCGCCGCCCTTGCTTCCCCGCCGGCGCGCGCGAGTGCGCTGCACGCCGGGGCGTGCTTCGCGAGCCCGGTCGGCGGCGAGGTGCTGCTGGCGGGCCGAAAGGTGGTCGGGAGCGCCCAGCTCCGGGAACAGGGCGCGATGCTCCAGCACGGCTCCCTCCTGCTCGGCGGCTCGCAGGAGGTAGTGAGCGAGGTGACGGAGGGCGTGGCTCCGCCGGACGGATCCATTGCCCTCGCCGCGGTGCGCGGCGGGCCGGTCGGCTTCGAGGAGGTGGCAGCCGCCGTATCCGAGGCCGCCCGCTCCTGGAGCGGTGAGTGGAGTGACGAGCCCGTCGACTCCCGGGCCTTCGAGGTCCTTGCCGCGGCATGCGCCGACCGGTTCCGCAGCGATGAGTGGACCTGGCGGCGGTAGCACGCCCCCTCTCCGGGAGGGAGAGGGGGTTGGGGGGTGAGGGGGCAAGGGGGTGATGGGTCGGTCCGTGGTTGGCGGGAATCGTGTCCGGTGACACATTACGGGAGCAGTCCGGACGACTCCCCCGCGCCTGAGGTTCGCCCGTGCGACGCACCCCCCGTTCGACTCTCCTCGCCCTCTCCCTGCTCGCCGCCCCCGCCGGTGCTTCTCTGGCCACGGCCCAGGCCAACACCCGGCAGGAGACCGTGGTGATCGTCGGGGCGCAGGAGGCGGCGACCCCGATCCCCACCCTGCTCGGCAACAGCGCGGCGAACATGGCGGTCACCGACCTGATGTTCCTCCCGCTGGCGCGGATCGGCCGGAACAACATCACGAGCGGCGACAAGGACTTCATTCCGCAGCTCGCGCGCAGCTGGACACGGCGCGACTCCGTGACCCTGGTGTTCGAGCTCGATCCACGGGCAAGATGGCAGGACGGGGTTCCTGTCACGGCGCGTGATGCGGCGCTGGCGCTCAACCTGGCCCGGGACCCGGCCGTGGACCCGCAGCGCGCGCTCCTGCTTCGGCTCGTCGCCGAGGCGACCGCCCTGGACGACCAGCACCTCCTGGTGAGGTTCAAGGAGGCGTACGACGAACAGCTGTATGACGCGGTGTACCACGTGTCCCCGCTGCCGGCGCACCTCGTGGACACCGTGCCGCGTGGCGCGCTCGGGAAGTCGGCCTATGCGAGTGCGCCGATCGGGAACGGGCCCTACCGCTGGGTGCGCCGGGTGCCGACGCAACAACTCGAACTCACCGCCAACGACCAGTTCTTCCTGGGCAAGCCCGGACCACGGAAGGTGTTGATCCTGACGGTAAGCGATGCCGAGGCGCGGATGAACCTCCTCCTGAGCGGGGGCGCCGACGTGCTCCAGTCCTCGGCAATGATCGCTACCGTGAGCCGGCTGGCCGCGGACAAGCGGATCCGGATCTATCCGATGCCGTCGTTCTCTGTCGGCTACCTGAGCTTCAACCAGCGCGACCCGGCCGACCTCACCCGTCCGCACCCGATACTGTCCGACCTTGCCGTGCGCACCGCGATCACCATGGCGCTCGACCGGCGCGGAATGGTCCAGGCCACGTTCGGGCCGTGGGCGTCGGTCCCCCAGGGTCCGGTTCCACAGCTGTCCTGGATTCGCGACCCCGGCTACAAACCTCCACCCCCCGATCCCGCCGGGGCCCGGGCGCTGCTCCGCTCCCGCGGGTGGGCCGACACCGACGGTGACGGCATCCTCGACAAGGACGGCAAGCCGCTCGCGCTCGGCCTCAACTACCCGAATCCGAGCGCCCAGGCGGGCGTGTTCGCACTGCAGATACAGGAACAGCTGCGCCAAGTCGGAATCCGGGTGGAGGTCAATCGCCTCGAGGGCTCGGTCTGGGGCGAGCGCCGCAACGCCGGCGCGTTCGACCTCGACTTCGGCCAGGCCACCATGGACCCGTCCCCGGCCGGCATGGTCCAGACCTGGAGCTGCGCCGGGCGGGGCGGATCCAACAAGGCCTACTACTGCGACCCGAAGGTCGATTCCCTCCTCGCCCTGGCGCTGCGCGCGCCGCGCAAGGAGGCGCTCTCGCTCTATCGGGAAACCGTGCGCACCATCGCGGCGGATGCGCCGGCCGTGTTCCTCTTCACGACCACCACCCCGATGGCCGTATCCGATCGCATCAAGAACGTCGAGCTGGTTCCCGTGGCGCCCTGGTCGGCCGTCTGGCGCTGGTCCCCGGGCCCCGTTCCCTGACGTGACGCGCTGGCTCATCCGGCGCAGCGCCCAGGCCGTGCTCACCTTCCTGGTGGTCACGGTGCTCCTGTTCGTCCTCATGCGGCTCACCCCGGGCGACCCACTGCAGCGTCTGGAGGGAGACCGGCAGATGTCCGCCGAGGAATCGGCGGCACTCCGCCGGCGCTTCGGCATCGACCAGCCGATCGGTGCGCAGTTCCGCACCTTCGTGGCGGGCGCGCTGGCCGGGGATCTCGGCGTCTCCATCGAGCACTATCCGACCCCGGTCACCACGCTCCTGATCAGCAGGCTGCCCGCCTCGCTCCTGCTCGGGGGCACCGTCCTGCTCCTCACCTTCGGGATCGGCATCGCACTGGGCGTGCTCCAGGCGGTGCAGCGCGGCCGCCGGCTCGACCGCTGGCTCACCCGCGCCTCCCTGACACTCTACGCGATGCCGTCCTTCTGGCTCGGACTGGTCCTGGCGTGGTACTTCGGCATCCGGCTTCACCTGCTGCCGGTGGCGCAGATGCACGACCCGCTCCTCAGCCCGGACGCCACCTGGCTTGCGCGCGCCGGTGACGTACTCCGCCACCTCATCCTCCCGGCCGTCACCCTCACGGCCGTGAGCATCGCCGCCGTGATGCACTATCAGCGCACCGCGCTGCTCGAAGTGCTCCGGCTCGATTTCGTCCTCGCCGCCCGGGCGCGCGGACTGCCTGAACGACAAGTCCTCTGGCGACACGCGTGGCGCAATGCGCTCTTCCCGGTGGTCGGCCTGTTCGGGCTCTGGCTGCCGATCCTGGTCAGCGGCTCGGTGTTCGTGGAGCAGGTGTTCAACTGGCCCGGGCTCGGGCACCTGGCCGCCGACGCCGTCGGCGCGCGGGATTACCCCGTCATCCTCGGCACGGCCATGCTGGTATCCGCCCAGGTGCTGCTCGGCGGCGTCCTGGCCGACCTGGCCTACTACGCGCTCGACCCGCGGGTGCGCGCCGCATGACCGGCTCGCTCTGGCGGCTCCTGGCCCGCGCGCTCGCCAGCCCGACCGGCCGCATCGGGGCCATCCTCATTGCGCTGCTCACCCTGATCGTGTTCGTGGCGCCGTGGCTCCTGCCCGACCCCTCCGCGATGCCGGATCTCCTGGCCGGCGCCACGCCCCCCGGCGCCGGACATCCCTTCGGCACCGATCAGCTCAACCGCGACATCCTGGCCCGCGTCGTGGCGGGCGGGCAAATCTCCCTGTCCGTGGCCGGCCTCGCCGTGGCGCTCGCGATGTCGCTCGGCGCGCTGGTGGGCGGCGTCGCGGGGTATTCCGGCGGGTGGCTGGACAGCATCCTGATGCGCAGCGTGGACGGCGCGCTGGCAATTCCGCGGCTCTTCCTGCTCCTCCTCCTGGTGGCGGTGTGGGAACAGATGCCGCTCGGCGCGCTGGTCCTGGTCCTGGGCGCCACGGGCTGGTTCGCGACCAGCCGCATCGTGCGCGGGGAAGTGCTGCGCCTCCGTGAGGCGGAGTTCGTGCTCGCCGCCACCGCGCTCGGGGCCGGTCCCCGTCGGATTATCTTGCGGCACCTGCTCCCCAACGTGGCGGGGCCGCTGCTGGTGGCGGCCACCTTGGGCGTGGGCGACGTCATCCTGCTCGAGGCCGGGCTTTCGTACCTCGGCATCGGCGTACGGCCCCCGACCCCGTCCTGGGGCAGCATGATCCTCGACGCCCGTCCCCTCCTGACGACGGCGCCCTGGACCAGCATCTTTCCCGGCCTCGCCATCGTCATCACGGTGCTGGCGGTCAACCTCCTCGGCGACGCCCTGCGCGGCGCCCTCGATCCCCGGAGCGCATGAAGCCGCTGCTCGAAGTGGAGGACCTGCGCATCACCTTCGCCACCGGGGCCGGCACCTCGCACCCGGTGGACGGCGTGAGCTTTTCGATCGCCAGGGGCGAGCTGCTCGCCCTCGTCGGGGAGTCGGGCTGCGGCAAGAGCCTGACGTCGCTCGCCCTCCTCCGGCTGGTGCCCCCGCCCGGCCGGATCCTGCCGAGCAGCACGATCCGCCTGGACGGCACCGACCTGCTGGGCCTCGACGCCACGGCGCTCCGTGCCGTCCGCGGACGCCGCATCGGCATGATCTTCCAGGACCCGATGACGAGCCTCAATCCGGTGTTCACCGTCGCCGACCAGATCAGCGAGAGCGTCCGGGCGCACCAGAAGGTGTCGACGAGCGCCGCGCGGGCCCGTGCCCTGGAACTGCTGCAGGAAGTCGGCATTCCCGACCCGGTCGCGCGGCTTGACCAGTATCCGCATCAACTGAGCGGCGGCATGCGGCAACGCGTCATGATCGCCATCGCGCTCGCGTCGGAGCCCGAGCTGCTGATCGCCGACGAGCCCACCACGGCACTCGACGTGACCGTCCAGGCGCAGATTCTCGAGGTGCTCGACCGCCTGCGGGCGGCGCGCGGCATGGCGGTCCTGCTCATCACGCACGACCTCGGCATCGTCGCCGGCCGTGCAGACCGCGTGGCCGTGATGTACGCCGGCCGCCTGGTGGAGGAAGCCGCGACCACCGAGCTCTTCGCCCGGCCCTCGCATCCGTACACCCGCGGCCTGCTCGCGTCGGTGCCCAGGATTTCCGGGCCGGTCACGCGGCTCACGCCGATCGCCGGGAATGTGCCGGCCCCCACGGCGTGGCCGGCCGGGTGCCGCTTCCACCCCCGCTGCCCGCAGGCCATGCCGCGTTGCGCCACCGACGATCCGCCGCCCCTGCCGGTCGCGGGCGGCCACCGCATGCGGTGCTGGCTGGCCGAGGCGGGGGTGCCGACGTGAGCGCACCGCTGCTCGAGGTCCGCGACCTCGTCAAGCACTACCAGGCCACGGGATTCCTGGCGCGCAAGGCTCCCCCGGTGCGGGCGGTGGACGGCGTCTCGTTTACGGTGGGCCGCGCCGAGACGCTCGGGCTGGTGGGTGAGTCGGGCTGCGGCAAGTCCACGGTGGGCCGTACCATTCTTCGCCTGCAGCCGCCTACGGCGGGCTCCGTGTCCTTCGAGGGCACGGACTTCTTCGCGCTCGGGTCCGAGGCGCTGCGGCAGGCGCGGCGGCGGATCCAGATCATCTTCCAGGACCCCTACAGCTCGCTCAATCCGCGGATGACCGTCGGCGACGCCATCGCCGAAGGCATCGAGATTCACCGGCTGGCTTCCCGCGGCGAGATTCCGGCCCGCGTCGCGCGGCTCCTTGAGGAGGTCGGTCTCGACCCAAGCTACGCCAGCCGGTACCCGCACGAATTTTCCGGCGGCCAGCGCCAGCGGATCGGGATCGCCCGCGCCCTCGCGGTGGAACCTGCGTTCCTCGTGTGCGACGAGCCGGTGTCCGCGCTGGACGTGTCGGTCCAGGCGCAGGTGCTCAATCTCCTGGCCGATCTCCAAGCCCGCCGGGGCATTTCGTACCTGTTCATCGCCCACGACCTCGCCGTCGTGCGCCAGATCGCCCACCGCGTGGCCGTGATGTACCTCGGTCGCATCGTCGAGACCGGCCCGACGGCCGAGGTGCTCGCGCACCCGGCGCATCCCTACACCCGGGCGCTGCTCTCCGCCGTGCCGGTGCCCGACCCCACGACGCAACGGCTGCGCATCGTGCTCCCGGGCGATCCGCCGAGTCCCTCCAACCCGCCGCCCGGGTGCCCCTTCCATCCGCGGTGCCCGCACCCGGCCAAGGACGCCCGCTGCACCACGGAGCGGCCGCTGCTCCATCAACTGGGGCGGAGCGAGGTGGCGTGCCACCACGCGGACAAGCCGGCGTGATCCGGCAGCGAATCTCCAGCGGCGTGCCCTGGGAACCCATCGTCGGGTATTCGCGCGCCGTGCGAGTGGGGCCGTGGGTGCACGTCTCCGGCACGACGGCCACCGATGGCAAGGGTGGCATCGTCGGCGAAGGCGACGCGTACGCCCAGGCGGTGCAGGTGCTGGACAACATCGAACGGGCGCTTGCCGCTTCCGGAGCCACCATGGCCGACGTGGTCCGGACCCGGATGTACGTGACGGACATCGCGCAATGGGAAGCCGTGGGCCGGGCGCATGGCGAACGATTCTCGGTGGTGCGCCCCGCCACCAGCATGGTGGAGGTCAGCCGGCTGATCGACCCGCGGATGCTGGTCGAAATCGAGGCCGAAGCCTTCGTGGACGATTCACGCAGCACCCCCTGAGCCCGCTCTCAACTCCGGATTTCGCCTCATGCCGCTGCAGCTCTTCCATATCGATGCCTTCACCGACCGGCCCTTCGCGGGAAACCCCGCCGCCGTCTGCCTGCTCGAGCGCGAAATGGACGCTGGCTGGATGCAATCCGTGGCGCGCGAAATGAATCTCTCGGAAACCGCGTTCCTCCTCCGTGGCGACGACGGCTTCGGCCTGCGGTGGTTCACGCCCGAGGTCGAGGTGGACCTCTGCGGCCACGCCACGCTGGCGAGCGCGCACTTCCTCTGGCAGGAGGGGCATCTCAAGCCAAAGGCCGTGGCCAGGTTTCACACCCTGAGCGGCGTCCTGACGGCCGTGCAGCGCGACGGATGGATCGAGCTCGACTTCCCCGCGAAGCCCGCCGTGCCCGGCGTGGCCCCGGCCGGCCTGGCGGCGGCGATCGGCGGCAGCCCGGTGGCCGTGGCGAAGTCGGAGTTCGATTACGTGGTGGAGTTGGCGAGCGAGGCCGAGGTTCGCGCCCTGGAGCCGGACTTCCGTGCCCTGCGGGTGGTGAACGCCCGCGGTGTGATCGCCACGGCGTCGTGCACCGCCGGCCCCTACGACTTCGTGTCCCGCTTCTTCGGGCCCGCGGTCGGGATCAACGAAGATCCCGTCACCGGCTCCGCACACTGCGCCCTCGGCCCCTACTGGCAGGCGCGCCTCGGCAAGTCCTCGTTCTTCGCCTTCCAGGCCTCGGCGCGCGGCGGTGAGGTGCGGGTGGACGTTCAGGGCGACCGCGTCAAGCTGGGCGGCAAGGCGGTCACCGTGTCCCGCGGTGAGCTGGTGTGAGCGAAGCCGGCGCCGAGGCGTTTGCCGCCCTCGAGCTCCGCGTCGGGCGCATCGTGCGGGCGGAGCCCAACGTCGGCGCGCGCAAGCCGTCGTACCGGCTCTGGGTGGACTTCGGGCCCCTCGGCGAACGGACCTCCAGCGCCCAGCTGACCGATCTCTACTCCGCCGATCAGCTGGTCGGGCGGGACGTCATCGCGGCCATGAATCTCGGGAGCCGGCGGATCGCCGGCTTCCTGTCGGAAGTGCTGGTGCTCGGCCTGCCCGATGAGGCAGGACACGTGGTGCTGCTCCAACCGGAGCGCACCGTACCGCTGGGCGGCCGGGTCTACTGAGGAGCGACGCGATGCGGGTGTACATCTCGGTGGACATGGAAGGCGTGGCCGGGGTGGTCCACGAGGACCAGACCAACCCCATCGACCCGCGGTGCGCCGGGGAGTATGCGCGGTTCCGTCGCCTCATGACGGCCGAGGCGAACGCCGCCGTCGACGGGGCTCTGGCGGCCGGCGCCACGCGCGTGGTGGTGAACGACAGCCACTGGGAAATGCGCAACCTCCTGGCGGAGGAGTTGCACCCGGCGGCCGAACTGGTGAGCGGCTCGACCAAGCCCAGGTCGATGCTCGAGGGGATCGATGCGGGGTTCGACGCCGCCTGCTTCATCGGGTACCACGCGCAGGCAGGGACGCCGCACGCCATCCTCGACCACACCTACACCGACCGGATTTTCCAGGTGCGGCTGAATGGCGCGGCCGTGGGCGAACTTGGCCTCAACGCGGCGCTCGCTGGCCGCTTCGGCGTGCCGGTGGCGCTGGTGTCCGGGGACCAGTCGCTCGCCGCCGAGTGCGCGGCGCTGCTCGGCGCCGGGACGACGGCGGTAGTGGTGAAGCATGCCGTCGCCCGGCACGGGGCGCGGTGCCTGGCGCCCTCCGAGGCGTGCCGGCTCATCCGGGAAGGAGTGAGCGCCGCGGTCCGGAAGCCGCCGACGCCCTGGACGGTATCGTCTCCCGCCACCATCGAAGTCGAATTCTGCTCGACCCACCACGCCGACATGGCGGAACTGGTGCCCGGCAGCGAACGGATCGGCGGGCGCACGGTGCGTGTCCGCCACGCGGACTACGCCGAGGCGTTCCGTGCGTTCCGCGCGCTCTACAACTTGGCGTCGGTGCCCTGAGGGGCGACGGGCGCCGGACAGGCGCCCACCGCCTCCCACGCCTGCCCGACCCGGCGCCTGGCCGCTAGCCGCGCAAAGTTCCACGTCGACGCCGGCCCCGTCTTCTCCACTTCCACACGCCACCGCGTTTCCAACACCCTCAAGAGGGCGCAGCGCTCGGGCGCCGGCAGCGCCCCGGCCCCCTCGACGATGGCAGGAATCGCGTCGGCGCTGAGGCGCCCGAGGTACGCCGTGTCCAGCGGGGCGCCGTCCTTTGCCCTGCCCAGATTCTCCCGCGCGATGGTCGCGTCGGGATTGACGAGGTTGAGCGCCAGGAGCGCCACCAGCGCGGTGAGGATGGCCCCGGGAGCGAACCGCGAACGCCGCCCCCGCAGGACCGTGGCGGCGAACCACGCGAGGAGCACCCCGAGCCAGGTCATGAAGGCGAGGGTGTAGAAGCGATCCTCGGTCAGGCCGTAGTACGAGCGATAGAGCAGCATCCGATGGTAGGCGCTCGCCAGGAGAAGGGCGAGGAGGACCAGCACGGCGCCCGTGAGGCGTCGGAACCGCCGGATATCCAACGCCTCGTGCCGATCGAGCAGCCAGTCGGCCGCCAGCAGCATCGGAAGGGTCAGCGCGGTCACCGCCACCAGCTCGAAGAACCCCTGCCGGGCGTAGTCCGCCACGGTCGTCCCCGTCAGCGCCTGGAACTCACCCGGGCCGAGGAAGAGCTCCCTCGCCTGGAACCCGATGAACAACGCGAACAGCGCGCCGATGGCGCCCAGGAAGCTGAGCACGGTGGCCGGCGGCACCCGAAAGTTGAATTCGAAGGGGATGTCCGGGAGCCCGCCTTCGCGCCAGAATCCCCCGCGCAACACGCCCGTGGTGGCCCACGCCATGAGACCGGCCAGGACGACATGCGTGGCGATCTCCTGCAGGTCGATCGTCAGGATCCTCGCCATGGTCTGGCCGAAAAGCGGGTCCGCCTCGCTCAACAGGGATCCGAAGAGGAAGAGCACCGGCGTCGCCGCGACGAGCCCCGCCGCTACGGCGGTGAGCCGGCGAGTCCGCGCCGTGAGCGGGAGCTCCGCCCACCGGATATCGAACAGCACGGGAGGAATCGCCCCGCCGAGGACCGACACTCCCGTCCAGACACCTCCCCGGATCAGGTCGGACACCCCGAGGCGATCCAGCGACCGCAAGGCGGTGCCGGGGGAGGCGACGACGAGGAGGCCGACGATGGCCACCACGTCGAAGGCGAAGAGCGTCGGAGAATCGCGCCAGAGCAGACAGGGGATGACGGCCGCCACGGCGGCGGCCAGCCATCCCGCCTGGGGCGGCGCCGTCAGCGCGCCCGCGCGGATCAACGCGTAGGCGGCGAGCAGCACGGCAACGGCGAACAGCGTCAGGTCGAGGCGGGCGGGCACCCAGACCCGGAGCGCCTCTCCCGAAATGCCAAGCACCGCGGCCGCTCCCAAGAGGGCCAGCGCGCGCCCGGTTTGACTGTTCATTGGGGTGTGTCCCCCAGGCCGAGCGTGGTCTTGCCCTGCGCGCGGCTGTTCGCGGGCCCCAGCAGGAGGGCGTCGATCAGGCCGGGGTAGGTCACCCTGAGGGAATACGGGTACCCGGTGGCCGGCACGTTGAAGAAGACCGAGCCATCGTACGACTGGCCGGCCGCGAGAGGCTGGACGAACCCCTTGAAGTCGGATTCCGGCGCCGCGACCTCGCCGTGGACCCCGACCAGGCGAAACTCGAGATACTGGGGGTACTCCGGCTCCTGCTTCGCGTCGCTCCGCAACCGGACGTTCACGCCGACCCGGTTGTCCTCCGTCTCGCTCCCCAGCACGGAGACGTGCAGGTGGCAGTCGAAGCCGCAGAAGTGGAGTTCCTGCCCCATCGGCAGCACGCGCCTGGGCGTGAGCAGGGCGAAGGCCGCCGTGGCGGCCAGGTAGACGAGCGCGACGCCGGCGGTGCCGAGCAGCGCCCGGCCGGCCAGGCGCCGGTTCCCGCGCGCGAGCGCGAAGACGCCGACGCCCAGGCCGAGCAGCGCGAGCAGCGACGCGCCGGCGAGCGCGAGAAATCCGAGGAAATGCGCCAACATCCGGGTGTCCTCCATGGGGAAAGTCAGACGGCGGCGCTGAGCGGCAGCCCGCCGAAGCGTCGTTCGCGTGCGCGGAACTCGGTCAGGGCGGCCTGCAGGTCGGTCGCTTCGAAGTCGGGCCACATGATGGCCGTAAAGTACAGCTCGGCATAGGCAAGCTCCCACAGCAGGAAGTCGCTGAGGCGCCGCTCGCCGCCGGTGCGGATCAGGAGGTCGACCGGCGGCACCAGGGGGCCGCCGTGCCCGGCGTCGGTCAGCGCGCGGTCGAACTCCTCGCGGGTGGGTGCCGGGGCGTCCGCGAGGGCGCGCGCCGCCGTCATGATCGCATCGCGCCCCGAATAGTCGATGGCGAGCCGCAGGTGGAGCCGCCGGCCGCGCGCGGTGTCGGCCTCGGCGCGGGTGATGGCGGCCTGCAGGAGCGCGGGGAGACGGTCGCGGCGGCCGATGACCGAGAGCCGGATCCCGGTGGCGACGCACCGGGTCACCTCGGACCGCAGGTGTTCCCGGAACAGCCGGAGCAGCCAGCGGACCTCGCGTTCGGGGCGGGTCCAGTTGTCCGCGGAGAAGGCGTAGAGCGTCAGCGTGCCGACGCCCGCGGCGGGACAGGACTCCACCAGGCGCCGCACGGCGACCGCGCCGGCCTGGTGCCCGGCGGCGCGCGGGAGCCCGCGGCGCGTGGCCCAGCGGCCGTTGCCGTCGAGGATGACGGCGAGGTGCAGGCCCGCGGGGGCAGCGGGCGCGAAAGGACTTTGCATCACAAAGCTAATCCTCAAAAAAAGGGAGCCCGCCGTCAGCCGTCGCGGGTACGGCGGATGAGCGCTTCCATGTGGTCGAGATACCCGTCCAGCGCGCGGCGACCCGCCGCCGTCAGCCGGAAGTCCGTGCGCGGCACGCGGCCCGCGAAGCCCTTCCGGCACTCCACGTACCCCGCGTCCTCCAGCTTGCGGGCGTGCACGCTCAGGTTGCCGTCGGTGATGCCCACGAGCGCCTTGAGCTCGGTGAACGAGAGCGACTCGTGCACCGCCAGGGCACTCACGATGGCCAGCCGCTTCCGCTCGTGGATGACCTGGTCCAGCGCAGCGGCCTGTGCGGCGCCCTTGCCCCGGACCGCGGCCAGGCGCCCGCGGCCGTCCGGCCCCCGGGCGGTCTCCTCAGGCTTTCGCGCCGACGACGTCCTAGCCACCGTGCCTCCGTGCGATGAAGAGTCCGAACCCGATCTGGACCCCGCCAAACCCCAGCGCCATCCCGGCGTTGCCCCAGGCGGGGAAGAAGAGCACCACGGCCCCGATGGTCATGAGGATCAGCCCCATGAGGGGCACGGCCCGCACCGAGAACGCGCCGCCGGTCACCACGCCGGTACCGTACAGCAGCAACCACATGCCGGGCAGCAGCCTGTCCTGGTCGGCGCTCCAGAGCGCCGCGGTGAACAGCACGCCGGCAAAGAGCGGCGGCGCGAAGCTCAGGAAGAACTGCCGGGCCGGCCTGGTGAGTGCCGCCCCCTCGAGGAGGCGCGACTTCCGGCCCAGCGACCACGCCCCGATCAGGAACGCCACGGCGGCGTCGGCCAGCCATACCGCGAGCCATCCCGCTGGCGTGGCCTGCCGGGCGGCCAGCGCCGCCGCCGCCAGCGCCGAAGCGCCCATGCCCACCCCGCCCCACCCCGGCACCCCCGTGAACGCGGTGGCGCGGGCCATCGTGTCGCGGATGAACGAGAGGTTCTCAATGGCGCGGTCGCCGAGGGCGGCGGCGTCGCGCGGCGAGGGAGACTGGCTGGCCATTACCCACAGGATAGCACTGGGCAGCCCTTCCGTCAAGTACTTTGTAGCACAGAGTTCAGGCGGCGTGTGCCCCGGTGCCCCTCCGGCGTCTCCACACTGCGCACGACGGGGGGCTGGCCTGCTGGCTGGCGGGCCACTCCCTCCCGTGCCACATTACCACCCCCCTCGCCTCCACCCAGTCAGGAATTCGATGCGACTTCAGGGCCTCCTGTGGTGCGCAGCCATCGCGGTGCTGGGCTGCAGCCACGAGCAGCCGTTCGAGACCCCCGATTCGGGAAGCGATCGGCCGTTCCTGCCCGGCACCCCGGTCCGACTGACCTATAACCCCGGTGGCGACTACCGCCCCGCCTGGCTCGCCGACGGCGGGGCCTTTCTGTATGCCTGGCAGCAGCTCGGCGTCCCGGACCTCGACCGCTGCCTCGGCGAGCTCCCCGCGACCGGCGGCAGCCGAACGCTCACGATCTGCAACCCCAACGCCGCCGCGGTAGACTCCGCCGACCTCTTCGACTGGCCGTCGGCCTCGCCGGGCGGGCGACTCCTGTACGTGCGGGGGTCGTCCCGGCCCGGCGCCGCGGCCCCGAATCAGGCCGGCGTCTTCCTCGGGACGCTGGCCGACCCGCTCTCCGCCACCAAGATCCTGAACCTTCCCTACACCATCCCCGGCGGGCAGACCCACGGAACGATTTCAACCGCACGATGGCTCTCCGAAAACCGCGTCATGTACGTCGGCCAGTCCGTGGTCTACTCGCGGGAATGCAACGGCTGCCCCCTTGACACGCTGGTGACAGGGGTCGAGATCGTCGAGATGGACCTGAGCGGGCCGCAGCCCTCCCTGACGGTTGTGCCGACCACGTACGGCGCCAGCTCCGCCGCCCTCACCGCCGGGCGCGACACCCTGTACTACACCCTCAACAACGACAGCAAGGTCTACCGCCTCGCGCTGGCCACCGCCCAGCTCACCATCGCGCACGACTTCGGCGCCCGGGGCATTGCCCGAGACGTCACGGTCCTCGGCGCGCGCCTGGTGGCGGTGGTGGGCGGCGAGGTCCAGTACATCGACGACCCCATTCTCGGCCCCACCCAGAACGACGGCGGTGGCAACCTCGTGTCGGTCGACCTCGCCACCGGGATCGAGACCGACCTGCCCATGGACACGCCGAAGATGTTCCGCCGGCCGGAGTTCGCACCCGGGAACGGCCCCGTCCGGCTCGTCGTCGAGGGCTACCCTCCCAGTATTGGCACACCGACCCGCCACCAGCTGCTGGGCAAGGTCGGCGACCTCTACCTGTACGAGTCCCCATGAAGCGCCTCATCCTCGCGGGGCTCATCGGTGTCGCCGCCAGCTCGCCGCTCGCCGCACAAGCCTCCGGCGCCATCGCCGGCGTGGTGCGCGACGCTCAGACCGGGGCCCCGGTGGCCAACGTGACCATCTCGGTGGAGGACGGTCGCCGGGCCACCCTGACCGATTCCGCGGGTCGCTATCGCCTCCGGGAAATCCGGAGCGGCACGTACGTCCTGCACGCGGCGCTCATCGGCTACCGCCCCGCCACACGGGACAGCGTCATCGTGATCGGCGGTGCCACCCTCGTGGTGGACGTGGCGCTCCAGCCGATGGCCGTGCCCGTGGACTCCATTGCCGTCCAGGCCGTGTCCGACCCTGTCCTGGACCCGATGGCCACCGCGACCAAGCAGACGGTGACCGCCGAGGACCTGCGGCGGCTCCCGGTGACCACGATCGATGAGGCCATCTCTCTCTCCGCAGGCGCCGTCGGGCAGAGTTACCGGGGCGGCCGCCTGGGGCAGGAGTCGTACGTGATCGACGGCGTGGGGGTCAAGAACCAGCTCGACGCCGCGTCGAACTCGCTCGGGATCCGCATACCGACCAGCATGGTGACCGAGGCGTCACTGACCACCAACGCCTTCTCGGCACGGTACGGCCAGGCGCTTTCCGGCATCATCAACGTGGTCACGAAGGATGGCTCGAACACCTGGCAGGGATCCGCCCTCTACGAATCCGATCGCCCCCTCGGCGGCAGCGCCGACCTCGGCCTCGACCGGCTCCTCCTCCAGGCTCAGGGCCCGCTCTTCGCCGGCATCACGTTCATCGGCAACGCGGATTTCACGAGCCGGGAGGACGCCGGACCGGTGGGCGCACCATTGCCGACCGACCCCCTCGATCCCCGCTCGAGCGGCACCACCATGCTACCCCACAACGGCGCCGAGCAGATGGACCTGGCGGGCAAGCTGATGATCCCCATCAGCAAGACACAGACTCTCCGCGTCTTCGGGCTGTACGGGGAGCAGCAGGGACTGCTGTACGACCAGCTGTTCAAGTACGATCTCGGATTCGCACCGGCGCAGCGGACCACCGGCGGGCTCTTCACCGCCGACTGGCAGTACGCCTCCGCCGCCGGGGCGAGCCTGCCCCTGGTCATGGACCTTCGGGCCGGATGGTACGGCAAGGATTACCATCGCGGGCAGCTCGCCGAGCAGCCTGACTACAAGTTCGGCGCCTTCACCGGGCAGGCGTTCCACTTCGTCGGCGAGGACATTGCCGAGCGGCTCGACGCCTCCGCGGCCATGGGCCCGGTCACCGGCTTCTCGCCACCCACCTTCAGCACCTCGACGCCCTGGGGCGTGCCGGCCTTCTTCATGACCGGTGGCTCGCGCGGCGAGATCGCCTTCAACCACTTCGAGGAGCTCCGCACCCAGCTCGACGCCACGATCGGGCTCGGCAGCAGGACCGACCTGTACCTGGGCGGATCCTACCTGGCGCAGCAGGTGCAGATGTTCCAGCGGGTGGATGCCTGGCTGCCGGTGGGCGACAGCACCCCGCCGCCGACCGCCTCCGACTTCAGCCCCGACGCCGGCGCGGCCTACGCCGAGATGCAGGCGCGGACGTCCGACCTCGCCTTCACCGCCGGCCTCCGCTGGGAGTATTTCTCCCCCGGCGCCGACCTCCCGGGCGACGAACTCGGGGCGCGGTCCTCGCTCAATCCGCGCTTTGCCATCTCGACCGTGCTGAGCGGCGCCACCCTCGTGGCCAGCTACGGGCGGTTCTCGATGCCGCCCGACCTCCAGTTCCTGGTGGACGCCGCATTCGATGACTCGACCCGCACCGGCCGCTACCGGCGCGGCAATCCCAACATCGGCTTCGAGTCCGCCACGCAGTACGAGCTCAGCCTGCGGTTGCGCGCCAGCCCGATCATGAGCTTCCAGCTCGGCGCCTACGTGAAGCGGCTCGACGGGCTCGTCTCGACCGTGGCACTGACCCCCGACGCCGACAGTTCCGTCTTTGCGAACACCGATTACGGCAACGTCCGCGGCTTCGAGCTTCGCGCGCAGCGGGAGATGTCGCGCAATTGGTCGCTGCTCCTCACCTACGTGCTCCAGTCGGCCACGGCCTCGTCCACCAATCCATTCCTGGTGGCCCAGCTCCCCGGGATCGACCCCATCACCGGCGACACCACCTATCAGGCCCGGGTGGACTATCCGCTCGACTATGACCAGCGCCACAACCTGGCGGTCATCTTCCAGTCGGAACTCAATCAGACTGCCGGGCCCACCATCCTGGGCGGCCACCCGCTCGGGGCCATCCAGGCGGCCGCCGTCTTCCGGTACACGTCAGGCCTGCCCTATTCGACGTGGAACGGCGATTCGCTCACCAGCCTGCCAAACGAGTATCGCCTCCCGGCCTACAGCACGCTCGACCTGCTGGTCCGCAAGCCGTTCGGCATCGGCCGGACACGGGCGAGTATCTACCTCGACGTGCGGAACCTGTTCAATGTCCAGCGGCTCGAAGGGGTCCGCCGCGACACCGGCACCGCGGAGTTGGACCAGGCGGGGCTCGACTCGCTGGCGCTGGCCGCGTACAACGCCCACCCCGAGGCGATCCCGTACGAGTCAGAGCGATATCGCCCCTACGCGGACCTCAACGCCAACGGCATCATCGAAGGCCAGAACGAGCTGCTCCCCATGTATCAGCGCGCGGCGCGCGACTACAGCACCGCCGTGTTCGCCTACGGCTCGCCGAGGCTGTTCCGCCTCGGCCTGGAGTTGATGTTCTAGCGTGACCGGGCGCGACGCCGCCGAGAAGGCCCAGCTCCTCCGCATCGTGGTGCTCCTCGGCGGGCCGGTGCTGTTCATCCTCGCGATGGCCCTGTACTTCGTGTTGCGCGGCTCCCACCTGCCGGGGCTCGTCGTCCTCGGGCTCTACCTCCTGCTCGTGCCGCTCACCGGCGGCATCATCCTGCTCGTGGACGCCGCGACCAGCCGCTCCGCCGCCGGCGTCATCCACGCGCTCCACGCCGCCCACACCGCACCCCGTCCACAGGGATTCTCGCGGCAGGAAGCCCTGGTGGCGCAGGGTCGCCACGAGGAAGCGGCCACGGCCTACCGTCTTCACCTGCTCGGCGCCCCCGACGACATCGCGGCCATGGTAGCGCTGGGCCGCCTCCTCGGCGGTCCGCTGGGCGATACGCCCGGGGCGGAGGCGGCCTATCAATCCGCCCGACGGCTGGGGCCGGACGCGGGATGGGATCGGGTCATCGCCAACGACCTGATCGACCTGTACGAGCGGACGGGGCAGGACGGAAGGATGCGGGTCGAGCTGGCCCGCTTTGCGGACCGGTATCGCGGAACCAGGGAAGGCGACGCCGCGACGGAGCGGCTGCGCGCCATGCGGGAGGTCCCCCGTCAGGGGGCCTGAGCGGCCCCTGTCCGAGCGTCACGTTCCGCGCGATCGGCGGCCTCCTCCACCCGCTGCCACCGGAAGAAGACGATGGCCATGGCGAGCCAGATGATCGGGTCGGCCACCGCCTTCATGATGAGGCCCGCGGCCTGCTGGTCGGTGATGGCCGGGATGCCGTTCACGCGCGGCGCGAGCTCATAGAGCGAGTAGACCGGGAAGTCGGCGTACGTGAGGAACGCGGCGGGGACGATCGGCACCAGCGTGCTCAGGAAGAGGTACCCGATCTTCCAGGGATACGATACCCGGCTGATGGCGGGATTGGGAGCCAGGACCGGCCACCACATCACGAGGCCGCCGATGAGCCACGCCACGTCCACCGCGAACGAGCCGAACTGGGTTCGACGGAAGCCGTCGACCACCGGCGGAAGGTGCGTGGCGAGCAGGATGGCGTCGGTGATGACCAGCGCCACGACGGGCCGGGCCAGTAGCCGGAGCACTCGCCCGAGGCGGGACTCCGCAGCGGGCGCCTGGGGCAGCCAGGCCGGCACGCCGAGCAGGAGGAAGGGCGGCACGACGAGCGTGTAGAGAATCCACTGCGCCGTGTGGACGGTGAGCAGGTATCCGGCGCCGAGCGCGCCGACCGGCCAGTCGGTGGCGAGCCAGAGCACCACGAGCCCGAGCGTGAACCACGCGGCGCGACCCGCGGGAAGCGGCGCCTGTCCGGCAGGCAGGTGGCGCGGCGCCAGGCGATGAACCAGCAGGAAGAATCCCGCGCCCAGACCAAGCACGAAGATCCACACGCCGGGGTACGCCTGCCAGGTCCAGCTCCAGGCCACGTCCCTCGCCGCGCACCACCAGGTCATCGGGGTTCGTCCCCGTAGGCGAGCACCGGCGCACGTACGAGGACGGTGTCTCCGCGAGCGAAGCGCACCGTCACCAGCAGCGTATCGCCCGCCACCGGCGGGCGGTCGAATCCCTCCACCATCAGGTGCATGCCGCCCGGCCGCAGCACCAGCACCGTCTCGCCGGGCACCGGCACCATTTCCAGGTGCCGCATCTCGGCCCGGTCACCCTCCGTCACCTGTTCGTGGATCATCGCCACCTGCGCGCCGGCCACGTCCGCGCCCTGCAGGGTGTCGGCCGCGCGTCCCCGGTTCTCCACCGTGAAATACACCGCGGCGACATCGCCGAGCACCGGCTGGTACCCGTAGGCGTCGCGGACTTCGAGCACCGGCCGGTCCGCGGCGCAGGCGCCAAGGAGGGGAAGGCAGAGCACAAGGCGCCTCACGGCTGGTCCGGGTAGGCTACGAGCCGCGGAATCTCCTGCGCCCACTCCGACTGCCGGGTGCCGAACGGGAAGGCGAAGCGCGCCATGCCGTCGCGGGTGAACGCGATGACATGCGCCGAATGGCCGACCAGGTAGGTGCCCCCGACGGAGTCCTCCCTGAACGCCGGTGGCAGGTGCATCGCCACCTGCGCGGAGTCCACGGCGGCCTGGGTGCCCGTGAGCCCGACGAAGCCCGGGTCGAAGTGGTCGAGCCACGCCCGCACCCGCGCCGGCGTGTCGCGCTCCGGGTCGGTCGTCACGAAGACCACCTTCACCTGGCGGGCCACCGCGTCGGGCAGCTTGTGCAGGGCGGCGGCGATGTTCGCCATGTGCACGGGGCAAACATCGGGACAGTTGGTGTACCCGAAGAAGAGCAGCGTGACGTAGCCCTCCGTTTCCTCACGGAAGGCGTAGGGCCGCCCCTCGGTATCGGTGAGCGTGAATTCCGGTTTCGGGCGCGGGTTGGGATACGTCCTCGCCGCCGATTCCCCGCCCGCCTCCGGGGTGCCCGCCGAAGGCGCGCGACGCCCCTCGCAGGACACGAGGAGCAGGCAGAGCGGCGCGGCGCGGAGCAGTTGTGGAAGTCTCATGGCGGGAAATCTACCACCGGCGCGCGGGGCACGGCTCAGCCCACACGATGCCGACGCAGGAACTCCCACAAGGTGCGGGTGCCGTCCACGCGCCGGCTCGCGGGCCCCGCAATCCAGGGTGGCAGCAGGCGCGGCCCCCCGGGCCAGTGATGACCGAGATCCTCGATGACGAGGCAACGGACCTCGCCGCCCGGGGCACAGCTGGCAGCCGCCAGCTCACGCACGCCCTCGGCCGGGGCGCTCTCTGCCGGCGCGCCCGTGCATCCGTTGAACACGCACCACCGATCGAACGACTCGCGAATCGGCGGATGGTATTCGACGCTGCCCCAGGGCGTCCGGACCTCCCCGCCTTCGGGCGGGTTGAGGAGGTCCTGCCCGCCGAACAGCATCAGCGCCGGCACCACGCGCGGGCCAGGCTCCGGCGCCACCCAGCAGTGACCCGCCACCGGACCGATGGCCGCCACCCGCGACGCCAGCTCGGCGCCGGCGCGGAACGCCAGCGAGCCGCCGTTGGAGAACCCGACGAGGTACATCCGGGCGGGGTCGGCACCGTGCTCGCGGACGAGATCGGTGAGCAGCGTGTCGAGAAAGCGGACGTCGTCGATGCCGGCGCGGGCCGTGTGCCCCCGACCGGACCCGTCGTTCCAGGCTTGCGGATTCAGGCGAAATACGGCGGGCGCGGTCGGATCCGGGCGCGTCCCTTCAGGGCAGGCGAGCAGGATGCCCTCCTGGTCGGCGAGAATGGCCCAGCGAGTATTGCCGAGGGCCAGCGCGGCCGTGCCCCCGGCCCCGTGCAGCAGCACCACCAGCGGCCTCAGGCCGCCCGCCGGCACGGCAGGCGTCCGCACCAGGGCGCGCCGCACCCCATCCGGAGATTCGACGAGGAGTTCGCGCGCGATGCTCATCCGTCCGCCGGTAGCGCGAGTTCCGCTGCGCGCGCATACTTGAACCCACACACTCCCACGGAGCCCCCGTCCATGACCATGCTGCTCCTTCTTGCCCTCGGATTGGCCGCCGGCGTCCTCTCCGGCCTCTTCGGCATCGGGGGCGGCCTTATCATCGTCAGCGCACTCGTGCTCGTGGCGCGCTGGCCGATCCTGCAGGCCACCGGCACCTCGCTCGGGGCGCTGCTGCTGCCGGTCGGCCTGCTCGGCGCCATGGAATACCATCGCCGCGGCCTGCTCGACATCAAGGCCTCCGCGCTCATCGCGCTGGGCATCTTCCTCGGCGTCTGGTTCGGCGCCAAGCTGGCCATCGGGACCCCGCCGGCCCTGCTGCAGCGGATGTTCGCCGTCTTCCTGATGTTCATGGCGGTCCGGATGTGGATCGGCGCGGGACGCTGAGCGCCCCGCGCCGATCGCAGTGAGACGGCGGCCGGTCCGGCCTCAGTCGGTGCGCGCCATCATCCGCTTGATCGGCAACACCAGCGTGAACATCAGCAGGCCGGCGATGATGGCGAAGGCCGCCACGGCGCCGAACACCTGCGGCAGCGTGAACGTCGCGTAGAACCCAAGGACGCCGCCGGCGATCAGGTTGCCGATGGACGCGGCCAGGAACCAGACCCCCATCATCATGCCCTTGACGCGATCGGGCGCCAGCTTGGTCATCGAGCTGAGGCCCACCGGGCTCAGGCTCAATTCGCCGATCGTGTGGAGCAGGTAGGTGGCGACCAGCCACATCGGGCTCACCAGCACGCCGGCGGCCGAGGCCTTGGCCGCGCCGACCATGACCACGAACCCGAGCCCGACGCACACCAGGCCGAAGCCGAACTTCGCCGGGCTGGACGGGTCGTGCTTGCCGAGCGCCAGCCAGATCCACGCGAACACCGGCGCGAAGACGATGATCATCAGGGCGTTCACCGACTGGAACCAGCTCGACGGGAACGTCAGGCCGAACACGCTGTTCCGCGTGTTGTTGGCGGCGAACAGGTTGAGGCTGGTGGCCGCCTGCTCGAACGCCGACCAGAAGATCGCCGCGCCCACGAACAGCACGACGATGACGACCAGGCGCTTGCGCTCCTCCGACGTCCAGGTGTTCCCGCCAAAGAGCCAGACGAAGAAGGCCACCACGACCGCCAGATACACCCACTTGAACCCGTTCGTGATCGATTCGGCGCTGATCACGCCCTGGCGGACCAGCAGGGCCAGGGCCGCGATGAGGGCGATGAGCCCGAGAAATCCGAGACCCAGTTGCCGCCGCGCCGACTGCCCTTCGGGGGAATCTGCCGGGACGCTGGGATGGATGCCGGCAGTGCCGAAGTGCTTCCAGCCGAGGCGATACTGGATGACGCCGCAGAACATCCCGAGCGCGCCGACCCCGAAGCCCCAGTTCCACGACGTCGCCGGGTTGAAGCCCATTCCCTCCAGCACGCCCTTGAAAGTGGCGCTCTGGGCCAGCCACCCCACGATGAGCGGCGCGATGAACGCGCCGAGGTTGATGCCCATGTAGAAGATCGAGAAGCCGGCGTCGCGGCGCTGGTCCTCCTTGCCGTAGAGCTCGCCGACGATGGCGCTCACGTTCGGCTTCAGCAGGCCGGTGCCCAGGATGATGAACGCCAGGCCGAGGTAGAAGAGCTTGGCCCCCGGGACCGCCAGACTCAGCTGGCCGAGCATGATCAGGATGCCGCCGTAGAACACCGAGCGCCGGAGCCCGAGGATGCGGTCGGCCACCCACCCGCCCGGCAACCCCAGCATGTACACCAGCGCCACGTATGTGCCGTACACCGCGCCGGCGCGCCCCACCTCGAAGCCGAGGCCGCCGGCCGCCACCGACGCCGTCATGAACAGCACGAGGATGGCGCGCATGCCGTAATAGGCGAAGCGCTCCCACATCTCGGTGAAGAAGAGGGTGGAGAGCCCCCTCGGGTGACCGAAGAACGCAGTATCGGTCGAGGGCGAGATCTCTGTGGCCACGAAGGTGACTCCGGGTTGAAGTGGGCGGGCGCGTCGGCTCAGGGAGCCGCGCCCCGCTTCGCAAGAATGTCCTGCAGGACCACGCGGTCGATCTGTCCGTCCATCCGGACCCGGACATCGTAGTTTTCCCAGTACATGAAGTCCCGCAGTGCCGCGAGGAACACGGCATTGGCCGTGCGCTGGGGCGCCGCGAGCCACTTCTGCGCCTGCCCCTTCGGCTCCGACAGGAGGATCGGTTCCAGCTGCCGGACGATGGCCGGCGTGATCGGCACGAGGTCCGCCGGGTTCGTCGGGAAGAAGTGCAGCGTGTGCAGGGCCAGGAGCCGGGCGAGCTCGGCGATCGGGTCCGGGGCGTCGTACACCCGGATGTCCACGAACCGGTCGTTCGCGCCGAGGTAGCCGCCGTGCGCCCGCACCACGAGCAGGGCGGCGGACTGCATGCCCCGCTTGTCGCCGCCCCCCGCCTGCCCCGCGCGGAGCGCCGCCAGCAGCCGATCGGGAAGCGATCCCGTCGAGTGCGCGAAGCTCTCCGCCATGTTCCGCACCGTCATGTCCGACACCATGATGTTCGCCTGCGTGGCGAACCCATGCCCCACGATGACCTGCCCCTTGCCCCCGGAGACGGTGCCCGCCCCCTCGGGCGCACCGACCCGCCCGCCGGCCCAGTCGAAGGTCCGCTCGCCGGTGAAGCTGGCCGCGCCCCCGTGCGCGTCCACCATCCCCACCTGGCGGTCGCCGAGCATCGTGTCGCTCCGCATCACGATGCGGAGCGCCTCGCCGGCCGTGGCGCCTTGCGCCATCAGCTGGAGGCCGAGCTCGCCGTACGCCGTGTTGGCCAGGCTCTGCGTCGCGACCGCGCCGACGCCGGCCTGCGCCCAGGGCACGATGCCCCCGACGTTCGGGAACTTCGACTGCACCGCCACGCCCAGGTCGCCGGTCACCGAATCCCAGGCCACGATGCTGTACGTATGGGCCAGCTTCTCGAAATGCGCGGGGGGCGCGGTCGGCTGCTGCGCCGAGAGGGTGGCGTACGGCAGGGCCAGGAGCGCCAGGACCCTGCACCACATGGCCCTCATCCGTCGCCCCGCACCTTGCGCTTCAGCATCTCCAGTTGCGCGTCGGCGGCGGTTTCCCGCGCGGCCCGGTCCAGTTGGTGGCGGAGCGCCGCATCGTCGACGTCGGGTCCGGTCCCCGCGGGCGGCGGCACGCTGCCGCGCCGCTGCTGGAATTCCGACCGCATCGATTCGTACTCCCGCTCGGCCAGCGCCAGCTCGTCGCGCTGCACCGCCACCTTGCGCTCCAGCAGTGCCACCCGCTCGGCGTGTCGGGCGGTGAAGCGCCCCGCCACCTCCGCCGTCTCCTGGTCGCCGATGTCGCCGGCCAGCTTGCCGCGCCGCTCGGCGTCGGCGAGTTGCTGGCGTTCGCTCGCCAGGCTCCGCTCTGCCGCCTCGAGGGCGTCCCGCATCGTGGACAGCCCCACCTTGGCGTCGAGCAGGGCAGCGTGCAGTGCCTGCTGCTGCTCGCGGGCGTCCGCCGGCGGCGTCCGCTCGGCGAGGAACCGATCGAGGCGGGCGCGCAGGCTCTCGAACACCGTCAGGATTTCCGGATCGTCTTGGCGTAGAACGGGGTGAAGACCCGCTCGACCTTGGGCGAACCGCAGGCCGGGCACTTCACCTGCACGCGGCCGAGGTCCCGCATCGGGAGGTTCCGCGAAAAGGCATGATCGCAGGCGGTGCACTGGAAGTCGTACGATGCCACCGGTCGGGCCTCGCTGGTAGGATGGCGAATGTTACGGATCGGCTCGGGGGGCGTCAAGCGAGCACGCCCCGGCCCGTGGAATTCGGATTAGCTTTCGGGATCGGCAGTTGCGCCGCGGATCACCCCCGACTGGAGATCGTCCATGTTCCGCCGCCTCGCGAGCGCCCTCCTCCTGCTTGCCGCCGCCTGCGGCGAGCGCCCGCCCAACGCCGCCTGCGGCGTCGTGGCGCTGGCGGGCCCCACCATGCTGTTGTCCGAGTTCGCCACGCCGGGGCAGACGCTGGGGCTGCCGCCCGATTCGCTGCCGCCCCGGCTGGTGACGCGCATGGTGGCGGGCCCGGCGCTTCCGGCCATCGTGGGCCGCACCGACTCGGCCTGGGTCATCGGCGTCGAAGGCACGCTGCCCCCCGCCGTGACGCCGGGATTCGGCGTCCTGGTGCTCGGCCCCGACGGAGCGGCCCGCGGCGTCTTCCTCTACGAGGGCAGCCCGATCGCGCAGGCCCCCGTGCTCGGCAGCGTCACGATCGGCGCGCTCACCGTCCCGCTGCTCGGCATCCAGCTCGACCCGGCCAAGTACGAGGATCCGCGTTGCCCCGTGTTCCCCGACTCGGTGTTGCCGTGAGCCGGATCGCGGTCAGCGGGTTCGTTCGGGCGGTGGACGGGATCGACCGGACCGGAGTGAATGTCGGCTACGTGGCGCGCATCGCGGAGGCCGGCGGAGTCCCGCTGGTGCTCTCCCCCGCGATCGGCGCCGCCCGCGCCGCCGAGGCGCTTGAGGGCTGTGCGGGGCTGTTGCTGAGCGGCGGTGTCGACATCGAGCCGGCGCGCTACGGCGCTGCCCCCTCGCCGGCGCTCGGCAAGGTGGACCCCGTCCGCGACGCCTTCGAGTTTGCGCTGCTCGACGCCGCGCTCGCCCGTGGCGTGCCCGTGCTCGCCATCTGCCGCGGCATGCAGCTGGTGAACGTCGCGGCCGGTGGCACCCTTTGGCAGGACCTTCCCTCGGAGCGGCCCGGGAGCGTCCGGCACGAGCAGGCCGCCGCCCGGAGCGTGCGCACGCACGAGGTGCGGCTCGAGCCCGGCACGCGCACCGCAGCCGCGCTGGGCGTCGGGTCGCTCAGCGCCAATTCAATGCACCACCAGGCGGTGCGGGAGTTGGGGGCGGGGTTGCGTGCCACTGGGTGGGCGGCCGACGGTGTGATCGAATCGCTGGAGTCGGACGACCCTGCGCGCTGGCTGGTCGCGGTCCAGTGGCACCCCGAAGACCTGCCCGGCGGGGGGCCGGACGACGGGCTCTTCCGCGCCTTCCTGTCCGCCGCGGGCGGGCGGGCCTAGGCGAGGAGGCCGTCTCCCCGGAGGCGCGCCCGCTCGAGTCGGTCGGTGGTGACCACGTTGGGGAAGAAGACCCGGTCGCTCAGCGTCGTGAGCGCGCCCCGCACCACGGCGAAGCGCTCCGAGGCGGTCCGGAAGACAGGGCCAAGCCCCAGCCGGTCGGCGAGGGCGTGGTCGGCGGCGAGCCCATAGCCACGGCGGCCGAGGGTGTCGTAATACTCCAGGCCCGGGCCGCCCCGGCGCACGCGGCGGGCGGCGATGTAGTCGGGAAACACGCCGGCAAGCCAGAGGGCGTAATTGCCCAGGTGGGCCATCACCTTGAAGCGCCGGTCGCCCTCGGTGGCATCGAGGTCGGCCAGGATGTCCACGAGGTAGCGATGCCGCTGGTCGTCGTTCCAGTCGATCCGAAAGGCCCGGTCGCGCTGGCCGAAGGCGAGGAGCAGCGCTGCCAGGTAGTCCGCGAGATCGGCGTCGTCCACCCCTTCCGACCGGAGCGCATGCCGGACCATTACGTAGAGAAACAGCGCCTCAGACGGGGCGAGCAGGGTGCGCACCGCCAGCAGGCGTTCCGCGAGTTCCGGGGCGTCCAGCAGCGGAGCCGGCCCCTCCTCGGCCAGGCGCCGCTCCCAGCGCGCGCGCGCCGAGGCCGAGCCGCGCGCCAGGAGGAGCAGCACGAGCTGGAGGTCGGATGGGTCCAGGTTGCCGCGGGTGTCCGCAACGATCATGAGGCTCGCCCCCGTGATTGATGCCCTTGCCCTGCGCCGGTTGACGGAATTCGCGCAATCGCTCCTGGTGGTGCGCGACGCGCCCCTAGTGGCCGCCCGCCTGGGTGAATCCCTGCGGGTGAGCTTTGCCGGGGCGCCGGTGGAGGTCGCGCTCCGGGATCGAGAGCGCGCAATCCTCGTGCCTGTCCGCCCGCCCGGCGGCGAGGCGGGTCAGGGTACGCCCCCCCTCGAGGCCGCGCTGGCCGGCCCCATCGAGAGCGGATCCGCCGATGGAACCTGGCTGGCCGCCCCGATGATGGTCAATGGAACGGCGGCGGGCTCCGCGGCCGTCCTCTTCCGCAACCGCGCCGTGACCCCGGATGACCGCGCGTTGCTCGACGCCTACTTGGGCGCGGCCGCCCTCGCCCTCGAAGGGCTCCGCCAGGAAGCCGCGCACGAGGAGGCGCGCCGGGCATGGGAGCGGATGGTGGACGCCGTCCCCTATGCGCTTTGCCTTGTGGACGCGACCGGCCGCGCCCGGCGGGCCAATCGCGCCTTCGCCGACCTCGTGCACGCCCCGACCACGGCCATCGCCGGCCGTCCCTGGCTGGCGCTGGTGCCCCCGGCGTGGGGAGAGGGCCTGGCGGAAACCCTGGCCGCCCCGGGCAGCGGCCTCGAGGTCCAGCTCCGCGCAGGACTCCGGACCTTCGCCGTCAGCGCCTACCCGATCGGGCCGGTGCCGGGCGACGCGGTGCTGGTCTTCGACGACCAAACCGACCGCCGCCGGCTGCAGGACCAGCTGATCCAGTCCGAGAAGATGTCGGCCATCGGCCAGCTGATCGCCGGCATCGCGCACGACCTCAACAACCCGCTCGCCTCGGTCATCGGGTTCGCCGACTTCCTGCTGGAAGGCCGCGACATACCCACGCCACTGGTCGAGCCGATCCGGGTCATCCAGCAGGAGGCGGAGCGCGCCGCGAACATCGTGCGCAACCTGCTGAGCTTTGCGCGGAAGCAGGACCACCAGCGGCGCCCCACCGAGCTGGCGCCGCTGCTCGGCTCCACGTTGACCCTCCTGCGGACCCAGATGGTGTCCCGGCGCGTCGAGGTCCTGCTCGACGTGGAGCCCGACCTCCCGACGATCGACGCGGACGCGGGCCAGATCCAGCAGGTGTTCGTGAACCTGATCAACAACGCGTCGCACGCCATCGAGTCCGCCGGCCGGGCCGGGCGCGTGGTCGTCCGCGGGCGGCCGTGGCGGGACGGCGTGGCGGTCGAGGTCACCGACGACGGCCCCGGCATGTCCGCCACGGTCGCGGCGCAGGTGTTCGAGCCGTTCTTCACCACCAAGCCCGAGGGCCAGGGCACCGGGCTCGGCCTGTCGATTTGCCAGGGCATCGTCAAGGAGCACGGCGGGCGGATCGTCCTCTCCACCGCCCCCGGGCAGGGCGCCACGTTCACCGTCGAGCTGCCGAAGAGCAGCCGGCCCGCCACCGCCCCGCGGCCGGCGGCGGAGCCGAGCCCCACGCCACCGCTCCGCATCCTCGTCATCGACGACGAGCCGCACATTCTCCACTACATGCGCGCCACGCTCGAATCGTGGGGGCACGGGGTGGAGGTGGCGGGCGACGGCGAGGCGGGGCTCGCGCTGGCAGCGGCCGGCGACTTCGACCTCATCCTCTCCGACCTCCGGATGCCCCGCCTCACCGGGCGCGAGTTCTTCGCGGCGCTCCAGGAGCGGAATCCGGAGGCCGCCAGCCGCGTCGTGTTCAGCACCGGCGACACGGTGCACGGCGACACCACCGCCTTCCTCGAGGGCCAGGCCCACCCGTTCCTCAACAAGCCGTTCAGCCTCGCCGAGCTCCGCGCGCTGCTCGCCCGCGCCGCGCCGGCCCCGCGCCCGTGACGCTGAGCGTCGTGCACGTCGCCTCGGGCCGCGAGTGGCGGGGAGGCCAGCGCCAGGTGTGGCTGCTCGCCCGGGCGCTGGCAAAGCGCGAGGGCGTATCGCAAACCGTGGTGACGGGGCGCGGCAGCGAACTGGCGAGGCGCCTCGACGCCGACGGCGTCGCCACGGTCACCCCGACCTGGAACGGCGCCTTCTCGTTCCGCGCCCTGCTGGCAACGCTCGGGGCAGCCGGGCGAGAGACTATCCTCCACGCCCACGACAGCCACGCGTTGACGCTCGCCGGGCTGGCCAGCGCCGTCACCGGGGCCCACCTGGTCGGAACCCGACGAGTGGACTTCCCCCTGCGCCGGGCGGGCTTCTGGCGGCGCGCCGACCGGGTCATCGCCATCTCGGAGGCCGTGGAGGCCGCGCTCGTGGCCGGCGGCGTGCCGAAGAGCCGCATCGCGCTCGTGCACTCGGGCATCGCCGTGGACGAACTGGCCCGCACCACGCCCCACGATCCCCGGCCCGCCCTCGGACTTCCCCCCGGCACCCCGCTCGTCATCACCACCGGGGCGCTGGTGCGGCACAAGGATCACCCGACGCTCATCCGCGCCGCGCAGGTTGCCTCGGCCGCGCGGCCCGACCTGCACTGGGCG
The DNA here is from genome assembly GCA_964571795.1 of uncultured Gemmatimonadaceae bacterium. Classification (GTDB taxonomy): domain Bacteria; phylum Gemmatimonadota; class Gemmatimonadetes; order Gemmatimonadales; family GWC2-71-9; genus SPDF01. The sequence goes on along the minus strand of CAZNDK010000013.1, from coordinate 33,453 downwards.
ATCGCAGGCGAAGGGCACCTGCGCGCCCATCTCGAGGCACTGATTTCAGAGTTGGACATCGGGAACCGGGTCCACCTCCTCGGCGAGGTGCCGGACGCGGCGCGGCTCGTGGCCGCGGCGGACCTGTTCGTCATGTCCTCGGTCAAGGAAGGGCTGGGGACCGCCGTCCTCGATGCGCTGGCCCTCGGCATCCCGGTGGTGGGGACGAAGGCGGGGGGAATCCCGGAGTTGCTGGCCGGCGGGGCTGGCCTCCTGGTGAGCCCCCAGGATCCCCAGGCACTGGCCGCCGCCGTCGTGGGCCTGCTCGCTAACCCGGCCGCCAGGGCGCAGCTGGTTGCCCGGGGCCGGGAGGCGGTCCGCCGCTACGGCGACGAAAGGATGGCCGACGGCGTCCTACAGGTATATCGTTCCATCACTTCAGCCCATTGATGAGCAATGCTTTACATCTGCATTCCGAGCCGTAACGAGGCCGCCACCGTCGGACTCCTGCTGTGGAAGATCCGGCAGGTGTTCACCACCACGCCACGCGAGTATCACCTCGTGGTGGGGGACGATGCGTCGACCGACGCGACGGCGGAGGTACTGGCGCCCTACGTGAAGGTGCTGCCGCTGACGGTCCTCCGGCAGGACCGGCACCGGGGCTACGCCCGCACGGTCGAGCGGCTCCTGCGCCACGCCGTGGCCGAGAGCGACCGGCCGCGGCGCGACGCAGCCGTCGTGCTCCATGGGGACTTCCTCCACGATCCCGCCACCATTCCCGAGCTCCTGAAGAAGTTCGACAGCGGAGCGGACCTGATTGTGGCGGAGAGCCGTGGGGAGGGCGCGCCCACCCGCGGACACCGCTGGCTCCGGCGGTACGCGCCCCTGCTGCTCCGGCGGCGGGTGAGGGTGCCCGGCGTGCGGGACACGGTCAGCGGATTCCTCGCCATGCGGCTCAGCGTCGCGAAGGACGCGCTCCCCGGCACCGGCCCGGTGCTCACCGCCAGTGGCTGGGCCGCCAACGCAGAGCTCATCGCCCGGGCGGCCGCTGCCTCGCGACGGATCGAAACGGTCGAGACGCGCGAGCGCTACGACCTTCTCCAGCACCCCGTCGACACCGATCCCTGGGTCGAAGCGAAGGCCCTCTGGCGCACACCCCTGAGCGTGTCGGGCTGATGCTCGGGCCGCTGCTGCTCCTCGCGATGCAGGCGCCACCTGCCTCCCCGCCCACCCCACCGGCGCCGATGCCGAATTATCCCTTCGCGGTCGGCGAGCGACTTACCTTTTCCGCCAAGCTGGGCATCATCACCCTCGGGGAGGGCCACGTCGAGGTCGCGCGGATCGACACGATCCGCGGGGTGGACGCCTTCGTCTTCCGCTTCACCCTGGAGGGGGGCGTCCCCCTCTACAGCCTCGACGACACCCTGGAATCGTGGACCGGGGTGCAGGACCTGCTCTCCCGCCGGTTCGTGCAGCGGCAGTTCGAGGGCGGCAAGTACCGGTTCCGCACCTACGAGATCTTCCCCGACTCGGGCGTCTACCACGAGTTGGTCAAGAAGAAGTCCGGCCAGACCTCGGCGTTCCCGATCGACGACGCCGGATTCCTGTATTTCGTGCGCGTCACGCCGCTCGAGGTCGGCAAGACCTACTCCTTCGACCGGTATTTCAAGAAGGAACTGAACCCCGTCGTGCTGAAGGTGCACAAGCGCGAGCAGATGGAGCTTCCCGACGGGACGAAGGTCCAGTGCCTCGTGGTTCAGCCCATCGTCGGGGAAAAGGGCAGTCTCTTCAGCCGGCAGTCGGACACCCGCGTCTGGCTGACCGACGACGAACGGCGCATCCCCGTCCAGATCCGCATCCGGTTCCCGTTCGGGGTCATTACGATGCGCCTGAAGGACATGGAGATCCCGCCGCGCGCCGCTCCGGCGCACCAGCCGCCGGCATGACGTACCGGGAGCCGGACCTGAGCCGGCTGCGGACCGTGCCGGTCGGGGGCCGCGCCAACAAGGTCGACCCGACCCTGCTCGCCCACACTCCGGGCGCCTCGCGCTCCTTCGGCGCCTTCCTCGACAGCCTCCCCGACGTGCTCGCCGCCCGCGACCTCCGTACGGTGGCCGGCGCGGTGGCCGCCGCCGCCCGCGACCGGCGCGGCATCGTCCTCCTCCTCGGTGGACACGTGATCAAGGTCGGGCTCGGCCCCCTCATCGCCGACTGGATCCGCCGAGGCATCGTGACGCATGTCGCGATGAACGGCGCCGCCGCCATTCACGACTTCGAGTTATCGGCGTTCGGCGGCACCAGCGAAGACGTGGCGGCCGGCCTCGAGGACGGCACTTTCGGCATGGCCGAGGAGACCGGCCGCGAGATGAACGCCGCCATCGCCGCGGCGGCCCGGGACCAGCGCGGCATGGGCGAGGGATTGGCGCGCCATCTCGCCGCGATGCCGGAGCGCCCCGGCGACGCCGTGTCGGTGCTCCTCGCCTGCCACCGACAGGACGTGCCCGTCACCGTGCACACCGCCGTCGGCGCCGAAATCATTCACCAGCACCCGTCGGCCGACGGCGCCGCCATGGGCGCCACCAGCCACCGGGACTTCCTTCGCCTGGCCGGATCCCTGCCGGCACTCGACCAGGGCGGCGTCGTGTTGAACTGGGGGAGCGCCGTGATCATGCCGGAGGTGTTCCTCAAGGCGCTGACCATCGCGCGCAATCTCGACGGGGGGAAGCCGACGCATTTCTTGGCGGCCGACTTCGACATGCTGCGCCAGTACCGGCCGCGGGTGAACGTGGTCCAGCGGCCCACGCTCGGGGGCGGCACCGGGATCCAGGTCACCGGCCATCACGAGCTGATGTTCCCGTTGCTGTACTGGGCAGTGCTGGAGCATTTGTCGACTTGAGCGGAAGGGCATGACGCACGACGCGCCCGGGATGACCGGGCGCGTCGGCACCTGCAGGAGTCAGGCGGTGGGCCTGGACCAGGGCTTAGCCCTTGATGGTCTCTTTCACCTTGTCCGCGGTGCTGGGGCTGATCACCCGCAGGATCAGGTAGATGATGAAGCCCCAGAACGCGAAGTAGAGAATCGTGCCGAGCAGGCCGAGCACGATGCCGAAGATCGAACCGAGGATCTTCAGCACGAAGAGGGCGATCACCGCGAAGGCGGCAAAGCCCACCATGTTGCGTACCATTTCTCACCCCTCCAGGTAGACGGACGTGACAGCCCTACGCCCCGATGTTTCAAAAAGTTTCGTGGAGCTGTAAGTGACGACTGGGTATGACGTTGTAATTGTGGGTGGAGGCGCCATCGGCGCGGCGTGCGCCCGGGAACTGGCCCGGACGGGGCGCAGCGTGGCATTCCTCGACCCCGACTCCGACGATGGCCAGGCGTGGCGGGCGGCGGCCGGAATGCTCGCCCCGGAAGTCGAGTCACGCGATTCCGAAGACCCGACCGTCGCCTTGGGGGTGGCGGGGCGGGAACGGCTGGAGGTACTCGCCGAGCGGTTGCGGGAGTCGCTCGGGGCCGACATCGGACTCCACCGCGAGGGCATTGCGCAGGTGGCCTTCGACGACGCCGACGAGACCCGGCTCCGGGCCCAGGTGGCGCACCAGCGCCAGCAGTCGCTTCACGTGGACTGGCTCGACGCCGACGAAGCCAAGAGCCGCTGGCCATGGCTGGGGCCGGTGCAGGGAGCACTCTGGGCCCCCGCCGGTGGTGCCGTCGACCCGCAACGGCTGGTCGAGGCGCTCCGGGCCGACGCGGTTCGACTCGGCGCCGTGCGCATCCAGGACAAGGCCGTGGCGATCGAGCGTCACGGCGACCGGGTGGCCGCGGTTCGCGGCGCGGAGCGTTACCCGGCGCGAGACGTGGTGATCGCCGCGGGCGCCTGGTCGGGCCTGCTCGAGGGACTTCCCCGCCCCCTGGCCGTGGCACCGGTGCGCGGCGAAATGGCCGCCCTGCCCGCGCCCGAAGGCGTCGGGCACTCCATCGTCTATGGCAGGGGTGCCTACCTCGTGGGCCGCAGCGGCGAGGTGACCGTCGGGTCGACGATGGAGTACGCCGGATTCCGGAATGAAGTGACCGCCGCCGGACTCGCCCGGATCTTCGCGGGGGCAAGTCAGATCTGCCCGGCGCTCGCCCGGGCCCCCGTCACCCGCACCTGGTCCGGCCTGCGGCCGGTCTCCGCCGACGGGCTCCCGCTGCTGGGCGCGGACCCCAGCCTCGGCGGCCTCTGGTACGCCACCGGTCACGGGCGGAACGGCATCCTCCTCTCCGGCATTACCGGCGTGCTCATTCGCCAATTGGTGACGGGGGAGGCCACCGTCATCGAGGACCTCAGCGCCTACGACCCAGGCCGGTTTTGGCGATGGTAGGGTACGGCACCGCCGCCCGACTCCTGCTGCTGGCGGCCCTGCCGGCGGCGGCCTCGGCCCAGCAGACCTCCTCCCTCACGGCGGAACGGCGGAGTTACGCCGAGTGGCTTGCCACGTCCTCCGTCTCTCCGCAGGCCGCCGTCGCGATGCACCGACTCAGCGGCACCGCCACCCTCGGCCCCGACACCGCAGACATTCCCCTGAAGGGATTCGGGCCGGCCGCCGTGCGCGAGCGCGGCGGGGTAGTGACCCTCGTCGGACCCGGCGATCAGACCCGTGCGCTGCCGCGCGGCCGCGCCGTGAGTGTCCCCCCGTGGACCCTGCAGGTGCAGGGCGCGGCGGGCGCGAGCGTGCTGCTGGTGTACGGGAAGCCGGGAGGGGCGCCGCCGGCCTGGTATCCGCCGGACGGCCGCCTCAGCTATGCGGTGCCTCTCGACCCACCTGTCAGGCCCGAGCGCCGCCGGGTGCTGACACTCGACGGCATCGAAGTCGAGGCGGAGGCGGCGGGCTCGGTCCTCCTTCCGCTCGGACCATCACCCACCCGACTTTCGGTGATGCGGATGCCGGTGCCTGGAACGGAGGAGACCGAGCTGCAGGTGTACTTCCGCGACGCGACCAACGACCGGGGCACTTACCCCGCAGGCCGATTTGTCGAGCTGACCCCCCTCGATGGCGGGAAGTACCGGGTCGACTTCAATCTCGCCCGGAATCCGTTCTGCGCGTACAGCTCGGTGTACCCCTGCCCGGTCCCATGGCCCGGGAACGCCGTGCCGGTCGCCGTCGAAGCCGGAGAGAAATACCAGCCTGCGAAGCCGGCCCCATAGCGTGCCTACGATGCTCGGGGTCCTGGTGGCGGCGCTCCTCCCGTGGGTCACGCCGCTCGCGGGGCCCTGGAGGGCCGCGCTGGACCTGGCCGGAGGCCCCCTCCGCTTCTCGATCGAGGTGGACCCCGGGGCGCCGATCCAGGCACGGCTCTGCAACGGGACATCATGCGAGCCATTCTCCGCCGTCCGTGAGCTCGGCGACACGGTCATCTTCGAGCTCGCCGACTACGCCGCCACCATCCGCACCGTCCGTCGTGGCGACTCCCTGGTGGGGGCCTACTCGAATGTCGGCAATCGCGGGCCCCGGACCATCCCGTTCCGTGCCCTCAGGGGACGCTGGCCGGTCGAACCGGCCACGGCGGGGCTCCTCGGGACCTGGGACGCCTGGTTCGGACCCGAGGGCCGGCGCACGCCCAGGGTGCTGGAGGTCAGCAACTCCCAGGTCGGGATGACGGGGACGGTGCTGTCCAACTCGGGCGACTACGGCGCCTTCTGGGGCGAGGCGTCCGGAGACCGCTTCTCCCTCGGCCATTTCGACGGGTCGTTCGTCTACCTGATCACGGGGGAATTGAGCGCGGACACCCTGCGCGGGGTGTTCCATGCGGGACTTCGCAGCCAGACGCCGTTCTACGCCACCCGGAGCCGGGGCGGCCCGCACCTGACGCCGCCAACCGAGGTCACCAAAGCCGACACCTCGGCACCCTTCCAGTTCGCCTTCCCAGGGCTGGACGGGGTCGTGGTGACCAACGAGGACCCCCGGTTTCGCGACAAGGTGGTCATGGTGGACATCTTCGGGACATGGTGCCCGAACTGCCACGACGCGGCCCCCACCCTGGTCGAGCTCTACCGGACCTATCACGCGAGGGGATTCGAGGTGGTGAGCCTCGCATATGAGGTCACGGGCGACCCCGCCATCGACGGCGAACTGGTCCGCCGGTTCCAGCAGAAGTTCGGCATCCCCTGGCCGATCCTGCTGGCCGGCGTCAACGAAACCGACCTCACGGCCGCGACGCTGCCCCAGTTGCAGGGGTTCACAGCCTACCCCACCCTCCTCTTCCTGGACCGGCAGGGCCGGGTCCGGAAGATCCACGCCGGCTTCTACGGCCCGGCCACGGGAGCACAGTTCACGAAACTCCGGACGGACCTCCATACGTACATCGAGGAACTGCTCGGGCCCGAATGAGGCCCGATACCCGACATCCCACATTAGGTATCGCCAGCTAAAGCCTTTGTACCATTGATGGTTAACTTTTGTTCACCCCCTTGCATTTTTTGACGGTATTGCCCATCGTGGTAACGGTTCGGTCACGTCTTGGGGGGGGTACCCCCCAATCCACGGCTATTGCGGGAGGGCAGGCGGCATGACGCGCTGGTTCCGTTCGTTCACGGTGGCTGCCGTCCTCGGGATGGCCCTCAGCACGACCGCGTCCGCCCAGGTGGCCATCGGGCTTACCGGTGGCGTCAACTCCAGCACCCTCACCGGCAGCGACGCCGACGCCCTTGACGTCAGTTCCGGCACGGGCGGCGGAGGCGGCGGGTACGTCAACCTCTACCTCGGCAGCAAGTTCTCGGTCGAGGGACAGGTGCTCTTCATGGCCCAGTCCTTCGACGTGTCGTCGGAGAGCGTCACGCAAGGGTACCTCGAAATCCCGGCGCTCCTCAAGTTCTACGTCGGGAAGCTGAATCTCTTCGCCGGCCCGGCGATCAGCTGGCAGGTCTCCTGCAGCACCGACCTCAGCACCACAACCTGCGACCAGGCCGCCAACTCGCTTTGGAGCGGCATCGCCGGGGCCGGATTGCAGTTCGGGAAGCTGGGCGTCGAAGCCCACTACCAGACCGGGTTCAGCGACGCAATCGAAAACGTGGACGCCAGCTATGGCGCGTGGTACTTCATGGCGCGACTGGCGATTCTCGGCAGCCGGTAGCACGCCGGCCCCAGCCTCGATGGGATGGAGAATTGAGCAGGGCAGTCTGTTGTCGCGAGTTCAACCCCCATTGTAGGAGACGACGATGCTCAAGCTCTTCCGGGTTTCCACCCTGACCGCCTTGGCGCTCGGCGCCATGGCGTTCACCGTGCAGGCGCAGGGCACAAAGTCATACGGCCTCCTGGCTGGCGTTGACTTCGCGACCATCACCGGTGACGACTTCTCGGACACCGGCAGCCTGACCGGCTTCATCGGCGGCCTGTACCTCGGCATCCCCGCCGGCAACTCCGTCGTGGTCGAAGTCAACGCGCTGTACGCAGGCAAGGGCGCGACCGACGACAACTCCGACGCGAAGATCAGCGCGGGCTACATCGAAATCCCGGTGCTGGTCCGTTACAACTTCAAGCCCGAAGGCGGCATCTTCCTTCTGGCGGGCCCGGCCGTGGGCTTCAACATCTCGTGCAAGCTGAGCGGCGGCGGCGGTGCCGACGCCGACTGCTCGGACGTCGGGCTCGAGGACAACACCACCTTCGGTGGCGTCGTGGGCATCGGCTTCCAGAAGGGGCGCTTCGGCCTCGAAGGTCGGTATGACTTCGACTTCGGCGACGCCTTCAAGGACGTGGCCGGGAAGAACTCCGTGATCGAAGTCATGGCCCGCGTCGGCTTCAGCAAGTAGTGTTGGGCGGTTCGCCCCGCAGGGCGGCCCCAGGAGCAATCCCGGGGCCGTCTTGTGAGGGGGGACACAGCAGCAGGACCCGTGCAGGACCGTAATTGGAAGCAGGTCATTCACCCCATTGAGGAGCACGCAATGCACAAGTTCTTCCGGATCTCGACCCTGGCAGCTTTGGCCCTCGGTGCGACGGCGCTGACCGCCCAGGCCCAGGGCACGAAGTCATACGGCCTCCTGGCTGGCGTTGACTTCGCGACCATTACCGGCGACGACTTCTCGGACACCGGCAGCCTGACGGGCTTCATCGGCGGCCTGTACCTCGGCATCCCCGCCGGCAACTCCGTCGTGGTCGAAGTCAACGCGCTGTACGCAGGCAAGGGCGCGACCGACGACAACTCCGACGCGAAGATCAGCGCGGGCTACATCGAAATCCCGGTGCTGGTCCGTTACAACTTCAAGCCCGAAGGCGGCATCTTCCTTCTGGCGGGCCCGGCCGTGGGCTTCAACATCTCGTGCAAGCTGAGCGGCGGCGGCGGTGCCGACGCCGACTGCTCGGACGTCGGGCTCGAGGACAACACCACCTTCGGTGGCGTCGTGGGCATCGGCTTCCAGAAGGGGCGCTTCGGCCTCGAAGGTCGGTATGACTTCGACTTCGGCGACGCCTTCAAGGACGTGGCCGGGAAGAACTCCGTGATCGAAGTCATGGCCCGCGTCGGATTCAGCAAGTAACGCATCGGGTCGGACTACCGATCATCAGATGCGAGCGGCCCTCCGGACTCCCGGGGGGCCGTTTCGCTTGAAGCACGAGCGCTGCTGCCGACCCACCCTCCCTCGAATCAAGGAGCCTGCCATGCACCCGCGCCTCCGGATCATCCTGCTCGCCGTGCTGGCCCTGGCGGCCGGCGCGACTGTCGCCATGGCCCAGGAGAAGGCGACGGAGATCACCGCCGGCGTCCTTGGTCTCGGTTACACGACCTGCAACGGATGCGACGGGGTCTTCGAGATCGCCACAGGGGGCGCCAGCAGCGGGGCGTTCACCGGGCTCGGTGGCGGCTCGCTGGCGGTGGGCCTGTACCTGTCCCCCGGGGTGGCGATCGAGCCGACCCTCGCCCTCAACCTGATCAGCAGCGGGGGCGAGAGCCTGACGATGCTCAGCCTCGGCGTGGCGGTCCCGTATTACTTCAAGCAGGGATGGGGGCGGAAAGGGACCTATGTCGCCCCGAGACTCGTGTACAATTCGATCGGCGGCGGCGGCGAGTCCGCCAACCAGGTCGCCCTCGGCATCGCGCTCGGCACCAAGGTCCCGCTCAACGACATGGCGGCGCTCCGGGTCCAGGCCAACTTCGACTACGGCTTCGAGGGAGACTTCTCCTCCACGACCTCCTTCGGGGCCTTCCTCGGCCTCTCGGTGTTTCTCAAGTAGCGACGCCTCGGGACCGAAACGAGGTACGGTGACTGGCCCCCTGGGAATCTCCAGGGGGCCGCTTCGCGCCCGGGCGGTTCGGGACTGGCTTCACGGAATTCTCACCGAGGACTCAGGCACCCCGATGCACCATTCCCCGCGCAGGAACGCAGCAGTCGCAGGCGCAATCCATTATGGAGGGCCAGTTCCATGCGCACGATTCCCCGGACCATCACCCTGGCCGCCGCGGCGCTGTCCTTCGCCGCCGGCGCGCTCCCGGCCCAATCGGCCGTGACCTACGGCGTCGTCGCCGGGATCGACTTCGCCACGTTTACCGGCTCGGACGCCAACCTGTCGTCGATCGGGCTGGACAAGGGCTCCCTCACCGGTTTCCTCGGCGGCGTCTTCGTGGACATCCCCGTCGGCACGTCGCTGGCCTTCGAGCCGCAGGCGATCTACATCGGGAAAGGCACCAAGTACTCTCTCACCGATCCCGGGTTCTCGGGCGACGTCACCTTCGACCTCGAGTACATCGAGATCCCCGCCCTGCTCCGGTACAACTTCCAGTCCGCTGGTGGCCCGTACGCGTTGGTCGGCCCCACCGTGGCCTTCAACATCTCGTGCAGCGTCTCCGGCGACGGCGACGCCGACCTCCCCAAGACCGATTGCGCGGACGTCGGGGTGGTTGCGGGCGTGCCGTTTGACGCGACCAGCGTCACCTTCGGCGGCATGGTCGGGCTCGGGTTCCAGCGCGGCAAGGTCGGGCTCGAGGGCCGCTACGAGTTTGATTTCAGCGAGGCCTACAAGGACGCAGGGGCGGTCAAGAATTCGGCCTGGGAGATCGTCCTGCGGTACCAGTTCAAGTAGCGGCGACCGCTACCACGACGGGCGCGAATTCCCGAAGCTCCCGCTCGGGATTCAGCGCCCGGCGGAGCCCGTACGACCCCGGATCCGTTGGCATGCGGTTGTGATCGGCTTGCCCCTTCCCCATCGCCGAATCTCGCCGTACTATCCATCCGCTCCGGCTGGACCGCGGGTCGTTTCGGAGGCGATTCTTCAACCTTGAGGCTCACATGCACACCTGGCTTCGTCGGTGCTCCACGCTCGCTGGTCTCTCGCTCGCGGTCGTTGGCCTGACGGCGGGGCCCGCCTCGGCCCAACAGAAGACCAGCGTCGGCTTCCTCGGCGGCGCGGATTTCACCACCCTGACGGGCCTCGACTCCAATGTCTCCGTCCGGTCCTCGACGGGGTTCGCGGGCGGCTTCTACCTGAACTTCCCGGTGGCCAAGTCCCTGCTGATCGAGCCGGAACTCTTCTACGCCAACAAGGGCGCCGGCATCAAGGGCACGGAGACGGTGCTGAACCTGAATTACCTCGAGATTCCGGTCCTGCTGCGGTATGAATTCACTCCCGAGAACCCCGGCCCGTTCGCCTACGTGGGCCCGTACGTCGGCTTCAACGTCAAGTGCAGCACGTCGGTGGACACTGTGTCGGTCTCCTGCGCCGACCAGGACGTACAGACCAACACGGTGTTCGGCGGCGCCATCGGCGCCGGCTTCCAGCGGGGCACCTGGGGCTTCGACCTCCGGTACGAGTACGACTTCAGCGATGCCATCAAGGACGACAAGGGCAGGAACTCGGCGTTCATGATCCTGATCCGCGCGGCCATCAACTAGGGCTCGCCCGCTCCCGAGCGGCCCCCCGGCGCCACGCCGGGGGGCCGCGTTCGTTTCTCCCCTCCGAGGCCCCTATCCCGCAGTGCCGGAACGTCTTCCGGACCCCCCTCCGGCAGGCTAGTTTCCTAGCCTGCCGCGGCCGGGGTACCCCCCGGCCTTCGCCGCCTCAAGGAGCCGTCGGTGGCCGTTCCGCTCGTCCAGCTCAGCCGGACCCCCTCCAGCCCTCCACACGGCGGGCCGGCAGCCGTGCCCAGCACCCCGGTCCGGAAGCCGTCCTGGCTCAAGGTGCGGACCCCCGGCGGCCAGAACTACGTGGAAATCCGGGGCATGATGCGGGAACTGGGCCTCCACACCGTCTGCGAAGAGGCCCGCTGCCCCAATATCGGCGAATGCTGGGAGCACAAGGCCGCCACATTCATGATCCTGGGTGACGTCTGCACACGGAATTGCACCTACTGCGCCGTGGCCCACGGGACGCCCAAGCCGTTCGATCCGGTCGAACCAGTGCGCCTCGCCGAAGCGGTCACGCGGATGGGGCTCCAGCACGTGGTGATCACCTCGGTGGACCGGGACGACCTGCCGAACGGCGGGGCCGAGGCCTTCGCCGGGTGCATCACCGAAATCCGGGCCCGGATGCCGGGCACCTCCATCGAGGTGCTGATTCCCGATTTCAAGGGCTCCGAAGCCGCCCTGCAGCTGGTGATGGACGCGAGGCCCGACATCCTGAACCACAACCTCGAGACCCCGGAGCGGCTCTACCGCCTCGCGCGGCCCGGCGGACGGTATGACCGCGCCCTGCGGCTCCTGGCCAACGCCCGCAGGATGGGCGGCCCCGATGCGCTGACCAAGTCGGGAATCATCCTCGGCATGGGCGAGGAATGGGACGAGGTCCTGGTCTGCATGCGGGACCTGCGGAAGAGCGACGTCAACATCCTGACCCTCGGCCAGTACCTGCGCCCCTCCGGCGGGCACCTCCCGATCGCGCGGTACTACACCCCCGACGAGTTCGCCGAGCTCCGCGCCATCGGCCTCGACATGGGGTACGCCCACGTGGAGGCGAGCCCGCTGACCCGGTCGTCCTACCACGCCTGGGAGCAGGTCGACAAGGCCAAGGAAACGAGGTCAGCCTGATGGCCGGCACACGCACCCCGTCGCGGCTCAAGGGCGCGCCCCGGACCTCGGATCCCGGCGCCAGCCCGGAACAGTGCCTCGAGTACCTCCGGCAAATGCGGCTCATCCGCCACTTCGAGGAGAAGGCGGGCGAGGCGTACAGCCTGGGCAAGATCGGCGGCTTCTGCCACCTGTACATCGGGCAGGAGGCGGTGGCGGTCGGGAGCATCGCCGCGCTCCGGACGGACGACTACATCACCACCTCGTACCGCGACCACGGCCACGCGCTGGCCCGCGGGCTCTCGGCCCGGTCCGTCATGGCGGAGCTCTACGGCAAGGCCACCGGCTGCTCGCACGGCAAGGGCGGCTCGATGCACCTGTTCGACGCCTCGCTCGGGTTCCTCGGCGGCCACGGCATCGTCGGCGGCCACATCCCGCTCACGGCGGGGATGGCGTTCGCCGCGAAGTACCGCAAGACCGACCAGGTGGCGGTCTGCTACTTCGGCGAGGCGGCGGTGAACATCGGGTCGTTCCACGAGACCCTGAACATGGCGGCGCTCTGGAAGCTGCCCGCCATCTTCATCGTGGAAAACAATGGCTACGGCATGGGCACGGCCCTCGCCCGGGCCAGCGCCATCCTGGACCTGGCCCACCGCGCCTACTCCTACGAGATGACCGAAGAGGTGGTGGACGGCCAGAACGTCTTCGCCGTCCGCGGGGCGATGGACCGGGCCGTGGACCGCGCGAGGCTGGAATCGCTGCCCACCCTGCTGGAAATGCGGACCTACCGGTATGTCGGGCATTCCATGTCCGACGCGGCGCACGGCACCTACCGCTCCAAGGAAGAGGTCGAGGAGTTCCGCCAGCGGGACCCGATCAAGCTGCTCGAGGCCCACATGCGCACCGCCGGGATGATCGACGAGGCGGGCATCAAGGCACTCGACACGGCCATCATGGCCGAAGTCGAGGACTCGGTGGCGTTCGCCGAGGAGTCCCCCGATCCGGCCCCCGAGGAGTTGTGGACCGACGTGCTGGCGGGAGGCCGTTGAAATGGCGGTCCTGACCTACCGCGACGCCCTGAACGCGGCGCTCCGCGAGGAGATGGCGCTGGATGACCGGGTCTTCCTGATGGGCGAGGAAGTGGCCGAGTACGACGGCGCCTACAAGGTGAGCCGCGGGCTGTTGAAGGAGTTCGGACCGCTCCGGGTGGTGGACACCCCGATCGCCGAGCTGGGGTTTGCCGGCATCGGCGTCGGCGCCGCCATGGTGGGGCTCCGGCCGGTCATCGAGTTCATGACCTGGAACTTCGCCCTGCTCGCAATCGACCAGGTGGTCAACTCGGCGGCCAAGATGCGGTACATGTCGGGCGGGCAGGTCGGCTGCCCGATCGTGTTCCGCGGGCCCGGCGGCGCCGCGCTGCAGCTCGGCGCGCAGCACTCCCAGGCGTTCGAGTCGTGGTACGCACACATCCCCGGGCTCAAGGTCGTGGCCCCGGGAACGCCGGCCGACGCCAAGGGGCTGCTGAAGAGCGCCATTCGCGACGACGACCCGATCGTCTTCATCGAAGGCGAGATGCTCTACAACGTGAAGGGCGAGGTGCCCGAGGGCGAGCACCTGGTGCCGATCGGCCAGGCCGAGGTCAAGCGGGCCGGGAGCGACGTGACGCTGGTCTGCCATTCCAAGACCGTGTCGGTGGCGCTCAAGGCGGCGGAGCAGCTGGCCGAAGAGGGCATCAACGCCGAGGTCGTGGACCTGCGGACCATCCGGCCGCTCGATACCGCCACCATCCTCAACTCGGTCGGCCGCACGCATCGCTGCGTGGTCGTGGAGGAAGGGTGGGCGTTCGCCGGGGTCGGCGCCCAGGTGGTGGACGAGATCCAGCAGCACGCCTTCGACGAACTCGACGCGCCGGTCCTCCGGGTCACGATGGCCGACGTGCCGATGCCGTACAACAAGATGCTCGAGCGCGCGGCCAAGGCCGACCCGGCCAAGGTGGTGGCGGCGGTCAAGCGCGTACTCTACATCCCGGGATAGGACGCATGGCATCAAAAGTCCTGATGGAAGCCCTGTCGCCGACGATGGAAGAAGGCCGGCTCGTCGAGTGGAAGAAGCAGGAAGGCGAGGCCGTGCGCCCGGGCGACGTCATCGCCGAGGTGGAGACCGACAAGGCGGTGATGGAGCTGGTGGCGCGCGCCGAAGGCGTGCTCCTCAAGCAGCTCGTGCCCGCAGGCAGCACCGTCGCCGTGGCCAAGCTGGTGGGCGTGATCGGCCAACCGGGCGAGGACATCAGCGCGCTCACCGGCGGTGCCCCGGCTCCGGCGGTGGCGCCGAAGCCCGCGGCGAGCGCACCCGCAGGCGCCCCAGTGGCGACCAGCCCCGCTGCCCCGCTGCCACCTGCCCAGCCTCCGCCCACCTCCGGTGGGCGGACCAAAGCCTCGCCGCTCGCGCGCAAGGTGGCGCGGGAGCGTGGCCTTGATCTCGGCGCCTTGGCCGGTTCCGGCCCCGAGGGCCGGATCGTCCTGCGCGACCTCGACAAGGCCCCCGCGGCCACGAGCGCCGCGCCGATCGCCACGGCCGGTTCCTTCCAGGACGTGCCACTCACCCAGATCCGCAAGACCATCGCGAAGCGGCTGGCGCAGTCGATCGGACCCGTGCCGACCTTCTACCTCACCACTGAGGTGGACATGGACCGGACATGGGAGGCGCGGGAGGCGCTGAACGCGGCGGCGAAGCGGGACGGCGGCGACGCGGGGAAGATCTCGTTCAACGATATCGTGATGAAGGCCACCGCGGCGGCGCTCAAGGCGCACCCCGCGTGCAACGCCTGGTGGCAGGACGACCGCATCCGGTACTGGAACGAGGTCCACCTGAGCGTGGCCGTGGCCGTCGAGGACGGGCTCATCACGCCGGTGGTCCGGAACGCCGAGCGGAAGAGCCTCCGCGAGATTTCGGCGGAGGTGAAGGAGCTGGCCGGCCGCGCGCGCGAACGCCGCCTCAAGCCCGAGGAGTACACCGGCGGCACCTTCAGCGTGTCGAACCTAGGCATGTTCGACATTGACCAGTTCACCGCCATCATCAATCCGCCCGAGGCCGGCATCCTGGCCGTCGGCAGCATCGTCGAGCAGCCGGTGGTCCGGCAGGGGGCCGTCGTCCCCGGCCGCCGGCTCCGGCTCACCATGTCCTGCGACCATCGGGTCATCGACGGGGCCACGGGGGCCGCGTTTCTGCGCACCCTCAAGGGCATGCTCGAAAACCCGCTGGCCCTCGTCTACTAGCGGCCACCGCCGCCCGACCTGATCCCGAGGAATTCCACCGTGGCTTCATTTGACGTCATCATCCTGGGCGGAGGGCCCGCCGGCTACGTCTGCGCCATCCGCGCGGCCCAGCTCGGACTCAATACGGCCGTCGTCGAGAAGGACAAGCTCGGCGGCGTTTGCGTCAACATCGGGTGCATCCCCACGAAGGCGCTGCTGCACAGCGCGTCGTCAATCAACCTCATCGCCCACCAGGCCAAGGACCTCGGCATCGAGGTCGGGCCAATGAAGACCGACTACGGCGTGGCGATGAAGCGGAGCCGGCGGGTCGCCGAACAGAACTCCAAGGGCGTGGAGTTCCTCATGAAGAAGCACAAGCTCACGGTCATCAAGGGCACGGGCACCCTCCTGCCGGGCCGCAAGGTCAAGGTCGGCTCGGACGTCCACGAGGCGAAGAAGGCGGTCGTCATCGCCACGGGCAGCCGCGTGAAGGGCATCCCGCAGATCGGGCTCGAGATCAACAAGACCACCGTCATCAGTTCGGACGAGGCGCTCTTCCTGGAGTCGGCGCCCAAGTCGCTGGTCGTGATCGGCGCCGGGGCGGTCGGGTGCGAGTTTGCCGACATCTTCAACGCCTTCGGCACCAAGGTGACGCTGGTCGAGGCGCTGCCCCGCATCCTCCCCATCGAGGACGTGGAATCGTCCGACGCGGTGGGCAAGGCGTTCCGCAAGCGCGGCATCGACATGATGGCTGGTGCGAAAGTCCTGAAGGCGACGGTCGGGAAGGACT
The DNA here is from genome assembly GCA_964571795.1 of uncultured Gemmatimonadaceae bacterium. Classification (GTDB taxonomy): domain Bacteria; phylum Gemmatimonadota; class Gemmatimonadetes; order Gemmatimonadales; family GWC2-71-9; genus SPDF01. Next base: position 17,455 of record CAZNDK010000013.1, on the reverse strand, counting down.
CCGTGACGCTGGACATCGAGGCCGGCGGCGAGAAGAAGTCGGTGACCGCCGACAAGGTGCTCATGGCTGCCGGGCGGGCGGTGAACACCGAGAACATGGGATTCAAGGAAGCCGGCGTGCAGCTGACCGACCGTGGGTTCGTCAAGGTGAGCCTGGCCACCCTCGAAACGACCGCGCCCGGCGTGTACTGCATCGGCGACGTAGCCGGCCCGCCGATGCTGGCGCACAAGGGGAGCCGCGAGGGGGTCGTGGTCGCCGAGCTCATCGCCGGGCACAGGCCGCACCCGATCCGGTACGACAACGTCCCGAGCGTCACCTATTGCCACCCGGAGGTGGCGAGCATCGGGCTGACCGAGGAGCAGTGCAAGGAGAAGAAGCTCGACTACCAGGTGGGGCGGTTCCCCTTCAGCGCCAACGGGCGGGCTCGAGCCACCAACGAGACCGACGGCTTCGTGAAGATCATCCGGGACAAGAAGTACGGCGAGATCCTCGGGGCGCACATCGTCGGAGGGCACGCCTCCGAAATGATCCACGAGCTCGCGGTGGCTCGCGAGAACGAGTACACCGTCGAGGAAGTGGACCTGGCCATCCACGCCCATCCCACCCTGTCGGAGGCGATCGCCGAGGCGGCGCTCGACTCGATGGGCCGGGTGCTCCATACCTAAACCGGCGCACTTCAATCCCGAGGCCCCGACCGAGGACTTCATTCCCCTCGCCGGGGCCGCCGTCGGCGGGAGCATCCTGTTCGGCGCCGGGGCGCTGGCCGTCATACTCCTCGGCGTCCGCGGCCTCGTTGCCACGGCGCCACCGTCCCCCCAGCCCGACCCCATGGCACCCGCGGGCCTCCTCCTGATCTTCGGCACCATCGGCACCTGCATCGCGGCGGGCACGGCCTGTTTCGCCGCACTCTCCCCCCTGCCCACCTACCGCCGCGGCGGACTCAGCATGGTCACGGCCTTCGCCGTGTTCGTGGCAGGGCTCCTCCTGGCTCCCGTGAACGCGTGGTTCGGTCCGGCCGGCCTCGGTGCCGTGGCGCTGGTGGCCTCGGCGGGCGCCTGGACGCTCGGCCGCCGGGTGCTGCGCCTCAGGGAGGCCAGGTGAGCGCGCGCGCCCTCCTGGTGACCGATCTTGGGCGGCGTGGTTATGGGGAGGTGCTGGATCTGCAGCGCCGGCTGTGCCGGGCGCGGCAGGCCGGGGAGCTGGCGGAGGACCTGCTGCTCCTCGTCGAGCACGAGCCGGTGGTGACTCTCGGGCGCGGCACCAAGGGGACGAGCCTCCCGATCCCACCCGAGGTGATCCGGCAGCGCGGCGTAGAGGTGTTCGAGGTGGAGCGGGGGGGCGACGTCACCTTCCACGGCCCGGGCCAGCTGGTGGGCTACCCGATCCTCGACCTCACCCACCACCGCCAGGACCTGCACTGGTATCTCCGCACCGTCGAGGAGGCGCTGATCGCGGCCCTCGGCTCGCTGGGCATCCCGGCCGAGCGCCGCGCGGGCCTCACCGGCGTGTGGACCCGGGGGCGGAAGATTGCGAGCATCGGCATCCACGTGAAGCAGTGGGTCACCTTCCACGGTTTCGCGCTGAACGTCTCGACGGACTTGAGCTTCTTCGACCTGATCGTGCCCTGCGGTATCGAAGGCGTGACGATGACCAGTGTGGCGCGGGAGCTGGGGACCGGGGCCCCTCCGGACCTCATGGAAGCGTGCCGACAGGCGGTCACGGCGGCGTTCGGCCGGGCGTTCGACCGGGCTCCCCGACCTGCCGCCGAGCGGGACTGGAACCTTCCCACCCCCTCGGGTGTTGAGGAGGCGTCACTTCCCTGAGGGAACCGCCGACATGCCTCCCCGCCTTGACGTCCGCACGCCAATCGAGACACGCCTCCCCCCAGGACAGATCGTCACCCAAAAGTGGCCGGTGCTGCACTACGGGACCGTTCCGACGGTCGACCCGGCGCGCTGGACGCTCGACGTGACCGGCCTGGTCAAGCGCCCGTTCACGCTGGACTGGAATGGGCTCCTCGCCCTGCCGCGGCAAGAGTCGCTCTGCGACATACACTGCGTGACCCGGTGGAGCCGCTACGACAACGTCTTCTCGGGCGTCCCGCTGGCGCCGATTCTCGAACGGGCGGGGCTCAACGCCGGCGTGACGCACGTGCTGGTTCACGCGGAGCAGGGCTTCACCACGAACCTTCCGCTCGCCGACTTCGTCCGGCCCGCCAACCTGCTGGCACTGGAGCACAACGGGGAGCCGCTCACCGCGGAGCACGGGGGCCCCGTCCGTCTGGTGGTGCCGCATCTCTACTTCTGGAAAAGCGCCAAGTGGGTGCGCGGCTTCGAGTTCCTCGACGAGGATTACCCGGGCTTCTGGGAGCAGAACGGCTATCACATGCGGGGAGATCCGTGGGGAGAGGAGCGGTACGGGAGGGCGGATCCGGTCCGGATGCGGCGGGGCCCGCGGCGCTGAGGTTGCCTTTCACGAGAGGCTCCGCCAATGTCCACCACATGGCGGATATTCTCCCCCGGCGGACGCCGGAGTCGGTTGCGGACGAGCGCGTGGCGCAGATTCTCCGGGCGGCCGAGAGCTGGGCATCGGACGCCCCGCCGGCGCTGACGCCCGCGGTTCGGGCGGTCTGCCTCCGGCTCGCCGAGATGATCGCGGACGCCCGCCACCAGCATCACCTCAATCCGGAGCCGCTGGACCCGGACGCGGCGCGCGCCCTCGACCTCGTGGCGACCCGGCTCCGCGCGCCGGCCGCGATGCGCGGCCTCGAGAGCGAGCTCGAGGCGCTCAGCACCCTGGAACTTCGGGCCACCGGCGCGTGGGCCGTCGTTCCCTCCGCGCAGTCGGAGTGGACCTCCACCGCCATCGCCTACCTGGAGCAACGCGCCGCGGCACTGCCCCCGGGCGAACGCCCCGAGCCCTACTGGGCGGACGACCTGGTGGCCGGGGTCATCGCCTCGGTCCGCGCGCTCGTGGCCGGCTAGCGCCCCTCCGCCATCATCTCGAAGAATCGCCCGAACACCTTGATGCCGTCCCAGATCTGCTGGACGGCAATTTTTTCGTTCGGGGAATGCAGCCCGTCGTCGGGAAGCCCGATGCCGGTCAGGAGGACGGGGGCGCCGGTCATGCCCAGCTTGGGCACGATCGGAATGGAGCCACCGGCCCGCACCGAGACCGTCCGCCGCCCCACGACCTCCTCGAAGGCGCGGTCGAGCACGCCGAACGCCGGCGCCGTGACATCCACTTCCACCGGGTCGGCGCCGTGGAGCGGACGCACCTCGACCTTGGCCCAGGTCGGCGCCAGCGCCTGCACCGTCTTCTCCAGCGCCGCCTGCACGCCGTCGCGGGTGAGGCCGGGCACCAACCGGAGGCTCACCTTGGCCGCCGCCTTGGCGGGGATGACGGTCTTCGCGCCGTCGCCGATGAAGCCGCCCATGATGCCGTGGATCTCGAAGGTGGGCAGCGCCCAGGTCCGTTCGAGGATGGAATACTCCTTGAGCCCGGTGAGCGTGGTGGCCGTGACCTCGTCCCGTAGGTACTCCTGGACGTTGAACGGCAGCGCCTTCCACGCCTCAAGTTCCGAGGGCTTCGGCGGCACCACCTGGTCGTAGAGCCCGCGGATGTGGATCCGGCCGTCCACCCCCTTGAGGTCCATCAACAGGCGGCAGAGCGCCTCGAGCGCGTTGGGGGCCACGCCGCCGTAGGTACCGGAGTGCAGGTCCCGCTCGAGGGTGCGCAGGTGGATTTCCGCGTAGCACATGCCCCGGAGCGCGGTGTACACCGCCGGGATGCCGGGCGCGTAATACGACATGTCCGCCACCAGCACGGCGTCGGCGCGGGTCCGCTCCGGCTCCTTCTTCAGGCGGTCGACGATCACGTCGCCGCCGCACTCCTCCTCACCCTCGATGATGAAGTTGACGTTCAACGGCGGCTTGCCGCTGGCGTCCAGCACCGCCTCGTACGCCTTGAGGAGGCAGAACACCTGGCCCTTGTCGTCCACCGCACCGCGGGCGAAGAGGTTGCCGTCGCGGATGGTGGGCTCGAAGGGCGGCGACACCCATTCGTCGAGCGGATCGGGGGGCTGGACGTCGTAGTGCCCGTAGACCAGCACCGTCGGCTTGCCGGGCACCCGCGGGCTCTCCGCCCACACGATCGGATGCCCCTTCCCTTCGAGGAGTTCGACCTTGGAGCACTTGAGCCGCTTGAACTCGGCCATGAGCCAGTCCGCGGCACGCCGGCAATCGCCGGCGTTCTGGGGCAGTGTGCTCACGCTCGGAATGCGCAGGAACGTGAACAGTTCGCCGAGGAGGCGGTCCTGTTCGCGGGTCACGAATCCGGTGTCCATGGGGGGGCGTCCTCGGAGAGGCTGACGGTTGCGGGCGGGCCGAACGGGGGAAAGGTACACCGAAGCTCGCATCGCGCGAGGGCGGCCGGCGGAAGCCCGATCCGCGACCCCTCTGGCGGACTCCGGCCCGGCCGATACATTCGCGACATGTTCACCACTTCACAGTTCCGCGTGTTTGCCACCGAGCCCAGTGAGCGTGCCCTGGCCCGGGCGCGGCACCTCCTCCGCGACGCCTCGCTCGATGAGGCGGAGGAGGCGTACCTCGAACTCATCGATCGCCAGCCCGACCTCGCCCTCGCCTGGTGCGAGTACTTCGAGTTGCTCCGTGGACAGCGCCGCTTCGAGGAGGCGCTGGCGCTCTCCGCACAGGCCGCCGACCAGTTCGGTGAAGCCGCGCTGCCGCTGGCCCTGAAGGGCGCCGCCCT
>CAZNDK010000013.1:0-12585 GCA_964571795.1 uncultured Gemmatimonadaceae bacterium | reverse complement strand
GCGACCACGGTGCCTCGCTCCTGACCCGCGCCGACGGAGAACACCACCCCTCCCCCGAACGGCTGGTGCAAGAATTCATCACGGTTGCACGCGAGGAAGGGTGGCAGTTCACCCACCTCGTGGCGACCGACGAATGGGATGGGTGGGTGGCACTCGCGGCGGCGCTCTCGCTGCCGGGGCACGATGGCCGTGCGCTCCCGCCCGAGGCGGTGCCGCTGGTCGTGGGACTCCGGCCGGGCGGGGCGGGATCGGCCTGGGCACTGGCCGCGCGCCAGGTCATGCGAAGCGAGGAAGGCCTCACGTTCTGCGTCTTCCAGCCGGCCTCCGGGCCGGTGGCCGATGTGGCGGGCATCCTGGAGGGTTCGGGACGCGTGCGGGTGGACCTGTCCGCCGCCGAGGAGGCGATCCGTCACCCCCAGGGCCGGTTGCGCGGCCGGCGGCTACGGGGGCGTCGGGACTGATTCGGCCTGAGGCGGCTGCAGGAGGGCCGCCTCGAGCCTCGCGTAGGCGCTGTCCCCCTCGACCCCAGCCACCACGGGCGCCAGTCGTTCGACGGCCACCCGGATATTCCCGCCATTCCGCTGGTACCACTCCTCGAACAACGCCGACCGGGTCCGGTAGATGCGCGCCGCGATGAGCCGCGCGTTGTTCACCGGACGATCCGCCAGCCGCCCCACCGTGATCGTGAGCAGTTCCCCGCCCACCGGTCCCTCGAGCTGTTCCCTTGCCCACCGGCCGGCGTCGGCCCGCCCCGCGGCCAGCGCCGCGGAGTCCGGCTTGGCCGCATACAACGAGTCCAGGCGCGCGGCGAGGGAGTCGTAGTAGGCTCCCAGCACGAGTTCGTCGTGCCAGCGATCGGCGGCCCGCGACGCGCGGACGCTGTCGCCCCGTTCGCGGAAGAACGCCTCCGCGGCGCGGTACCCGACCATCTGGGCGAAGGTCTCGTTGAAGGGCGTCGCGCTCTTCACGTACAGGGTGTTGTGCGCGACTTCGTGGAACACCAGCGCCGCCAGCTCCACCGAGTCGCCGCCCAGCGCCGTCGAGAGAAGGGGATCGTTGAACCAACCCAGGGTCGAGAAGGCGCCGGAGGGGCGCAGGTAGGTGTCGAGGCCCCGCGCCTCCAGCTCCGCCGCGGCCGACCGGGCCATCTTCGGGTCGAAGAAGCCCTTGTACGGCACCCGCCCCACGATCGGGTACTTCCAGGTGACGGGGCAGAGGCAATCGGGGGGCGAGGCCGACAAGACGAGGAGCAGCGTGTCCCGGCCGACGTCGGTGTACTGGGTGTACGTGTCCTCCGCCTCGAGCCCGAGGCCCGCGGCGGCGTTTCGCGCGTCGAGCACCAGCTGCAACTGGCCCCGCACCGCCGGATCGAGGTCCGGCTTGCGGAGGACCTTCGTGATCTGGCGCCGCTCCGTGAGGATCTGGGTCTCTTCCAGGCCGGCCCGCGTCAGGTATCGCACCTCGCCGCTGGCAACGTACGCGGTGCTGAAACCGATCATCAGGGCCGCCACGATGGCGACGATCACGCGAGCCGCTCTCCATCGCATCGGGGCCTCACGGGGTCAGGCGAAGGCCGAAGGCGTGCACGCTCTGGCCGAACACGTTGCTGGCCTGGTAGGCGTAATCGAGCCCGAGCCGGCCGAGGACCACGCCCCCTCCGACGGTCCAGCGCGCGCCCGACGGGCCCAACGCCGGCGGCCCGTACCCGGCGCGCCCCACCACTCCCACGCCACTGAGGACCACTCCGGCCTCGACGCCGACGAGGAATCGCGTGTCCTGGTCCTCGGTCCACACCCATTCGATGGTGGTGAGCAGGCGTGCCGTGCCCTGCGGATCCACGAAGTTCAGGGTGTAGCCCAGGTGCGTCATGGTCGGCAGCGATACCCCAAGCCCCGAGAGCTGCTGGTTGCCGATGCTCTGGACCGACACGGCGAGCGCCATGATGTCGAAGAACGCCATGGTGAAGCCGGCGTCGGTCGTGAAGGCGCGGTTCACCTGCCCGCTGGTATCCGTCACCGACACATACCGGGCCGAGGCGCCGATGGCGATCAGCCCGAACCGGTAGTCGGCGGATCCGACCCAGGTGACGTTGTCGGCGTACGCGGAGGTGTCGGGCAACTGCAGGTAGGCGGCGCCGCCGCCGAGATTGAACTGCTTGATGCGGAAGGCGCCGGCCGCCTGCCAGAGCGCCCCGCCCTCGGGGAACGGGGCGAACGCCCCTTCGAGGCTCAGCACCTTGATGGTGGCCAGCCCCGAGGGATTGATGAAGACGCTCCCGGCGTCGCCCACCAGGGCCACGCCGGCGCCCGCCAGCGCCGCCGACCGGGTGGAGGGCGGCAGCACCGTCACGATGGCCGACGGCGGCGCCTGCGCCGCGGCGGGAGCGGCGACCAGGCCGAGGACGGCCACGCACAGGTGCCGCAGCCGGGTCTCCCTCAGCGAATCCGCACCACGCCGAAGCGCACGGCTCGGTCATCGGGGAAGGGATCGCCGCTCTTGCGTGCCAGCATCACGTCCACGCTCGCCGCGCCGGCGGACTGGAGGACCCGGAGGTGCCGCCCCGATCCGGCGCGAAGGGTGCCGGTGCGGCTGTAGCTGCCGGTCGTGGTGCTGTCCGGGCGCAATGGGTACTTCCGTGACACGAGGTCCGGCCGCTGAAAATGCAGCGTATCGTAGATGTGCCGGAAGTCCCAGCTCGGATACGCGAGCCGCGGGTCGGCAGGAAGGAAGCCCGGCAGGTTGTCGAGGTAGTTGGCCATCTGCCAGAGCGGGACCAGCTGGCTCATGGAGGAGCCGGTGGCGGCCTCGACGTTGGCCGCGCCGAGGAGCGCGGTGCCCACCAGCTGGCGAGTGAGACTGGTCCCGTTGGTATCCGCGGCGTAGTGGTCGGCCAGCCACCGGACGAAGAGCCAGGCGGCCCCGCGCTCCTCCAGCGTGCCGGTGGACGAGCCGGGCATGACGAGAAAGTAGGACTCCGGGTTGATCAGGTAGTCGTTGGCGTTGAGGATATTGCCGATCCCGAACTGGACCAGCCGCGACGACGCCTGCCCCTGCCCCGGGCCGTTGCCGAGCAGCCGCCCGCCGAGCTCCTCGGCGAAATGGGACAGCCCCTCGTTCAACCACACCTGCTCGCCGTCGGCGCTCCCACGGACCAGCACATGCTGGTTGTAGGAGATCATGTGCTGGAATTCGTGGATGAAGACCGGCGCGATCTGCTGCTTCACGAAGTCCCTGGAGACGGCGCACCCGCCGCTGGCGCTGGGCACCAGGCCGTAGAACAGCTCGGCCTCGTTGGAGCCCGGGTTGGCGACCGACCGCGGGAGAAGGTCGCCGCCGAAGAAGAACCCGAGGATGATGCTGCCATTGGCGCACGTGCCGCTGAGCGCGTTGACCTGGTCGGTCAGGAGGAAGATCACGGCCCCGTTGCCGTCGACGTCCGATTCCCGCCCGAACGCGGTGGTGTCGATCTGGTACATGTTCGGCGCAGTCCCGCTGACGCCTCCATCGAACAACACGCCCAGGGTGTCGATGTCGGCCTGGGTGAACCCGCCGGCCGGCACCACGTCGTCGAGGAAGATGGCGCCCTTCGGGCCCACGTACTTGGCGGTGGCGATGACCGTGGCAAAGGTGGTACAGCTGCTATTGGCGCAGACGCTGAAGGTGTCCTTCACGCCAACGACCGGCGGAACGCCTCGCACGTACGGAGCGGCCGGCCCGAAACGGCCGCCGGGCGCGCCGGCGAGCATCCGCTCCCGCACGCGCAGCGCCTGGTGGAACCGGTCCGCGTCCATCGTGCGCCCCCATCCGCCAGGGAGCGGGGAGAGAAGCGGGAGTGGCTCGGCCGCCGGGGCCGCCGGCGGAGTGGCCCCCTGGAATGCGTAGTCCACCGTGACGCCGGACGGCGTCTCCTGCCCCGCCGTCGACAGCGCCGCGATCAGGTACTCTGCATCGCCACCGCCCGCCGCCGGCAGCCGAACGCACCCCTCGGACAGCGTCGGGTTGAGCACGCGGAAATCTCCTGCCGCGATGACCGTCGGCGCGGGGCCTGGGCTGCAGGTCAGCACCGGGGTGCCCGGACCGGTCCCTCCGTCCCCGCTGGAGCAGGCGACCATGCCCGCGAGGAGGGCCACCGGGAGCGGACGGCGGGCGAATTCGAGCGGCACGAGGGCAACTCCGGGGCAGCGAATGAGGCAGGGGGAAGAGCCTGCAAAATAAGGCGGCGCAACGGCTTTTGACAATCATGCCGGTGGCCAATAGCTTCCCTTCTCCGACGGGTTCCAGCGTGCGTCCCGCGTCCGGGGCGGATGGCCGAACCCTCCTTCAATGCGTAGCCGCGCCGCCCCATCGGTGTCCCGCCGGACGCCCGTGGACTCCCGGCGTGACACGCTCGGCAAGCCATGGCGTTCGCCCACCTCCATACCCACAGCGAATACAGTCTCCTCGACGGGGCCAACCGGCTCGAGGCGCTGGTCGGGCACGTCCGTGGGCTCGGCATGGACAGCCTGGCCGTCACCGATCACGGCAACCTGCACGCCGCCTGGTCGTTCTACGAAGCCGCCCGGGCGGCAAAGATCCGCCCCATCCTCGGGTTCGAGGCCTACCTGGCCTTCGGCTCCCGCCGCCAGCGCGAAAAGCCCTCCGGGGCCCCGGCGTTCTACAGCCACCTCGTGCTCCTGGCCAAGAACCGCGCCGGGTACAAGAACCTCATCAAGTTGAGCTCGATCGGCTTCACGGAGGGCTTCTACCGCCGCCCGCGGATCGACAAGGAAGTGCTCGAATCGCACTCGGAGGGCATCGTGTGCCTCGCGGCCTGCCTGTCGGGCGAGGTGGCGCTCTGGCTGCGGCAGGGGAACTACGAGGAGGCGAAGCGCAGCGCGGCGTGGTTCGCCAAGTGTTTTGGGCGGGACGGGTTCTGGCTCGAGATCCAGAAGCACGGCATCCACGAGGAAGACCTGGTGACGGAGGGCATGCTCCGCCTCGGGCAGGAGCTCGGGCTTGGCGTGGTTGCCACCAACGACGCGCACTACCTCCGCCGCGAGGACGCCGAGGCGCACGACGTGCTCCTGGCCATCGGCACCGGCGCCGACCTCGACGACCCGAAGCGGTTCCGCTTCACGGGGCAGGAATCGTACGTGAAGTCGGAGCAGGAAATGCGCGCCCTGTTCCCCGGCCACCCCGAGGCCATCGACAACACGCAGCAGGTGGCCGAGCTGTGCGAGTTCGACTTCGAGAAGCGGTACTTCCTCCCCAGCTTCCCGCGCCCCGTGGAATACGCTACCGACGAGGCGCTGCTCGACGACCTCGCGCGGAAGGGCGCGGAGCAGCGCTATGGCACTCCCATGCCCCAGGCGGTGGCGGACCGGATGGCCTTCGAGCTCTCGGTCATCAATACCGCGGGGTACGCCGGCTATTTCCTGATCGTGCAGGACTTCATCGCCGCGGCGCGGGACAAGGGCATCCCGGTCGGGCCGGGCCGTGGCTCCGCCGCCGGCTCGCTGGTGGCCTACGCCCTCCGCATCACCGACGTCGACCCGCTGCGGTTCGACCTGCTCTTCGAGCGGTTCCTGAACCCCGAGCGGGTGTCGATGCCGGACATCGACGTGGACTTCTGCTTCGAGCGCCGCGGCGAGGTGATCGAGTACGTCCGGCAGCGCTACGGCCGCGAGAGCGTCGGCCAGATCGTCACCTTCGGGACCATGAAGGCGCGGGCCGCGGTGAAGGACGTGGCGCGGGTGCTCAAGATCCCCCCGGGCGAAGCGGACAAGATCACCAAGCTGATTCCCTCGGGGCCGGGCTTCAATCTCAGCATCCCCGACGCCGTCAAGAAGGTCGACGAGCTCCGCGACCTGGTGAAGGGCAACCCGGGCTACGGCCGGCTGATGGACCTGAGCGCGCGCATCGAGGGGATCTCGCGCCACCTGTCGGTGCACGCCGCCGGCGTGGTGATCGCGCCGGGTCCGCTGCCCGACTACGTGCCGGTCTGCACCGCGCCGACCAAGGGGGCGGGCCAGTCGGCGGGCGGCGAGGACGTGATGATCACCCAGTACGAAATGGGTGCGCTCGAGAAGGTCGGGATGCTCAAGATGGACATCCTCGGCCTCAAGACGCTTACGGTCATCCACGACGCGCTCGCCATGATCCGGAGCCGGCACGGCGCCGCCCCCGATTTCGAAGCGATGTCGTTCGAGGACCCGGCGGTGTACGACCTCCTCCGCCAGGGCCGCACCGCGGGTGTGTTCCAGTTCGAGTCGGCGCTCGCCACCGAAACGCTCCGGGCCATGCGCTGCGACCGGTTCGACGACCTGGTGGCCACGAACGCCCTCCTCCGCCCGGGCCCGCTGGACGCCGGGATGCACACGGTGTTCATCCGCCGCAAGCTGGGCCAGGAGCCGGTGTCCTACCCACACCCGTCGCTGCGCGAGATCCTCGAGCCGACCTACGGGGTCATCACCTACCAGGAACAGGTGATGCGCATCGCGAACGTCCTGGCCGGCTTCACGCTGGCGGAAGCCGACGTGCTCCGGAAGGCGGTCGGCAAGAAGGACGAGGCGCTGATCAAGCAGGAGGTCGGGCGGTTCGTCGAGCGCGCCATGGCCCAGGGCCATCCGCGGAAGCTGGCCGACGAGCTCGCGGCGCAGATCGAGACCTTTGGCCGCTACGGCTTCAACAAGTCGCACTCCGTCGCCTACTCCGTCCTGTCGTACCAGACGGCCTGGCTGAAGGCGCACTACCCCGCGGAATTCATGGCGGCCCTGCTCAGCTCGGAAATCGGCAATACCGACAAGGTCGTGCAGTACATCAACGAGGCCCGGGAGCTGGGACTCGAGGTCCTGCCGCCCGACGTCAACGAATCCGGGTTCAAGTTCACCGTGGTCGGCGACAACCGCCTGCGGTTCGGGTTGGGCGCCATCCGCAACGTCGGGGCCGGCGTGATCGAGTCGATGATTACCGCCCGGCAGGACGGCGCCTTCCACGACCTGTGGGACTTTGTCGGCCGCATCGACCTGCGGCTGGGCAACCGCCGGGTGCTGGAGTCGCTCGTCGTGGCCGGCGCCTGTGACGGGCTGGGCGGCCACCGGCGCCAGTTGTTGGAGGCCTTGGACGGGGCCCTGGGCGAGGCGCAGCTGCGCCAGCAGGAGCACGAGGCGGGGCAGTCGTCACTGTTCGGCGAGGCCCTTCCCTCCACGCGGCCCGCAGGGCATAGTCTACCGGACGTGCCACCCCTGTCGGAGGCGGAGCGGCTGACCCGGGAAAAGGAAGTCATCGGCTTCTTCATTTCCGGGCACCCGCTCGAGCGCTTCCGCGCCGAGGTCGAGCTCTTCGGCACGCGGACCACGGCCACGCTGCACGAGTGGAGCGAGCACCCGGTGAGCGTGGCCGCGGTCGTGACCGGCCTCAAGCGGCAGATTTCGAAGAAGACGGGCAAGGAGTACGCCCGGCTCACGCTGGAAGACTTCCACGGCACCGCGGAGGCCATCGTCTTTCCGGAGGCGTGGGCCAAGCTCAACCAGGTGCTCCGGGCGGACGCTGCGGTGCTGCTGGGCGGGGGGTACAGCGCCCGGGACCGGGGCGAGGACCGGGCACCGTTCGTGATCGAGTCGGCGCGCCCGCTCGAGGAACTGCGCCTGAGCGGGGCCCTGGGGGTCAGCCTCCGGTGGCGCGCCCCCGACGCCCCGCCCCCCGACGCCGTCAAGGCGGCGGCTGCGCTCTGCGCGTCGCACCCAGGCCCGGCGCCGGTCTATATTGAGTGGAGCGACGGCAACGGCGAGGCCCTCCGCCTGCGTGCGCGCCGCCTCCGCATTGCCCCCGATGACGACCTCCTCCGGGCCCTTCGCGAGTTGCTGGGCGCCGGTGCCGTTCACTACGTGAAGGCGGGGTAGCCATGGCCACGGCCTATACGCTCGAATTCGAGAAGCCGCTGCAGGAACTCGACCGGCAGATCGAGGAGCTGCGGCGTTCCAGCGCCGAACACGGGCACGACCTGGGCGAGGAGATCGCCGCGCTCGAGGCCAAGCTGGCCGCCCAGCGCGACGAGATCTACCGGACGCTCACGCCCATCCAGCGCGTGATGGTGGCCCGGCACGCCCGCCGCCCGTACACCCTCGACTACCTCAGCACCATCTTCACCGACTTCATCGAGCTGCACGGCGACCGGCTCTTCCGCGACGATCCCGCCATCGTGGGCGGATGGGCCCGGCTCGGCGGCCAGACCGTCATGGTCATCGGGCACCAGAAAGGGCGCGACACGAAGGACAACCTGCGCCGCAACTTCGGCATGCCCCACCCGGAGGGTTACCGGAAGGCGCTGCGCCTGATGAAGCTCGCCGCCCGGTTCGGCGCCCCCGTCATCACGCTGATCGACACCGACGGCGCCTACCCCGGGCTCGGGGCCGAGGAGCGGGGACAGTCCGAGGCGCTGGCCCGGAACATCCTGGAGATGTCGGTCCTGCCGGTGCCGATCGTGGCCATCGTCATCGGCGTGGGCGGGTCGGGCGGCGCGCTGGCGCTCGGCGTCGCCGACCGCGTGCTCATGCTGGAGAATTCCATCTACTCGGTCATCTCGCCGGAAGGTTGCGCGGCGATCCTCTGGAAGGACGCCTCGCAGCGGGAGCGCGCCGCCGAGGCGCTGAAGCTGACCGCGGCCGACCTCATGACCCTCAAGGTCATCGACGAGATCATCCCGGAGCCGGTCGGCGGGGCCCACACCGACCACGACGCAACGGGCGAGGCGGTCCGCGAGGCACTGCTCCGCCACGTCGGCGAGCTGCGGAAGATCCGCCCCGAAAAACTGGTCCGCCGTCGCGCCGAGAAGTATGGCGCGATGGGCGCCTTCACCGAGGCCTGATGCCGCAGACGGTAGAGGTCCGGTTCAAGGGCAACCGCAAGGGACTGTTCGACTGGCCGGAAGAGGGAGACCTGCTCCGCATGCGCGACGCCGTCATCGTCGACGCCGACCGCGGGCAGGACCTCGGGCGCATCAGCGCCGTCGGCGAAACCGCGCTCAAGAAGTGCGGCTCGGGGTGCGGCGGATGCGCGGTGGGCGAGGCGCCCCCCGGCGACCGCCCCCCGGTCCTCCGGCGCGCGAGCCGCGACGAAGTGTCGGTGCACGAAGAACTGCGCCGCTCGGAGGAGGACGTCCGCCGCAAGACGATCGAGCGGGTGCGCGCCCACGACCTCCCCATGAAGATCAGCGACACCGAGTGGCAGTGGGACCGCAAGAAGCTCACGGTCTACTTCACGTCGGAAAAGCGGGTGGACTTCCGCGGGCTGGTGCGCGACCTGGCCGGGCTGTTCAAGACCCGCATCGAGCTGCGGCAAATCGGCGTCCGCGACGAGGCCGCGCGGCTCTCCGGCGTGGGACGGTGCGGGCGGGAGTACTGCTGCTCCACCTGGCTGACCGAGCTCTCGCCGGTCAACCTCGGGCTCGCCAAGGACCAGCACCTCTCCCTCAATCCTTCCCAGATTTCCGGCGGCTGCGGACGTCTCCTCTGCTGCCTCAAGTACGAGCATGAGTTCTACGTGACGGCCCGGAAGCGCTTCCCCAAGGAGGGGAAGGTGCTGGTGACCGCGCGTGGCCCGGAGAAGGTCATTGCCGTGGACCTGTTCCGTGAGCGGGTGTTCCTCCGCTCTGAGCAGGAAGGCCCCCGCATCGTGCCGTTGATCCAGCTGAAGGAAGAGATGGAGGCGATTGGGAGCGCACCCGCGGCGCCGCCGGCCCCGTCCCCCAGGCCCGACGTGGCTCCCACCACCCGACCGGCCGCGGCCGCGCCGCCACCGGCGCCTGTCGTACCGCCGGCCGGCGAGGCCGCCGAGCCCTCCGCCCCGCGCCCCAAGCGGCGGCGGCGCGGGCGCCGTCGCCGCGGAGGCGGATCCGGTGGCGCGCCGCCGCAAGGTGGTGGGGGCTGAGTGAGCCGCTTCTACCTCACGACCGCCATCGATTACGCCAACGGCGATCCGCACCTCGGCCACGCCTACGAGAAGATCGGCGCCGACGCCATCGCGCGGTATCACAGGCTCCGGGGCGACGACGTCTGGTTCCTGGTCGGGATGGATGAACACGGCCAAAAGGTGGCGCAGACCGCCACGGCGGAAGGCCTCGCGCCGCAGGATCTGGTGGACCAGGTCGCGGTCCGCTTCCAGGCGACGTGGCAGCGGCTGGGCATCTCGTACGACCAGTTCATCCGCACCACGGCGGCCGAGCACAAGGCCGGGGTCGTCGAGCTGATCGAACGGATCTTCGCGAAGAACCCCGACGACTTCTACGAGCAGTCCTATCGCGGCCGCTACTGCGTCGGGTGCGAGTCGTTCAAGCAGGAATCCGAGATCATCGACGACCGGTGCGTCCTCCACCCCACCCGCACCCTGGAATGGGTGGAGGAGCGGAACTGGTTCTTCCGGCTCTCCCGCTACCGGGACTTCCTCCTGGAGCTGATCGAGGGCAACCCGGCATTCGTCCAGCCTGAGAGCCGCCGCAACGAAATCCTGGGACTCCTCCACCAGGGGCTGGACGACATCTCCGCGAGCCGGTCGCGCTTCACGTGGGGGGTGCCGTTCCCCCGGGTAACGAGCCAGGGGGAGCAGCAGACCACCTACGTCTGGTTCGACGCCCTCCCCAACTACTGGACCGCCACGCGCGCCGCCGGCCGGCACGCCGAGTGGCCCGCGCAGCTCCATGTCATCGGCAAGGACATCACGCGGTTCCACTGCGTGATCTGGCCCGCCATGCTGAAGGCGGCGGACCTGCCGCTCCCGAATCGGGTCTGGGCCCACGGCTTCGTGTACTTCCGGGGCGAGCGCTTCAGCAAGAGCGCCGGCACCAAGCTGGATCTCGGCGAGGCCATCGACCGGTTCGGCCCGGACGCGTTCCGGTACTTCCTGCTCCGCGAAATTCCCTGGGACAGCGACGGCAACTTCACCTGGGAACGGTTCATCGACCTGTACACCTCGGACCTGGCCGACGGGCTCGGCAACCTGGCCAGCCGGTCGCTGGCCATGCTCGCCAAGTACCGCGAGGGCCTGGTGCCCGCGGCACCCGAGACCTCGCTCGACCAGGCCGGGGCGGCGGCGGTCAAAGCCTACGAGGCGGCGATGACGGCCAGCGATCTTCGAGGCGCCGCGGAGGCGGCGTGGCGCATCGTCTCGGCCGCCAACCAGTACATCGTGCAAACGGCGCCCTGGACCCTCGCCAAGGGGGGCCAGGAGGCCGAGCTGGACGCGGCCCTGGCCTCCTTGGCCCGTTGCCTGTACCGGCTGGCGGTCCTTGCAAGTCCGCTAATGCCGGGCAAGGCCCAAGAACTGTGGGAGGTGCTGGGCCAGCCGGGGGAGGCCGCCAGGGCGGCCTGGGACAGCCTCGCCGCTCCCCCGGTGACCGGCGTAGCCACCCGGAAGCCGGAGGGGCTCTTCCCCCGCCCGGAAAAGCCCATAACTGACTGACTTGTAATGCTTTATGATGTTACCAAGACACCTTGACTTCGACGGTACCAGGGGCGACCTTTAGGCCCTTGTCTGGAGGCGGTACCGGGGGCCTTGGCCCCCTTCTGGTACCCGGTTCCGGGAAGGCCCGTGGCTTGCGTGTCTGCCACCGCGGCACTCCGTCCAAAGGCTGGTGGAATGGCAGATCGTCGCTGGACGTTCATGGTGGTGCCCGAGGGGACTGGCGCGTCCCGGGCCATTCAGGTTTCTCAATCGGTCCTGAAGGTCGGGGCGATTGGGCTGGGCCTGTTTGTCCTGTTGGCGCTCGTCCTGGGCTACGCCACCGTGAGCCGCAGCGTCGACCTCTCCCGGGCCGCCCGCCTCGAGCGGGAAAACCAGCAGCTCGCCGCCACCTTGGGCCAGCTCAACGCCCGGATCTCCAGTCTCTCCGACACCGTCAGCCAAATCACCCAGCGCGACGCCCGCATCCGGCTGCTCGCCAACCTCGAGCCCACCGATCCCCAGGTGCTCCAGGCGGGCATCGGCGGCCCGGCGCCCTCCGGCGCCGCGCAGCGCGCACCGCAGAGTGAACTGGTCCGGCAGGCGGGCGAGGTCACCGTCGACCTGAACGCGCTCATCCGCCGCGCCAACCTCCTCGCCTTCTCCTTTGACGAGGCCGCCGACAGCCTGGAATCGCATCGGGACCGCCTCGCGGCCCTGCCCTCGATCCTGCCGACCCAAGGCTGGCTCACCAGCGCCTTCAGCTCGATGCGCGAGCATCCCGTGCTGCACGTGGCGCGAGCCCACGAGGGCATCGACGTCGTGGCCCCGATGGGCGCCCCGATCGAGGCCCCCGCGGCGGGCGTCGTGCTCAGCGCCGGGTGGGAAACCGGCTACGGCTACTCGGTGTCGATCGACCACGGCTACGGGATCACCACCCGCTTCGCCCACGCGTCGAAGCTCCTGGTGCGCAAGGGCCAGCGCGTCGAGCGCGGCCAGCGCATTGCGCTCGTCGGCAACACCGGCCTCGCCACCGGGCCCCACCTGCACTACGAGGTGCATGTGCGCGGCCGCCCAGTGGATCCGCTCAACTACGTCTTGCCTGATGGGGTGCTGACGGACTGAGGACTGAGGACTGAGGACTGAGGACTGAGGACTGAGGACTGAGGACTG
>CAZNDK010000012.1:0-67156 GCA_964571795.1 uncultured Gemmatimonadaceae bacterium | reverse complement strand
CGCATGATCTCCTCGCTCGTGGTGCTGTCGAGGTTGCCGGTCGGCTCGTCGGCCAGCAGGATCGAGGGCCGGTTGACCAGGGCGCGCGCGATGGCCACCCGCTGCCGCTGCCCGCCGGAGAGCTCGTTGGGCCGGTGATGCATCCGGTCCGCGAGCCCCACCCGGGAGAGCGCCTCCTCCGCCCGCGCGCGGCGGTCCCGGCTCGACACCCCGGCGTACACCAGCGGCAGCTCGACGTTGTGGAGCGCCGTGGCCCGCGGGAGCAGGTTGAATGTCTGGAAGACGAATCCGATCTCCTTGTTCCGCACACGGGCCAGGGCGTCGTCGGCCATCCGGGACACTTCCTGCCCGCTCAGCCAGTACTCCCCACCCGAGGGCGTGTCGAGGCAGCCGATCATGTTCATCAGCGTGGACTTGCCGGAGCCCGAGGGCCCCATGATGGCCACGTATTCGTTGCGCCGGATCTCGAGGTCCACGCCGCGCAGGGCCTGGACCACCTCGGCGCCCATCTCGTAGGACCGCGTGAGGCCGCGGACGGCGATGACGAGGTCGCTCATCACTTCTTGTCCTCGCCCGGCTTCGGCGCCTTCATGGCCCGCACCTTGGTGCTGTCCTGCAGGTCGCGGATCGTCTGGTAGGTGCCCGCCACGATCGAGTCGCCTACCTGCACGCCGCTCAGCACCTCGAAGTACTCCTCGCCGGCGATGCCGACCTGCACCGGCGTGAACATCGCGACGCCGCCGCGCACAACGAAGACGCCCTCGGTGTCCTTCTTCATGGCCGGCGACGCGGTGTCGCCCGGGGCGGAGGCCGGGGCGGCCTGGGCCGTGGCCGGGACGCTCTCGTTGGACATCGCCTCGTGCTGCCGGACCGTGAGGGCGATGATCGGTACGCTGGGCACCTGGGTGCGCGTGTCGGTGATGATCTTGGCCGTGGCGCTCAGGTCGGGCCGCACGTCCTGCGGCGGGTTGACGAGCGTGATCTCCACGTCGAAGTCCACCGCGCGGTCTGAGCTGCCGGCCGCCGTGGCCGTGGCGGTGAGCTGCGCGCTGTTGCTGATCTTGCTGACCCGGCCGACGAAGAAGGTGTCGGGGAAGGCGTCGATCGTGACCCGGACCGAGTCGCCCATGGCCAGCCGCACCACGTCGGTCTCGTCCACCTGGACCTTGGCCAGGATGACCGACAGGTCGGCGACGGTCATGAGGAGCGCCGTCTCCTTGGAAAAGGTGCCGGGAACCGCGACTTCGCCGACCTCGACGTTGAGCCTCGTGACCCGGCCGTCGATCGGGGAAATCAGCCGGGTCTTGGCCAGCTGGTCCTGGGCGTCCTGCAGCGAGGCGCGGTTCTGCGCCATCTGGGCGTTGGCCGCGTTCAGGTTGGCCTTGGCCACCTCGAACGCCGTCTGGGCCTGCTCGACCGCCTCGGTCGAGATCAGGTTCGGGCTCGACGTGCTGAGGTCCTTGGCGCGCCGGACGGTGCGCTCCGCCTGTTCATAGTTGGCGGTGGCCTGCACCTGCGACGCCGTGGAGGCCGAGAGCAGGGCGGTCATCCGCGCCACCGCCGCCTCGTACTGCGCCGGATCGATCTGGAGCAGGAACTGCCCCTTCTTGACCCAGTCGCCCTCCTTGACGGCGATCTGCGTGATGCGGCCGGTGATGTCCGCGCTGATGTCCACCTTCGTCTGCGGCTCGATCCGGCCGCTGGCCGTGACCGAGGCCACGAGATCCTGGGGCTTGACCGTGTCCAGCCGGACCTCGGTGGCCGACTTGTCGCGGTTCGCCGCCGCCAGGAAGAGGCCGCCGGCCACGACGATGACGATGGCGGCGAAGAGTCCGAACTTGGTGCGACGTGACATGTGCATCCTCGGGATTAACGAAGGGGACGCCCGACCGCCTCTTCCAGCGCGGCCACGGCCTTGTGATACGCGAACACGGCATCGACGTAGGTGCCCTCGGCCCGCTGCACCGCGCCCTCGGAGTCCGAGAGTTCGAGCGCGGTGCCGTTGCCCAGCCGGTAGCGGTCCTGCGCCAGGCGCAGCTGGTCGGCCGCCGCCACCCGGTTGGCCTCGGCCACGCCGATCGCCTCGTACGTGGCGCTGATGGCCAGGTAGCGGCTGGTCACCTGGGTGCGGACCAGCAACGACTGCGCACGCAGCTGCTCGGTCGCGTCGTCACGGCGGGCCTTGGCCTCGGACACGCGGGTCTCGCGCTGCAGGCCGTTGAAGATCGGGAGCGAGAGGCCGGCGAAGAGCTGGAACGGCGTCGTCGTGAAGTCGAACGGGAAGACGTCGTTGGCGGAGACGATCTGCTGCGAGACCGCCGGGTCGAGCGCCGTGCCCGCCGGGTTGAGCCCCGCGTACGTATTGCAGTCGGGGATGATGCCGCCGTTCGGGTAGCCGGGCATCCCGCCCGGTCCGTAGGTGAGCCCCCGGATGATGTCGTTCTGGAAGGCGCAGTTGGCCGCCGAGGCCGACGCGCTCGAGTAGGCCTGGTTGATGAGCGAGTTCTCGTCGGTGTACTGCTGGGTGTAGCCGCTCCACCGGGCGCCCGCCGTCAGGGAGGGGAAGTACTCGCCCTTGACCGCGGTCACTTCGTAGCCGCTTGCCTCCGACGCCGCGGCGGCGGCCAGCAGGTTCGGATTGACCTCGGCGGCCAGCGCGAGCAGGCTGTCCAACTTGTACGCGGGGGCCACCACCGGGAACGAATCGGTGAGCACGACCTCTTCCAGCGCGGCCGGCGCCGAGACGCCCATCAGCCGGTAGAGCTCGAGCCGGGCGTCGGCGTTCTGCTGCTTGGCCACGAGCAGGTCCACGTTGGACTGGCCCAGCGTGACCTCGGCCTGGCGGACGTCGAGCATGGTCGCCTGGCCCACCTGGTAGCGGGCCCGGGCCAGGTCGAGGAAGACCTGGTTGCGCTTGGTCTGCTGGGTCACGACGTCGATCCGCGCGTTGGTCTGCAGCACGTTGAGGTACTGCACCAGAACCAGCGATCGCAGCTGCACGTTCGCCGCGTCGATCTGCTGCTGGGTGGCGCGGTGGTTCGCCTTGGTCTGCCCCGGGGCCGTCAGGATGCGGCTGTCGAGCCCCCAGGACAGGTCCAGCGCGTAGCTGGAGCCGATGGAGGCGGAAGTCTTGATGACGTTGGTCCCGCCGAAGTTCGAGGACCCGGACCCGGTGTAGTTGAACCCGCCCGAGACGCTGGCGCTCGGGATGAACGAGGCCACGGCGCTCTTGACCGCCATGTTCGACGGCCCCTCGTTGTTCAGCCACTGCTGGTAGTCGGGATTCTTGGCCAGCGCCGTGCTGATCGCGTCCGAGAGCGAGAGGCCGACGACCGGGGCGGACTCCAGTGTCGCCGTCGGCGCCAATGACTTGGGCTGCTGGGCCAGGGCCAGGGTCGGAACGAACAGGCCAAGCGCGAGCAACCGCGTCCAGTGCGTCATGAAAGTTCCCCAGTGTTTTCGAGCGGTATTAGTGAAGCGTGCGGGCCTTACGGAGGGGGCCCGCCGCAAGTTTCAGCTTGGGACGAACGGCGGGAAAACTGTTACGCGGCAACGACTTGCGGAGAGAACGCGACCTTTAGCGCGCCTGCCTGATGGCGGAAACACCGTCCGAGAGGAGCACCTGCATGAGCCGGCCCCCCGCGTCCAAGGTCAACGTGCCGCTCACGACGCCGGTGATTTCGACCGTGGTCGGCGCCGAGCGGGTGGCCGTGAGTTGTCCCCGCCGGCCCGTCCGCGGAAAGAGCACCGGAAGCCGCGCTCCCGCCGTTGTCGACTTCTCGACCACCACCTGGTAGAGCGCGAAGACGCTGTCGTCCAGGATCACGATGCCGGTGGCGCGCGGGTACTCGCGCACCGATTCCGCGGCCGGCGTCGTCTGGCGGATGGTCAGGTTGTCCTGCAGCGCCGCGCCGTAGACCTTGCTCAACCCGCTTGCCTGCCGGGTGTCGAACTGCAGCGCCGTCACCGCCCCGGTGGCGTTGCGCTCCAGGACCGCCTGGATCTGCACCGTCGGGCGGCTGCCGGGATACCGGGCCAGCGAGGCGATGGTCGACCCGCTGGTGCCGCCGCCGGCGCCCGCCTGCACCGAGAACTCCTCGCGGCCAAGCGGTGTTTCGCCGCGCTGTATGTCGAAGACGCCCCGGTCGCCCTGCTGGGCAGCGAGCGGGGCGGCGCAGAGCGACGCCAGGAGGAGCGTGAGCGACGTGCGCATCAGGACTCCGGGTTCAGGCAGCGGACCGCGATGCGGTCCAGGATGTACTGGTACAATCGCGCCCCCTTTTCGGCGGTGGCGAGGGACGGCCGCGCGATGGCGGTATCCCGGGCGAGTTCGACCCGCACCAGCGACGGCGCGAGGTGCAGCAGCAGGGAGGTGTCGAGCTCCCCGCCGTGCGCTGGCATCCCGGGCGCCTCGAGCAGGTCGCCGAAGTCGATCGAGAAGATGTCCACGACCTGCACCCGCGCGTGCTTGACGAGCAGCGTGCTCAGCGCCTCCTGGTGCGCTTCGTGGCCCTCGGCGGTGACCAGTACGAACTCCCGCACGCCGCTGCCGACCTCCCACGCCTCGATCAGCTCGTTCATCAGCCGGTGAAGCGTCTTCCGGCCGAGCGGCGCGCTGCCGGGCCGCGGCCGGTGCGGATCGCGGTTGGCGCCGTATTCCACCGCCGGCGCGCGCAGCACGCCGAAGCGGGCGGAGAGATCGTCGGCGAGCCGCTCCACCAGGATGGTATCGATGCCCAGGGGAAGATGCGCGCCGTGCTGCTCGGTGGACCCCACGGGGACGATGAGCGCTGGCCGGCGGGCCAGGCAGCGCGCCACCTCCTCCGGGGGTAACTCCTTCAGCCGCCAGGGCGTGGTCGGACTCATTATGCGTATAATACGCGGGTGAACCGCTCCTCGCTCCGCTGGTGGCTCCCCGGAGCCGCCCTGACGGTCCTCGCTGCCGGGGAGTGGCTGCGCGCGCCCGCGACGGGGTGGATCGTGGTCGGTTGCGTGGGCGCGCTGGTCGCCGTCCCGGGCCTGCGGCCATGGGGCGGATGGCGACCGCGCGCGGTGGGCCTCACGCTGGCGATGCTGGCGCTCGCGCCGCTCGTCACCGCCTGGCGGCTTGACCAGGTGGAGCGTCACTGGCCGGCCATCCAGGCTGCACGGGTGCAGCGTGCCACCGATCGCCTGGCCGGCGACCTCCACGCCGCCTTCCTGCTGGCCAGCCGCCTCGCCGACGTGGCCAGCGCCGCCCCGGCCGACCCGGAAGCCGCCTTCGCCGCGCTGGAACGGGCGGTGGCCGGCGCGCCCATCGAGGCCGGCGTGGCGCTGCTGGGTGAGGGAGGCCGCGTCCAGGCGTGGGCCGGCTCGCACCGCCTGCCACCCCGGGGCGACGGCCGCCCGGTCTCCACCGTCGACAATCCCTTCTATCTCGTGCTCGAAGTGGCCCGCGATGCGCCCGACGGACGCCGCGCCGTGGGCACGGTCGTCGTGTGGGCATCGCCCGCCGTCCCGGAACGGGTGCAATCCGTCACCGAGAACTTCCGTGCCCGCACCGGAGTCGGCCTCCGGGTCTACCCCGCGGGGACCGCGCCCGACCTTCCCGATGTATTCGACTACACCGAGCCGACCACGGCGGGCCCCCGGCTCCTGTTCAGCGTGGAGCCGGTGCCCCCCGCGCTGGGCGACGCCACCGCCGCAACGTTGGCTCGGGGCACCCGGGCGGTCGGCTGGCTCCTCGCCCTCGCGGTCGTGCTCATGGGGCTGGCCGCACGCAGCGCCCTCGCGCGCTACGGGGTGCTCGCGCTCGGCGTGGCCGCGCTGGCACGCGCGCCGGTGGGGGAGGCGCTCGGGTTCGACCTGTTCTTTTCGCCGATCGCCTTCTTCCGCCCCGCCCTGGGGCCATTGAGCCGCTCGGCGGGCGCGCTCGCCGCCCTCGCATTCCTCGCGACGCTCCTGGCCGTGGCGCTGTGGAACCGGCCGCCGCGCCGCCGGTGGTTCTCGCTGCCGCTCGGAATCCTGCTGCTCCTGGGCGCGCCAGTCGTGCTTCGGTACCTGGCCCGCGGCATCACGCCCCCTCCCGCCGGAGTGACCCTCGGGCTCTGGCTCGGCTGGCAACTCACGCTGGCGATGGCCGCCATGGCCCCCGCCGTCATCGCGGCGGCCCTCTTCCGGGGCGCACCGGCCGCCCATGGCCGGTCCACGTCGGTATGGCTGGGTGTGGCGCTCACCTTCGTGGCGGCCGGGGCGGGACTCTACGCCTGGCACCCGGGCAACGGGTGGGACTGGTGGTACAGCTATCTCTGGCTTCCGGGGTTGCTGCTGGTGGCGCGCCCCGCCAACCGGGGTGCGGCGATCGGCGGGATCGCGGCCGTGGCCGGCAGCGCGGCGGCGCTCCTCACGTGGGGCGCCACCGTCGAGAGCCGGCTGGAGATGGCCCAGCAGGACGCAATGCGGCAGGGGATCCTGGTCGACCCGGTCGTCATCCCGCTGCTCGACCGGGCCGGGACGAAGCTCCGGCTCGGGCCGCCGCCGGCGGACGCGTCACAGCTCTACGCGCGATGGTTCCAGGCCCGCGCCGGGCTCGAGGCTTATCCAGCGAGGCTCGCCCTCTCGCGGCCGGACGGTACCGCACGCGCGGCCCTGGGCCTGGACTCGCTCACCCTGCCGGATTCGGAACTCAACCGTGCGGCGCTCGCGCTCGGCCCCGCCGACTCGCAACGGGTGTTCACGGTGCCGGGCGTGCCGGGGGTGTACCAGCTGCTGGCGGTCCGCCTCGCGACAGGCGACCTCCTCACGGTGGCGCTCGGGCCGAAGACCCGGCTGCTGGTGCCCGACCGGCTCGGCGCGTTGCTCAATCCTGCCGCGCTCGACGGTGCGCCCTACCGGATGACGCTCTCGCCGCCGACGCCGGGACTGGAGCCCGATACGCGCCGGCTGCGCTGGCGGCGCGAGGGGTGGGTCATCCACGGAGAGCGTGCGGTGCAATCGGTGGACGGAGTGCGCCTCACCCACGCGGAGGTGGATCTCCGCGGGCCATTCCCGCTCCTCGTCCGGGGCGCGCTCGTCGTGGCGCTGGACGCGGCGGCGCTCGCCCTCATCTGGCTCCTCGCCGAGGCGATCGCCGGCATGCCGCTCGCCATGCCGGGCTGGCGGCGCCTCGGCAGGTCATTCCGGGTCAGGGTCGCGATCGCGCTGGCCGGGTTCTTCCTGATCCCGGCGGTGGGATTCGCCTTCTGGGAACTCTCCCGGCTCGACCGGGAAGCGGAGCAGCAGCGCGACGAAGCGATCACGCAGGTCTTACGCGATGTGGTTGCGGCCCGGGGCGCCGCCGCCGAGGGCCAGGGGCCCGCCACGACCGGCCTCGACGAGCTTGGGGCGCGCTACCGCGCGGAGCTCGCGCTGTACCACGGGGGCTCGCGGGTGGCCGCGACCGACTCGGTGCTGGCCGACCTCGGCGTGCTCGCCCCGCTACAGGATCCGGCGGCCTTCCGTTCGCTGGCGTTCGGGGGAGAGGTCGAATCGGCCGCGCCGGAGCCGTTGCTGGGGCGGGGTGGACGGATCGGGTACCGTGTGGAGCGTCCCGGCGATCCCGGGCAGATGGTCGTGCTTGCCGCCCCGCGCGGCTCGGACGCGCTTCGGCTGGCGGCGAGCCAGGCCGACCTCGGGTGGTTGCTGCTCCTGGCCACGCTGCTCGGCCTCGCGGGTGCGCTGGTGGCCGCGAGGCAGGTCGCAGAGGCGCTTGCCCGGCCGGTGGCGGACCTTCGGCGCTCGGCGCTTGCCCTCGGGCGGGGCGCGCCGCTGCCGGAACAGAGCGGCACCCCGCCGCCGGAGTTCGAGCCGGTGGTCGCCGCCTTCGGCCGCATGGCCGACGACATTCGGCAGAGCCGCGTGGCGCTTGAGGAATCGCGCCGCACGACCGCGGCGGTGCTGTCCACCGTCTCGACCGGGGTCGTCGGCATCGGGCCCGACGGAACCGTCCTCGTCGCCAATCCCCGGGCGGAGGAACTCCTCGGGAAGCCGCTGGCCGTCGGCACCGACTTCCGGGCGGCCCTCCATGGGGAGTGGCCCACGCTGGCGGAGGCGGTCACGGCCTTTCTCGCGCGGCCCGACGCCGCGCTCAGCCAGGCCGAGCTCGAGGACGGCACGCACCGGCTTGCGGTGGCCCTGGCCCCGCTCAGCGACGACATCGGCGGGGCGGTGCTCGCCCTCAACGACATCACCGAACTGTCACGCGCCGAGCGGGTGCTGGCGTGGGGCGAGATGGCGAGGCAGGTGGCGCACGAGATCAAGAACCCGCTCACCCCGATGCGACTCGGCATCCAGCACCTGCGCCGAGTGCACCGCGAGCGGCCCGACGCGCTGGGGCCGGCGCTCGAGGAGACCTCGGATCGGATCCTGGCGGAAATCGAGCGGCTCGACACCATCGCGCGCGCCTTCAGCCGGTTCGGCGCGCCCGCGGGTCCGGGCATCGCGCCCGACCGCATGCAGCTCGGGCCCGTGGCCACCGAGGTGGTCCAGCTCTATCGGCTGGCGGGGGAGGGGACGGAGGTGGTGCTCGAGACGGACGGCGAGGCCTGGGGACGGGCGCGCCCCGACGAGATTCGCGAAGTGCTGGTCAACCTGCTCGAAAACGCCCGCCAGGCGGGCGCCGGGCGGATCATCGTGCGCGTTGCGCCGCGGCGGCTCGAGGTGCGGGACGACGGACGCGGCATTCCGGAGGAGCTGCTGCCCCGGATCTTCGAGCCGCGCTTTTCCACGACGACCAGCGGGTCGGGGTTGGGACTCGCGATCGTGCGTCGCCTGGTGGAGGGGTGGGGCGGAACGGTCGGCGTCGAGAGCCGGGAGGGGCGGGGCACCGTCGTGGTGGTGGAACTCGCGTGACGAGCCCGCGCCCCATATCTTCCAAAGATTCCCGAGTCATTCTCGTTGGAGGTCGCCTGAGGCACCCGAGCGGCATGTCCCGGCGTCAATTCATTGCGGCCTGCTGCGGTACGGCCGCGGTGGGCGCGGCCACGGCGCAGCCATTGTGGGGCGCCGCCCGGCGGGGCCCGGGGCATCCCACGCCTCGCCCCGGCATCACGGCCGCCAACGTGCTTCCCGACTCCGCGCTGGTGGACTTTCCGGCCTGCGCATCGGCCTTCCAGGCGGTGCGGCAAGTGCCGCAGATCGTCGACGGCATCCGCTGCCAGTGCGGCTGCGCCGACCTCCCCGGCTTCTACTCCCTGTTGTCGTGCTACGAGAACGCCGGCATGGCCCGGATGTGCGAAATCTGCCAGGGCGAGGGTCGCCTGGCGGCCCGACTCCACGGCCAGGGGAAGACCCTCGACGAAATCCGGGCCGCCATCGACGCCCGATACGGGTGACCGCGGTCAACCGCTGAACGGAGCCTTCATGCCTCTCTCTCGTCTGTGCTGCCTCACCGTGATCGCCCTCGGGGCCGCCTCCCCCCTGGCCGCGCAGGTCCGCGCCAGCGAGCGCGCCGGCGTGTACCAGGTGGTGAACGGAACGCGAATCACCGTGGACTACGGCCGGCCGCAGGCGCGCGGGCGGTCCCCGGTGTTCGGGGCGGTCATTCCGTGGGGCAAGGTCTGGACGCCGGGGGCCAACTGGGCCACCACGCTCGAGGTCGACAAGGACGTGGTGGTGAACGGCCGCGCGCTCCCGAAGGGCACCTATTCGGTGTGGATGGAAGTGCAGCCGACGGAATGGACGGTCATTCTCGACACGAAGGTGAAGGCCTTCCACACCAACCCCCCGAAACCCGACAGCGCCCAGGTGCGGTTTGCGGTGACACCGGAGGACCTCAGCGGGCCCGACCTGCTGACCTGGTCCTTCACCGAGGTCACGTCGGCGGGCTGCAGCCTGCGCATGGCGTGGGCAGGCAAGTCGGTGACGCTCCGTATCATGGTGCCGGTGGTACCCCCGCCTCCCGTTCCCGAAGATGTCGCGGGGAGGTACACCGGCAACTACGCGATCATCTTCGGCCCGACGGCCGCCGCGGCTCCGGCACCCGCGCCGACCGCCGGCGATACGCCGGGGCTGGTGCTGTCCTACGCGAACGGCCGGATGCTTGGCGAGTGGGCTCGTCCACCGTTCGACGTGTGGAAGCACCTCCTCTTCCTCCCGCTCGCCGACACCTGGTTCCGCCCCGCGGCCCTAGTGGACGGCGCGATCTTCGACGAAGTGACCGACCTCGTCTTCGAGTTCGCGCTCGCGGACGGGCGGGCGACCGGATTCGAAATCCGGGGGCCTGGAGACAGGGTGGTTGGCCGCGGGAGCCGGATCCCGTAGCGCATCGCCGCGGCCTGGACCGATGTTCACGCATTTCCTGGGAGTCCCGATGACACGCGCCCGCGCGTTTGCGCTGCTGACCGCCGCCTGCCTTGCCCTGCCTGCAACCCTTCGCGCGCAAATCCGCGCCAGCGAGCACGCCGTGATCGCGCAGACCGTTGACGGCACCACGCTCACCATCGAATACAGCCGGCCGCAGGTGCGCGGCCGCATGGCAATCTGGCCGAAGGCGCCGCCGGCCTCCGGCAAGGCTCCGAAGACCGTCATCGAGCTGGGCGAGGTGTGGACCCCGGGCGCCAACTGGGCCACCACGCTCGAGGTGGACAAGGACATCACCGTCAACGGCCACCCGCTCAAGAAGGGGAAGTACTCGGTCTGGATGGAGGTCCAGGAGAAGGATTGGACCGTCATCTTCGACCCGAAGTCGCGCCTCTTCCACGTGGCGCACCCCAAGCCCGACAGCACGCAGGTGCGGTTCGCCGTGACGCCGGAGGCGGGGACCGGGCCGGACGTCCTTACCTGGTCGTTCCCGGAGGTGTCGGCCACGGGCACCACGATGCGGATGGCCTGGGCGGGCCGGTCGGTGTCGCTCAAGGTCACGGTGCCGCCGTCGCATCCGCTCACCGTGCCGGCGGACATCGCGGGGCGCTACACCGGCACCTACCAATACGCCTGGGTGTCGCGCGACACGACCGAGGAGCAGCCGGACTCGGCCTTCGCGAAATCCTCGGTGTGGACGGTCACGTACTCCAACGGCATGCTGCTGACCGAATGGGTGCCGCCCCCCTTCCCGGAGTGGCAGCACCTGGTGCTCATCAAGATCGGCGACAACTGGTTCAACCCGGGCGCCATGCTCGACGGGAAGCTCTTCGACGTCACGAACGAGCTGGTCATCGAGTTCACGGTGAAGGACGGCCGGGCGACCGGCTTCGAGGTCCGGGCGGAGAATGACGAAGTGATTGGGAAGGGCACCCGCACGAAGTGATGTCTCGATTTGCCGGAGTACGGATGCCCAACGCCAGCTGGTTGCCCATCGTCGTCGCCACCCTGATGGCCGTTCCCGCCGGCGCCCGCGCCCAGGTGCGCGCGAGCGAGCACGCGATCGTCGCCCAAACGGTTGATGGCACCACGCTGACCGTGGAGTACAGCCGGCCGAACAGCCGGGCGCGCGTGCCGGTCTACGGCAAGGTGGTCACCTGGGGCGAGGTCTGGACGCCGGGCGCCAACTGGGCCACGACGCTGGAGGTGGACAAGGACGTGTCCATCAACGGGCATCCGCTTCCGAAGGGCAAGTATTCCGTCTGGATGGAGGTCCAGCCGACGGACTGGACCGTCATCCTCGATCCCAAGGCGAAGCAGTTCCACACCGCGCACCCGAAGCCCGACAGCGCCCAGATACGATTCGCGGTCACCCCCGACTCGGTGAGCGGCCCCGAGCTGCTCACCTGGTCGTTCACCGAGGTGAGCATGACTGGGACGGCGCTCCGGATGGCCTGGGCAGGACGGGCGGTCGTGCTGCGGGTTGCCGTCACACCGTCGCATCCGCTGACGCTTGCCCCCGAGCTGGCCGGCCGGTACGTCGGGACATACTCCCTCCGCTGGCTGCCGGATTCCACGGCCGCAAAACCGGACTCCGAACCGCCTCTCGAAACGTGGAGAGTCTCCTACACTCCGGACACGCTCAAGATGGACTGGGAGGTGCCGGGAGACTCGGACTCGCCGTACCACGCGTTGCTGATCTCGATCGGCTCGGATGCCTTTTACCCGGGGTTCGTCGAGGAATACGGCATCTTCGACGCGCAGCCAGGCCTGGCCACGGAATTCGACGTGACGGACGGGCGGGCCACCGGGTTCGTCATTCGTGGGAGGAATGACCAGGTGCAGGCCGTGGGGACTCGAGTGCCCTAGCGCATCGCGGGATTGTGTACTCCCCCACGGTCGATTGACGGGGGAGGCGGAACGGGGCGGCGCTACCGTGGAGCTCTTCACGGAGGTGCCGCCCTCATGCTTGCCCGAATCCGTTCCGCCGCCGTCCTCGGCATCGACGCCTACCTGGTCGAGGTCGAGGTGGACATCACGAATGGCCTCCCCTCGGTCGCCACGGTGGGCCTGCCCCACGGCGCGGTCAAGGAGGGCCGGGAGCGGGTCACTGCGGCGCTCGTCAACGCAGGGTACGTCTTTCCACTCAAGCGCATCACGGTCAACCTGGCCCCGGCCGACGTGCGGAAGGACGGCTCAGGCTTCGACCTCCCGATTGCGCTCGGCATCCTGGCCGCGAGCGAGCAACTCGATGCGGCGGGCCTCCCCGAGCAGCTCGTGGTGGGAGAGGTGGGGCTCGAAGGTGATCTCCGCCCGGTGCGCGGCGCCCTCTCGATGACCCTCGCCGCACGGAAGGCAGGCCTCAGGGGCGTCGTGCTGCCCGAGGCGAACCTTCCGGAGGCCGCGGTCGTCGAGGGGATCGAGGTGCGCGGCGCCCGCACGCTGGCGGAGGTTTGCGCGCACTTCGGAGCGGGCCCGATGCTCGCCTCCACCAGCGTGGACGTGCGGGCGCTGATGGCCGAGCGGGCGGCGGACGTCGTGGATTTTGGCGACGTGCGGGCGCAGGCCGGGGCGAAGCGAGCCCTGGAAGTGGCCGCCGCCGGGGCGCACAACATCCTGCTCGTCGGTCCGCCCGGGGCGGGGAAGACAATGCTCGCCCGCCGGCTCCCCTCCATCCTCCCTGGCATGGCGCTCGACGAGGCGCTGGAAACCACCAAGGTGCACAGCGTGGCCGGGATGCTGGCCCCGGGCCAGTCGCTGTGCACGGTCCGCCCCTTCCGGGCACCACACCACACCATCAGCGATGCAGGGCTCATCGGGGGTGGCTCCACGCCACGTCCCGGCGAGGTGAGCCTCGCGCACGGCGGCGTGCTCTTCCTCGACGAACTACCCGAATTCCGGACCAACGTGCTGGAGGTACTTCGGCAGCCACTGGAGGATGGTGCAGTCACCCTGAGTCGCGCCGCCATCACCCTCAGCTACCCCGCGCGCTTCATGCTGGCCGCCGCCATGAATCCCTGCCCCTGCGGGTACCTCGGCGACCCGACCCACCGCTGCCACTGCACACCGATGCACGTGGAACGCTACCTCTCCCGGCTCTCCGGGCCGCTGCTCGACCGTATCGACATCCACCTCGAGGTGCCCGCCGTGGCCTATCGCGACCTCGCCTCGCAGGCGCCGGAGGAGTCGAGCGCCACAGTGCGGGAGCGGGTCGAGCGGGCACGGCGGCGCCAGCGCGAGCGCTTTGTCGGCATGGCCGGCCTGCACGCCAACGCGCACATGACCGCCCGTGAAATCCGCCGATTCTGCCGCCTGACCGAGCCGGTCGAGGTCCTGTTGCGCCAGGCCGTCGCGCGGCTCGGGCTGTCCGCGCGCGCCTACCATCGGGTCCTCAAGATTTCCCGCACCATCGCCGACCTGGACGGCGCGGCCGAGATCGGCGTGGCGCACGTGGGCGAGGCCATACAGTACCGCACGCTCGACCGGCGGCGGGCTCCGGAGGCGGGGCCGGCCCAAGGCGCGGCCGTCCCCGCGCCCGGGTAATGGACGGCCCCGCCGATTCCGAGTACATTGGTCGGCATGCGCACCATGGGGATGTGGTCACGGACGCTGGCGGGCTTGCTGGGGCTCTGGTTCGGCCTCGTCATGGCTGCGCCCGCCATCCTGCACGCCTGCCCCCAGTCCCTCGCGGCGGCGTCGGCTTCCGACGCGCCCGATTCGCACGCGCACGCGGGGCATCACTCCTCGTCGCAACACGAGCGGGCGCCCACCGAGTGCCGCTGCCTCGGCACCTGCGCCGTTTCCGCGCCGGCCTCCCTGACGCAACCCGCGTCGATTCCCGTCGCCGTCGTGACGCCCGCCACCCGCTCAGCAATCGTCTCCACCGCTGGCGTCGCGTCCGATTCCGCCCCTGAGCACTCCCGCCCCTTCGCCACGGCCCCACCCGCCCGCATCGCCTGACCCCGGCGCGTCCGCGCCCGGGATTCTCGACACCGACCCAACTGACCGCACCGCGTGCCCCGGCTTGGCCGGGAACCGCCTGTCTTTTCCGTCGTTGACCCGCGCGCGCCCCCGGGCGCGGCGCTGGTTCTCGGCATGGAGCTGTTCGAAGGATGGCCGTTGCCTGCCACACCCGTTGCATCCAAGTCTCCGGGCGCCTGTTCCTGGCGTTCTGGCTGTGCGCGTGTGCCCTGTCGGTGGCAGCGCGTTCGGCTTCGGCGCAGGCAACTCCCGCCCGTCCCGACAGCACGCCTGTGACGGTGCTTGCGCCGGTGACGGTGACGGGGCAGCGGGAGAAGGCCGTGGCGCCGCCGGTCGCCACGGTTGAGGTCAGCACCGAAGCCGTGCAGCGGGCGCCGGCTGCCAACGCGTACGACTTGATCGGCCGGTCGGCGGGGATCGAAGTGCACCAGCAGGGGCAGGGGCCGGGTTTCGCGTCCAACGTCGTCATCGGCGGCTTCACGTCTGACCATTCGTCCGATGTGTTGCTGGTACTCGACGGCGTGGCGATCAACCTTCCGATCCACGGCCACGTCGAAGGGTACGCCGACTGGAGCATCATCTCTCCCGGTGTCATCAGCACGACGCGGGTCATCCACGGGCCGGCCAGCGTGCTGTACGGGGACTTCTCCCTCGGAGGCGTGGTGGAGGTCTATACCTCGGCCGACGCCGCGGCCGCGGCAGGTTCGCTCGGCGCGACCACCTTCGGCGACGTTCGCGGATGGGTCACGACCGGGTACCGGCACGAGCAATCAGGCGCGCTAGTGTCGCTCTCGGGTCAGCGGGAGCAGGGCTGGCGTGAGAACGCCGACTACTGGCTGGGGAACGGCGTGCTCCGCGGCTGGCGCGCCGTCGGCAAGGGACGGATCGAGGGCGGCTTCTACGCGTATGGCTCGACGTGGAACTCCCCCGGTTACGTGTCGGTGGAGGACTACAACGACGGCAACCTCACCGCGGCCGCAGACACAACGGACGGCGGCGACGCCCAGCGCTACATCGGGACGCTCCGGTACGGCGTGCCGTTGTCGGGCCGAACCAGCCTCGAGACCCAGCTCTGGGGGCAACTCGGGAAGTCCACGGTGTTCCTGACGCTGCCCGAAGACGGTGTGTTGGGCCAGACCGCCGAACGGGATGATCGTGAGGCGCTCGGGTTGCAGGCGCAGGTCAACCACGCCACCGACGACGGTGAGTTCAGCGTCGGGATCGGCGGGCGCGCCGACTGGACGACCTACACGCTCGACGAAACCGACGAGCGGGTGGCCGAAGCCGCCGCGCAGGGGAACGAGGGGCGTTACCAGGCGCTCGGCATGTTCGTCCGCTGGCGTGGGATGCTCGGGACCCGGTTTCTCTACGACCTTGGGCTCCGGGGCGACCTCGTCGACTACCACAGCCTGAACACGCTGGACTCGCTCCCCGACTGGCAGGAGGCCACCGACCCGGCAGTGAGCCCGAAGATTGGCGCCAGTTACCTGGTGTCGGACAAGTTCCGTGTGCTCGCCTCGCTGGCGCACGGGTTCCGCGGGCCGATCGGCGTCATTGCGGACCCCAGCCGGCCGCTGGTGACCGCCTGGGCGGGGGAAGTCGGCGCCGAGTACAACAGCGGCCCGCTCCAGGTGGGGCTGTCCTTCTTCCAGTTCAACACCGCCAACGAGCGGATCAAAAATCCGGTGACCCTCGACATCGAGGCGGCCGGCACGACGCGGCGCCGCGGGGTGTCGGTCACGGCGGCCCTGCAGGTCGGCAGCCGCCTCACGCTGCAGGCCAGCGGGACGCTCAACGACGCCGAGGTGACCGGGATCGCCGAGCCGGTGAACGTATCGTTTGACTTGGGCACGATCCGGCCCCCGCGGCCGAGCTTCCACGACGAGCCGCTCCAGCCCGGCGACGCGGTGCCGGGGGTTTCCCAGTATTTCGGGCGGATCGGCGCCGAGTTCATTCCCCGGGACAACATGTCGGTGTACGCGCTGGCCCGGTTCACCGGCCCCTACACGCCGATCGGCGAGCAGGGGGTCACCACCCAGCCGTACGCCGTCGTGGACCTCGGCGGCTCCTTCGCGGTGAGCCCGCTTACCAGCCTCGACGTAGACCTGCTGAACGTGTTCGACACGACCTATCCGGAGATCCGCGCCTCCGGCTACATCAATCCCGGCGCGCCACGCAGCCTGCTGGTGTCGGTGCGCTTTCTCCATCCTAACTGACTGTCTCGACTCACCATCCTCATCCTGGAGTTCGACCCATGCCCGTTCGTGTTGCCACTCGCCTGCTGACTCGCATCCTGGCGCCGTCCGCCCTCCTTGCCACCGTCGCGCTCTCCGGCTGCGGCGAGGACGAGGCTGCCGCGCCGCACGACCACACGCCGGCGTCCGCCAAGCTGTTCGTCAACGACGTGGACGTGAGCGCCGACCTCCTCCTCGAGGCCGGTACGGTGACCCGCGTCGAGGTCCGGTTCTACCACGATGACGGCGACGAGATCCTCGGCACCGAGCTGGACCACTACGCGGCGCTCAACTTCACCCCGGGCGCCCTGGGCGCTCCGGTCATGCTGGTCGACAACCACTTCGCGTTCGATGTCACGGCCCAGGCCGGAGCGGGGACGGGGACCGTGCTCGTCGGCTGGGGGCATGAAGCCGCGGCCGATGACCTGAGTTTCGGGCCCTTCCCGGTGACCGTCGCCGTTCCGTAGCCGCTTCCATCCAGTTTGCATCGGCGGCAGTCCCGGATTCTATTCCCGGGATTGCCGCCGTGCCGTGCAACGACCTTCTGGAGTTCGATCATGCGCCCGCGTCGCTGGACCCGAATTGCCCTGACCGTCCACCTGCTCACGATCCTGGCCGTTCCGATGGCGGCCCAGCAGCCCGTCGCGAAGCCGGCCCGGCCCCCTCGGGTGGCGCCGAAGGCGCCCCAGGCGGTCAAGGTTACGACCGTCGAGGGAATCACCGAGTACCGGCTGCCCAACGGGCTGCAAGTCCTCCTCCTCCCCGACCAGACCAAGCCGGTGGCCACCGTCAACATCACGTACCTCGTGGGGTCCCGGCACGAGAGCTACGGCGAGACCGGGATGGCGCACCTGCTCGAGCACCTCCTCTTCAAGGGCTCCACCGGGCACCCGAAGATCGGCGAGGAAATGACCGCGCACGGCGCGCAGTTCAACGGGACCACCTGGTATGACCGCACCAACTACTTCGAATCGGTGCCGGCCACCGCGGACAACGTCGACTGGGCGCTCCGGCTCGAAGCCGACCGCATGGTCAACTCGTACATCGCCGCCGCGGACCTCAAGTCCGAGATGACGGTGGTCCGGAACGAATTCGAGCTCGGGGAAAACGAGCCGCAGTCCATCCTGGAGGAGCGGGTCTTCTCCACCGCCTACCTCTGGCACAATTACGGGCACTCCACCATCGGGGCCCGGTCGGACATCGAGAACGTGCCGATCGAACGGCTGCAGGGGTTCTACCGGAAATACTACCAGCCGGATAACGCCGTGCTGGTCGTGGCGGGCAAGTTCGACGAGGCCACGGTCCTCAAGCGGATCGAACAGCTCTTCGGGCCGATCCCCCGCCCGAACCGTGACGGCGCCAACCGCATCTGGCCGACATACACCGTGGAACCGGTACAGGACGGGGAGCGCAGCGTCACCCTCCGTCGAGTCGGCGACCAGCAGGTCCTGCTGGCCGGGTATCACGTGCCCGCCGGTTCCGACGCCGATTTCGCCCCCATCCTGGTCCTGACCCAGGTGCTGGGGTCGGCGCCTAGCGGCCGGCTCTACCAGGCGATGGTCGAGACCAAGCGGGCCGCGTCCGTCTGGTCCTACGCCTACCAGTTGTACCAGCCGAGCCTGCTGATCGCCGGCGCGCAGCTCCGCCGCGAGGACACCCTCGCCACGGCGCAGGCGGCCTTCCTGGCCACGCTCGACTCGGCCACGGTTCGCCCGCCAACCGACGAGGAGGTGGCCCGCGCCAAGCAGACCATCCTCAAGAACATCGAGCTGAGTCTCACGCAGACCGACGCGGTGGGCGTGGCGCTCAGCGAATGGGCCTCGCGCGGCGACTGGCGGCTCATCTTCATCAACCGCGACCGGGTCCGCGCAGTGACGCCGGCGGATGTCCAGCGCGTCGCCGCGGCGTACCTCAAGCCGAGCAACCGAACGCTCGGCGTGTTCCTGCCGACCGACAAGCCGGACCGCGCGACGATTCCGCCCGTGCCCGACATCGCCGCCCTGGTGAAGGACTACAAGGGCGACACCACCATGACGGCCGGTGAGGCGTTCGACCCGACTCCGGCCAACATTGACGCCCGGACGGCCCGGAGCACCTTGCCGAGCGGCATGAAGGTGGCTCTCCTGCCCAAGGCCACACGGGGGCAGACGGTCAACGCGACCATCCGCCTGCATTTTGGCACCGAGCCCGCCCTCATGGGCAAGGCGACCACAGCCTCGCTCGCCGGCTCGATGCTGGTGCGCGGCACTACGGTCCACACCCGCCAGCAGATCAAGGATGAATTCGATCGGTTGAAGGCGCAGGTCGGCGTACGCGGCACCGCGGAAGGCGCCACCGTGTCCATCACGACGGTCCGCGCCAACCTGCCCGCGGTGCTTCGCCTGGTCGGGGAAATCCTGCGGCAGCCGAGCTTCGATTCGTCGGAGTTCGTGACGCTGCAGCGCGAGCGGCTGGCCGGGCTGGAGACCCAGCTGACCGACCCGATCGCGCTGGCGCAGACCGCCCTCGCGCGGGCCACGCAGGCCTACCCGGCCGGCCACCCGCGCTACGTGAGCACCATCGAGGAGCGGATCGCCAACACCAAGGCGGTGACGGTGGACGCCGCGAAGCGCTTCTGGGTCGAGTTCTATGGCGTGGGCGCCGGCGAGGTGGCGGTGGTCGGCGACTTCGACCCGGGAGAAGTATCTGCGGTGGTAACCGAGGTGTTCGGGAGCTGGAAGAGCCCGGCGGCGTACGCCAGGATTCCCGAGCTCTACGGCGACCGGCCTGCCGTGACCGAACAGATCGAAACGCCCGACAAGGAGAACGCCATCCTCCTCGCGGGCACCAACCTCCGCCTCAGCGAGGACGATCCCGGCTACCCGGCCCTCGCCATCGGCGACTACATCTACGGCGGCTCCGCCTTCGACTCCCGGCTGATCGTCCGCATGCGCCAGGAGGAAGGGCTGAGCTACGGCGCGGGGAGTGCGCTCGACGTGAGCTCGGAGGACCAGGCGGGGCAGCTGCTGGTCTACGCGATCTCGGCGCCCCAGAACACCGAAAAGGTGGTCACGGCCTTCCACGAGGTGACCGAGAAGGCGGTGGCAGGGGGCTTCACCACGGAGGAAGTGACCAAGGGGAAGGCCGGGTACCTGCAGCAACTGCAGCTCGCCCGGGCCGACGACGGCCAGCTGGCGGGCCAGTTGACCGACCGCCTCTTCCTAGGGCGGACCATGGCGTGGGACGCCAAGCTCGAGAACGCCATCGGCGCGCTGACCCCGGCCCAGGTGAGCGCCGGATTCCGGGCGTTCGTGGATCCGGCCAAGATGACGGTCATCACCGCCGGTGATTTTGCGAAGGGGAAGGCGCCGCCGGCGCAGCCCTAGCCGCCGGCGCGACGGTCAGTCGTCGCGCGGAGGGGTGCGGCGCTTCGCCTTGGTGGCGGAGCGCCGCTTCTTTTCCTGAAGTCGTCGCTCGGCGGCGGCCCGCGGGGGCTTCGTCTTCCGCCGGCGCTTGGGCGGCACCAGCGCCTCGGCCACCAGTCGCTGGAGCCGTTCGATGACCGCCTCGCGGTTCTGCAACTGGCTCCGGGTGGCCGCGGACACCAGCCGGAGCCACCCGTCGCTATCCAGCCGATGGCCCAGCACGTGAACCAGCCGCGCGCGCTCCGCCTCCGTCAGGCTCGGCGACCCCGCGGCGTGCCACCAGAGCTCGACCCGCGTGGACGAGGTGTTCACGTGCTGCCCGCCGGGTCCGCCCGCCCGGGTGGCGCGAAAGGTCAGCTCGTGGAGCGGAATCGGTGCAGGCATGCCGAAAAGATATCCACTAGTTTTCTCCGATGGCGACCATCGACCAATTGGACGCGCACCTGGGTTCGTTCCCGAGCGCGGTGCTGGGCTACTCCGGCGGGGTGGATTCGGCAGTGCTCGCGGTCGTCGGCGCCAGGCGCCTGGGGCCGTCCCGCTTCCTGGCCGTGATCGGCCGGAGCGCCTCCTACCCGGAAGTGCAGTGGCGCACCGCCCTCGAGCTCGCGGCCCGATTTGCCGTGCCGCTCCTCGAGGTGGACACCCACGAACTCGCCGACCCCGCCTACACCGCCAATCCCCTCAATCGGTGTTACTTCTGCAAATCGGAACTCTGGCGGGTGCTCGGGGCGGTGGCCGCCGAACGGGGATTTGACGTGCTGCTCGACGGGACCAATGCCGACGACCTCCGGGAGCACCGGCCCGGCGCCGAGGCGGGAACGGCCCGGCGGGTGCACTCGCCCTTCGTGGAACTCGGCTGGTCGAAGGCGGACGTGCGCGAGGCAGCCCGCCAGCTGGGCCTGCCGACCTGGGATGCTCCCGCCGCGCCGTGCCTCTCGAGCCGCATCCAGTATGGCCTGTCCGTCACCCCGGAGCGCTTGCGCCAGGTGGAGCAGGCGGAGGTGCTCGTCCGGGAGTGCGGGGTGCAGGGTGACGTGCGGGTCCGCCATTTGGGTGGCCGGGCCAGCGTGGAAGTGCTTCCCTCGGAGCGTCCGTTGGTCGAGGCGCGGTGGGGCGCCGTGTCCGCCGGGCTCCTCGCGCTCGGCTTCGATGAAGCCGTGCTGGACCCCCGCGGCTATCGGCGGGGCGGTCTGCTCCCCCTCGCCGCCGGCCAGGGAGGCGACTGAATGCGGGGGTGTCTGGCGCTCCCTGGCCGATTGCTGTCGCTCCTCCTCCTTGCGGCCGTCGTCTATTTCGGGTGGACCGAGCGCGAGCGGATCGCCGGGTACTGGCGCCGGTTGACCGACCGCCCCTCCGCGGATGCGGTCGGCGCGACCGGGCGTCCCGGCGAGGAATCACTCCAGAGTGCCACGAACAAGATCGACAGCCTGAACGGGTGGCGCGCCGACTCCGTGGTGCTCACGGCCGCGGAGATGGCGTCCCTCATCGGCGCCGGATTGGACAGCCGGGTGCGGAACGAACTCGACTCGCTGCAGGTGACCCTGGGCACCGACCGCATCAGCGTGGCGGGGCGCATCCGGACGGAGGGGCTGCCCCGCGAGGTGCTCGGCCCCCTGGCCGGCGCCTTCGACGAGCGCGAACCGATTCGCGCAGCGGGCCCCGTCCGGATCCTGGCTCCCGGCCGCGCCACGTGGCAGGTGGACGCGTTCCAGGTGCGGGACTTCGAGTTCCCCCGCGAAGTGGTGCCCCGCATCGTCGGCCTCGTGGCCGGCGACCAGCGCGACAGCGTCCTGACCATCGAGGTGCCCGAGGGCATCGGCGGCGTGCGGGTGCATCCGGACGGCGTGACATTGTATCCTTCGGGCCGACAGCCATGACCACGCATCGCATTCTCGTCATCGACGACGAAGCCGGCATCCGGGATGCCCTGAAGCAGGTGCTGGCCTACGAGGGACACGACGTCCGCGTGGCCGGCTCCGGCGGGGAAGGGCTCACCATCTACCCCGACTTCCGCCCCCACCTGGTCTTTCTCGACGTCAAGATGGCCGGGCTCGACGGACTCGACACCCTGACCCGCCTTCGCGAGCTCGATCCCGCCGCCACCGTGGTGATGATTTCAGGCCACGGCACGATCGCCACTGCGGTCGAGGCCACGCAGCGCGGCGCGTTCGACTTCCTCGAGAAGCCGCTCGACAGCGACCGGCTGCTGGTCACGGTGCGCAACGCGCTCAATCACGCGACCCTCGCCACCGAAAACCAGCGCTTCAAGCGCGCGGCCGACGAACAGCACGCCATGGTCGGGTCGAGCCCGGCCCTGAAGGGGGTCCGCGCGCTGATCGACAAGGTCGGCCCGACGCCGGCGCGGGTGCTGATCACCGGGGAGAACGGCAGCGGCAAGGAACTGGTGGCACGGGCCATCCACGCGGCGAGTCCTCGCCGGCAGGGCCCGTTCATCGAGGTGAACTGCGCTGCCATCCCGAGCGAGCTCATCGAGAGCGAGCTCTTCGGGCACATGAAGGGCTCGTTTACCGGCGCGTTCGCCGACCGGCCCGGCAAGTTCGAGCTGGCCGACGGCGGCACCCTGTTTCTCGACGAAATCGGCGACCTCTCCCTCCCGGCGCAAGCCAAGATGCTGCGCGCCCTGCAGGAGGGGGAAGTCACCAGGGTAGGCGGCGCGCGGTCGATGCGGGTGGATGTCCGCGTGCTGGCGGCCACCAACAAGGACCTCGAGGCCGAGATCGCGGCAGGTCGCTTCCGGGAGGACTTGCTCTACCGCCTGAACGTGGTGCCGATCCACGTGCCGCCGCTCCGCGAGCGGGCGGGGGACATCCCCGACCTGGTGGCGCACTTCGCGAAGGCGATCGCCGCGGCCGCCGGCGTGCCCTCCCGGCAGTTCGACCCGTCCGCGGTGGAGCGGCTGCAACGCCGGAGCTGGCCGGGCAACGTGCGCGAGTTGCGGAACGCCGTGGAACGCCTGATGATCCTCTCGGCGGGGAAGTCAGTCATGGCGAGCGACGTGGACCGGGTGCTCTCGACGGCCGGCGAGGCGCCCGCCGCCAACCTGGCGAACCCGGACGATCCGTTCACGGCGCCGACTTTCGAAGCGTTCAAGCTCGAGGCGGAAAAGGTCTTCCTCGTCGCCAAGCTCCGCCAGCACGACTGGAACGTCTCCGAAACCGCCCGCGCGCTCGACATGCCGAGGTCGAACCTGTACAAGAAGATCGAGCGCTACGGCCTGACGCGGGAGCCGACGTGAGCGACCAGCCCAGGGACTGGGACAAGGAACTCGCCGCCATCGACAAGGTCATGGCGAAGGGCGGCGGCGCGCCGGCCTCCGTGCCCGCGCAACGGGGCGGGGGGGCGCCCGCCGCGGCGCCGGGCCGCTCGCTCTCCCGGCGGACCACCATCACTACCTGGGTTCGCGCCGCGCTCGGCATCCTGGTCGCCGTGGCCGTCCTGCAGTGGCCCTACGCGCACCGGTGCGGGCTCGGGCTCGTCCTCTATCTGGGCTCCGCCGCCACGGTGGCCGTGGCGGGGGCCTGGACCATGATCGTCAGCTGGAGCCGCCGGCAGGGCTGGGCACACCTCGTCGGCCTCGGCGTCTTCCTCGGCGGGCTCGCGCTGGTCGCCACGGTGCTGCTGCCCCGGTTCGGGTACACCGCCACCGTCCTCCCCTGGTTGTGCGAGTAGCACCCCCTTCCATTCACACCGACCCCTGAAAGCCCGATGGCAAAGACCTTCAAGAACTTCATCGCCGGATCCTGGGTGGCGCCGACCACCGGAACCTGGTTCGAGAACCGCAACCCCGCCGACACCCGCGACCTGATCGGCCGCTTCCCCGATTCGGGCGGCGCCGACGTGCAGGCGGCGGTCCGGTCCGCCAAGCGCGGATTCGAGCTCTGGCGCCGCACGCCGGCGCCCGCACGCGGCGACGTCCTCCGCCGGCTGGGCGACCTGCTGGTGCGGCACAAGGAGGAGCTGGCCGACGGCATGACGCGCGAGATGGGCAAGGTGCTCGCCGAGACGCGCGGCGACGTGCAGGAGGGCATCGACACCGCGTACTACGCGGCCACCGAGGGGCGCCGGCTCTTCGGGCACACGGTGCCCTCCGAGCTTCGGGCCAAGTGGGCCATGAGCTTCCGCCGCCCGATCGGGGTGGCCGGGCTCATCACCCCGTTCAACTTCCCGCTCGCCATCCCGACCTGGAAGATGTTCCCGGCGCTCCTCTGCGGGAACGCGGTGATCATCAAGCCGTCGGAAGACGTGCCCCACACCACGCACCGCCTCGTCGAGCTCCTGCTCGAGGCCGGCCTCCCTCCGGAGGTCATCCAGCTGGTGCACGGCCGCGGGGCGTCGGCCGGCAAGGCACTGGTGGAACATCCCGAGGTGCCGGTCGTCTCCTTTACCGGCTCCACGGCCACCGGATCGTTCATTGGCGAAACGTGCGGCCGAATGCACAAGCGGCTGTCGCTGGAAATGGGGGGCAAGAACGCCCAGATCGTCATGGACGACGCGGACCTCGACCTGGCGCTCGACGGCGTGCTGTGGGGCGCGTTCGGCACCACAGGGCAGCGCTGCACCGCCACCAGCCGCCTGATCCTCCACCAGAAGATCCACGACCGCTTCCTCCGGAAGCTGGTGGACGCGGCGGAAGCGCTCCGGCTCGGCGATGGCCGACAGGCGGGCAACGACGTCGGTCCGCTGATCCACGAGCGGTCCCGGCAGAAGGTGGAGTCCTACGTGGCCATCGGGCAGGAGGAGGGCGCCGAACTCCTCACCGGCGGGAAGAAGCCGGGCGGCGAGCGGCTAGGCCACGGGTTCTTCTTCCGGCCCACAATCTTTGCCGGGGTGACGCCGTCCATGCGGCTGGCGCAGGAGGAGATCTTCGGCCCGGTGCTCAGCGTCATCAAGGTGCGGAGCTTCGACGAGGCGGTGCGGGTCAACAATGGCGTGAAGTACGGCCTCTCCAGCTCGTTGTACACCCAGGACGTGAACCTCGCATTCCGCGCCCTGCAGGAACTGGACAACGGCATCACCTACGTCAACGCCCCGACCATCGGCGCGGAGGCGCATCTCCCCTTCGGCGG
Organism: uncultured Gemmatimonadaceae bacterium; assembly: GCA_964571795.1. GTDB lineage: Bacteria > Gemmatimonadota > Gemmatimonadetes > Gemmatimonadales > GWC2-71-9 > SPDF01. The sequence goes on along the minus strand of CAZNDK010000012.1, from coordinate 42,133 downwards.
CGTGAAGCAGACCGGCAACGGGCACCGCGAGGGCGGGTGGGAGGTCTTCGAGTTCTACTCCGAGACCAAGGTGGGCTACGTGGATTACAGCGGGAGCCTCCAGCGTGCGCAGATCGACAACTACGATGACTGACCGCCGGTTGCGCCGCTGGCAGGCGGCCGCTAAGGTTCCGGAGTAGTCGCCGGCCCACCCGAGGTTTCCGCGCATGCGCCCACTGCAAGTCGGATCCACCCGACGAGGTCCCACCTCCGACGAGGGGTCGCTCGACCAGTACCTCCGCGAGATCAGCCGCTACCCGCTGATCCCGCAGTCGGAGGAGGTCACCCTCGCGCAGGGCATCCGGAAGGGCGACGCCGAGTCGCTCGACAAGCTGGTGCGCAGCAACCTGCGGTTCGTCGTGTCGGTGGCCAAGAAATACCAGAACCAGGGCGTCAGCCTCGCCGACCTGATCAACGAGGGCAACCTCGGCCTCATCCGGGCGGCGCACAAGTTCGACGAGACGAAAGGCATCAAGTTCATCTCGTACGCCGTCTGGTGGATCCGGCAGGCCATCCTGCAGGCCCTGGCGGAGCAGAGCCGGATCGTGCGGGTGCCCCTCAACCGTGCCGGCACGCTCCACCGCATCGGCAAGAAGAGCTCAATGCTCCTCCAGGAGCTGGGCCGGGAGCCCACGCCCGCGGAAATCGCCGAGGGGATGGACATCTCGATGGAGGAGGTCCAGAAGACCCTCTCCATCAGCCAGGGGCACCTCTCGCTGGATGCACCGATGACGCCCGGCGAAGACAACCGCCTGCTTGATTACCTCCCCGACACCCAGAACGCCGGCCCCGACAGCGAGACCTTCGAGCACGCGCTCACGGAGGGCATCGAGGAGGTGCTCTCGACGCTCAAGGAGCGGGAGGCCAAGATCCTGCGCCTCTACTTCGGCCTCGACGGGCCGGAGCCGATGACCCTCGAGGAAATTGGGACGCTGCTCGGCATCACCCGGGAGCGGGTCCGCCAGATCAAGGAAAAGGCGCTGAGCCGCCTCCGTCACGTGAGCCGGGCCCGCTCGCTGGAGAGCTTCCTCTCCTAAGGCGCTGCCTCAGTCCTCAGTCCTCTGTTCTCTTTCCCCCTCCCCACATGGCGACTAACTCCTCCTTCGACATCTCCACCGGCGCCGACCTGCAGGAGGTCGACAACGCCGTCAACCAGGCGCTCAAGGAAATCCAGCAGCGCTACGACTTCAAGGGCACGCACTGCACGGTCGAGTTCGACCGCGCCAAGGCGGAAATCCGCCTGCACGCCGACGACGAGTTCCGCATGAAGAGCCTGCTCGACGTGCTGCAGGGCCGCCTCATCAAGCGCGGCGTGCCCATCAAGAACATGACGACCAGCGACTTCGAGGCGGCCACCGGCACCTCGGTGCGCTGCACCGTCACGCTCACCCAGGCCATCGCGGGCGACGTCGCCAAACGGATCACGAAGGCCATCAAGGACAACAAGGGCTTCAAGAAGGTCACCGCGAGCATCCAGGGCGACGAAATCCGGGTGTCCAGCCCCTCGCGCGACGAGCTGCAGGCCGTGATGGCATTCCTGAAGAGCGAGGATTTCGGGATCGAGCTTCGCTTCGGGAATTACCGCGGGTGATGCCGCGCCTCAGCTCCGTGCTGATGGTCGCGGCGGCCGCGGCCGTCGCCGTCGCGTCCTGCAACCCGAGCCAGCCCGAGACCGCACCGGCGCCTGCTCAGGCGCCGGAGAGCCCGGTCGCGCAGGCCGCGCCGCCGCTGCCGGTCGTGGACTCCGGCCCCGGGGGCCCGCCCAACGCGCCGATGCCGCCCGACACGGTGGTGAGCACGATGGACGTGCGGATCGGCATCCTCGTGGGGTCGGCCGAAATCACCATCGGCGGCGCCGATCCCCTGGTCATCACCGACCCCGCCGGTGCGCGGCTGCAGGACGTGATCGAGGGCTCCTCGTGGCACCTTCGGCCGGCCGGGGCACAGATGTCGCTGCTTGGGCCAGCCGGACTCAACGGCGGCCGGGTGGACGCCGTCGTCGTCACCCCGCTTCATCCCGGGCAGTTCGTCCGGATCGACGGGCGCGACTACCGTGGCGAGGTCACGATCATCGCCGGGCCGTCGGGGCTCACTGCCGTCAACCGGCTCGGGATCGAGTCCTACCTGGCGGGGGTGCTGTCCGCCGAGATGGGAAGGCGGGAATCGATCGAGGCGCAGGCGGTGTACGCCCAGGCCGTCATTTCGCGCACCTACGCGGTGAAGAACCTGGGCAAGCGCCGCGCCCTGGGCTTCGACCTGTACGGCACGGTGGCCGACCAGGTGTACGGCGGCGTCGGCAGCGAAACGGCGATGAGCTGGGAGGCGGTGCGCGGCACGCGGGCGCAGGTCATCACCTGGCAGGGCAGGCCGATCGACGCGTTCTTCTACTCCACCTGCGGGGGGCGCACCGAGTCGGGCGTGGCGGTCTTCCAGCTGGCGGGCGATCCGTACCTCAAGTCCGTGTCGGACGTCGACGCCGATGGGCTGGCCTACTGCCGGTTCTCGCCCCGGTTTCGCTGGCGGGAGGAATACAGCGGCGACAGTCTCGAGGCGATGCTCAGGCGCACCCTGCCCGGGCTCGCCCAGGTGAGCCCCGCCGCGATGAACGACGTCGAGGCCGTCAAGGTCACGAAGCGCACACCGTCGGGCCGGGTGGACGCGGTGGAGTTCCGGCTTCGCGGACAGCGGGTGACGGTCGCCGGCCAGGCGGTGCGCCGGGCGTTCCTCCTGTCTAGCGGCGAGATCCTGCGCAGCACGGCGTTCGACATCGACGAGCGCGCCGACGGGGCGCGGGTGAGCTGGCTCGCCATCGACGGCCGCGGCGCCGGCCACGGCGTCGGGTTCTGCCAGTGGGGCGCCGTGGGCCGGGCACGCGAGGGGCAGGGGTACGAGCAGATCCTCGTGGCGTATTATCCTTCGACCAGAATCGAGCGCCTGAACTGACCCGCCAATCGGGGAGCGAGCGATGAGCGAGACACTGCGCGTGGGCGTCGTCGGCGCCGGGGCCATCACCCAGGTGGCGCACCTGCCCGTCCTTCGGAAGCTCAAGGGGGTCGAGGTGGCGGGCGTCGTCGACTCGGACTTCCCCAAGGCGCGCGCGCTGGCCGACCGCTTCCAGGTCAAGGACGCCTACGACGACATCGAGGAGCTGGTCGGCAACTCCCAGCTGGACGCCGTCGTCATCTGCACCCCCAATCACCTGCACGAGGGGCACGTCCTCGCCGCGCTCCGGGCGGGCCTCCATGTCCTGGTGGAAAAGCCGCTGGCCCTCAACACCGCCGGGGCCCTGCGGGTCGTCCGCGCCGCCGAGAAGCGCGACCGGGTGGTGATGGTCGGGATGAACCACCGCTACCGCGCCGACGTGCAGATCGTGCGCAGCTTCGTCCAGACCGGTGAGCTCGGCGAGGTCGAGAGCGTCCGGGGCAGCTGGCACGTGTTCCGGCCCAGCCGGTCCATGCTCGGCTGGCGCCTGAAGCGCGACCTCGCCGGCGGCGGCGCGATGCTCGACCTCGGCCTGTCCATCCTCGACCTCGGGCTCTGGCTGGCCGGCAACCCGAAGCCGGTGCGGGTCAGCGCCACCCTGGACCGCGCCGGCCGCGAAAAGGCCATCGAGCACGCCGGCAGCGCGTTCGTGGTGTGCGAAAACGGCGCCTGCATCTTCGTGGACGTAACCTGGCATCACCTGGGGGAGGGGGAACGCTTCGGCGTGGGCCTCCGCGGCAGCAAGGGCACGGCCAGCATCAGCCCGTTGAAGGTGTGGAAGGAAATGCACGGCACCCCGGTGGACGTGGCGCCCACCGGGTCCGTATCCCGCGAAAACAGCTTTACCGCGTCCTACCGCGCCGAGTGGGCCCACTTCCTCGCGGCCATCCGCGGGGAAGCCAAGGCGCCCAGCCTCGACGAGCACATCGCCCTCCACCGCGTCATCGACGCCATCTACAAGTCGGCCGACGACGGCCGCGACGTCCAGCTGTGACGCTGGGCCTTCGGGCCGCTGTCGCGCTGACCCTGCTGGGTGCGCTGCCGACCACCGCACCGGCTTCCGCCCAGGCGGATTCCGGCGCCCCGCGAATCGCCCTCATCACCGTCGGCCCGGGCCCGATCTATTGGGAACGGTTCGGCCACAACATGATCCGGGTGACGGACCCCGCCCACGGCACCGACCTCGCCTACAATTTCGGCATCTTCGACTGGAACCAGGAAAACTTCCTCTGGAACTTCATCCAGGGGCGCATGCTGTACGCGGTCGACGCCTGGGACGCGGGGCGCACCCTGGAGTTCTATGAACGGACCGGGCGGTCCATCGAGGTGCAGGAGCTGGCGTTCACGCCCGAGCAGGCGCGCCGGGTGGCGGACCACCTGGCCCGCAACGTGGAGCCCGACCAGCGGAACTACCGGTACGACTACTATCGCGACAACTGCTCGACGCGCGTGCGCGACGCCCTCAACCTGGCGCTCGGCGGGACGCTGGAGCGCGAGCTCGGGCACATTCCCACCCACTCCACCTATCGCTCCGAGACGGCGAAACTCACCGCCGGCGACCCGGCGCTCTACTTCGGCCTGATGCTGCTGCTCGGCCCGGCCACTGACGAGCCGCTCACCGCTTGGGAAGAGTCGTTCATTCCCATGGCGTTCGCCGCGCACCTCGCGCCGATCACCGTGCCCGGCGCCGGCGGCGCGCCGCTGCCGGTGGTGTCGGCCAGCTCGATGGTCCCGGCCCGGAACCCGGCCTTCGGCGCGACCCGGAGCGCGGCCTCGCTCCTGCGCTGGTTCCTGGTGTGTGGCGTGTTGCTGGGGGGCGTTCTGGCGTGGGCCGGGGGACGGAGCGGTGCGGGGAAGGGGCGGGCGCCGTTCGTGGTGTTCGGGAGCCTGTGGAGCCTCTTGTCGGGGCTGGCAGGCTTCGTCATGGTCTATCTCTGGGCCTTCACCGACCACGTGGTGGCCTACCGAAACGAAAACATGCTCCAGGCCAGCGTGCTGGGGCTTGCGGTGTTCGGCTTGATGGCGGGATGGGCCCGGCGGGGTGGGGCGGCGCCCGCGGGGGTGCGGGCGCTCTCGGTCACGATTGCCCTGCTGTCGGTGGCAGGGGTCGTGCTGAAGTTCATTCCCGGACCGATCCAGGTGAACGGCGTCGTGCTGGCGTTCTTCGTGCCGGCCAATCTCGGCATGGCGCTGGGGGCGCTCCGCGCCGCGCCCGCTACGACTGGACCGACCGAAGGCCTTCCTTCGCCGCCGTGAAGTTCGGCGCGAGCTTCAGGGCGCGCTGGTAATAATCCGTGGCCGCGGCCTTGTCTCCCTGGTCCTGTGCCAGCACCGCGCGCCCGAACAGGACGAGCGCGTCCGAGCTGATCTGGCTCGTCGGGACCGCGCCAGCCGGCAGGGCGGGGAGCCGCTTTCCCGACATCAGCTGCGCCGAGATGTCGGCGATCATCTGGGGCAGTTCGGCGCGCGCCCGCTGCCCGGTCGAGACCACCTCGAGGATGGCGCCGCTCCCGGTGTCGATGAGCCGCGCGTCGATGCGCACCCGGCCGTAGTAGTCCACGAACGTCCCCGACACCACATAGCCCGCACCGACCTGCTTGCCCACACGGGCTGCGGTGGCCGCGTCGACGCGCCCGCCGCGGCTCAGCCCCTCCCGGTCGATGATGCCCTGGGCCTGGGCGCGGTCGAGCACACGGAGGGCGGCGTTGCGGGACAAATCGGCGCTGAGGGCCGCGGGGATGCCGCGGCCAAGACCCGAAAAGTCGAGGGAATCGAGCCCGTAGGACCCCCCGTTCTCGAACATCAGGACCACCACCCCAGGGCGGTCCGCCTGGGCCAGCACCGGCGGCGCGCCCGCGAGGACACCACAGGCGAGGGTCAGCCAGGCCGATCGGATCATCAGGGCACTCCTCGTAAGGGATCGCATCAAAGTCCTACCGTCCAGCCTTCGTGCGCCGCACTCACCGTCATGCCGGCCGGGGCGGAGGCCCGGGCCATGGCGAGCAGCCCATCGACCTGGCTGTCTTCATGGTCGGGGTCGTGGTGAAACAGCACCACATGCCCGACGCCGCCTGCCGCGCCGAGCGCCACTGCCTCGGTGATGCTCGAGTGTCCCCACCCGGCCCGTTCCTCGGCCAGTCCCGGCGAGTACATCCCATCGTGGATCAACAGGCCGGCGCCCCGCACGAACGCGGTGAGGTCGTCGCGCCAATGCGCCGGCACGCGGTTGGCCCCCCCGGGGCCGAGCTCATTGTCCGTCAGGTAGGCCACGTCGGGTCCACCGCGCGTCGAGGTGATCCGGTAGCCGAGTGCGCCACCCGGGTGCGAAAGGCCCATGGTCCTGATGCGGAAGCCGGGGAGGTCGATTGTCCCCGCCGCAGGAATCTCGCGAACCGTCACGCGTGCCGCCCGTGCCGTCCGCGGAACCGGAAAGACCGCCGCCTCGAGTTGCCGCTCGAGCACCGTTTCCAGGGCCACGCCTTCGGGCGCGGGCCCGTGAATGTGGATTTCCTGGCCGTCGGCGTACATCGGCGGGAAGAACGGCAGGCCCTGGATGTGGTCCCAGTGCACATGGGAGAGCAGCAGGTCGAGGCGGCGCACTGTGGCGTCCCGCAATGCGCGGCCAAGGCCGCGAATGCCGGTGCCCGCGTCGAGGATCAGGCGGTGCCCCTCCGCATCCTGGACCGACACGCAGGCGGTGTTGCCGCCATAGCGCGTCGTTCCCGTGCCTGGCACCGGGATCGTGCCGCGCGTGCCCCAGAACGTGACCGACACACTCATTGTCATGTCCGGGATTCGGGGCCAGTTCCGTGCCGTGCGGACCGTACGACAATGGGGCGGATTGGAGGCGTCCGCGCCGTGACGCGGGTCACGTGGGCTTGACGGCCGCCTCCAGCGCGGCGCGATCGAGGATGACGACCTGTCGCCGCGCGATGGCGATGACCCCGCGATCGGTCAGGTGGCGAAGCGTGCGCGACACCGTCTCCCGGCTGGCGCCGATCAGCTCGGCCATGGTCTGGTGGGTCAGGCGCCGGGGGAAGCTGTCGCTGCCGGCGTCCGCGGCCTGCTGCAGCAGCAGGTGCGCCACGCGCCCGTTGACGTCGAGCAGGCTCAGCGCGCGGATGCGCTCGTCGGCGCGCCGGAGCCGGCTGGAGAGCGCGGCCAGCATGGCCATGCAGAGGTCGGGCGAGGCGCGAAGCCGCTCGTGGAACGCGGCGCGGTGCAACGTGAGCGCGTTGCACGGGGTCATCGCGATGACGTGGGCCGAACGTGGTGCGTCATCGAGAAGGGACATCTCGCCGAACACCGCGCCGGCGCCCAGCACGCTGAGGATGACCTCCCGGCCGTCCTCTCCGATCAGCACGACCTTCACCTGGCCGTCGATCAGGACATAGAGCGAGTCGCCGGGGGCGTCCTGGCGCAGGATGACCTGGCCGGCCGGGAACGATCGATCCCGGCACGCATACGCGAGTGCCGCCAGGTCGCTCTCGGGCACGCCCGAGAGGATCGGGACGGAGCGGAGGATTTCGAGCGGGGAGCTTGGCACCTGGCCTCAGTCCGGAAGTGAGTGTGGGGACATTACTTAGGCGCACCGGCGTAGTCAATCAAGCAGCGGGGCGTCCCCTTCCATTCATCGCGTAACTTGTTTATCTTTATCGGCTTGCGAACCCTGGCCCACTCGGGGCCTCGGCGACCACACAGCAGCGCCCAGGAGCACGCCATGAAGGCCGACACCCATCCCGTTTACCAGAAGCTGACGGCCATTTGCGCCTGCGGCAATTCCTTCGAGACCCGCTCGACCGCCAAGTCGATCCACGTCGAAGTGTGCGCGAAGTGCCATCCGTACTATACCGGCAAGCAGCGCCTCATGGACACCGCAGGCCGGGTGGATCGGTTCCGCCGCCGGTACCAGGCAGGCACCGACGCCCCCAAGGAGTAGGGCATGGAGGCACGCCTCCGCCAGGCCTTGGCCCGGGCGGAGGAGGTGTCCCGGGAACTGTCCGATCCCGCCACCGCCCGTGACTCGAAGCGCCTGACTACCCTCGGACGAGAGCACGCCCGGCTGGTGCCGATCGTGCGCACGGCAGAACGGCTCCGGCGGCTCGAAGATGATCTCGCTCAGGCTCGGGAGATGGCCCAGGAGGCCGATCCCGAGCTTGTGGCATTGGCGCGGTCCGATCTGGAGCGCCTCCCCGCCGAGGTGGACGCCACGAGGGCCGAGCTGCACGACCTGCTCCTCCCGCGCGACCCGCTCGACGACCGCGACGCCATCGTGGAAATTCGCGCCGGCACCGGCGGCGACGAGGCGGCGCTCTTTGCCGCCGACCTCTACCGCATGTACACGCGGTTCTGCGAGCGCCAGGGACTCCGGGTCGAGCTGATCTCCGAAAGCGATGCCTCGCTCGGCGGGCTCCGCGAAGTGATCTTCGCGGTCCGGGGCCAGGACGCCTTCGGCAAGCTGCGCCGTGAGTCCGGCGTCCACCGCGTGCAGCGGGTGCCCGCCACCGAAACGCAGGGGCGGATCCATACCTCGGCCGCCACGGTCGCCGTCCTGCCGGAAGCGGAAGAGGTGGACGTCAAGATCGAGCAGAACCACCTCAAGATCGACGTCTTCCGCTCCTCGGGGCCGGGCGGCCAGAGCGTCAACACCACCGACAGCGCCGTCCGGATCACGCACCTCCCGACCGGCCTCGTGGTGAGCCAGCAGGACCAGAAGTCCCAGCTGCAGAACAAGCTCAAGGCGATGGAGGTGCTCCGCGCCCGCCTGCTCGACCGGATGATCGCCGAGCAGGAGTCGGCGCGGGCGCGGGAGCGGAAGGCGATGGTCGGTACCGGCGACCGCTCGGCGAAGATCCGGACCTACAACTTCCCGCAGAGCCGGGTGACCGACCACCGGATCAACCTGTCATTCCACAACCTGTCCGACATCATGGACGGGAGGATCGAGGAACTCGTCGAGGCACTGCGTGTGGCCAGCAGGCAGGAGGAGGCGGCGAGTGGTGGCTGAGGCGCCGCCGACCTTCGCGTCCGCGCTCGACGCGGCGGCGGAGCGGCTCCGCGCAGCGGGCCTGCCGGAACCGCGACGCGAGGCCGCGCGGCTCGCCGAGGCGGCGTGGGGCCTCGAGCCGGGCCAGGCCAGGCTCCGGCTGGACCGCGCGCTGCCGTCGTCCGAGGAGGCGCGCCTCGTCGCCCTGGTGGGGCGACGGTCGGCGGGGGAGCCGCTGGCGCACGTCGTCGGGACGGCGGGGTTCCGGCGCCTCGCGCTGGCGGCCGACCGACGCGCGCTGATTCCCCGGCCCGAAACCGAGGGGCTGGTCGAACTCGTCCTGAAGCGAATGCCGACCGGTGTCGTGGCCGACGTTTGCACCGGGAGCGGCTGCATCGCGCTGGCGCTGGCCCAGGAAGGCCGCTACTCAAGAGTGATTGCGGTGGACGCGTCGGAGGCGGCGCTGGCGCAGGCGCGCGAGAACGGCGCGCGCACCGGGCTCGCTGTAGAGTGGCGCCTGGGCGACTTGACGGCCCCCCTCGCAGGCGAGCGGCTCGACGTCTTGGTGGCCAATCCACCTTACCTGACGCGGGCGGAATACGAATCGCTCGACCCGGCGGTGCGGGCGTGGGAGCCGGCGATGGCCCTCGAGAGCGGCGCCGACGGGCTCGACGCCACCCGCCGCCTGCTGGTGGACGGATTGGATGTAGTGAAGCCGGGCGGATGGATCGCCCTCGAAGTGGACTGTGAACGGGCGGCCGCCGTGGCCCGCCTCGCGGCCGAATCCGGATGGACGGAACCGGTCGTGTACCGAGACCTCTACGACCGCGCGCGCTTTGTGCTCGCGCGGAGGAGTGAGACGTCGTGATCTGGGAGAAGGCGCGAGACCTCGGCCGCATGATCGGGCAGTCGAACGAGTACAAGACCCTGCGCCGCACGGAGCAGGCGCTCCGCGAGGACGCCCCGACGGTGGCCAAGCTGGACGCCATCCAGCAGCTTGCCACCAAGGTGGACCAGATGATGTCCGCCGGGCAGATGCCGGACGCGGAGACGACCACCGCCTACGAAACCGCCGTGCGGGAACTTGAGGTGAGCGCCACCGGCCAGGCCTACGCCGTGGCCCGCGCCAACTTCGAGAAGCTGATGACCAAGGTGAACCAGGAAATCAGCGAGGGGATGGAGCAGGGCGCCACGAGCAGCATCATCACCCTCTGATGCCCGCGCCGGGACTGTTCGTCGTCGTCGAGGGGCCGGAAGGCTCCGGCAAGTCCTCCCTGGTCCGCGGCCTGGCGGCCAGGATGGCGGCGGCGGGCCAGGAACCGGTGTCGGTTCGCGAGCCCGGCGGCACCTCGGTGGCCGAATCGGTCCGCCAGGCGTTGCTCGAAGCCGACCACGCGGTGGCCCCGGTGGCGGAACTCTTCCTCTTCCTGGCCGCGCGGGCCGACCTCACCGCCCACGTCATCCGCCCGGCGCTCGATGCGGGGCGTGTGGTGCTGGCCGACCGCTTCACCCTGTCCACCGAGGTGTACCAGGTCGTGGGCCGGGGTCTCGACCGGGGGCTGGTGGCCGCGGGGAACGACGCTGCGACTGGCGGGCTCCGGCCGGACATCACCCTTGTGCTGGACCTTCCGCCCGGGGTCGGGCGGGGGCGGCAGGAAGCGGCCGGCAAGGCGCTGGACCGGCTGGACCGCGAATCGGGAGCGTTTCACGAACGGATCTGCCGGGCCTATGTGGCGGTGACGGGGCCGGGCATTGTACACTTGGATGGGACCTGGCCGGCCGAGCGGTTGCTCGAGGCCGCCTGGACCGCCGTGCGGGATCGGCGGCCTGACCTTTGGAGGCAGTCATGAAGCAGCGGTGGGGGCTGATTTTCGCGGTGGCCTGCATTTCGTTCTTCTCGGGCGGATGGCTGCTGCAGCGGGGCGTGGACAACGACGGCGGCGTGTACAAGAGCGCCCGCCTGTTCGACGACGTGCTCGCGCGGGTGCAGGCGTATTACGTGGACAGCGTCGGCGAGTCCGCCCTGTACCAGAAGGCGACCGACGGGATGCTGAACGAGCTCCACGATCCCTACACCGTGCTCCTGCAGGGCGACAACTACAAGGCGCTCACCGAGACCACCACCGGCAACTACGGCGGCCTCGGCATCCAGATCGACGTGCGCGACGGCTGGATCACGGTGGTGGCTCCCCTGCCTGACACCCCGGCCGAGCGCGCCGGCATCCAGACCGGCGACCAGATCACCGCCATCGACGGGAAGACCACCGAGGGGTGGAAGTCCGACCAGGCCGTGAACACCCTGCGCGGCCCGGCAGGCAGCGCGGTGGTGCTGACCGTCCGGCGGGTCGGCGTGCCCGCCCCGATCGAGTTCAAGCTCACCCGGGCCCAGATCCACAACCGGTCGGTGGCCTCGCCGACTCTCCTGGCGCCGCACACCGGCTACATCGCGCTCACCACCGTGAGCCAGGCCTCGACCGCGGAAATGCGGACGGCCATCGACAGCCTCCGCACCGCCGGCGCCACCTCGCTCATCCTCGACCTGCGCGGCAATCCGGGCGGACTGCTGGACGAAGGGGTCGATGTGTCCGACCTGTTCCTCGATCCGGGGCAGGAAGTGGTGTCCACCCGGGGCCGCGCGCCCGGCTCCTCGGAGCAATACGCCGACGCCAAGCCGCAGGCCTGGCCCGGCATGCCGATCGTGGTCCTGGTCGACGCCTTCTCCGCCAGCGCCGCCGAGATCATCGCGGGGGCGCTGCAGGATCACGACCGGGCCCTGGTGGTCGGCGTCCCGACCTTCGGCAAGGGGCTCGTCCAGTCGGTCTTCCGAATCGACCAGAACACCGCGCTCAAGATGACGACTGCGCGGTGGTACACGCCCAGCGGGCGCACCATCCAGCGCGACGCCTCGGACGAGCGGGACCAGATCCTCCAGGCGATGCTGGCGGCGGAGAACGGCGGCATCGTGCCCGACTCCGTGCTCCGCGCCAAGGGCGACTCGGTCAAGCTGCCCGAGTTCAAGACCGACGACGGACGCATCGTATTGGGCGGCGGCGGCATCGTGCCGGACGTGATCGTGCGGCAGGACACGCTCACCACCGCCGAGCGGGAGTTCGGCAAGGCACTCGGCACCAATGCGCAGGCCTACATGGATGTCATGACGACCTACGCGCTCGAGCTGAAGAACGCGGGCACCATCAAGTCGCCCAACTTCTCCGTGACGCCAGCCATGCGGGCGGAGGTGTACAAGCGCCTCCAGGCCAAGGGAGTCACTGGGCTGAGCCAGGCCACCTTCGACGGCGCCACGGCCCTGGTCAACGAGCAGTTGGGCTACATCGTCTCGCGGTACCTCTTCGGGCGGACCGCGGAGTTCCGCCGGCGCGCGGCGGACGATCCCCAGGTCCAGACCGCGCTGAGCCTCCTGGGCAAGGCCTCCACGCCGCAAGCGCTGCTTTCCCTCGCGGCGGCCAGTCAGCCAGCGCCAACCAGGCAATAGTCGGGTGACGCTCCGGGTCGCCGTCATCGGCGCCGGCCGGATGGGCCAGGGCATTGCCCTGGCCCTTTCGCGTTCCGGGTCCACCGTGACCCTGCTGGGGCGCGCGCCGAAGCCGGTGCCGGCTCCGCTGGTGGTCCGGGACAGGGACTGGGGCGCGGCCTGTCGCGGCGCCGACGTCGCGCTCATCGCCACCCCGGACGCCGCGATTGGCGTGGTCGCGGAGCGGGTCCGCGCCGAGGGTGGCGTCGGGCCGGAGCAGGCCGTGCTTCACCTCTCTGGCCTGCTGGGTCGGGATGCCCTGGGCGCATTGGCACCCACCGGGGCGGCACTCGGCTCGTTCCACCCGCTGCAGACGGTCGCCGATCCCCTGACCGCGGGAGAGCGGCTCCGCGGGGCCTTTGCCGGCATCGAGGGGGACGAGCCCGCCCTGGCCGCGGGCACCCGGTTGGCCGCGCTGCTCGGGATGACCCCGGTGCGGATTCCCGCCCGAGCCAAGCCCGCCTACCACGCCGGGGCCACGCTCGTCGCCAATTACACTGTGGCGTTGATGGGCATGGCGGTGCGGCTGGCGGAGCAGGCGGGCGTTCCGCCGGATACGGCCGCCCGGCTGTACCTGCCGCTCCTGCACGGTGCCGCGGACAACCTCGACCGCATGCCGGCCGCCGCCGCGCTGACCGGCGCCATCCGTCGGGGCGACGCGGGCACCGTGGCCGCCCACCTGGCAGCCCTCGCCCCCGGCGACCGGCTGGTGTACGCGGCCCTGGGGCTCGAGGCGCTGGCGCTGGCGCGCACGGCCGGACTCGCGGAGGGGCCGGCGGCCGAGGTGCGTCGCCTACTGGAGGGTGCGGCTACTGATCGATGACCTTCACGCCCTTCGGGGTCGTGAAGGCGAAGGTGCCGGGCGGCAGGGGGGCGTTGGTGCGGAGCTGTGAGAGCGTCAGGGTGCGGTGGTTCCCGGACCGTTCGGTCACCTCGACCCGCCTGGGCAAGGCATCGCTCCGGGCCAGCCAGAGGGTGGCGGAGGTGAAGGGAAGGCCCTCGACGACCGGCGTCATCTGGAGCACATCGACCGGCGTGCCGCCGACCTCGTCCTGCCGGACGAGCGTCACCTTGTAGCGCTCGGCGGGGCGGTCGAGCAGCCACGCGAGCAGGTTGACCCCATAGCCTGACGCGCGGGCGATCGGCATCCGCAGCACCTGTCCCGGCGCCGTGCTGGGGGTGTAGACCCAGATGGAGGTGCCGTCGATGACGATGGCCTCCCCCGGCGGGTCGGCAAACCGCATCGAGAGCCGGGACGCCCCCGCCTGCGCGAGGGTGCCCCGGCTCTTGTACGTTCCGATCATCTCGCTGCTCACCACCTGCTCGAAGGCCGCGGTCAACGAGGTGAGCTGCCGATAGGTTTCGGCGGTGCGCTGGATGATCGTGGCGGCGGAGGTCGTCTGGGCGCGGAGGGGTGAGGCGAGGAGCGGCAGGACCAGCGCGACGAGGGCGTGCGCCCGTCGAATCACGTGCGCGCCCCGACCGGTTCGGCGATCCGGCGCCCGATGGCCTCGGCAATGAGCCGGAGCTCGGTCATGGTGCGGTCGAACTGCTCGGGCCGGAGGCTCTGGGCCCCGTCGGACAGCGCCTGGTCGGGATTCGGGTGCACCTCGATCAGGAGGCCGTCGGCGCCCGCGGCCACGGCCGCGCGGGCCATGGAGGGCACCATGTCGCGGCGCCCGGTGCCGTGGCTCGGGTCCGCCACGATGGGCAAGTGCGACAGCGAGTGCACGATCGGGATGGCGCTCACGTCGAACAGGTTGCGGGTCTGGGTGTCGTAGCTGCGGATGCCGCGCTCACAGAGGATCACGTCGGGGTTCCCCTCCGCCAGGACGTACTCGGCGGCGAGCAGCAGCTCCTGGATGGTGGCGGCGATGCCCCGCTTGATGAGCACCGGCTTGCCCGCCTTCCCGGCCCGGCGGAGCAGGGAATAGTTCTGCATGTTGCGGGCGCCGATCTGGATGATGTCGGCCACCTCGGCCACGTAGTCGACGCCCTCGGGGTCCACGGCCTCGGTCACGATCAGGAGGCCGGTTTCCCGCCGGGCCTTGGCCAGGAGCTCCAGCCCCTTCCGGCCGAGTCCCTGGAACGAGTAGGGGGAGCTGCGGGGCTTGAAGGCACCGGCGCGCAGGATCGTGGCGCCCGCGTCCTTGACTGCGTGCGCGGCCTGGAGGAGCTGGGCCTCCCCCTCCACGGAGCAGGGGCCGGCCATGACCTGCACGTCCTCGCCGCCGATGGTCAGCCCGCCAGGAAGGCGGATGACGGTGGAATCGGCCTGCCACTCCCGCGACACCCGCTTGTAGGGCTGGGTGACGTGGATGACTTCCTGCACGCCATCCAGCCCGAGCAGGCGCGACCCGTCCACGCGGCCGTCGTTGCCGACCACGCCCACGGTGCTCCGGTGCCGGCCCGGCATCGGATGCGCCTGGAACCCCATATTCTCGATGGCCTCGATGACGGCCCGGATGTCCTCCGCCCGGGCGTCATGGCGCATTACGACGAGCATGCGTTGCCTCCCACCAGAATACTACCCCGGCCCAACCGAATTCGCTCCCGTCAGAGGACCGGCTCGCCCAGCCGCACGCCCACGATGGTGGACACCCCGGGCTCCTGCATCGTGACCCCGTAGACCGCGTCCGCCGCCTGCATGGTGCGCGGGTTGTGGGTGATGACCAGGAACTGGCTGCTGTGCTTGAACTCATCGAGCAGCCGGGTGAACCGGCCGACGTTCGAGTCGTCGAGCGGCGCGTCCACCTCGTCCATGAGGCAGAAGGGGCTGGGCTTGGTCAGGTAGATGCTGAACAGCAGCGACACCGCCACCAGCGTCCGCTCGCCGCTGGAGAGCAGGTGGATGCGCTGGGTCCGCTTGCCGCGGGGCGCGGCGTGGATCTCGATTTCGCTCTCGAGGGGATCGCCCTCGATCGACAGCCGGAGGTCGCACTCGCCGCCGCCGAAGAGCGTCTGGAAGACGGTCAGGAAGTTGGCGCGCACCGCCGTGAAGGTCTCGAGGAACATGGCCTGGGCGGTGCCGTCGATTTCGCGGATGGCCTGCTGGAGCGACTGCCGCGCGGCCACGAGGTCGTCGCGCTGGGCGGACAGGAACTCCAGGCGCTTGCTCTCCTCGGCGTACTCCTCCACCGCGAGCGGGTTCACGACGCCGATGCTCTCCAGGGCCGCGAGGACGCGGGCGGACTCGAGCTCGAGGGTCTCGAGGTCGAGGTCGAGGAAAGGGGCGCCGTCGAACAGCTGGTCGATGGGGCGTTTCCACTCGGTTTCCACGCGCTCCACGATCCGGCGTCGTTCGGCGCCCGCCTCCGAGAGATCCAGTTGCAGCCGGTGGTGCTCCTCGGTCGAACGGCCGAGTCCCTCGCGGTCGTCGTGGAGGCGGCGCTCGGAGGCGCCGAGGGCCTCGTCTGCGAGCGAGAGCGCCTCTTCGGCGTCGGCCGCCGCGGCCTCGAGCTCGAGCAGGGTAATCCGGCGCTCGGCGCGCTCCTCGATCCAGGTGACGCGCTGCGCCTCGAGTTCGGCGGTGTCGCCCTCAAGCTGCGTGAGCTCGCCGGCGAGTGCGGCCGCGGACCCCGTCGCTTCCTGCCCGATCTGTTCCGCGCGGGTGAGCCGCTCGCCGGCGCCGAGGAGCCGCGCCTCGACGTGCGCGAGCTGCACCTGCCAGTGCACCCGGGCCTCGCGGGCGGACTCCTGCTCCGTTTCCAGTTCGGCGAGGAGCCGGCGGCCCACGCCGAGCGCCTCGTCGACCCGCACCTTGGTGAGTTCTCCCTCGGTGAGGGCGCCGTCGACCTCGCGGAGCCGGGACTCGGAGGCCGACAGCCGCTCGGTGACGCGCGCCACCTGGGTGTCGGACTCCTGCAGCTCGCGACTGCGCGTTGACACGAGCCGTTCGGCGTCGTCGCGCGCGGCGACGCCGGTGCGTTCGGCCTCGCGCGCGCGGTCGGCCCGCTCGGTGGCGGCGGCGAGCCCGCGTTCGAGCTCGCCGAGCCGGGCCACGGTCGTGTCGACCGCGGCGGCCGCGGCGGCGAGCGTGGCGCGCGCCGTGGCGAGGTCCTCGCCCAGCGACTCGAGTTCGGCCCGCCGCCGGAGCGGGCCCGAGGGGGTGCCGACGCCGGAGAGCAGCACCGCGCCGTTGCTCCGGCGGAGCGCGCGGCCCGACGGATCGAGCACCTCCGAACCGCCCAGGAGGGCGCGCACCCACCGGGCGGCGGCGGAGTTCTCCACCCGAAGCGCATGCTCCAGGGGGTGAGCGCCGCCGTCACGGGCGGGGCCGCGCTCGGCCGAGAGCAGTACAATGGCGCCGGGTTCGGCCTCGGCATGCCACTGCTGGATGGCGCGCACCGCGGCGTCGTCGCGGACCAGGACGGCGTGCACCCATTCTCCGAGGAGCTTCTCGGCGAGTTCGGCGTCCTCCGCGCCTGTGCGCAGGAAGTCGCTGAGCGGTCCGAGCACCGCGTCGCCGAAACGGTCACGCGCGGACAGGAGGGCGGCGGCGCCGGGGGCCAGCCCTACGCGGTCGCGCTCCAGTTCGGCGAGGGCCTCGTGCCGGGCCGAGAGCTGGGCCACGGCTTCCTCCGCCCGCCTCCGGTCGGCGCGAGCCAATGCCTCGTGCTCGCGGGTCTCGGCCAGCAGGTGGCGCGCGCGCTCGGCGTCGGCGGCGGCCTCGCGGTTGGCGTCGACCAGGCGCGCAGCCTCGGACGCCAACGCGTCCCGGCGGCGGGTGGCCGCGTCGAGCTCCTGGCGGAGCCCGTCTCGCAGGGCGGCCGCCTGGACGGCCCGGTCGCGAAGTGCCGCCAGGTCGGTCTCCAGCGCGGCCCGTTCGCCCTCAAGCGAGCGGAGGGTTTCTGCCTGGCGCTGCAGCGACTCCTCCATTTGGCGCACCTGGCCTCGCTGCTCGGCGAGCCGGTTGCGCACGGCGTCCTCGACGCTGGCGCGTCCCTGCAGCTCGCCCTGGATCCGGTCGTAGTCCGCCTGCGCGGCGTCGCGCTCCTGCAGGGCGATGTCCCGCTCACGGAGCGCCTGCTGGGCGCGTTGCTCCATGAGGCCCCGTTCCTCGAGCGCCCGGACCCGCCGGCTGCCGGCATTGGCCAGGCGCTCGGTGGCGAGATTGAGGTCGCCCTCCAGGCGGCCCAGGCTCACCCGCACCTCGCCGAGCCGGCGGGCAATATCGGTGCGCGCCGCTTCGGCCGCGGCCCGGTGGCGGGCAGCCTCCTCGCGCTCGAGCTCGACCGTGGCCAGCGCCGTCCGGCGCTGGGGCAGGGCCTCCGCCAGCTCGGCGTAGCGGGCCTCCTTGTCCTGCACCTCGGTGCTGAGCCGGTCGAGGTGCTTTCGCGCCAGGGTGAGCTGCACCGCGAACTTCTCCTCCATGAGCTTCACGTGCCGCTCCGCGCGCCCCCGCTGGCGGGCCAGGCTCCGCAGTTGCGACTGAACCTCGGCCACGAGGTCTTCCACCCGCTGCAGGTCGAGCGCCGTTTCCTCCAGGCGCCGTTCGGTGCTGTGCTTCCGGTCGCGGTAGAGCCCGATGCCCGCCGCTTCCTCGAAGAGCGACCGGCGCTCGTCGGCCCGGTCCGAGAGGAGGAGGTCGATCATCTTCGCCTCGATCACCACCCCCGCGTCGCCGCCGAGGCCGGTACCGCGGAGCAGGTCCTGGATGTCGCGCAGCCGGACCGGGGCGCGGTTCAGCAGGTACTCGCTGTGGCCGGAGCGGGAGAGCCGGCGGGTGATCTGCACTTCCTGGAAGGCGATCGGCAACGTGCCGTCGGAGTTGTCGAGGTAGAGGGAAACCTCCGTCACATTGACCGGCCGGCGCCCCGCCGCCCCCTGGAAGATCACGTCCTCCATCTTGCCGCCGCGGAGGAGCCGGGCCGACTGCTCCCCGAGCACCCACCGCACGGCGTCGCTCACGTTCGACTTTCCGCACCCGTTCGGGCCCACGATGGCCGTCACGCCTTCTTCGAAGGTGAGGGTCACGGTGTCCGCGAACGACTTGAAGCCGGACAGCTCGAGCTTGGAGAGCTTCATGGGGGGAGTTCCTGGTCCGGCTAGGGTTGGTAGATGAAGGACGGACGGCCCAGCTGGCGACCAGCCGACTCGGCTGCCTCGCGAGAGGGGTAGGGACCCACCACCACACGGTACGCTTCCTCGCCGGGTGCCGGATCGAGCACCAGGGCCGGATAGCCCTCGCCCCGGATCTCTTCGGCCAGCGCCTGGGCCCACGCCGGGTTCTGCGACCGGCTCACCTGCAGGTACATCGCGGCACCACTCACCACCGGCGCAGCGAGCGCCTCAGCGCTGTCCGCCGGTGCGCCTCTCGCGGTGTCGACCTGCGCCACGACTGGCTCGGGTCGGTTGCCCGCCGGGAGCCAGGGCATCGGGAGGAAGAGGTCGCCGGCGGCCCCCTTCAGCCGTCCCGTCTCGGGAAACCCGGCCTCGCCAAGGGCGAGCGCCACCACATCGCGTCCGCGCCGGACGAGGAGCGTCGCATCGCCGAGGACGGTGGGCAGGTCCGGTCCCCATGGGGCGATCACGGCGCCGGCGTACTTGCCGGTGGCCAGGTTCACGATCCAGAGCGTGTCCCCCTCGGCGGGGCGGGCCAGGAGCCACCCGCCGTACGGGGCCACCCGGAGCCCGGCTGCGGCGCCCGGAATGGAAATGTCGTCCAGTCGCTCGCCGCCGTAGCGCTCGATGACGGCGAGGTCCTCGGATTCGCGCCCGACGTAGATCCGGTGGCCGGAGGCGGAGAACCGGACCGCGCGGGGCGTCCCGCTCACGCGCACCCGGCGCATCGGCGCCGCGCCGCGCGGAGCCCAAAGGTAAACACCGGTCGGCGCCGCGACTGCCAGCAAGTCGCCCCAGGGCGAGGCGGCGGTGACGGCGGTGGGCAGGTCGGCGGTGATGCCCGGCTGGGCGCCGGCCAGCAGGACGGCGCGCGCGGTGTCGCCGGGCTCGATGGCGAGCAGCTGACGGTCGCCGGTGCCGTAGAGTGCAATCGGCCGGCTGGGAAGCGTGGCGGCGAGCCGCTCCGCGAAGCGGTGGCGGATGCGCACCACCCCTTCCTTGTCGTCCACTACCCAGAGCGTTCCTTCCGGGCCGAGCACCACGCCCTGCACCCCGGGAGCCAGCACCCGTGCGGTGCCGGTGGTGACGTCCAGCGCCTGGAGGCCACCGGCAGAATCCACCGCATACGCGAGTCCCTGGTCGAGGTCGAACCCCACGACCATCTGCATGGCCGGAGTCCGCGCGCGGGCTCTCCAGCCGAGGTCCTCCAGGTCGGCTCCGGCGTAGAGCTTCGGCGCGCCACCGGCGCGGGGCAGGCGGAGGAGGCTGGTGCTGGGCACGGCCTGGGAAGCGGGCGGAAGCGCACCGGCGCCTGGGCCGGAGGTTCCTTGACAGGCCATGAGGCCGGCCGCAAGCGCGGCCAGGCCGTTCAGATATCGGGGGAGCACCGGCGAAAAATAGGCGTTTGGCGGGGCAGGGGCCAGAGCGTGAGGAGCCCCGGGTCAGGCGGGAATCAGAACGGCGGCCCGATGCTGATGGTCCAGTACGGCGGAATGCCGCGGCCCTGCGGGTACGAGAAGTCGCCGCGCAGGATGAGGTAGCCGAAGAGGTTCATCCGGAGCCCGAATCCAATGGTCGTGACTGGGACCCGCGTTTCCAGCTGCTTGGCCGGGGAAGCGTTGGGGTCCACCTTGAACGCGACCGTGTTGTAGCTGTTCCACGCCACGCCGTAGTCGATCCACGCGACGCCGTCCACGTACGGCAGCCCCTGCGGGCCGATGCCGAGGTAGGAATTCACCACGGGGAAGCGAAGCTCGAGGTTGCCGACCGCGATCTCGGTGCCGACCATCTGGTCCAGCGCGCGGCAGCCGGTGATGGAGTTGATGCCGCCGCTGGTGGTGGTGCACTCGTACTTGTAATAGGAGCCGGAGGTCCGGCCGCGCACCAGGTCGGTGCTGCCCAGGAAGTACGTGACCTGCCCGGCGTCGGGGCCCCGCCGGCCCGCGTAGAGCGCCCGCGCGGCGAGGATGATGGGCCCCTTGAGGGGGATGTACTTCCGGTAGTCGGCCAGCAGTTGCGAGACGTTCCAGTCGCCCATCGTCTGCGCGATTTCCAGCCGGTAGCGGGTGCCGAACAGCGGGCCGATCCATCCCATGAAGGTGGCGTCGTACACCAGGGCCACGGAGGGGGTCATGGCGCGCTGGCCGTCGGAGTAGAACGTCTCGGAGAACGGGTCGGCCGTCGGCTGGCCAGTCACGCGGTCGTAGGTCTCCACGTAGCTCAGGATGGCGTCGTCCCACTGCCCGAGGGACAATCCCATTTCCAGGCGCTGGAAGCGGTTGATGTTGTAATAGGCGCGCCCGAAAATGTTGCGTGCGGTGATCAGCCGCGTGCTGGTCACATACCGATTCTCGGCGGGCGTGGGCGACCCGGCGATCACGACCGGCTGAAGCACGAAGTAGGTCGGTGTCTGCTGGAACCCGAAGGCCCAGTTGATCCGGTGCCCCAGGTTGGCGTAGGCCGCGAGGAAGTCGCCCTGGTTCAGTGACCCGTTGATGTATCCCGCGAAGATCAGCTGCTCGTCGCCGAGCATGTCGCCGAACTGGATGGCGCCGCCGCCGTAGATCCCGTTCCCGAAGTTGTCTCGGGTATAGCCCACGGAGGGGCGGGCCGTCGTTTCGGGCGTGAACTTCCGCTTGTACGGCCCGATGGTGAAGCTGTTCGTGTCCGGCAGGAAGAGCGACGCCGAATCGAGCAGGCCGACCACCGTCACCTCGCCCAGGCGGCGGCCGGCGGTGTCGGTCACCACCGGAGCTTGCGCCGCGGCACGGAAGCCGGTCGGCGTGCGGTAGATCGAGCCGCCCTCCTTCACCTGCGGCACACCGGGCACCGGATTGGCCGCAGCGGAATCGGGCCGGGGCGCCGGCGGCGGCGCGGCCGCCACGGCGGCCGGGGCCTGCGGGGTCGGTCGGACATCACCGGGCGGTGCGGCGGCAGCCTCTGCACTGGCCGCCAGCAGGGCCGCATCCGCCGCCGAGTCGGGGGGCTGCCAGGGCTCGCGCATCAGCGCGCGCGGGTTCTGGATGGTGTAGACGTCGTTGTTCTGGTTCTCGAAGTACACGAACGCGAGGCGGTCGGCGTCACGCGCCCAGCTCAGGGCAGGGGAGAGCGGCGTGGCGGACTGGGCGCCGGTGAACAGGTTGGTGATCTGGTAGATGTCACCGCCCAGCTCGTACAGGTAGATGTTGGCGATGCCGGTCCGGTCGGACACGAAGGCGAAGGACTTGCCGTCGGGGGCCCACTGCGGGCTGATGTTCCGCCCCGATTCCATGTGGGGCAGGAGTTCCCGCTTCCCGACGTCGACGTCGAACAGCGCCACGCGCAGGTTGCCGAACGCCAGGTCGGTGAAGTTCGTTTCCGGCCCCTCGTCGGTCACGTAGGCGATTGTGTGCCCGTCCGGCGACCATGCGGGCATCAGCTGGGCGTACTTGTCGTTGGTGAGCTGCCGGAGGCCCGACCCGTCGACGTTGACCACGAACAGGTCCGAAATGCCGCCGTTCTGCCCGCTGAACGCCAGCTGCTTGCCGTCGGGGCTGAACACCGGCGACGTGATGCCGTTCAGGTTCACGTGAATGCGCCGCACGGCCTTGCTCCGCCGCGGGTCGAACACCACGATGTTGTCGTAATCCTTGGCCTTGGCGGCGAACACCAGGTACTTGCTGTCCGGCGACCACGACGCGCTCGAGCTCAGGTAGCGGAAGGTCTCGTAGTTCGCGTCGAACACCGACTTGGCGAGCCGCTTGATGACCTTGCCGGTCTCACCATCGGCCAGGTAAAAGTCGATGAAGAAGAAGTTCCGCTCGCTCAGGTAGGCGATGTGCTTGCCGTCCGGCGAGAGCGCCGGCGCCACGTGCAGCGTGCCGCCGGAGACGTCCTTGGTCAGGAGCGGCTTGCCGACCGCCGACGCCAGCTGCCGGGCCGCCACGTCGGGGAGGTAGGTCGTCTGGACCCAGTCGCGCCATTGGACGGAGAGCTGCGCCAGGGTGATGCCGAGCACCCGCTGGAAGGCGCCCTCGACGCCCCCGCCCCCGAGGGTGGCGGACAGGATGGCGCCGACTGCCTCGTCGCCCCAGCGCATGCCGATATAGGCCCACAGCGCATGCCCGAAGCGATAGGGGAAGATGTAGGGGTCGTAGGTGAGCTGCTGGATGGTGGGCAGCTTCCCCTGCAGGACGGCGTCGCGCAGCCACATGGCCGTCTCGGGCGTGATTTCCCCGAGCGACAGGTACTCCGCCATGCCCTCGGCGAACCAGAGCGGCGGGTTCACCTGGATGATGGTGGCGACGCCGGAGCCCGCCTTGCCGTGCGACCAGGTGTCATACTGGAACTGGTGCACCATTTCGTGCATCAGGACGTGGTCGAAGTCCTTGTACGCCCCGGTGAACGGCATGATGGCGCGGTGCTTCATGAAGTCGGTGACACCGCCCGTCGCCTCGCTGATGTCGCCGCCCAGCGCGTTGGTCTGCTGGAAGTCGGAGTGCGAGGCGTACAGGATGATCGGCTTCCGCTCGATGAACTGGTGGTTCAGCAGCGTGGACAACCGGCCGTACGAGCGCTCGGCCATCCGGGCCGCATCGAGCGACGCCTCCCGCTCGCGCGGGTAGAAGTAGATGTCGAAGTGCTTGGTGTGGATGATCTCGAAGTCGAACGTAGTGTACATGACCCGGTTCTGGCCGAAATACTGCGCCGACGCGGCCGTGGGCACGGCCGAGACGAGGGCAAGCAGGCAGAGGGACCGCAGGGTCATGAGGGTCCGGAGCAGGTTACGGGTGCGGGGTGAGCGCCGGGGCATCGTCCCAGAGCCGCTCGAGCTGGTAGAACGCCCGCGCCTCCGGGTGGAAGAGGTGCACCACGAAATCCACGAAGTCGAGCAGGACCCATCGCCCGGAGGGCAGCCCCTCGACGTGGTGCGGGTGCTGTCCCTGCCGGGCCAGCGCGTCGAGGACCGCGTGCGCGATGCCGCGGACATGCGCATCCGACGTTCCCGACCCCACCACGAAGAAATCCGCTGCATCATTCAGGCCCCGCAAGTCGAGTACGACTAATTCGCGCGCCTTCAGGTCGTCGGCCGCCTGGATGGCGGTCCGGAGCGACGGGGGAAGCGATGGTCCCCGGGTCACTCCGGGCTCCGGGGGTTGGGCGGCGCGGGGGGCGTGCCGTCCTCCACCTGGTAGAAGATGGCCCAGGCGCCCTCCCCGACGTGGGTGCCCAGCACCCCCGTGGCCAACGACACGAAGCAGTCCCGCGGGCGGTACGCGGCCACCAGGGCATTCCGCACCCGTTCCGCCACTTCCGGCGCCTCCGCGTGCACCACGCCGAACCGCACCTGCTGAGGCCGGGGCTGCAGCTTGGCGTCGAGCAGCGCCAGGACCTTGCCAATCAGCTGCTCCTTGCCGCGCGCCCGGTCCACCGGCACCACCCGTCCCGCGGCGTCGAGCGACAGGATCGGCTTCACGTCCAGCAGCCCGCCGATCCAGGCCTTGCCCCGGGTCACCCGCCCGCTGCGGAGCAGGTTGTCGAACTTGTCGACCGTCAGGAACACACCGGACTGGTCGCGCACCCTCTCGAGCTCCCTGGCGATCGCCTCGGCCGGCCAATCCTGCTCCGCCAGCTCCGCCGCCCGCAGGGCCAGCATGCCGCCGCCGAGCGAGGCCGACTTGCTGTCCACCAGCCGGACGTTGGTGAGCCCACCCGCCTTGATGGCCGCGGCGCCTGATTGAAAGGTGCCGGAAAGGCCCGACGACACCAGGACGGCGATCACATGTTCCGCCTCGTGCCGGGCCTCCCGGAACACCCGGACGAAGTCCGCCACGGTCGGCTGCGAGGTGGAGGGGAGCTGCGCGGAGGACCGCATCCGCCGATAGAACTCTTCGGGCTTCAGCTCCACCCGGTCCCGCAGGGTCTCGTTGCCGAAGATGACCTGGAGTGGAACGAGGGAGATCCCGTGCCGGTCGAGGACCGCGTCGGGAAGGTCGGACGCGCTGTCGGTGACGACGCCAACCTGCTTCTGGACTCCGTGCTTCAGGCCCCGGTGCTGGGCCCGCATGTCCTCGGCCTTGGTCTTCTCCAGCGTCCCCCACCGGGACGCACAAGTAAAGACGGCATCCGGGGTGTTCGTATGCACATGCGCGTGGAGGATGTCGCTCATCACGGCCACCACCAGCGACCCGCCGAACGCCCGGAGCGCCGCGCGGACCTCGTTCGCCGGCGGCAGCTGCTCGCCGCGGACCACCACCTCGGTGCAGTACTGGTAGTCCTGGTCCGCCTCGACCTGCATCTCGGCGGCGGGGATCATGTACTCCCCGGTGTACCCCGGGTCGGCGGCGAGGATCGGGTCGCCGTCGATGAACCGGACCACCCCCTCGATCATCCGCATGAAGCCCATGCCGCCGGCGTCCACGACGCCGGCCTCCTTGAGGACCGCCATCAGCTCGGGGGTGCGCGCCAGGGCGGCCTCCCCCTCCGCGTACATCCGGCGCATGAACTCGGCGATGTCCGGCGAGCTGGCCGCGGCGCGTTCCGCGGCGGCGGCCGCCTCGCGGGCGACCGTGAGGATGGTGCCTTCGCGCGGGTCGTCGAGGGCGCCGTAGAGCCGGTCGGCCCCGGCGGTGAGGGCGGCCGCCAGCTGGGCCGGCGTCGCGGACTCCTTGTCGCCCAGCGATTCCGCCACGCCCATCAGGAAATGGGCCAGCATCATGCCGGAGTTGCCGCGGGCGCCGAGCACGGCCGCCCGGGCCATGGTGGTGGCGGTGACCGGAAGCGGCGCGTCGCCGAGCGCCCGGAGGGCGTCGGCGACGGAGCGGAGGGTCAGGCTGAAATTGGTGCCCGTGTCCCCGTCGGGGACGGGGAACACGTTGATGCGATTGATCTCCTCGCGGCCGGCGGCCACCCAGTCCGAGGCGGCGAAGAGGGAACGGGCGAGCCGCGGCCCGTCCATGTAGGCAATGCCGACGCCCATCGCGGGGCGGCCCCTACTCCGCGGCGACCGTGACGCGAACGTCGGCGTGCACCTCGGGATGGAGGCGGACGATGACGGTGTGCTCGCCCAGCGTCTTGATCGGGTGCCCCAGCTCCACGCGGCGCTTGTCCACCGTGTGCCCCTGGGCCGCCAGCGCCTCGGCGATGTCCTGGGTCGTGATGGACCCGAACAGCTTGCCCTCCTCCCCGGCCTTCTTCACGAAGGTGAGGGCGACGGCGGACAGGCCGGCGGCGGCCGCCACGGCGGCGTCCTTCTCGGCGGCGAGGCGGACGGCGCGCGCCTTGGTCTCGGCCACGATGCGCTTCTTGTTGCCCTCGGTGGCCTCGTAGGCGAGGCCCTGCGGCAGCAGGTAATTGCGCGCGTAGCCCGGCTTGACCCGGACCAGCTCGCCGGCCTTGCCGAGCGACTTGATGTCGTCACGCAGGATCACTTCCATCATCGGTCCTACCCTCCGGAAGGCGGCGGCGCGAGGCGCCGCCGGAAGTCGAGCCAGATATCAGCCAGGCCGAGGAGGGCGAGCCCTCCCACGGCGAACGGCAAGAGAAACAGCGCACCCACCATCAGCAGCACGATGAACACCCGGGGCGCCGACTGAAGCGCCGCGGCCAGCACCGCCGAACCGCGGAGGATGTAGAGCCCCACACCGAACGTCAGCAGGCTGGCGGCCGGGCCCGCCGCGGGGGTGGTCCCGAAGAACAACTGCCCCACGAGGCCCAGAATGACCGACCAAACCAGCTGGTCGCTGAACCGGAATTCCTCGAAGCGCCCCGGCAGCGGCATCACGGCCAGCCCGGTAATCCGCGGGGCGACCATGGCGGCGAGGCAGAGCCCCGCAAAGATCAGCAGGGCCACCACACCGGGGAAGAACGGCGCCATCGGGCGCATCCCCTCGCCGAGGGCCTGGAGCGCGGCGACGGTTTCCGGCGCCGGGGCGGTCTTCCCGCGATTCATCAGCTCCATCGCGAGGCGCTGGGCGGCCGCCCCCTGCTGCACCACGGCCAGCTCCACGTCGCGCCACCGGATGCCCACGATGGCGGCAAGGCCCGCCGTGCCCAGCACGACGCCGGCCGTGGCCCTGAGCGCCCGGGCCGACACCGATCCCGGCGTGAGCAGCAGGATCAGCACCCCGACTCCCGCCGAGAGCACCGCCGCCGCCCGGACCAACTCCTCCAGCATGGTGCCCGGCTGGGCCGCCCAGAAGGCCAGCCACAGCGTGAGTGCGCCCAACCAGAACCAGGCCCGCCGTCCCTGCGGCCGGCTGCCCGCAATCAGCAGGGCGAGCGGTCCGAAGAGAAATGCGGTCATGATCGGCCAGGTGATCGCCACGTAGCCCACGACCGCGAGGCGGGCCCTGAGGGACAGCACCTGTCCCCCCGGGGGCCGCCCCTGTGCCACGCTCAGCCGCCGTGGCCCTTCAGGTACGGCAGGAGCGCCAGCACCCGCGCCCGCTTGATGGCGGTGCTGAGCTGACGCTGGTGCCGGGCGCAGGTGCCCGAAAGCCGGCTGGGCAGGATCTTGCCGCGCTCCGAGAGGAACCGCGACAGGGTCCGCTCATCCTTGAAATCGACCACGCGCACGCCCGATTCGCAGATCGAGCAGGTCTTCTGTGGGCGCCTCATTCGTCGTCCTCCCCATCGCCCTTGTCGGCGGTGGCGGGGACCGGCTGGGCGCCTTCGCTGACCACGATCAGGAACCGGAGCACGCCTGCCTCGAGCTTCACGGCGCGCTCAAATTCCGGGAGCGCCTCGGGCGAGGTCTCGAGCTTGGCGATGACGTAGTAGCCGGTTTCGTGGCGGTTGATCGGGTAGGCCAGCGTCCGCTTGCCCCAGTGGGACACCTGCGGCGCTTCGGCCTCAGGGCGGGCGAGCAGCGCGTGGAAGCGCTCAAGGCGCTCGGTGATTGCGGCCTCTTCGAGGGCAGAATCGAAGATATAGACCGCTTCGTACTGACGGGTCATGACACCTTCCTTTGGACAGTTGCCCCAGCCCTGGTGTGAGGCCGAGGAGGAGATTTGTGAGCCGCGAAGTATAGCCGGGATGCGGACTTGAGTCAAAGGTCGCTATCTTCCGGCATGATCCTCCGATCCATTCAGGTGGGCATCCCACGGGCCTACGGCACAGAGGGCGCCGAAGACTCGCTCGACCGGCCCTGGACCAGCGCCATCGCCAAGCAGCCGGTGGCCGGCGCCGTCTGGGCCGGCCGTCAGGGGGTGGCGGGCGACATGCAGGCCGACCGGACCGTGCACGGCGGCGTGGACAAGGCGATCCTGGCGTACGGATTCGGCCACTATCCGGCGTGGCGGGAGCTGCTGGGGCGAGCCGACGTGGGGCCGGGGTGGTTTGGCGACAACCTGACCATCGAGGGCGCGGACGAGCGGAACGTCTGTATCGGCGACCGGTTCGCCATCGGCCAGGCACGGGTCGAGGTGTCGCAGCCACGGCAGCCCTGCGCCACGCTCAACCGCCGGTTTCATCGGAAGGACATGGTCAAGCTGGTCCATGAGCACCATCGGTACGGCTGGTACCTCAGGGTCCTGACGGAAGGGTGGGTCGAGGCGGGAATGCCGGTCACGCTCGTAGACCGGCCCTTTCCGCAGTGGCCGGTGCGGGTGGCGACGGAGGTGATGACGGAGCGGGCCCACCGGCGGGAGGAGAGCGCCCGGCTGGCGGCGTGCCCGGCGTTGAGCGAGAGCTGGCGCGGCACCCTGCTGGCCGCCGCGCCCGCCCGGTAGGACGACCTAGTCGCGGCGCCCGAAGAGGCGCAGCAACGACAGGAAGAGGTTGACGAAGTTCAGGTAGAGGCTCAGGGCGCCGACCACCGCGTAGGAGCCGGTCTGCTCACCCTGCAGTTGCAGCGCCATGGCCCGAAGCCGCTGGGTGTCGTAGGCGGTGAGCCCCGAGAAGACCAGCACCCCCACCACGCCCATCACGAACTGCATCGCGTCGTTCCGCCAGAAGATGCTCACCACGCTCGCGATGACCAGCCCCACCAGCCCCATGAACATGAACCGACCCATGCCGCTCAGGTCGCGCTTGGTGACGCTGCCGTACACGGCAAGGGCGCCGAACATGCCCGCCGTGACGAAGAAGGCGTTGGCCACCGAGGCGCCGGTGTAGGCCAGCAGGATCAGGGAAAAGGTGACGCCGTTGAGTGCCGAGTAGGCCAGGAACAGCGTGCCGGCGGTGGAGGGAGACATCTTGGCCACCCGCACCGACATGTATCCGACCAGGATCAGCTCGGCGATGATGATGCCGAAGAACAAGAGCGGCGTGCGGACCAGCGTGGCCACCGCCGCCGGCGAGCTCGCCACCACGACCGCCACCAGGGCGGTGACGCCGAGCCCGCCGAACATCCACCAATAGACACCCCGGAGGAACGCGGCGACGCGCGCGCTCTCGACATCCGAGACGAAGCTGGTGCGCCCCTGGGCGGCACCGAAGGGATTAGCCATGTATGCGCTCTCCTAGACGTTGAATCGGAACAACATGACGTCGCCGTCCTGCACGACGTATTCCTTGCCCTCGGCCCGGGCCAGGCCCTGTTCGCGGGCCGGCTTCCATCCCCCGACCCGCACGAACTCGGCGTACGCCACCGTTTCCGCCCGGATGAACCCGTGCTCGAAATCGGAGTGGATGACGCCGGCCGCCTGGGGGGCGCGATCGCCCTTGTGGATGGTCCAGGCGCGGACTTCCTTCTCACCGGCGGTGAAGTAGCTCTGCAGTCCGAGCAGGTGGTAGGCGGCGTGGGCCAGCCGGTCGAGCCCCGATTCGGTGAGCCCCAGCGACTCGAGGAATTCGGCGCGGTCTTCTGGCGCGAGTTCCGCCAGCTCGGCCTCGACCTGGGCCGAAAAGGTGACGATCTCCGCCGGCTCCTGGTCCTTGTCCAGCGCAGCCTGCAGCGCCGCCACGTGCGCGTTCCCGGTGGTGATTTCACTCTCGCCGACGTTGGCGGCGTACAGCACCGGCTTGGCGGTCAGGAGGTTGAACCCGCGGTATACGGCCGCTTCCTCCGGCGCGGGGACCACCGACCGGGCCGGCAGCCCGGCCGCCAGCGCGCTCCGCAACGCCTCGAGGAGCCGGGCCTCGACCTTGGCCTGCGCATCGCCCGACTTGGCGGTGCGCACCGCCTTGTCCAGCCGCTTTTCCACCGACGCGAGGTCGGCGAGCCCGAGCTCGATGTTGATGATCTCGCGGTCGCGGACCGGGTCCACGCTGCCCATCACGTGCTGGATGTCGTCGTTGTCGAAGCAACGGACGACGTGCACCACGGCATCGACTTCGCGGATGTTGGCGAGGAACTGGTTGCCGAGTCCCTCGCCCTGGCTGGCACCCTTGACGAGCCCCGCGATGTCCAGAAACTCGACGGTGGCGGGGAGCACCCGTTCCGGGCGGACGAACGCCGCGATGGCGTCGAGCCTCGGGTCCGGCACCTGGACGACGCCGGTGTTGGGCTCGATCGTGGCAAAGGGGTAGTTGGCCACCAACGCCCCCGCCGACGTCAGGGCGTTGAATAGCGTCGACTTGCCGACGTTGGGAAGGCCGATAATACCGAGTCTGAGCACGCGGAATAATCGCCAGAACCGTCCTCCAATGGAAGCGGCAAACTGGCGCCGCACGGCACTCCGTGGATACAATTCGGACGCGCAGGTTTCCCACACGCAAGGTGGGTCCGATGTCCTCCACGACCAGCGTTCCCGGCACGGCTTCCGCGACAGGTACCCCCGAGGTGCGCGAGCGGGCCGTCGTCCGTTTTGCAGGCGATTCCGGTGACGGCATGCAGATCACCGGCTCCCGGTTCACCATGGAAACGGCGCTGGCCGGCAGCGACCTCGCCACCTTCCCGGACTTCCCCGCCGAGATCCGGGCCCCGGTCGGCACCACGTTCGGGGTGTCCGCCTTCCAGATTCACTTCGGTTCGGCCGAGGTGGCCACCGCCGGCGACGATCTCGACATGCTGGTGGCCATGAACCCCGCCGCGCTCACCACGAACATCAGGGACCTGCGGCCGGGTGGCACCCTGGTGGTCGACACGGGCGCCTTCACCGAGCGAAACCTCCTCAAGGCGGGCTACGCCAAGAACCCGCTCGAGGACGGCAGTCTTTCGGAGTTCCAGCTGCTGCCGCTCGACATCGGGAAGCTGACCGAGGCGGCGGTGGAGGGACTGGGGCTGACGTCGAAGCAGACCGCGAGGTCGCGCAACATGTGGGCGCTCGGCCTCGTGCTCTGGATGTATGGCCGGGAACGGCAGGCGACCATCGACTGGCTCGAGAAGAAGTTCAAGGGCGAGCCCGCCATCGCCGCCGCCAACGTGGCGGTGCTCAACGCAGGCCACGCTTTTGGAGAGACCGCCGAGATGCCGGGCTACCTGCGGCCGGTCACGATCGGGCCGGCCCCGGCGGAACCCGGCACCTACCGCACCATCAGCGGGACGGAGGCGGTGGCGTGGGGGCTGGTGGCCGGCCTCAAGGCGGCGGGCATCGAACGGATGGTGTTTGCCGGGTATCCCATCACGCCGGCGTCCCCGGTGTTGCAGGTCCTCACGACGCTCCGGTCCTATGGCGTGGTGACCTTCCAGGCCGAAGACGAGATCGCAGCGGTCTGCGCCGCCATCGGGGCCTCCTACGCCGGCTCGCTGGGCGTCACCTCCTCCTCGGGGCCGGGCATCGCGCTCAAGACCGAGGCCCTGGGCCTCGCCATCGCCACCGAACTGCCGCTCATCGTCATCGACTCGCAGCGCGCGGGGCCCTCCACCGGGCTCCCAACCAAGACCGAACAGTCCGATCTCTTCCAGGCGGTGCTGGGCCGCAACGGCGATTCGCCGCTCCCGGTGCTCGCGGCGGCCACCCCGGCGGATTGCTTCGAGGTGGCCATCGAGGCGGTGCGGCTCGCCACCAAGTACATGACGCCGGTGTTCCTGCTGACCGACGGGTACCTGGCCAACGCCGCCGAGCCGTGGCGCATTCCGGATGTCGCCACGCTGCCGACGTTCCCGGTCAAGTTCCGCACCGACCCCACCGGTTTCCAGCCGTACCTCCGGGATCCGAAGACCCTGGCGCGGCCCTGGGTGGCGCCGGGCACGCCGGGGCTGGAACACCGGATCGGCGGGATCGAGCGGAAGGACGGGACCGGCAACATCTCCTACGACCCCGACAACCACGCGCTGATGACCGAGACCCGCGCGGGCAAGATTGCCGGGATCGCAGCGGACATTCCGGAGCAGGCGGTGTCGCAGGGCGAGTCCCGCGGCGAACTGGCGGTCGTGGGGTGGGGCTCGACGTTCGGGCCGATCCACATGGCGGTGCAGCGGGCGCGCGCGGAAGGGCGCCGGGTGTCCCACATCCACCTGCGGTACATCGCGCCGTTCCCGCGGAACCTCGGCGAGCTCCTCAAGGGGTTCGACCGGATCCTGGTGCCGGAAATGAACAACGGCCAGCTCGTGACGCTCCTGCGCGCAGCTTACCTGCTGCCCGCGGAACGGTTCAGCCAGGTCAACGGGAAGCCGTTCAAGGTGTCCACCGTGCTCGACGCCATTCGCGAGCGCACACGGGGCAACGGGAAGGGAGGTGCCGCATGACCGCCACCACGGCGCCGGTCAAGCTGCAGCCGAAGGACTACGCCTCGGACCAGGAGGTCCGCTGGTGTCCGGGATGCGGCGATTACGCGATCCTGAAGGCGGTGCAGAAGGTGCTGTCCGACGTCGGGGCGCGCCGGGAAAACACCGTCTTCGTGTCCGGCATCGGCTGCTCGTCGCGCTTCCCCTACTACGTGTCCACCTACGGGTTCCACACGGTGCACGGCCGCGCCCCCGCGGTGGCCACCGGGGTCAAGCTGGCCAATCCGGGCCTCGACGTCTGGGTCATGACCGGCGACGGCGACGGCCTGTCCATCGGCGGCAATCACATGCTGCACGTGCTGCGGCGCAACGTGGACCTGCAGATCATCCTGTTCAACAACGAGATCTACGGCCTCACGAAGGGGCAGTATTCACCCACGTCGCGGCAGGGCACCAAGAGCCCGACCTCGCCGCTGGGGTCACTGGAGCGGCCGCTCTCCGCCGCCACCTTCGCCCTCGGCGCGGGCGCGCGGTTCGTTGCCCGGGGCATCGACACCCAGCAGGGGCCCCTGGTGGATACGCTCAAGCTGGCGCATGCCCACCGGGGCGCCTCGTTCGTGGAGGTGTTCCAGAACTGCCTGGTGTTCAACGACGGGGTGTTCGACGAGTTCACCGACCGCGCCGCGGCCGACGAGCGCCAGCTGCATGTCGAGCACGGCAAGCCGATGCTCTTCGGGAAGGACAGGAAGCAGGGCCTCCGGCTCGATGCCTCGGCGCTGACGCTCGAGGTGGTGACCGTCGGCGAAAACGGCGCGTCGATGGAAGAGGTCCTGGTCCACGACGAGACCAACCGCGTGCTGGCGGGCATGCTGGCCGCGCTGGAGCCGCCGGCCCCGGTGGCCATCGGCGTGCTGTACTGCGCACCGGTGCCGGACTACACTACCGCCGTGTACGGGCAATCCTCGGCCGGGTCGACGGACGTGGCGGCGCTCCTGAAGCAGGGGAAGACCTGGAAGGTGTAGCCCCCAACGTGACCGGGAGCCGGCCATTTCGAGCGAGAATCGCTGCGAGGCCGGCTCTAGGATTCGGTGGCGGTTCTCCTCCCCAACCACGCGTAGAGCGTCGGCAAGACGAGCAGCGTGAGGACGGTCGAGGTCACCAGCCCCCCGATCACGACCGTGGCAAGCGGGCGCTGGACCTCGGCCCCGGTCCCGGTGGAGAACGCGACGGGCAGGAATCCGATGCTCGCCACAAGCGCCGTCATCAGCACCGGACGCAACCGTTCCCGCGAGCCGAATTCCGCCGCCTCGCCGGCGTCCAGCCCTTCCTCTCGGTGCCGCTGGATCGTGGTGAGGAGGACCAACCCGTTCAGCACCGCAACTCCGAATAGCGCGATGAATCCGACCGAGGCTGACACGCTCAGGTGCAAGCCCCGGATCCACAGCGCCACGACGCCGCCGACGGCGGCAAACGGGAGGTTGGCGAACACGAGGGCGGCGAGCGTCCAGGAGCGGAGGGAGGCATAGAGCAGGACGCCGATCAGTGCGATTGCGATCGGGACGACCACCGTGAGCCTGGCCATGGCGCGCTTCTGGTTCTCGAACTGGCCGCCATACGCGAGGAACGTCCCTGGCGGCACCTGAACCTGTGCCTCGATGGCCTTCCGGACATCCGCCACAAACCCACCAAGATCCCGTCCCGTGACATTCGCCTGGACGACCACAAGCCGTTGCGCGCGTTCTCGGCGTACCTGAACCGGCCCGGGCTGCAGCCGGATGTCGGCCAGCTGGGACAATGATATGCGCGCCCCGGTAGGCCCCGGGATCGTGATGGCGCCGATGGCCTCCGGGGATGCCTTCATCTCTGCGGGATACTGCACGGTGACGTCCACCGCATAGCTCCCTTCGATGATCTGCGAGACCGGTCGCCCCCCTACCGCCGTTTCGAGGGCTTCCTGCACCTCCTGCACCGGAATGCCGAAGCGCGCCAGCGCGTCCCGGTTCATCCGCACGTTCAGGTAGCCCTGGCCCTCGGTGGTTTCGACCTGGACCTGGCTGGCCCCTCGGACCCCGCGGACGACGCCGCCGATCTCCTCCGCGATCCGGCGGTTGGTCTCCGGGTCGTCCCCGAAGACCTTGACCGCCAAGTCGGCACGGACCCCGCTGATCAATTCGTCGAGTCGCATGGCGATCGGCTGGGTGAAGCCGTACGACAGCCCCGCCACGCGCTCCTCGAGGCGGGCCTCCATCTCGGCGACCAGGCTGTCCTTCGTGAGACCGCGGCGCCACTCCGACCTGGGCTTCAGCATCACAAAGACATCCGCCTGACTGAGGCCCATCGGGTCGCTGCCGATGTCCGGGCGTCCAACGCGGCTCACGACCGTGGTCACCTCAGGGAACTCCCGGAGCACCCGTTCCATTTCCCCCTGCATGGCAACGGAGGTGGTAAGCGACACGCTCGGATCCCGGCGGGTCTCGACCAGAATGGATCCCTCGTCCAGTTCCGGCAGGAACTCCGTCCCCAGCCGCGGAACGAGGAAGAGCGCCCCCACAAACACCGCGGCGGCGAGGCCCAGCGTGCGCACGGGCGCTGACAGCGTGCGGCGAAGCCAGGGGGTGTAGTGGGCATCCAACCAGGCGGCCAGCCAGAGAGCCGTTTTCGACTCCGGCGCTCCGCGCCGGAAGACAATGGTGGCCGCCGCCGGTACGAAGGTGAGGGCCAGCACCAGGCTGCCGAACAAGGCGAGTGCCACCGTGAGCGCCATGGGGCGGAACATGCGGCCTTCCAGTCCCTCCAGGCTCAGGATCGGTACGTACACCAGCAGGATGATGAGGACGCCGAAGGTGATGGGCCGTCCGACCTCGGAAGCGAGGGTCCGCAGCCGCTCCAGGAAGGCCTCGCGTGTCTTGGGGAAGCGGTCCTCCTCCTCGTCCGCGTGCAACCGGCGAACGAACTGCTCGGCCATGAACACCGCGCCGTCCACGATCATGCCGAAATCGATGGCGCCGAGGCTCATCAGGTTCGCCGAGAGCCCGAGCCAGCGCATGCCGAGCGCCGCGAACAGGAGTGACAGGGGAATGGTGAGCGCCACGATGGCCGCCGCCCGGACGTTGCCCAGGAAAAGCAACAAGATGGCGATCACGAGGAATCCGCCGACCAGCAGGTTGCCCCGCACGGTGTGAATCGTGCCTTCGACCAGGTCGGACTGCTCGTAGTAGGGCGTGACACGGACCCCTGTCGGAAGTGCCGCGTTGATCTCCCTGACCCGGGCCTCGACCCGTCGCACCACCTCACGGCTGTTCTCGCCCCTGAGCATCATGACGATGCCCGTCACCACTTCGCCCTGTCCGTCCCGGGATACCGCGCCCTGGCGGACTTGGGCCCCGAAGCTCACCGTCGCCACGTCGCTCACCATCACTGGGACGCCGCGTGCGTTGGAGCGGATGACCGTGTGCCGGAGGTCCTCGAGCCCCGTCGCCTGGCCCAGGCCGCGGAGGATGTACTGCTCATCGCCATCCTCCAGGTACCCACCCGCGGCGACGCTGTTGTTGGCCTGGACCGCCTCCACCACGTCATGCAGGGTGAGGCCGTAACTCACCAGGCGTTCCGGGTTCACCACGATCTGGACCTGTCGCACCAAGCCGCCGAAGGTGTTGATCTCCGTGACCCCCGGGACGGTCCGGAGGAGTGGTCGCACGATCCGGTCATGCAGCGTCCGCAGGCGGGTCTGGTCGAGCCCACCCCCCTCGATGCTGTAGAGGTAGATCTCGCTGGTGGCCCCCGAGAGTGGGCCGAGTGATGCCTCCGCCCCGGGCGGAAGCCCCTCCCGCACGCTCTGCAGTCGCTCAGACACGAGTGTCCTGGCGAAGTACAGGTCCACGCCATCCTCGAAGACGACAGTGATTCCCGCAAAGGCGTACTTGCTGACAGACCGCACCTGGATGACCCGCGGAAGTCCGTTCAGCGCGACCTCGATCGGAAACGCGACCAGGCGCTCCACCTCGAGGGGCGAAAGGCCTGGAGCGTCGACCAGCACCTGGACCTGGACGTCCGTCAGGTCGGGGAAGGCGTCCACCCGAAGATTGAGCAGTGCCCAGGACCCCCCGGCCACCAGCAGCAGTATTCCGAGGAAGACTGCGCTGGCATTTCGAATGGCCCAGGCAATCAGGCGCTCGATCATGCCGTCACTCCTCCTCGGCGAAGCTGGCTTTCGCCAACTGGGACTTGAGCGCGAATGCCCCGTCGACGACCACGCGCTCTCCCGGCCGAATCCCCCCATGGACGACGACATCCCCGGTCCCGACGCCTCCGAAGCGGGCGTCGTTGCTTGCGAGCTCGATGACGCGGCGGTCGTAGGTGTAGGGGGCCGTCTCGACGAAGACATACCGCTGATCCACGTCGGTCAGTACCGCCGTGGAGGGAATGACCAGGGGGGCCTCCGCCGCCGCCGCTCGCGAGGCGGGTCCCGCCTGCACCTGTAGCTGCACCTTGGCGAACATCCCCGGGCGAAGCGCCTGGTTCCGGTTCGACACGTGCACCAGGGCCTCAATCGTCCGGGTGGTGGGGTCCAGTTCATCCCGGATGCGCTCCACCCGGCCTCGGAGCCGCAGGTCCGGATAGGCCGCGAGCAACACGATGGCGACTTGCCCCACTTCCAGGTCAGGGAGGAATCTCTCCGGGACATCGGCAACAACGTCCAACTCCCGGAGGTCGATGATCCGAAAGATCGGCGTGCCCGACTCGACCGAAGCGCCGGCCAGCGTCATCCCTTCCACCAGGCTTCCCTCGAACGGGGTGGTGACCGGCAACAAGGCCGACGGCTCCCCTCCCCCCGCCAAACGCGCCAACTCTTCGTCCCGCAGCCCCAGGAGCCGGAGCCGGCTCGCGGCGGCGTTTTCAAGCGCCCGC
The DNA here is from genome assembly GCA_964571795.1 of uncultured Gemmatimonadaceae bacterium. Taxonomy (GTDB): domain Bacteria; phylum Gemmatimonadota; class Gemmatimonadetes; order Gemmatimonadales; family GWC2-71-9; genus SPDF01. Next base: position 5,092 of record CAZNDK010000012.1, on the reverse strand, counting down.
GCGCCTGCGGAATCCGGGGTGCTCGCGAGCAACCGCGCCCGTCGCGTGGCCTGCTGAAAATCAGCCTGCGCGGTGGTGAATGCGGGGCTCACGACCCAGGCGACCACCTCGTTCGCGGCCACCCGGTCGCCGACGACGGCGGTGAGTCGCTCGAGCCGGCCGGCGGCACGCGGGGAGACGAATGCCGTGCGCGACGGGTCCGCCTCGACCTGGCCCGGAGCATCGATCAGCATGCCATCGGAGGCGCCATCGGCCCGCCTTGCGGCCTCGGTCCGGATACCGGCCGCAGTGGCCGCGGCCTCGGTCAATACGACCCGGGTAGGTGCAGAATCCGGCGTGGTGGCTGGCTTCACCGTGGGTGAGCCGCTGTCTGGTGGACTCGGGAGCGACGCATCCGGAGCGCCCGCACCGCCACAGGCCAGGAGCGGCGCCACGACGCCGAGGAGCAGGAGCGTGCGGCGCCACCGAACGCGAAGAACCAGGTCAGTCATTGGCAGCCTCGGTAGCAGAAAGGGCGTCCCCCGTCGGCGTGAATCCTGCCGCCGTGAGGATGAGGTGGGCATACGCGACGTGGGCATCGATGGCGGCACGGACTCGGCCGGTCTCCACCCGGGAGAGTGCCCGCTCGAAGTCCAACAATTCGATCAGTGACAGCTGGCCCGAGCGATAGGCAGCGACCGCCGCTTCGCGTTCCTCGCGGGCGCCCAGCAGGAGTGCATCCCCGTAGACCTGGATTCGCTCCAAGGCGACGACGTAGCGGTCTCGCGCGGTGAGCAGGGCGGTCCGAAGTTGGTTCGTGGCGGCGGCCTGGTGTTGTTGGGCCTCCACGACGCCGAGCGCCGCGGCCTGGTTCAAGGCCCGTGTCGACCCGCCTACGGCAAATGGGAGCGTGACGGCGGCGCGCAGGGAAGGGCCCACGGTGAATCCGTCCGTGGTGTCGCCGTAGCGTTGCACGCCGATCGCGCCGAACAGGCGGGCGCTGCGCGACGCGCGCACCTCGTCGGCCCGCGCGCGAGCACCTGCCACCTCGAGAGCGCCGAGCCGAAGTGTGCCGAGCGCGGCGACAAGGCTGTCCACGTCGGGAGGGAGAGGAAGTGCCTCGCCCGTTATTCTTGGCGGGAGTTCGACGAAGCGTTCGAGCAGTGCCTGCAGGGCCGGCACACCGGAATCGCCGGCTGCGATCAAGCCCTCGAGTTGCCGCCTGGCCTCCTGGCTGCCCAGGAGCGCATCGGCCCGCTCGGACCGGGCCCGAAGCCGTTCGCTTCGAATCCGGAGGACATCGACGTACCGAGCATCTCCGGCGGCGAACCGGGCCTCAAGGCTGGCTTCGGTATCCTGCAGGAGGGTGTCTTCCGCGGCGAGCCGGGCGGCGACTTCCCGGCCGCCGAGCCACACTGCGAGATCGGCCGACAGCACGGCACCGATGCTCCGCTCGGCAAGCTCGAGCCGCACGGCGGCCGCATCCCACGCGGCTTGCGCCAGGGCCCGGTCCGCCGCGCGCCGTGATCCGGTCAGGAATTCGCGCTCCACCACCAGGCGGATCTGCCCGGCGTCGGCCAGGTTCACCCCATCGGGAATGTTCTCGATTTCGAAGCCGACCGCCGGGGCTTCAACTGGCCCCGCGGCTCGGTATCGTGCCTCTGCCATCGCCACGGCGGCCCGGCGGGCCGCCAGCTCGGGCTGCCGGTCAAACACCAGGTTCAGGAGCGCCGCCGTGAGAGAATCCCGTGGCGGGCCTCCCTGCGCCGGCAGACTGGCTGGGAACCACAGGCCGAACATCATGAGCGCGGCGGCGAACCGGATTCGCATCTGCTGTTTGGTCATGGCACTCTCGTGTGGTTGCGCTGGCGACCTGAATCGCTCGGCCGCCCCAAATTTCGAGTTTGGGACAAGCGTCCGGCGATGGGGAGCAAAGGCGCGGCCGACTCCCACAAAGTGGGAATGGCGCAACCAGCCCCTACGCGGGACGGGTGAGGATCAGGCTATGGGAGGCGGGACGAGCGGTGCAGCGGTACGGCTGATGGGAAATTGGGCAGGTCGCCTGACCGGATCGGGGAGCGAAGTGACCACCCCGGTTACGCTTTCGGCGCCTGCGGCGCGATCCGGAAAGGTGTGGATGCAGCTACAATACCCGGTGCCGCCCACGGGTGCCGCCGGAGTCGATGGATCGGTGGACGCACTGGCCGTCGGAGTCGTGCCGACGTCAGCACCATGAACCAGCCCTCGGCCCGTCCGGAGGTCGCAGAGGGCGGTCTCCACCATCGAGAACCCCAGACCCGCCACGATCAGCAGGGCGCAGGCGGTACGGGCCAGGTGGCGGAAGACGGCAATCATGAATACAAGTATAACATCCACCACCACTTCGTCGCTGGAATGGAGTTCGGATCATGGGTCACGATCACGGACACGGGGCCGTCAGCCTGAATCGCGCCTTCGCTGTGGGGGTGACCCTCAACCTGGCCTTTGTGGCGGTGGAGACGGTGTGCGGGCTTCGGGCCCATTCGCTCGCGCTGGTGGCGGACGCCGGGCACAATTTGAGCGACGTCCTGGGTCTCCTGCTGGCCTGGGGGGCGGCCGCACTGGGCGCCCGGCGCCCCTCCCCTCGTCGCACCTACGGGCTGCGCCGGACATCCATCCTGGCCGCCCTGGCGAATGCCATCCTGTTACTGCTTGCGGTGGGGGCCATCGCCTGGGAGGCGATCGGCCGATTGCAGCGGCCGGCCCCCGTCGCCTCCGGGGTCGTGATCATCGTGGCGCTGATCGGCATCGGGGTGAACGCTGGCACCGCGCTGTTGTTCCTTCGAGGCCGGAAGCGGGATCTCAACGTCCGAGGCGCTTTTGCCCACATGGCCGCCGACGCCGCGGTGTCTGGGGGAGTCGTGGTGGCGGCTGTCCTCATGCAGCGGACCGGCTGGCTTTGGGTTGATCCGGCGGTCAGCCTTGCCATCGCGGCCGTGATCACCGTGGGCACCTGGGGCCTGCTCCGGGATGCGGTGAACCTGGCGCTCGACGCCGTGCCGGAAGGGATCCACCCCGGGGCAGTGAAGGCTTTCCTGGAGCGACTGCCCGGTGTCGTCGCCGTGCACGACCTGCACATCTGGGGGATGAGCACCACTCACGTGGCGCTGACGGCGCACTTGGTCAAGCCGGAAATCGACAATGAAGACCAGTGGTTGGCAGGGGCCTGCCGCGAGCTGCACGACCGGTTCGGGATCGAGCACGCCACACTGCAAATCGAACGGGATGCAACAGCCGCGAGCTGCGGCCAGGCGGCGGCCGAAGTCGTCTAGAGGAGATCGTGACGCCGTGGGTGTCGACCTAGCGGTTGTATTTCGTCATCGCCGCTTCGACGCCCTCCGACAGCCAGCATTCCACGGCCTCGGCCATCGGGTCGAGCAGCCCCTGCAGCAGCGTCCAGTCCTCGGGCGGAAAGGCGTCCAGCACGTAGTCCGCCAGGTCGCCGGCGTCGGGCGGCACCGGACCGACGCCGATGCGGAGCCGGGCGTAATCCTGCCGCTGCAGGGCACCCTCGACGCTCTTGAGTCCATTGTGCCCGCCCGCGGAGCCCGCGCCGCGCAGGCGGAAGCGGCCGGCCGGCAGGGCCACGTCGTCGGACAGCACGAGCAGGTGGCGCGCCGGGTCGAATCCCGAAAGCGAACGGAGCGGGGCAAGCGCTGCCCCGCTCCGATTCATGTAGGTCGTGGGTTTGACCAGCCGAATGTCGAGGCCGTCGCGCTGGCCGGCGGCGACCCGCGCCCGCTCCGCCCGCTTGAACCCCCCCAGCCCCCAGCGACGCGCCAGGTGATCGGCCAGCACGAATCCGGCGTTGTGCCGGGTTCGTTCGTATTCCGGACCGGGATTGCCGAGTCCGAGGATGGCGCGCAGGGCGTCAGTCCTTGTCGTCGGCCTTGTCCTCGTCCTCGGCCTTCGGCTTGCGGATCAGCTCCGGCTCGGCCGGGGCGACCTCGGCCACCGGAGCCGCCACTTCCTCGGTCCGCGGCGCCACGACCGTGCAGACCGGCACGTTCGGGTCGCTGAGGATCTCGCCCTTCGTGATGACGAGGTCGCGCACGAAGATCGAGTGGCCGATGGCCAGGGACGTGACGTCCACCTCGATGCGGTCCGGGATGTCGCCCGGGAGGACCCGGATTTCGACGTCGCGGCTCACGAAGTCGAGCACGCCGCCGAAGTTCCGGACGCCGTCGGGCACGCCGTTGATGTGGATGGCCACGCGCACGTCCACTTCCTCGTCGGCGTGGATCTCGTAGAGGTCGAGATGCACGATGGTCGAGGAGCGGAGCGCATGCCGCTGGACCTCGCGGATCAGCGCCTTGATCGGGGCCCGCCCGTCCACCTCGACGTCGACGATGGTGCTGGCCGTCATGCCGGGGAGGACCCGGGAGAGGAGCGTCGCGTCGATGGCGAGGGGCTCGGGCTCACGCCCGTGGCCGTAGATGACCGCCGGGACCTGCCCGGAGCGTCGGAGCGCCCGTGCGGCGCCGGTACCGGTCTGCCGGCGGGAGGCCGCCGCGAGATTCACCTGGTTTGCCATAGTCCAATCCTTCTGTGTGATGGGCGCCGCGGCGGCGCCCTCAATCGAACAGCGAACTGACCGACTGGTCGCTGTGCGTGTAACCGATCGCCTTGGCCAGGAGGCCCGCGATCGAAAGCACCGTCAACTGCTTGAACCGCCGCTCGGGCGGGATGTTGATCGTGTTCGTGACCACCACTTCCTTGACCGGCGAGGCCGTGAGGCGCTCGACCGCCGGCCCCGACAACAGCGCGTGCGTGGCGCAGCAGTACACGTCCCGCGCGCCCAGCCGCTTCAGCGCGTGCACCGCCTCCGACATCGTGCCGGCGGTGTCGATCATGTCGTCCGGAATCACGCAGTCGCGGTCGTGCACCTCGCCGACGACGTTCACGACTTCCGCGATGTTGGCCGACGGCCGCCGCTTGTCGATGATGGCGAGCGTCGCGTTCAGCCGCTTGGCGAACCCGCGGGCCATCTTGGCCGAGCCGACGTCGGGCGCCACCACCACCGGGTCGCGCAGCTGCTTCTGCCGGAAGTGGTTCACGAACACCGGTGCCGCGT
>CAZNDK010000011.1:15766-67749 GCA_964571795.1 uncultured Gemmatimonadaceae bacterium | reverse complement strand
GCGGTGACGCTGCCCTCCGACGAGATGAAGGGCCGCATCATCGGGCGCGAGGGGCGGAACATCCGGGCCTTCGAACTCGCCACCGGCGTGGACGTGATCATCGACGACACGCCCGACACCGTGGTCATCTCCTGCTTCGACCCGATCCGCCGCGAGGTGGGCCGCCGGGCGCTCGAGGCGCTGATCGCCGACGGGCGGATCCAGCCGGGCCGCATCGAGGACGTGGTCACCAAGGTGCGGGCCGAGCTCGACACCCAGCTCGTGGAACTGGGCGAGCGGGCCGCCTTCGACACCGGCATAAACGGCCTGCACCCCGAGCTGATCAAGCTGGTGGGCCGGATGCGGTACCGCACCAGCTACGGCCAGAACATCCTGGAGCATTCGAAGGAAGTGGCCTGGCTGGCCGGGATCATGGCGGCCGAGCTGGGCGTGGACGTGCAGCTGGCCAAGCGCGGGGCGCTGCTCCACGATGTGGGCAAGGTCCTGACTCACGACAGCGAGGGCACCCACGTCGAGCTGGGCGTCGAGGTGGCCCGCCGCTACGGCGAGAGCGCCGCCGTCATTAACTGCATTCACGCGCACCACGACGACGTGCCCCACGAGTCCACCGAGTCCGTCCTGGTGCAGGCCGCCGACGGGATCAGCGGCTCCCGGCCGGGCGCGCGGCGCGAGGCGTTCGAGAGTTACGTCAAGCGGCTCACCAAGCTCGAGGAGATCGCCAACGGCTTCCGCGGCGTGGAAAAGACGGCGGTCATCCAGGCCGGCCGCGAAATCCGCGTCATCGTCACCCCCGACCAGGTGAACGACGCGCAGGCGGCGGAGCTGTCCGAGCAGATCGCCAAGAAGATCGAGAGCGAGCTCCAGTACCCCGGCCAGATCCGCGTGGTCGTGATCCGGGAAACCCGTTCCGTAGGATTCGCACGATGACCGCTCGCCTCCTCGATGGAGTCGCCCTCGGCAAGGCCATCCGGCAGGAAGTCGCCCAGGACGTGGCCCGCCTGACCCAGGTCGGCATCAAGCCGGGGCTGGCCGTCGTCCTCGTCGGCGAAGACCCCGCCAGCCAGGTGTACGTGCGGAGCAAGGGAAAGGCCTGCGAAGAAGCCGGCATGCATTCCGTCACCATCCGGATGCCTGCCGAAACCTCGCAGGCGGAGCTCCTCGCCACGATCGACCGGTTGAACGCCGACCCGGCCATTCACGGCATGCTGGTGCAGCTGCCGCTCCCGAAGGGGATGAACAGCGAACAGGTGCTCCGCCGCATCGACCCGCGGAAGGACGTGGACGGGTTCCATCCGGAGAACGTCGGCAAGCTGGTCACGGGCGACCCGACCGCCTTCCGCCCCGCCACCCCGTACGGCGTGCAGCAGATGCTGATCCGTTCCGGCATCGAGACCAAGGGCGCCCACGCGGTGATCATCGGGCGATCGAACATCGTCGGCAAGCCGATGGCCAACCTCCTGATCCAGCAGGGCCCGGGGGGCGACGCCACCGTCACCGTGTGCCACTCGCGCACCCGCGACCTGCCGGCCATCGCGCGGCAGGCCGACATTCTCATCGCTGCGATCGGCAAGGCGGAGTTCGTGACCGCCGACATGGTGCGGCCGGGGGCGGTGGTCATCGACGTCGGCATCAACCGCGTGGACGACCCGACCCGGGACAAGGGCTACCGGCTCTGCGGCGACGTGGCCTTCGAGCCGGTGGCCGCCATCGCCTCCGCCATCACGCCGGTGCCCGGCGGCGTCGGCCCGATGACCATCGCCATGCTCCTCAAGAACACGCTGCAGGCCGCCGAATTGACCCGGACCGGGTGAGACCAGCCGCGTGACCCTCCCTTCGCTGTTCGGCGACGGCGAGCTGCCCGAGGCGTGGTCGGTGGGGCAGGTCAACAAGCACGCGCGGAACGCGGTCGAGGGCATCTTCCGCGAGTCGATCTGGGTGCACGGCGAGCTCGTGGAGTTCAAGGCGTATCGCAGCGGGCACTGGTACTTCACCCTCCGCGACGCCGACGCCTCCCTCCGGTGCGTCCTCTGGAAGCAGCAGGCGGCGGGCGTCCTGGCGCGGCTCGGCGAGATGCCCGCCGACGGGACCGAGGTGCTGGTCCGCGGCAAGCCGACGCTGTGGGAGGAGAAGGGCGAGTACCGCCTCACCGCGTCCGACATCGTCTCCACCAAGGTCATCGGGGCCAAGGCCCTCGAGTTCGAGCGGGTCCGCGCGGCGTTGCAGGCCGACGGGCTGCTCGATCCTGCGCGCAAGCGCCCGCTGCCGCCGCTGGCGCGGCGGATCGCCGTGGTGACCAGCCCGGATGGCGCCGCCCTCCGCGACGTCATCACCGTGACCCGCAAGCGGTGGGGGGCGGTCGAGCTCATGGTGGTGGGCGCACAGGTGCAGGGCGAGGGCGCCGTGGCCTCGCTGGTGCGCGCGCTGGGCATCGTGAACCGGATTCCCGGGATCGACCTCTGCATCATCGGCCGGGGCGGCGGCGCCAAGGAGGACCTGGCGGCGTTCAACGCCGAGCCGGTGTGCCGGGCGCTCGCGGCGCTTCGCGTCCCCTCCATTTCGGCGGTGGGCCACGAAACCGACATCTCACTTTCCGACCTCGTGGCCGACGTGCGGGCCGCGACGCCTTCGGCGGCGGCCGAAATGGCGGTGCCCGACCGGACCGCGGTGGCGCAGCGGGTGGCCGGCTTCGGCGTGCGGCTGGCCGCCGGGCTGCGGCGGAGGACGCGTGTCGCGGAGGAGCGGTTGGCCCGCACCGGCGATCGCCTCCAGGGCGCACTCAGCAGGCTGATCGAGGACCGCCGCGCGCGCGTCGAGCGCACGGCCGCCCAGCTCGACGCGCTGAGCCCGCTCCGGGTCCTGGCCCGCGGGTACAGCGTGGCGCAGGACGACACCGGGCGCGTGCTGTCCCACGCCACCGATTTCCCATCCGGCCTGCGGTTCCGTCTGCGCGTGAGCGACGGGACGGTGCCGGCCCGCGCGGAGTAGCGACCCATGGCTCCTGAACCCGGCACCCAGCCCACCCTGCAGGACGACCTCCGGCGGCTCGAGGAGATCGTGCGCCGGCTCGAGGCCGAGGACGCCGATCTCGACGCGGCCCTGGCGCTATTCGAGGAAGGGGTCGTGCGCCTCCGCGCGGCCCGCGAACGCCTGGGAGAGGCGGAGGCGCGCGTCAAGAAGGTCGTCGAGCAGGCCGACGGGAGCCTGGGGCTTGTCGATCTCGAGGGCTGACGCCGGCGCGGAGACGCTGCTCCTCGAGGCGCGGGACCGCACCGACGCGATCCTCGAGGACTGGGCAACGCGGCTGGAGCGGGAATGGCCCGGTGTGCGTGGCCAGGCCATGGCGTACGCGCTGCGAAGCCCCGGGAAGCGGGTGCGGCCCGCGCTGGTCCTCGCGGCCTACCGGGCCTCGGGCGGGCGCTCGGAGGCCATCGCCGGTGTCGCCGCCTCGGTGGAAACGGTCCACACCTACTCGCTGGTGCACGACGACCTGCCCTGTATGGACGACGACGACCTCCGTCGCGGCCGACCCACCATCCACCGGAAGTTCGATGTCCCCACGGCCACGCGCGTGGGCTTCCTGCTGGTGCCGGTCGCCGCGCGGGTGCTGACCGAGGCCTGCAGCCGTCTCGGCCTCTCGGCGGGGGACACGGGCCGGCTGGCAGTCGAGCTCTTCACCGCTGGGGGCATCACGGGCATGGTGGGCGGCCAGTGGATGGACCTCGAGGCGGAGGGGCGCACGCTCCGGCTCGAGGAACTGCGCGCGGTGCACCGGGGCAAGACCGGCGCGCTCATCGAGGCCTCTTGCGTCCTCGGGGCGCTCGCGGCCGGCGCCACCGGTGCGGAGCTCGCCGCCATCCGGGGCTATGGGCGAGAGATCGGGCTCGCGTTCCAGGTGGCGGACGATGTGCTGGACGTGACCGGGACGAGCGAGGAACTGGGCAAGACCGCGGGGAAGGACGCCGCGGTGGCCAAGTCCACTTACGTGCAATTGCTCGGGGTGACGGGGGCCCAGGAGGCCGCGGCCGCCCACGCGGAGGCGGCGGTGAACTCTCTGGAGCGGTCCGGGGTACCATCCACCGCGCTCGCCGCCCTCGCCAGCTATATTGTGACTCGACGCCACTGACCCAGGACCGGCTTCTCATGGCTCTGCTCGACACCATCCACGGCCCCGCCGACCTCAAGCAGCTCTCCCGCGACCAGCTCCCGGCGCTGGCCCAGGAAATCCGCGAGCGGCTCATCGACTGCTGCTCCGTCACCGGCGGCCATATCGGGGCCAGCCTCGGCGTGGTCGAGCTGACCATCGCGCTGCTCTACGAGTTCGATTCCCCCACCGACAAGATCCTCTGGGACGTGGGCCACCAGGCCTATGCCTGGAAGCTCCTCACCGGCCGGAACGCCGAGTTCCCGACGCTCCGGCAGACCGGCGGCGTCTCGGGCTTCCTCAAGCGCAGCGAGAGCGAGCATGACCAGTTCGGCGCCGGGCACGCCGGCACCGCCATGTCGGCCGCGCTCGGCATGGCCACGGCACGCGATCTCCGGGGCGGGCAGAACAAGGTCGTCGCGGTGGTGGGCGACGGGGCGCTGACCTGTGGCCTGTCGTACGAAGGGATGAACAACGCCGGGCACTCCGACCGCGACATCATCCTGATCGTCAATGACAACGGGATGAGCATCTCGCCCAATGTCGGCGCCATCAGCCGCACCCTCGGCGGCATCGTCGCGAACCCGGTCACCAACAAGGTCCGCGACCTGATCAAGGGATTCACGCTCAAGATGTCGCACGTCTTCGGCGAGGGCGTGGTGGAGTTCGCCAAGAACATCGAGGAAAGCGCCAAGAACCTCTTCTCCGAGGGGATGTTCTTCGAGGAGATGGGCTTCCGGTACTTCGGCCCCATCGACGGGCACGATCTCAAGAAGCTGACCGAAACGCTTCGCTTCGTGCGCGACCTCAAGGGGCCGCGGGTCATCCACGTCCTCACCGAGAAGGGGAAGGGGTTCGCCTTCGCGGAGGAGAACCGGGAGAAGTGGCACGGCCTGGCCGCGTACGACCCCGTCACCGGCGAGCTCCGCAAGAAGTCGAGCGGCCCCGCCTCCTGGACGCAGGTGTTCGGCGACGGCCTGAGCGCGCTGGGCCACGAGTATCCCGACTTCGTCGCCATCACCGCCGCCATGCCGAGCGGCACCGGCACCAACATCTTCCAGAAGGCCTGGCCCGACCGGTTCTTCGACGTCGGCATCGCCGAGGGCCACGCCGTCACCTTCGCGGGCGGGCTCGCCACGCAGGGGGTGCGGCCGGTGGTGGCCATCTACAGCACGTTCCTCCAGCGCGCCTACGACAACATCATCCACGACATCGCGGTGCAGCATCTGCCGGTGGTGTTCTGCATGGACCGCGCGGGGCTGGTGGGCGAGGACGGCCAGACGCACATGGGGCTCTACGACATCGCCTACATGCTGGCGGTGCCGGGCATGACGGTCACCGCGCCGAAGGACGGCGACGAACTGATCGGGCTGCTCAAGACGGCCCTGGTCCACGAGGGCGGCCCCTTCTGCACCCGGTACCCGCGCGACAAGGCGCCGGCCGATCCGCGGCCCGCGGCCGAGGTCGCGCCGGTGCCCTACGGCACCTGGGAAACGCTGCGCCAGGGCCGTGACGTGGCGATCCTCGGCGTCGGCACCATGGTCCAGCCGAGCCTGGGCGCGGCCGAGCTGCTCGGCGCCGAGGGGCTCGATTGCACGGTGGTCAACGCCCGTTTCCTCAAGCCGCTCGACCGCGCCACGCTCGAGGGGCTGCTCCGCGACCACAAGGTGCTGGTCACGGTGGAGGAAGGCACCGTCGTCAACGGGTTCGGGGCCTACCTGGCCGAGACGGTCCAGGCCCTGGCGCCGGACGTCCGGGTCATCGCCCTGGGCGTGCCGGATCGCCTGATCGAACAGGCGCCTCGCGCCGACCAGCTCGCCACCTTCGGCCTCACCGCGGAAGGGATCGCGCGGCGGGTCACCGCACTGCATGGCGAGGAGTCGGTCGAGACGCGATGAACGTCGGGGTCTGCGGCAACCATCGGTACCCCGAGCTGCGGGGCATGCTGGAGCAGCTGGCCCGGCTCGCCCCCGAGCGGGGCCTCCGGCTCTTCTCCGAACCCCGGCTGGCCGAGTTCTGGCCCGCCACCCCGCCTGATTTCGACGGCAAGCCCCTCGATATCCTCCTCACCTTCGGCGGCGACGGCACGCTGCTCCGGGGCGCCCGCATGCTCGAGGGGCGCGGCATCCCCATCCTCGGCATCAACCTCGGCAAGGTCGGGTTCCTCACCAGCGTGTCCCGGAACGCGCTGCCGGCCGCGCTCGACGCGCTGGTCGGAGGCCGGTACGTCACCGAGCCGCGCCAGGCGCTGAAGGCGGTGGTGCTCGAAGCCAACGGCCAGGTCACCCCACTCGACCTGGCGCTCAACGACGTGGTGGTGCACAAGGGCGGCGTGGCCCGCGTCATCCGGCTCGACGTGCTGGTGCAGGGCGAGAGCGTGGGCCCGTACAGCGCCGACGGCATCATCGTCGCCACGCCCACCGGCTCCACCGCCTATTCGCTGAGCGCGGGCGGTCCGATCGTGGTGCCGGGGGTCCAGGCGCTGGTCATCACGCCGATCTGCGCCCACACCCTCGCGGTACGGCCGCTGGTGTTTCCGGCCTCCTGGGAGGTCGTCGTCCAGCCGGTGGACCCCGAGGAGGAGGAGATCATCGTCTCCGTGGACGGCCAGGTGGTGACCCACCTCAGCCCCGGCTCACGCGTCCGGGTGCGCGTGGCCGAATCGCCGGTGATGCTGGTCCGCGTGGGCCCCGAGGGCTACTTCCAGCGCATGCGGCAGAAGCTCCACTGGGGCGACCTCTCCGACCGCACCCCCATCTGATGCTCGCCGAACTCCGCGTACGCGACGTCGCGACGATCGCGGACGTCACCCTTCCGCTCGGTACCGGCCTCAATGTCCTCACCGGCGAGACCGGCGCCGGCAAGTCCATCCTGGTGGACGCGCTCGGCCTGCTGCTCGGTGGCCGCGGCGACAGCGGCGTGGTGCGGCCCGGGGCGGGGCGCGCGGTGGTCGAGGGCGCCTTCGAGGTGCTGCCCCGCACGCTGCAGCGGCGGATCGAGGCGCTCGGCGTGGATGTGGACGAGGGGCGGGTCGTGATTCGCCGTGAGGTCAGCTCCGAAGGGCGCTCCCGGGCCTGGATCAACGGGAGCCCCGCCACGATCGGCGTCCTCGCTTCGCTCGGCGAACTGCTGGTGGACCTCCACGGCCAGCACGAGACGGTATCCCTCCTCAAGCCCGACACCCAGCGCGACATCCTCGACGCCTACGCCCAGGCCGCCCCCGAACGGGAGGCGGTGTCCGCGGCCCACGCGGCGCTGACTGCGCTGCGATTCGAGGAGGCCGGGCTGGCGGCGCGGCTCGAGGAGGTGCGCCGCCGGGCGGACTACCTGCGCCACGTGACCGACGAGATCGCCGCCGCCCGGCTGGTGGCAGGGGAAGATGAATCCCTCGCGCTGGAAGCGAAACGGCTGACCCACGCCGGCGCGCTCGAGGAGCAGGCGCGGGCGCTCTCCGAGGCGATCGACGGCGAGGACGGCGGCGCCCTCCATGCGCTCGCCGCCGCCGAACGTGCGCTCGGCCAGCTGGAGCGGGTGGACCCGGCGGTCACCGCGTGGCGCGAGCTGCTCGACGGGGCCTACGCCCAGCTGAGCGAGCTGGCGCGCCTCGCGTCGGCGTATGCCGACGGCATCGAGCGCGACCCGTCACGGCTCGAGGAGGTCGAGCGCCGGCGCGACCTGCTGTTCCGGTTGCAGAAGAAGTACGGCGGCTCGCTCGCCGCGGTGCAGGACACGCTCCGGACCTCCGCGGCGGAACTCGAGCTGCTCGACACCGCGGATGCCGACCTCCGCTCCCTCGCCGCGCGCCGGGCGGTGGCCGAAGCCGCGCTCGTGGCGGCCTCGGGGCTCCTCACCGAGAAGCGCACACAGGCCGCGGGGCGGCTGGCCCGTGCGGTGGGGCGGTTGCTCCCGAAGCTGGGGCTCACCGGCGGGAAATTCGAGGCGGCGCTGGTGCCGCTTGCCGAGCCGGGGCCGGACGGCGCAGAGGCGGTGGCCTTCACGGTGCAGCTAAACGTGGGGCTCGACGCGCAGCCGATTCAGAAGGTGGCGTCGGGCGGGGAACTGTCGCGGCTGATGCTGGCGCTCGAGGTCGTCGTGGCACGGCACGACCGGATTCCGACCTTCGTGTTCGACGAAATCGACCAGGGCATCGGCGGCGAGGTGGGCGGGCAGGTGGGGCAGGCCCTCGGCGACGTGGCCGCCGAGCATCAGGTCCTGGTGATTACCCACCTGCCGCAGATCGCGGTGCGGGCGGACCGGCACCTCGTGGTGTCGAAGGGGGTCGAGGGGGGTGTGGCGACCAGCAGGGTGGAAACGATCCTGGGAGAGGACCGGGTCACGGAGATTGCCCGCATGCTGGGCGACCCGGACGGTGCGGCCGCGCGGCGGCATGCGGAAGAAATGCTCGGGAGGGCGGTGCATTGACAGGGCCAACCGCGATTGGTATCTCCCGGATATGACATCGCTTCCGCGGTTCGTCCTGGGCCTCACCCTGCCGGCGTTCGCGCTCCTGGGCTGCTCTGATTCGACCGACCCCGCGCCGACCGTTCCGCGACAACTCTACTACGCGGCGTACAATGGAGCCCCACCCTACCACGTGGTGCTCTACGGCGCGGCGCTGGACGGCAGCCTGCCCAAGCCGGTCATCGAAGACACGATTCCCGGTGGCTGGTGGGTCCAGACCCCCCTCGCTCCGTGGATTTCCAGGGACGGGTCGCAGATCAAGGTGCTGGTCGAGAAGCGGGGTTTCGGTTATTCGATCGCCACCGTCGACCCCTTCGGAGAGGTTCTCTCTCTCATTCCGTACCCGGACAGCGCGCCTATCTGGGGCCCGCGGCCCTCACTCTCGCCGGACGGGACCAGGCTGGGCTGGGTCTTCGGCGGATACCTGCACCTCGCTAACCTCGACAACAGTCCCGTCCAGAAGATCATGATCGATACCCTGAGCGGCTCCACGGGGGACGTCGCGTGGTCGAGAGACGGCAAATCGGTGGCGTTCGTCACCTGGCATGCCACGCAGGTCAACCCCTACACCCCGACCGACATTCGGCTCTGGACCCGGCGGCTCTCCGACGGGTTCACCCGGCCGGTCGCCACGCTGGACGAGGTGGCTGATGCCCCGGCCTGGTCTCGCGACGGCCGGTGGCTGACCATCACGTCGGGAGGCAGCATCCACCGGCTGCGGGTAGACGGCGGCGGATCGGAGCAGGTGGTGTATGACGGGGGGATGCTCAGGGCGTACACTTCAGCATGGGGGCCCGGCGACTCGTTGCTCGCGATCGCGACCGGCAGCGGCGTCCTGCTCCTCAGGCCGGACGGCACCGGCGCGCGCACCCTAGTATCCGGGAAGTCCAACCTCGACTACGCGACCTGGCGGGACTGACCCCGCGGCGCCGGCCTACTGCGGCGCCGCCGACCAGAGCCTGATCGGCACCCGGAGCCCCATCCGGATCGTTGCCGCCTTCGGCACCACCCCGCCGCTCGCCGACACCACCGCCTCATAGAGCCAGAACGCGTCCATCGGCACCTTCGCCCCCTTCGGCGTGGGCGCGTAACTCAGCCCGCCGCCCACCACGGTGGCGCTCCGCTGGGTGTCCACGGCAAGGTCGCTGGCGCTCACGCCCGGCACCGTGGCCGTACTGGACGCGTACTCCACGGCGTCCGCCCCGTGCGACCAGTAGCGCACTACTCCCATGATGGCGAGGCCCGGTACCAGCTGGAAATAGGGCTGGGCGCTCAGCATGAGATCGTTGCCGGGATCCTCCTGCACCGACGCCAGGCGATTGGCCCACGGGATCGGCTGCGAGGGCAGCGTGACGCGGCGGTCGACCGTCATCGAGAGCTGGTCGTTGTATGTCCCCTCGAACCGCGCCCCGAACCGCGCGCCACCGACATCCGCCACCAGCGAGGCCTGGAGGTCGGTCTGCCCGGATCCCGTGGGGAGACTCACGAAATTGCTCGCCGAGGGCTGGTACGAGGTTGGCAGCCGGACCAGGGCGCGGGCAGCCACACGCACCCCGCCGGAGCGACCCGGCCGGTTCCATCGGTCGATAAACGTGTAGACCGCGCCCAGCTCGACATCGCCGAGCAGGAAAGAGGAGTAGTTCACGAACGGCAGGGCGGCGATGTATCCCCCCGACCCCGTGCCACGAGTCAGAAACTGGTTGTAGCTTGACGCGGACAGGGCAGAAGTCGGCAGCGGGAGTGGTTGAGAGAAGCTCGGGATGCCCAGTGTTGCGAGGTTGGCTTGCATGCCCGTGACGGCGGCGCTCATGGCCACCCCGGCTGTGCTCGCGGTGAGTGGCACAAACGGCGACGTGGCGTACAGCGAGTCGAGGCTCGCCAGATAGGCGTACGTAGCCAGCGCCAGGGGCTTGTCGGCGGGATTGGCGTCGTAGTACCCACCAGGAGCCAGGCGGGCCGCGAGGGTGTCCACGGTAGCCCCGAGGCTATCGAGAAATGCCGCACCCGCAGCGGTACCGAAGGCCGGATCGGCTGGGTTGTATCCCGCGTTCGCCTCGCTGTTCTCGAACCCGTACTCAAGTTTGACCTGCTGGCGAACGATCGGTACAACAGCGACCAGGCTCAGCTTCGGGGTGAGACCCAGCGTGGCGCCGAGCCGGAGCGTTCCGACGCTCGCCTGTGCCTGCATTGAGGCCCGGCCGATGCTGAGGGTGTATCCCCCGATGCCGCTGAGTTGGGCAATCTGCGTTTGGGCTGGCGCCAACTGGGGATAGAATGCGGCACCGAGCGTTGCTGCGGAGAATTGGGCTCTCCATGGCTGGCTCGCGCCGTCGAGGAACTGATTGGAAGTATTGGCGAAGTCGCCGCCGATCTCGAAGCGGACGAAGCCGCGCGGCGCGCCGATCGCCGGCAGTTGCGCCGCGGCGGGTGTCGCCACCAGGATCGCCAGCGCGACCCCCTGAATGCATTGCCTCAATCACCCTCCGGCGGTACTCTCTCGGTGTGCCTCCGACCTCTCCCCTGCGGCTCGCAAGTTCGCTCTTCGAGGGCTCCTTTGCCAGTCGCCCCGCGGCGGGCGCCTCGGCGCCGGGCCGCGTCAACCTGCTCGGCGAACACACCGACTACAACGGCGGGCCCGTACTCCCGTTCGCGTTGCCGCAGCGGACGGTGGTCCTCGCGGGCCCCGGCGAGGGGTGGGAAGCCGTGTCCGCGGTTGACGGCACGGTGGAGTCGTTCGACCCGGCTGCCGCGCCCGAGGGTCGCTGGACCGACTATCTCGCCGGTGTCATCCGTGTGCTGCACGGAATGCGTGCCGCTCCACAGGGTGGACGCATCGCGGTGGCGAGCACGGTGCCCGCCGGCGCTGGACTGTCATCCTCCGCGGCGCTGTCGGTGGCCGCGGCCCGGGCGTTGTCGCAGCTGGCAGGGCGGCGCCTTTCGCGGGAGGCGCTGGTGGAGGTGGCCTTCCACGCCGAGCACGACGTGGTGGGGGTCCAGTGCGGGCGGATGGACCAGATGATCGTGGTCCACGCCGCCGCCCGGCACGCGGCACTGATCGAGACCGCCGAGGGGTCCATCACCCAAATTCCGTTCGACCAACCGGTACTCGTGTTCGAGACCGGGGTGGCGCACCGACTGGCGGACGGCGAGTACAACCGGCGGCGCGGCGAGTGCCGTGCCGCGCTGGAGGCCTGCCGGGCGGCCGGCATCGACGCCCCGATGCTGGCGGGCGTCCAGGCGCATGCGCTGGAGCCACTGCGCGGGGCGATGCCGGAGCTGCTTCACCGCCGGCTGCGGCACGTGGTGACCGAGACCGCGCGGACCCGTGCGGCGGCGCTGGCGCTGAGCGTCGCCGACTACCCGCGGGTCGGCGAGTTCCTGCTCGAGGGACACCAGTCGCTCCGCGACGATTTCGAGTCGAGCTGCGGTGAGGCCGACCGCCTGGTGGAGAGCGCCACGCGCCACGGTGCCTGGGGCGCTCGGCTTACGGGGGCGGGGTGGGGAGGGGCGGTGCTGGTGATGGCGCCACCCGAGATTCTCCCGGCGCTCGCAAGGGCGGTGTCCGCCGACTACCAGAGGGAGGTGGGCCGGAAGCTCCTGCACTGGAGGACCCGGGCCGCCGGGGGGCTTCGGAGCGAGCGGATCCCATGACGATCGCCTCTCCCGTGCCGCCCCTCCCGTTCCGCGGTTTCCGCTACGGCGTCGTGAAATCGGTGAGCTCCACCGCACCACTCCCGTCTTCCTCGGATTCGAGTACCAGCCCGACACCCGGGCAGTAGGTCTTGTGCTCCCGCGCAGCAGGATCCAGCGCGCTGGTGTCGAGCGTGCGGACGCAGCCGGTGTAACTCCCGAACGGGACCGTGACACTGAGGCCTGTGGCGATCACCTTGCCGAAATCCTCCGCTTCGCCCTTCAGGTACTCCTGGCGGTATGTCTGGTTCAAGTGGGCCGCCGGATCTCCCCACATCACGATCCCAGGAAGGGCGCCGTCCGTGCCCCACGTCCACGATCCCTCGGTGCTGACGACCACACCGCTCACGTACTCCTTGGTGTCCTCGCCGAGATACCAGACGTTGCCGTCGAGGTCTTGCGCATACCAGTCAAAGGTGTCCTCCACGAGTTCGCCGGCCTCGAACACCCGGTCGCGCACCTCGACGGCGGTGACGCCGTTTACGACCCTGGTGGCCAACTGGACCTCGATGGTGACGTCTTCGGCGCCGCTGTAGGTCCATGTTGCCCCCGGAGTCCAGGGGAGGAATGGGTTTGTGACCGCCGCAGCCCAGTCGGACGGGATGTCGGGGTCATACGCGGGGCCGGAGGGCGAATTGTCGCACCCGGGCGCAGCGAGCCCGATGAGCAGGACGATCGTGGGGAGTGTGAGGAATCTCGGCGTCGGCGACATAGATCCTCCTTGAAGCGGGGGAGCGTGCGCCCCGTTGTCGTGGGAGGGAATCCATGCAGGGATCCCACGCCACGGCCGGGCGGGGATTGGCACCATGGGGGACGATAGGAGCGGATGCCGTTGGCACAAGGGGGGGCGTGCCGCGAGTGGCCGAGTAGGGCGGCGGGTAGTATTGTCCAACCTCGGGCCCGGGTGGCGAAACTGGCAGACGCATGGGACTTAAAATCCCAAGGGGAGCAATCCCCATGTGGGTTCGATCCCCACCCCGGGCATCCGCTTCACCTGCGACACCCTGCGCGCCCTCGGCGGTACCCCGCCACCCGGCTCCAACCCGCCCCCGTCCCGCTCGAACCTACTCTCCACCCCCAAGGCGCTTGACCCCCTCGATCAGCGGGTGCCAGCCGAATACGACAGAAGCCCGGAACCCGTCCATTTGCAGGTCGCCAGGTTCACTGTCGTTGATGGTCGACATGTATCCAAAGGTCGCCTGGATGTTTTCGTTGACCGTGTATCCGAGCGTGTATCCCAGCCCGAGGTTGTCCAGCGCGCTCCCCTCCGTCCCGTCGATGCTCGGCGTGCCGCCCGTGTACCAGGTGCCATCCAGCGACGCCCAGAGGTCCTTCGTCAAGTCGCGCGTCAGGTGGCCCTCGAGTTCGAACAGCGGCTCGGTGGCGAGCGTCTGCCCCAGATAGTCACGGTTGTCGCCGAACAGCCACAGCGAGGGCAGGAACTCCAGCGTCGTGCGCCTGCCCGGGACCCACGGACCGAGTTGCCAGACGATGGGTGCGCCGATGCGGCCATACCAGCGGTTCTGGCCGAGATTCAGGGCCTGTTCCGCGTTGTATTCGCCGACCGGAAGCGCGACGTCGACGAGCAGGTCGAGCGAGAAGCCGGGCTCGTACCGGAGGAGGTCGGGGAGCGACCGAATCGGTTTCTTGCCGATGACATTGACGTCGAGTTCGAGCAGGGGATCACCGAAACCGCTCGCCGTTTCGTGTACCGTATTGCCGAACGCGTTCACATCGCCTGAGATCCGGCCCGTGGGCACCAGGGCCGCGGCCATCGCCGCACGATCGAACAGGACGAAGGTGCGCGCGTAGCCGACCGGTGCCACGGACGCTTCCACGACGGCTCCCGGCAGCGCGATGTGCGCGGGATCCATGGGGTTGGAGTTGCCGTTGAGGGAGAGAAAGATGACCGGAACCGCGCTCGATCCGGACAGCGTCTTCCAGTAGAACCGGGCCGGGACCTGGGCGCGCGCCGATGCGGGCACGCACACGCCGAGGGCCATGACGGCCCCGGCCAGGATCCAGGCCGACGACCGGTGCGGCGATCGCGACCGACGTTGTTGCATCAGTTCCCCCGCGTGGGTGGGTCGGGTCATGGCAGTCATGGCTTTGGCTCCGCCAGCATGCTGTCGGGGGGCACGTACTGTCGCTTGTACAGCAGCGGTGGATAGCCCGGCTCGACCGGGAATCGCTCCGGCATCGATTGCTCGAGCCCTTCCCAGGGGGACCTGCTCGGCAGGATGACGTTGTTGGCGGCGGCGTACTCGTCCCAGAGTGCCGAGAGCGCCCTGACCCGGTCGGGTTGCTGGATGGACAGGTCGTGACGCTCGCCTGGGTCCGAGGCCAGGTCGAACAACTCCCACGCTTCCGTCCCGAAGGGCTTGTACTCCCACCGGATCTTCCAGGAGCCCTGCCGGATCGCCCGGTCTCCGAACAGCTCCCACGCGAGGTAGTCTCGCGCCGTGCGCGGCGATCCCTCCTCGCCGGCGAGGTACCGGACCCAGGACTTCCCGATGAGGGGAGGCGGATCATTGGGCGCCCCGGTGCGCGGATACGTCGCGCCTGCGACCTCCAGCAGCGTGGGCATGATGTCGGCCACGGACATCAATCCACTGCCGATGCCGCCCGGAGGGCGCTTGACGACCGGACCGCTGACGATGAGTGCGTTCCGGATGCCGCCTTCGCCGAGGTGGCCCTTGAACTGACTGAACGGCGTCATGGACACCTGGGCCCACCCGGGTCCGTAGCCGACGTATGAGCCGGGGTCGCCCCAGGCCTTCGGGTCCGTCTGCGACCAGCGCGTCGCCGCGAACAGGTAGTCCCGTGTCCCGGGCGTGCCGGCGATCATGGCGAAGAGGTCGGTCCCCTCGGCGCCGTTGTCCCCGAAGACGATGAAGATCGTGTTGTCGTACTCGCCGATCTCCTTCAGGTGCTGGACCAGCCGGCCGACATGGAAGTCCAGGTTCTCCACCATGCCGGCGTAGAGCTCCATCTTGCGGCCGAGCAGCGCCCGCGTGGCCGGGGCGAGCGTCGCGGGGTCCGGGAGGAACCACATCCGCTCCGCGAGGACGGTGCCCGCGGGCATGATCCCCAATTCTACCTGGCGAGCGAGCCGTCGGGCACGCACCGCATCCCATCCGACGTCGTAGGCCGCGACGTTGCGCTCGCGCCAGGCAGTCGGCAGATGGTAGGGATCGTGGGGCGCCTGGTGCGACACGTATGCGAAGAACGGCTTGCCGTCGCCACGGTTGGCGTCGATGTACCCGATCAGTTTGTCCGTGTAAGTCTCGGTCGCGTAGTACCCTTCGGGCAGCTTCGTGAGGTAGCGACCATCCTCCGTATAGGTGGACCTGGGGTTTGCGGCCGTGAAATTCCACATGTCCCAGTAGCTGCCGGCCCCGTCGAGCAGGCTGAAGTCCCGCTCGAATCCGCGCGCCGCGGGTATCTGGTCCGGCGCCTTGCCCAGGTGCCACTTGCCGACCATGTAGGTGTGATAGCCGGAGCGCTGCAGCAGTTGGGGAAGGGTGACGACGCGGTCATTCAGGTAACCCTCGTATCCCGGCACCCCCACCTGGTTCGGGGCCGTCCACTCATCCATGTTGCCGAGGCCGTTCCGGTGGGTGTCGGTGCCGGTCAGCAGCATGGACCGGGTCGGCGAGCAGCTGGCGTGGGTGTAGAAGTTCGTGAACCGGAGCCCGTCGCGGGCCAGCGCGTCGAAGTTCGGCGTCGCGATCTCGCCGCCGAACATGCCCAGGTCTGCAAATCCGAGATCATCGCCGAGAATGAGGACGATATTGGGACGCCGGGGCCCGGTCGATTGGGCATCGACCGGTCCGGCCGCGCACACGGCAAGCGCAAGGCAGAGTGACCAGCAGACTACTCTCATGACTTTCTCCGTTCCGGTCGTCGCTGTCAGGCGAGGCATTTGCCCGGCTTCATCCAATAATCGCCACAGTCTTGAAGATACGATGAAGGCGGCTTGAAGGGTTGGGCGGGGCGAGCGATGACCGTCGTTAGCCCGACATTGGCGGATCGCCTCGCCCTGTGATATTCTCATCGTCGAGTCCAGTGCTTCCGGACATCGTCCGCGGTCGGAGTCGCCCCCCCCCGGGGACGCCGGAGTTGCCATGTCCACCAGGCCTGCTGTCCGCGTCACCTCCCTGCTCGTCGCGCTTCTCGTCCTCGCGGTGCCCGCCTCGGCCCAGGTCGTCACCGGCACGCCCGGATCACCCCACGCCACGACGACCATCAGCGGCAAGCGGCTTCCGGCCCCCGATCCCAAGTTTGGTGGCGTCATCGCGCAGACGGCCCCCCAATCCACCCCCTGGTGGGCACCGCGCATCGTGCCGCCCGCCGGCGCGCCCAACGTGCTGCTCATCATGACCGACGACGCAGGATTCGCGGCGCCCAGCACCTTCGGCGGCGTCATCCCGACCCCCGCTCTGGATCGCATCGCCAACAGCGGCTTGCGGTACACCAATTTCCACTCCACGTCGCTCTGCTCGCCGACTCGCGCGGCACTCATTACCGGACGCAACCACCACAGCGTCGGGGCCGGTGTTGTGGGCGAGATCGCCACCGGCTTCCCTGGCTACGACTCGCACATCCCGCTGAATTCCGCCTCGATCGGCCGGATTCTCCAGGACAATGGCTACGCCACCTCCTGGTTCGGCAAGAACCACAACACGCCGTTCTTCCAGGCAACCCAGGCCGGGCCGTTCGACCAGTGGCCCACGGGGATGGGCTTCGAGTACTTCTACGGGTTCGTCGGTGGAGACGCCAGCCAATGGCAGCCGAACCTCTTTCGGAACACCACGGCCATTTACCCCTTCGAGGGCAATCCGAGCTGGAACCTCACGACCGCGATGGCCGATGAAGCCATCGACTACATGAAGCGTCTGAAGGAGGTTGCCCCGGCCAAGCCGTGGCTGGTCTACTACGTGCCCGGCGGCACCCACGCGCCGCACCACCCGACGCCCGAGTGGATCAAGAAGGTGAGCGACATGCACCTCTTCGACCAGGGCTGGAATGTCCTTCGGGACACGATCTTCGCCAGGCAGAAGCGCCTCGGGATCATGCCGGAGAACGCGAAGCTGACGGAGTGGCCCTCCACGCTCCCGACCTGGGATTCGCTGAGCGCCGAGAAGAAGAAGTTGTTCATCCGACAGATGGATGTCTACGCGGCCTACCTGGCCTACACCGACTTCGAGATCGGTCGGGTGGTCCAGGCCGTCGAGGACCTGGGCCAGCTCGACAATACGCTGATCATCTACATCAGCGGCGACAACGGGGCGAGCGCCGAAGGAATGCTCGACGGCACGCCGAACGAGTTCACGACCTTCAACGGTGTGGCCGTTCCGCTGAAGGCCCAGGCGCTCTTCTACCCCTTCTGGGGCTCCGACAAGACCTTCCCCCACTTCGCGGCGCCATGGGCGTGGGCGATGGGCACTCCGTTCAAGTGGGTCAAGCAGGTGCCGTCGCACTTCGGCGGGACGGCCCAGGGCGTGGCGATGTCGTGGCCCGGCCACATCACCGACGTCGGCGGAATCCGGCGGCAGTTCCATCACGTCATCGACATCGTCCCCACCATTCTCGAGGCGACGGGCATCCCGGCCCCGGATACGGTCGACGGGATCGTGCAGACCCCCGTCCAGGGCACGAGCATGGCGTACACCTGGGACAAGACCGGCGCCGACGTCCCGTCCCGGCGCACGACGCAGTACTTCGAGATGCTCGGGAACCGTGCCATTTACAACGACGGCTGGGTGGCTGCCACGACACCTGCCACGCTACCCTGGGAACTGAGCTCCGCGACACCGCCGGACCTGATCACCGGGTACAACTGGGAGCTGTACAACGTCTACGACGACCCGACCAAGTCCAACGACCTGGCGGCCCAGATGCCGGACAAGCTCAAGGCGCTGCAGGCGTTGTTCTACGAGGAGGCGGCCAAGTACGGTGTGCTCCCGCTCGACAACTCGACGCTGTCGCGCTGGAACGCGCCGCGACCGAACCTGACCGGGGGCCGCACCGAGTTCACCTATTCCGGCACGCTGACCGGCGTGCCAAACAGCGGCGCGCCGAGCATCCTGAACAAGGCGTACACCATCACCGCGGAGGTCACGATCCCCGCCGGCGGGGCCGAAGGGATGATCGTCACCGATGGCGGGCGGTTCGGCGGGTATGGGCTCTTTCTGACGAGGAGCTATCGCTGGTGGCTCGAGAGCCCGCTGCTCAGGAACATCGGGATCGGCCTGCTGACGGCCGGGGTGCTGCTGCTGTTGACGGGGGCGGGGTCGCGCGGGAGGCGGCGTATCGGCAAGGTGAGCCTCAGCCTCGGGTCGCTCTGGCTGGTCGCCGTGCTCCTGACGCGAGTCTTCGGACTGGGCGGCGGCAAGCCGGTCTTCCTCTACAACCTGCTCGATCTCGAGCGGACCTTCTGGGTCGGTTCCTCCCTCGGTGCCGGGCAGCACACCATCGTATTCGACTGGAAGCCGACCGAGCCCGGACTCGGCAAGGGTGGCACCGGCGTGCTCTCCGTGGACGGCAAGGAAGTGGCTCGGGATTCAATGGCCCACTCCATGCCGATCACGCTTCCCGAGGACGAGAGCTTCGACGTCGGCGCGGACACCCGCAGCGGGGTGGCCCTCGCGCGGTACCGCTACGATCCTCCGTTCACGTTCACCGGCACGCTCGACCGGCTGACGATCAAGCTCATCCCGGAGCCGACGGCGGCGCCGTGACGGCGAAGACGCTCGCGTTCTCCACGGCCACGGAGGGCGCAACCGGGGTGGCGTTGCTCGCGGTGCCTTCGCTCGTGGGGGAGTTGCTCCTCGGTGCGGAACTGCCCGGGGTCGGGTCGGTCGTCGCGCGGTGCTTCGGCATCGCGCTCGTGGCGCTGGCTGTGGCGTGCTGGCCTGGGGACCGCGATCCTGGATTGCTCACCCATGCCTTCCGGGGCATGGCGTTCTACAACGCCATGATCGCCATGTTTCTGGCGTACGTGGCTGTGGTCGATGGCCTGAGCGGACCGTTGCTCTGGCCCGCGGTCGCCATCCACGCGGTCGTGGCGGTCCTCCTCGTCCGGCCCCAAAGCACCGCGCCGTCCGCCCCCTGAACGACACGAGGCCCGCCTGAGCACCGGCGGGCCTCGATCGTTTCCGGAGTGGCTTCCCAGGCTACGACGCCCCGTCCGACCCCACGATGATGTAGGTGAGCGACCCGCCCGCCGAGATGAACGGCATGTTCCGGCCGAGGACCTGCTCGAGTTTGGCCATCAGCTTCGGGTCGGCTGCCGTCACCGTGACCCCCACGATGTATCCACCGGGCCCGGATCCCGAGATCGGGAAGTAGTCGTAGTCGAGCGTGTAGACGTCGCGGACGAAGGTGTATCCGCTGGCCAGGATCGGGACGAGTTCGGGCGGGATGACGCCGGCGCTCACCTCGGCCGGCCACTTGTAGTCGTCGGTGTAGTAGGTGTACGTGGCGATCTTGATCGCGTTGAAGTCGGCCGCCACCCGCGCAGCCTGGGCGCTCTGCCGAAGGTCGATGTACTTGAGAATGGCGATCGACGAGAGGATCCCCAGCACCACGAACACCACGAGGAGCTCGATCAGGGTGAACCCCCGGCGGGACCACGCAGGGCGCCTCATTGCTGGGCCTGCCGGCGCGAGAGCACCTCGAACGAGTTCTTCAGGAAGGGGGCGGGATCGTCGGTCGAGGCAAAGGTGAGCGCCAGGCTGCCCGTCCGCCCCTCCAGCCTGAACGTCCCGTCCGGCAAAGTGGTGTAGGTCACGCCCTCGGGCACCGCCCCCACATCCGCGAGCGATGCCGGCAGCACGCCGCGTGCCTGCCGGTAATTCTCGATGCGGCGCGACTCCATGTACAGCAGCATCCGGAGGCTCGCGTCCTGGAATTCGGTGGTGTGCGGCACCGGCGGTTTCGGGAAGATCCACTCAGGCTGCGTGATCCCGATCCAGGCGCCGACGCCGGCAAGCACGACGAGCGAGCCCCACATCAGCCGGGAGCCGCTGCGCCCGGCCCCCTGGTTCGCCCGCTGCTCGTCGCGCTTCTGCCGCTCCGACTTGACGGCGCCCTGGAGGGCGTCGTACAACGCCCCCTTCGTGTCGCCCGGCGGTCGCGTCGGTTGCTGCGGTGGTGGGGACACTCAGGCTCCTGGGATCGTGAAAGGCGCACACATAACTTCGGCGCTCACCGGCGGTGGCGCAATGCTCATCGCTCGCGCGGGGCACGGCCCAGCGCCTCGGCCACCTGGGCCGGAAACGCCCGGATGTCGATCGGCTTCGTGATATATCCATCGAACCCCGCCCCGATGGCCCGCTCGCGGTCGCCGGACATGGCATGCGCCGTGAGCGCCACCACCGGCATGGCGGTCGGCACCTCGCGCCGGATGTCCTCGAGCAGGGAGAAGCCGTCGCGCTCCGGAAGCTGGATGTCCATCAGCACCAAGTCGGGGCGGCTGTCGAGGATGTGCCGGATGAGCCCCTCGCCGCCCCCGAGGCCGACCACGTCGTGGCCGTGGAGGGTGAGCAGCGTGCGAAAGAGCCTCATGTTGTCGGGACTGTCTTCGACGATCAGGATCGTGGCCATTCGCCCTCCCTCGGCGCGCCGTTGAGAATCCGCCGCCTCGGGGATAGGATTCGCGCGTCGAAGATAGCAAACCCCGTGCCCTGCCTGTATTTGCGCCCCCCTTCCCGGGTCGTCAAACGCGATGTGGCCTAATTCCCTTGCGGTCGTTGGACTTGGGGCCCTCGGCGGGTCGCTGGCGTGGCGCGCGCGCGTGGCAGGCGTCGCCAAAGTCATCGGGTTTTCCGCCAGCCCCGCCACCGCCGTGCAAGCGCTCAAGTCCGGCGCTCTCACCGATCGGGGTCTCAATCCTGCCGAGACCGTTTGCGGTGCCCAGGTCGTCGTGCTGGCCGGCACGCCCTCGGAGGTGATTTCTCTCGTCCCGATCGTCACCCCGCACCTCGCGCCGGGGGCGATGCTCACCGACCTCGCCGGCGCCAAGGCGAAGGTCCTCGCCGCCGTGCGCGCCGCCGGGCTCGCGGCCCGCTACGCGGGGCTTCACCCCCTGGTGTCTCCCGTCGTGCAAGGGTTCCCCGGCGCGCGAGCGGACCTCTTCCGCGGCGCCATCGTTTACGTGACCGCCGACATGGAGGGGGAGTCCGCCCGGCAGGCGATGCGGGCGTTTGTCTCCACCGTCCTCGAGGCGGAGCCGGTGGTGATCGACGCCGACACGCACGACCGGCAGGTCGCGTGGACCCTCGAACTGCCGCGCGCCGCCGCTCGTGCCGTGGCGCTGGCGCTTTCCGGCGCAGGCCTCAGGGGCGCCGCCTTCGACGCCGCGGTGCGGAGCGCCACCGCAACGGCACGCGATCCGGGAGACGACTGGGACGCCCGGGTGCTCGCCAACCCGGAGGCTGTGACCGTGGTGCTCGAGGCCCTGGAGTCCGAGATTGCGCGGATGCGGGGCGCGATCCAGCGTGGCGACGCCGCCGCGCTCCGGGAAATGAGCGCTGCCGCCGAGGTGCTGGCCCGGGCGGTGGCCCGATGATCGTGGACGCCGACCTGAGGGTGCCGGGCGACAAGAGCATCACCCACCGTGTGCTCATCCTGGCCGGCATGGCGCGCGGCACCAGCCGCATCAGCGGCGCCCTCACGTCGTACGACGCGCGCAGCACGGCGCGGGTGCTGCGGCAGCTCGGGGCCGAGGTCTCTCCCCTCGCGGCCGGCCGGGACATCGTCGTCCGCGGGCGCGCGCGCTTCCGCCGCCCCGCCGCCAGCCTCGACTGCGGCAACTCCGGCACCTCGGCCCGCCTCCTCCTCGGCGCCCTCTCCGCGCACACCTTTTCGGCCACGATCACCGGCGACGCCTCGCTTCGCCGGCGCCCGATGCGCCGGGTGACCGATCCGCTCGCGCTGATGGGCGCGCGCTTCACCTTCCGCGGCCGGGACGGGCTTCCCGTCACGGTGCGCGGCGGGCCGCTCACCGGCATCCGGCATGAGCTTCCCGTCTCCAGCGCGCAGCTCAAGAGCGCGTTGCTCCTGGCGGGAGTCGCCGGCGGTGTCCCCGTCGATGTGCGGGAGCCGGGTGGCCGTTCGCGCGACCATACCGAACGGATGCTGCGGGCGTTCGGCTATGAGATCGAGGACGACGGCGAGTGGATCCGGTTTGCGCCGACGGGCCGGATCGTGCCGGTGTCCAACGAGGTACCCGGCGACCCGTCCTCGGCGGCATTCCTGGTCGGCGCCGCGCTCCTTGCGGAGCGCGGGATGCTGCGGCTCCGCGGCGTCGGTCTCAACCCCACGCGGACCGGGTTCCTCCGGGTGCTGGCGCGGATGGGCGCCGCGGTGACGGTGGAGAGTCTGCATGAGGTCGGCGGCGAGCCGGTGGGAGACCTGATCGTCCGCCCCGCCGAGCTGGTGGCCACGGACGTGGCCGCGGGCGAGATTCCCGGACTGATCGACGAGATCCCGCTGCTTTCGGTACTGGCGAGCCGCGCGGATGGTACCACGGTGTTCAGGGAGGTTGGCGAACTTCGGGTCAAGGAGAGCGACCGGCTCGCCCTCCTCGCCAGTAACCTCCGCGCGGTGGGCGCGCGGGCGGAGGCGCACGGCAATACGCTCACCGTGGGGGGAGGCGGCCGGCCCCCGGCCGGCCGAGTCGTCACCGCGGGAGACCACCGCCTCGCCATGGCGTTCGCGGTGCTGGGAACGGTGCGCGGTGCCAGGGTGCGGGTGGACAATCCTGCCTCCGCCGCGGTCAGCTTTCCGAGTTTTCACGAGTCGCTCCGCGCCCTCCGGGGGCCGGGGAAGGGGAGGAAGTGATGCGAGTCGTGGCCATTGACGGGCCGGCGGCCTCGGGCAAGTCGAGCACCGCGCGCGCGGTGGCGCGGGCCATCGGGTTTCATCACCTCGACTCGGGCGCACTTTATCGCGCGCTCACGCGGGTGGCGCTCGATGCCGGGCTCGACCCTGCCAACCTGGACGTCCCCACCCTGCTCTCGCAGGCGGAGCGGCGCGGACTTGGCCTCCGCCCCGAGGGCGAGGACTTCGTGCCCCTGCTCGATGGCGCCCCCGCCGAGCACCTCATACGGACCCCGGAAGTGACGGCCGCAGTGTCGGCCGTGTCGGCGGTCCCGGCGGTCCGTGACTGGGCCAACGCCCGGATGCGGGCGCTCGCGGAGGCGGGGGTGCCGGTGGTGGTGGACGGCCGGGACATCGGATCGGTCGTCTTCCCGGAGGCGGGCCTCAAGATCTTCCTCTACGCCGATTCGGTGGTCCGGGCGCTGCGGCGCCTCGCCCAGCAGGGCGGGCGGGAGCCGAGCAACGATGAGGTGTTTGCCGAGGCCGAACGGCTGAAGGCCCGTGACAAGGCCGACGCCTCCCGGGCCGTGGCGCCGCTGGTGTCCCCGCCGGATGCCCTGGAACTCGACACTTCCCGTCTGACTTTCGAGGAGCAGGTGGACGGAATTGCCCGCCTGGCCCGGACGGTGTACCGGTTGCCGGCCCCCTAGCAGACCGGGGCGCGGGGGATTACGTTTAGGGGCTCCCGAACCCGGGCACTTCCGCCCTGGAACGGGCTCAACCTCATCCCGCAGCCCACCCGGTGCGGCCGACCCACGAAGGGATCGCATCCACATGTCCGAGCTGTCCGCTGCCCCGTCCGATCTCACCACCCCCGCCGCTTCCGACGAATCCCCCCGCCGCCGCTCCGCCCACACCGAGGGCTCGATGTCCTCGACCGGGCTGATGGTCCGCGCCGACCTCTATGACGAGGACTACAGCGAGGACGAGTACGAGCAGATGCTCTCGATGTACGAGGGCACCATGGCCTCGATCGCCGAGGGCGAGATCGTCAAGTCGAAGGTCCTGCGCATCACCGAGAACGCCGTCATCCTCGACGTCGGCTTCAAGTCCGAGGGCTCGGTGGCCCTCGACGAGTTCAAGGAGCCCCCGGCGGTCGGCGACGAGGTCGAGGTGTTCCTCGAGCACCTCGAGGACCAGGAAGGCGCGGTCGTCCTGTCCAAGAAGAAGGCCGACTTCATGCGGGTCTGGGAACGGATCCGGGTGGCGCACGAGGCGGACGAGCCGGTCGAGGGCACCCTGGTCAAGAAGATCAAGGGCGGCGTGGTCGTGAACCTGATGGGCGTGGATGCCTTCCTCCCGGGCAGCCAGATCGCGCTCCGGCGGGTGCCGAACATCGACGAGCTCCTGGGCCAGACCTACGAGTTCAAGATCATCAAGCTCAACAAGCGCCGGCGGAACATCGTCGTCAGCCGCCGCGTCATCCTCGAGCACGAGCGGGCGCACAAGCGCGAGCACCTGATGAAGGAGCTCCTCGTCGGCCAGGTGCGGAAGGGCGTCGTCAAGAACATCACCGACTTCGGGGCGTTCATCGACCTCGGCGGCGTGGACGGCCTGCTCCACATCACCGACATGTCGTACGGCCGCGTGTCGCACCCGACCGAGATGGTGGCCATCGGCCGCGAGGTCGAGGTCAAGATCCTCGACATCGACTGGCAGCGGGAGCGCATCAGCCTCGGCATGAAGCAGCTCCAGGAGTACCCCTGGAAGGATGTCGCCGCCAAGTACCCGGTCGGCACCCGCGTCCAGGGCAAGGTGGTCTCGATCACCAACTACGGCGCCTTCGTGGAGCTCGAGCCCGGCATCGAGGGCCTGGTGCACATCTCCGAGATGAGCTGGACCCGCAACGTCCGGCACCCCTCGAAGATTGTCAGCATCGGCGAGACCATCGAGGCGGTGGTGCTCAAAGTCGACGAGTCGGAGGAGAAGATCTCCCTCGGCATGAAGCAGACCGAGCAGGACCCGTGGATGATCCTGCCGCAGAAGTTCCCGGTGGGCACCCGGCTCCAGGGCAAGGTCCGCAACCTGACCAGCTTCGGCGCCTTCGTCGAGATCGAGCCCGGCATCGACGGCCTGATCCACATCTCCGACATGTCCTGGACCAAGCGCGTCCAGCACCCGTCCGAGGTGGTCAAGAAGGGCGACGCCGTGAACGTCGTCATCCTGAACATCGACGGCGAGAACAAGCGGATCTCCCTCGGCCTCAAGCAGGCGGAGGAGGATCCCTGGCTCCGCATCGGCGAGATCCTGCCGGTCGGCCACGAGCTCCGCGGCCGCGCCGTGCGCCTGATGGACAAGGGCGTCGTGATCGACCTCGGCAACGACCTCGAGGCATTTGCCCCGATGTCGCAGCTCGGCGTCGCCAACATCGACAACCCGGGCGACGCGGTGAAGGAAGGCCAGCCCCTCGACGTGAAGGTCATCGAAGTGGACCCGATCCATCACCGCATCGTGGTGGCGGTCATCGGGTACCCCGACGAGCCGATCATCCCGCCGGTCAAGCCGGACTTCGACGAGTCGCCGGCGGACGAGTAGCCGATTGTCACCCCGGCGAAAGCCGGGGTCCATGCGGCAACGGCAACGCGGGAAGCACGGAAGAACAGGGAAACACGGACGAATTGTTGGGGTCGTGTCGAGCAAACCCCCAGAGCAGTTCCTCCGAGCCTCCTGCTGTTTTCCGGGTTTCCCGCGTTTCGGTTTTGCCCCGCTTCCCCGCTTCCCCGCGTAGCCGTACATTCCCGGCATGCCCGATTCCAGAAAGCACCTTGAAGAGCTCCACCGCCGCCAGGCCGAGGCCGAGCAGGGCGGCGGCGCCAGGCGGATCGCCCAGCAGCACAAGAAGGGGAAGCTCACCGCCCGCGAGCGGCTCGACCTCCTGCTCGACGAGGGGAGCTTTGTCGAGATCGACCGCTTCGTGACCCACCGCGCCACCGATTTCGGGTTGGCGGACGAGGTCTACCTCGGCGACGGCGTGGTGACCGGCTCCGGCCGCATCGACGGCCGGGTGGTGTACGTCTTCAGCCAGGACTTCACCGTCTTTGGTGGGTCGCTCTCGGAAACCCACGCCGCAAAAATCTGCAAGGTGATGGACCTCGCCGTGCGGAACGGGGCGCCGATCATCGGCCTCAACGATTCCGGCGGCGCCCGCATCCAGGAAGGGGTCGTCTCGCTCGGCGGCTACGCCGACATCTTCCTCCGCAACACCCTCGCCTCCGGCGTCGTGCCGCAGATCTCCGCCATCCTCGGCCCCTGCGCCGGCGGGGCGGTGTACAGCCCCGCCATCACCGACTTCGTCCACATGGTCCGCGGAGTGAGCTTCATGTTCGTCACCGGCCCCAACGTCGTGAAGACGGTCACCCACGAGGACGTCTCCTTCGAGCAGCTCGGCGGCGCCGACATCCACGCCGGCACGTCGGGGGTGGCGCACTTCGTCCACGACTCCGAGCCGCAGTGCCTGGCGGCCATCCGGGAGCTGATGGGGTTTCTCCCGTCCAACAACCTCGACCCGGTGCCGACCCTGCCCACCGCCGACCCGGAAGACCGCCGGGACGAGGCGCTGCTGGACGTCATCCCCGCGAACGCCACCCAGCCGTACGACATGCGCGACGTGATCCGGCGCGTGGTGGACGACGGGCATTTCCACGAAGTGCACGCGGAATACGCCGGCAACCTGCTGGTGGGGTTCGCCCGGCTCGGCGGCCAATCGGTGGGCGTGGTGGCCAACCAGCCGGCGGTGCTGGCGGGGGTGCTGGACATCAACGCCTCGGTCAAGGGCGCCCGGTTCATCCGGTTCTGTGATGCGTTCAACATCCCGCTCGTCACCTTTGAGGACGTGCCGGGCTTCCTGCCGGGGGTGGGGCAGGAGCATGGCGGCATCATCAAGCACGGCGCCAAGCTGCTGTACGCCTACTGCGAGGCCACGGTGCCCAAGCTCACCGTCATCACGCGGAAGGCCTACGGCGGTGCCTACGACGTGATGAGCTCGAAGCACATTCGCGGCGACCTCAACCTCGCCTGGCCGACCGCCGAGATCGCCGTGATGGGGCCGAAGGGGGCGGTCGAGATCCTGTTCAAGGAGCAGATCGCCAAGGCCAAGGATCCGGCGGCGGAAACAGCGCGGCGGATCGAGGAGTACACCGAGAAATTCGCCAACCCCTGGGGTGCGGCGGCCCGGGGCTATGTGGACGACGTGATCGACCCGCGGGACACCCGGCCCCGGTTGATCGACGGGCTCCGGGCCCTCCGGACCAAGCGGGACCGGAACCCGGCGAAGAAGCACGGGTGCATGCCATTGTAGGCGGGACAGCGGGGCAGCGGGGCTGGGGGCGGTTGCCTCTGGCGAAACTCTGTACCCCGCGCCATCTTAGGGCCTTACCCCCGGACCACGAATTCGACTGGCGGCTGGCATGACACGAGCGGCGCAACCCGAGTGGCGGATCGCCCTGACGCTGGGCCTCGTGGGCCTGGTCGGGGCGGGATCGCTCGCCGGACAGGCCTCGCTCAACCCCACCGTGGCGCCCCGCGCCGCGGAGCTCGCCCGCACCGGGCAGCGCGGCATCGGCACGGAGATGCTCAGCCGATACCTCGCCACCTCCCCGGACGACGGTTCCGCCTGGATCCAGCTCGGCCGCTTCTACCTCCTCGACATTCGCGACTGGCACCTCTCCGGACACCCCACCGATTCACCCGGCACCCTCTACATCGATTTCGGCGCCGCCGCCCTCGACCAGGCGGTGCGCCTCCGCGGTGACTCGGCCGTCATCCTGCGACAGATGCTCGAGGTTGAGCGGGCGCTGGATGCCGTGGAGCGGCAGGGCTACGAGGCGCTCACCCGGTGGACGGTGCCCGCCGACGTCGCCCCGCTTCCCGACTACATCTCGGAGCTGGGCGCCAACCTGCTGAGCAGCTGCCCCGCCTCCGGCGTCATGGCCACGGGCAACGACCTCGAGACGGTGGCCATCTTCTCGGTCGTGGCGACGGCGGGCGCGGCCGGCAGCGTCGTCATCGTGGTGCCGGCCTTCTACGCCACCGACGCACGCTACCGCCACCGCATCGCCTCCGCGCTCGGCACCGACTCGTCGTGGTCGGTGCAGCAGGCGCTGGCCACCGTGGCCGAGCGCCGGCCGGTCTGTCTCACGCCGCTCGCCGACCGCGCCCTCCTCGCGCTGCCCGACCTGCGTCCGATGCGCTTCGTGCTCGTGGCGGGGCCCGGCGTCACCTCGAGCGACCGCGTCGTGACGGTGACCGACCTCGCCCGCGCCGACCGGCAGGGGAAGTCTTCCTGGCTCCGCGAGGTGCACGGCGTGTACACCGCCGCCGCCGGGTTCAACCCGCGCCTCTGCGACGGCCCGCTGGCGCTCCTTGGAGACACGCAGATCGCCGCCTGCCGCCGCTAGGCATTCGCCCCAGCGGCCCGCCGTCCGCCATCCCACCACGCTTATGACACCCGTCACGAGAGTCCTCGTCGCGAACCGCGGCGAAATCGCGCTGCGCATCATCCGCGCCTGCCATGAGGAGGGCCTCGAGGCGGTGGCCGTCTACTCCGAGGCCGACCGCCTGAGCCCGCACGTCCGCGCGGCGGACCTGGCCGTCGAGATCGGGCCGGCGTCGCCCTCCGAGAGTTACCTCAGGATCGACCGGCTGCTCGAGGCCGCGCGCGAAGCGGGCGCGCAGGCGGTCCACCCCGGCTACGGCTTCCTCGCCGAGCGCGCCGCGTTCGCCGAGGCGGTCGAGCGGGCGGGACTGGTGTTCATCGGCCCCCCCTCCACCGCCATCCGCGCCATGGGCGACAAGACCGAGGCGAGGCGCCGGATGCGGGCCGCCGGCGTGCCGGTGGTGCCGGGCGCCGACGCGCCAATCACCGACCTCCGCGCCGGGCAGGCGCTGGCCGCGGAGATGGGGTACCCGGTGATGGTGAAGGCCGCTGCGGGCGGGGGCGGGAAGGGGATGCGCGTGGTTCGCGCGGCCGAGGAACTGGAAGGGGCGCTCGCCACGGCGGCGTCCGAGGCGCTGAAGGCCTTCGGCGACGCCGGCGTCTACATCGAGAAGTTCATCGAACGGCCCCGGCACGTCGAAATCCAGGTGCTGGCCGATGCGACGCGCACCGTGCACCTGGGAGAACGCGAGTGCTCGGTCCAGCGCCGCCACCAGAAGGTGCTCGAGGAGGCCCCCTCCGTGGCGGTGGACGCGGCGCTCCGCGAGCGCATGGGCAGTGCCGCGGTGGCGGCGGCGGCCGCGGTGGGGTATCGCAGCGCGGGCACCTGCGAGTTTCTCCTCGCCGCCGACGGCAGCTTCTACTTCCTCGAAATGAACACCCGGATCCAGGTCGAGCATCCGGTCACCGAACTGGTGTACGGGGTGGACCTCGTCCGCGAGCAGCTGCGGATTGCGCGGGGGCTCCCGATGCGGGTGCCGGAGGGCCGGCTCACGCCGAACGGCTGGGCGGTCGAGTGCCGGATCACCAGCGAGGATCCGGCGAACGGGTTCATGCCCTCCACCGGCCGGCTGGAATACCTGCGCGTGCCCGCGGGACCGGGGGTGCGCTGGGACAGCGGGTTCGAGGTCGGCAACGAGGTCACGCTTCACTACGACTCGATGGTGGCCAAGCTCATCGTGTGGGGCCGCGACCGCGAGGAGGCGCTCCGGCGGATGGTCCGCGCGCTCGACGAGCTGGTGATCGTCGGGGTGGCAAGCAACCAGGGGTTCCAGCGCCGCCTGGTCACCGATCCTGCGTTCGCGGCGGGCGAGATCGACATTCAGTTCCTCGACCGGCGGCCCGACCTCGCCGCGGGGGACACCGGGCACGACGCCCTCAGGGTGGCGGCGATCGCCGCGGCGCTGGCGGAAGACGCGGCCCGGCACGCGCGGAAGCCGGCCGTTGCCGAGTCGGACGACGCGCACTCCGCGTGGCTCAGCACGGCGCGCGCCGAGGGGCTCCGCTGAGCGGCACGGTGGCCGAGCCCGTCCGCATCATGCGCATCGCGACCGGCGGGGACGGGGTCGGAACGCTGGCCGACGGACGGACGGTGTTCGTGCCGCGCACGGCGCCCGGCGACCTGGTGCGGCTCCGCCACCTGAAGCTTGCGAAGTCGTATGCGCGGGCCGAGGTGGGCTCGATCGAGGAGCCGTCGCCCGACCGCATCGTTCCGCCCTGTGCGCATTACGAGCGCGATCAGTGCGGCGGATGCCAGTTGCAGCACATCGCCATGCCGGCCCAGCTGGCGGCCAAGCAGTCGATGGTGGGCCAGGCGCTGCGCCGCATCGG
This sequence comes from uncultured Gemmatimonadaceae bacterium, assembly GCA_964571795.1. GTDB lineage: Bacteria > Gemmatimonadota > Gemmatimonadetes > Gemmatimonadales > GWC2-71-9 > SPDF01. Next base: position 37,306 of record CAZNDK010000011.1, on the reverse strand, counting down.
CCACCTCGAGGTGGAGGATCCGGCGATCGACCCGGCAAGTGAGGCCTGGGGCTATCGCAACAAGGTGACGCTCGCGGCCACGAACGGCGGCCGACGGATCGGATTCCACCGGCAGGGCCGCGCGGGCGACGTGTTCGACCTCGAACGGTGCCTCATCGCCGATGCGGCGCTGATGGATCTCTGGACGGTGGTGCGGGAGCATCGCGCGCTGCTGCCCGAAGACGCGGAGCAGCTGATCCTGCGCCGCGACCGGGAGGGAGGCTGCCACCTCACGGTGCGGGTGCATGGCCAGACCGTCTGGCGCTCGGCGGCCCTGCTCCACGTGGCGCTGGTCCGCCGCGGAGTGCCCGCGGTGCTCTGGTGGGAGCCCGAAGGGGGCGCGCCACGCGCGATGGCCGGAGCCGGCGAGGCCTACCCCGCCGCCGTGTTCGAGCAGGTCCACCCCGCCATGGGCGACCGGGTCCGGGCGTGGGCGCTCGACCACCTCGGCGAGGTACAGGGCGTCCGGGCGTGGGATCTCTACGCCGGCATCGGCGAGACCACCGCGCTGCTGGCCACCCGCGGGGCTCGGGTGGAGAGCGTCGAGGTGGACGCCCGCGCGGTGCGGGAGGCGGAGCGCCGGGGCCCCGAGCTGGGGGTCAAGCGGCATGTGGGGAGGGCGGAAGACGTGGCCCGGACGCTCCCGGCCGCGGAGGTGGTCGTGACCAACCCGCCCCGTACCGGCATGGACGCCCGGGTCACCGAGGCGATCTCCGCGGCACGGCCCCGGAAGGTGGCCTACATCAGCTGCGACCCGGCGACGCTGGCGCGCGACCTGGCACGCCTGATGGCGGGAAGCGCCGACGGCGCTCAATTCCGGCTGGCGGGCCTCCGGGCCTTCGACCTTTTCCCCCAGACGGCCCACGTCGAGACGGTGGCGATCCTGGAGGCGCAGGGATGAAGTACTTCGTGCAGGTCGGCGGCAGGGAATTCGAGGTCGACATCGACTCCGCCGGCGTCCGGGTGGACGGCGAGGTGATGCCGGCGGCGCTCGAGCCGCTGCCCGGCACCCCCCTCAGGCAGCTGCGGATGGGACAGCGCACGACGGTCTTCTCCGTGGAGTCGACCGGGCGGGGGGCCTGGGAGCTCGGCTGCCGGGGGGAACGCTGGGAGGCGGCCGTGATCGACGAGCGGACCCGGCATATCCGGAGCCTGACCGGCGAGGGGCGGCAGCGGACAGGGGCGGGGGAGGTCAAGGCGCCGATGCCCGGTCTGGTCCTCCGGGTCCTGGTGGAACCGGGGCAGGTGGTCGAGGCCGGGGCGGGCCTGGCGGTCCTCGAGGCCATGAAAATGGAGAACCAGATCAAGGCGCAGGCCGCCGGGGTGGTCCAGGCGGTCAAGGTGGCTCCCGGGACCGCGGTGGAGAAGGGCCAGATCCTGATGGTCCTGGCCGCTCCGGAGGCCTCCGGGGGCGGTGGGGGCCTCCCTTGACCGATGGGCTAAGTCCCCGCTATCATTAAGGTCTGTGTCGATTTAGCCGATTTCAGTTGACCGTCAGGAATGACCATGAAGACCTTCAGCGCCACGCCCGACGACATCCACCACGAGTGGCTCATCGTGGATGCCAAGGACGTTCCCCTCGGCCGGCTGGCCAGCACCGTGGCCCAGCTCATCCGGGGCAAGCACAAGCCGACGTTCACGCCGCACATGGACGTGGGCGATTTCGTCATCGTCATCAACGCCGAGAAGGTCCGCCTGACGGGCAAGAAGCTCGACGGCAAGACCTACTTCAAGTACACCGGGTACATGGGACATGAAACCCACACCACCGCCCGGAACATGATGGCCAAGCATCCCGACCGCGTCATCGAGAAGGCCGTGTTCGGCATGCTGCCCAAGACCTCGCTGGCCAAGCAGCACCTGCGCGGCAAGCTGAAGGTGTACGCGGGCGCCGAGCATCCGCATCAGGCTCAGCAGCCCAAGCCCTTTACGGTTCAGTCCAGCACCCAGAAGGTGAGCGCATGACGGCTACTCCCGCATTCCGGTGGCAGGCAGTGGGTCGGCGCAAGACGAGCGTCGCCCGGGTCTACCTGACGCCCGGCACGGGCAAGTGGGACATCAACGGCCGGACCCTCGGCGACTACTTCCCGCGGCCCTCGCTGGTGCAGCACATCCAGCAGTCCTTCACGGCCACCGACACGCTCGGCGCGTTCGACGTGACGGCGCACGTGGACGGCGGCGGGCAGGCGGGCCAGGCGGGCGCGCTCCGGCACGGCATCGCGCGGGCGCTGGTGGAGGCCGACGGCCTGCACCGGGCCAAGCTCCGGGCGGCCGGCCTCCTGACGCGCGATCCGCGCGCCGTCGAGCGCAAGAAGCCCGGCCGTCCGGGCGCCCGGAAGCGGTTCCAGTTCAGCAAGCGGTAGCAGCAGGCGGCCGAACGGCCGCCATCATCCACATCGCCGGATTCCGACCCGGGTGCCCTGCGGGGTCAGGTCGGGAAGCGAAGGCGGTGGCCGGACAACCCTCAGACTGAAGGACAGACGATCTCGCATGGCACAGCCCCAACTGCAGGACCTGCTTGAAGCCGGCGTCCATTTCGGCCACCAGACCCGTCGGTGGAACCCGAAGATGCGCCGGTTCATCTTTGCCGAACGTTCCGGCATCTACATCATCGACCTCCAGAAGACCCTCCGGCAGATCCTGAAGGCCCAGGAGCTGTTGCGGACCGTGGTCCTGAAGGGCGAGAGCGTCCTGTTCGTCTGCACCAAGCGCCAGCTCAAGGGCGTGGTCCAGGCCGAGGCGGCGGCGAGCGGCGGGCACTACGTCACGGAACGCTGGCTGGGCGGCATGCTCACCAACTTCCAGACCGTCAAGAAGCAGATTCGCCGGCTGCGCGACCTCGAGCAGGGGGCCCAGGAAGGCGACTTCGAGAACTACACCAAGAAGGAAAAGCTGCTCTTCGAGCGGGAGCGCGTGAAGCTGTCGCGCAACCTCGAGGGCATCAAGGGCATGAACCGGCTTCCGGGCGCGCTGTTCGTCGTGGACGCCAAGAAGGAAAAGATCGCGGTGGCCGAGGCCAACAAGCTGGGCATCCCGGTGGTGGCCATCGTCGACACGAATGCCGACCCGGACGTCATCACGGTGCCGATCCCCGGCAACGACGACGCGATCCGGGCGGTGGCGCTGATCACGCAGGCGCTGGCGGAAGTGATCGCCGAGGCCCGCGCCCAGATGCCGACCCGCGAGGTGGCGGACGACGCCGACGCGGAAACGTACAGCACCGATTCGGGCACCGAGGGCGACGCCGACGCCGACCGCAAGAAGCGCCGGGCTCGTCGCAAGCGCCGGCCGAAGCCGGAAGCCATCGCGGCCCGGATGAAGGGTGAGGCGGACACGGGGGAGGCCGAGGCGGCCGCCCCGGCTGCCGCGGCCGAGTCGGACGCCTAGTCCGGCCACCGCGGGATCCAGCGCGCCGCCGCCCCCGGCCTCCAACCGGCCAGGGCGGCGGTTTCACTATCCAACATGATGAGCGAGTCTTCCGAATGACGACCAAGACGATTTCCCCGAAGGATGTGGCCGAGCTGCGGTCGCGGACCAGCGCCGGCATGATGGACTGCAAGAAGGCGCTCGAGGAGGCCAACGGCGACATGGACAAGGCCGTCGAACTCCTGCGCGCGCGCGGCATCGCCAAGGCCGAGAAGCGGGCCGGGCGGAGCGCCAGCCAGGGCCTGGTGGTCAACTACATGCACCACAACGGCCAGGTCGGCGTGCTGCTCGAGGTGAACAGCGAGACCGACTTCGTGGCCCGTACCGAGGAGTTCGGTCAGCTGGCGCGCGACATCGCGCTCCACATCGCCTCGGCCGACCCGATCGGCGTCAATCCGGAGGACATCCCCGCCGAGTTGCTCGAGCGTGAGCGGCGCATCGCCGAGGAGCAGGTGGCGGCCGAGGGGAAGCCGGAGGCCATCCGGGCCAAGATCGTGGACGGCAAGGTCAAGAAGTTCGTGGCCGACCGCACCCTGCTCGAGCAGCCGTTCGTGAAGGACGAGACCAAGACCATCGGCCAGCTGATCAAGGAAGTGTCCGGCAAGCTGGGCGAGGCCGTCGTGGTCCGCCGCTTCGCCCGGTTCAAGATCGGGGAGGACTGATGGCGCTCGCCTACGCCCGTGCGCTCCTGAAGGTGTCCGGCGAGGCGCTCGCCGGTGAGAAGGGCGTGGGCGTGGACTACAAGGTCGTCGAGACCCTGGCGGACCAGATCAAGTCGGTCCACGCCATGGGGGTCCAGCTCAGCCTGGTGGTCGGCGGCGGCAACATCATCCGGGGCACCGCCGCCAGCCGCGAGGGCCTGGACCGCGTCAACGCCGACTACATGGGCATGCTGGCCACCGTCATCAACGCGCTGGCCATGCAGGACGTGCTGGAAAAGATGGGCGTGCACACCCGCGTCATGACGGCCATCCGGATGGAGTCGCTCGCCGAGCCGTACATCCGGCGCCGGGCGCAGCGGCACCTCGAAAAGGGGCGGCTGGTGCTGTTCGCGGGCGGCACCGGCAACCCGTTCTTCTCGACCGACACGGCCGCGGTGCTCCGCGCCCTCGAGGTGGAGGCCGAGGTCATCCTCAAGGCCACGAACGTGGACGGCGTGTACACCGCCGATCCGCGCACCGACCCGACCGCCACCTTCATCCCGGAGCTCACCTTCCAGGAGGCGATCGTGAAGGGCTATGCCGTCATGGACGCCAACGCGTTCGGGCTCTGCAAGGCGAACCAGCTCCCCATCCAGGTGTTCAACATCAACGAACCCGGCGCCATCGCGCGGATCCTGCGTGGCGAGCGGGTCGGGACCATCGTCCGATGAGCAGCTCCATTCCCGATCTCGTGAAGCACGGCCGCGAGCTCATGGTGAAGGCCGTGGAAAGCACCAAGCGTGAGCTCTCGACCATCCGGAGCGGCAAGGCCAGCACCGCCCTCCTCGACCTGATCCGCGTCGAGGCGTACGGCGCCCAGGTGCCGCTCAACCAGGTGGCCATGGTGGCGGCGCCCGAGCCCCGCCTCCTGACGGTGCAGCCCTTCGACAAGGGGCTGGCGCCGGTCATCGAGAAGGCCATCCGCGACGGCGACCTCGGCCTCAACCCCTCGACCCAGGGCAACGTGATCCGGGTGCCGCTGCCCGCGCTCTCCGAAGAGCGGCGCAAGGAGCTGGTCAAGGTGGTGCACAAGCTGGCGGAGGAGGGGAAGATCGCCATCCGCCACGCGCGGACCGACGCCCTCGGCAAGATCAAGAAGCTCGAGCACGTCTCGGAGGACGACAAGACGCGCGCCGAGAAGGACGTGCAGAAGCACACCGACGAGCACGTGCGGCACATCGACGAGCTGATCAAGTCCAAGGAAGCGGAAATCATGGAAGTTTGACGGGATGAACGACCCGCTGCTCGACTCGATCAACCAGCAGGGCGCGGTACCGGCGCACGTCGCGATCATCATGGATGGCAACGGCCGGTGGGCGCAGGCGCGCGCCCTGCCCCGGCCGGCGGGGCACCAGGCCGGCATGCAGGCCGTCCGCGAAGCGGTGGAGGGCGCCCGCAGCGCCGGCGTCCAGGTCCTCACGCTCTTCGCCTTTTCCCAGGAAAACTGGCAGCGCCCCCCCGACGAAATCGACGCCCTGATGGCGCTCCTCGAGGAGTACATCGCGCGCGAGCGGCAGGAACTCGTGGCCAAGGGCGTGGCGGTCCGGTTCCTCGGCGACCTCGACCGGCTGGTGCCGAGCGCGCGGGCCGCCGTGGATGACACCATCCGGGCCACGGCGGGCGGGACCGAGCTGGCGCTCAATATCTGCATCTCGTACGGCTCGCGCGCGGAGCTCGCGCGCGCGGCGCGCCTGATCGCCGAAGACGTGGCCGCAGGCCGGCTGGTCCCGGCCGAGGTGGACGAGGCCGCCATGGCGCGGCGCCTCTACACCGCGGCGTGGCCCGATCCCGACCTCCTCATCCGCACCTCCGGTGAGCTCCGGCTCTCGAACTTCCTCCTCTGGCAGCTCGCCTACGCGGAGCTGTACGTGACGCCGGTGCTGTGGCCCGACTTCACCCGCCGGGACTTCTACGAGGCGGTGCTGGAATTCCAGCGCCGCGACCGCCGCTTCGGACGCGTGCCCACCTGATGGACCGCAACATGCAAACGCGGATCGCGTTCGCCGTGGTGGCGATCCCGGCGGCGCTGGGCATCGTCTGGTTCGGCGGCTGGCCGCTCGTGGCGCTGCTCGTGGCGGCTGGCGTGCTCGGCACCCGCGAGCTCTTCGCGTTCGCCCAGGGGAAGGGCGTGCGCCCGTCGCGTGCGCTCGGACTCGGCGCCGCGGCGCTCGCCGCTCCCGTCACCTGGCTCGTGCTCAGCACGCCCGGCGCCGAGGCGGTCGTGGCCGACTGGTGGCCCTACGTCGGCGCGCTGTGGGTCCTCGCCGCGCTCACCTGGGCGCTGGCCCGGCGCGGCGCGGAGGCGCACCCGCTCGGTGCCGTGGCCGTCACCATTTTCGGCCCGCTCTACGTGGCCGCCCTCCCGGCATTCCTGCTGGTCCTCCGGCACTCCACATATGGAACCCGCTCGTGGGCCGGCACTGCGCTGGTCTTCTTTCCCTTGGTGGTCACCTGGGTGGGCGACTCGGCGGCGATGTCCGGCGGCCGGGCGTTCGGCGGGCCCAAGATGGCGCCCACCATCAGCCCCGGAAAGACCCGGAGCGGCGGCCTCAGCGGCCTCCTCGGCTCGGCGGTGGCGGGAGTGCTGTGGGCCAGGTTCGCGCTGGCGCCTGCCGGCATCGAGCTCGGCATCCTTCCGGCTGCGGCGAGCGGGTTGCTCCTCGGCGTCGTGGGGCAGGTGGGCGACTTGGCAGAGTCGCTCCTCAAGCGCGAGGCCGGCGTCAAGGATTCCAGCCACCTCATCCCGGGGCATGGCGGCGTCCTCGACCGGTTCGATTCCCTCATCTTCGTCCTCCCGGTAGCGGCCCTCCTGTTCCGCCTGCTCGGCACCATCTGATGCGCGGAGTGGCCGTGCTGGGCTCGACCGGCTCCATCGGCCGGAGCACCCTGGCGGTGCTCGGCCGCCAGCGGGAGCATTTCCGCGTGGTGGCGCTGACGGGCGGGCGGAACGCCGAGCTGCTCGATGCCCAGCGCGGGGAGTGGAGCCCCGACTACGTGGGCCTGGCGGAGCCGCTGGCGGGCGCGAGGCTGCCGAACGGGCCTGAGGTGCTGGTGGCGGCGGCCACGTACCCTGGAGTGGACATCGTGGTCAACGCGGTGGTGGGCGCCGCCGGGCTGGACGCGACGCTCGCCGCGCTGCGCGCGGGGAAGCGGGTGGCCCTGGCCAACAAGGAATCGCTGGTCATGGCGGGGGAACTGGTGCTGGCGGCGGCGCGGGCCGGCGGCGGCGAACTGATCCCGGTGGACAGCGAGCACAGCGCGGTGCTGCAGTGCCTGGCGGGCCACGGCGGCGCCGTCGAGCGGCTAATCCTCACGGCGTCGGGCGGCCCCTTCCGCGAGTGGCCGGCCGAGCGGGTGCGCACCGCGTCGGTGGCCGAGGCGCTCCGGCACCCGACCTGGAGCATGGGCAGCAAGATCTCGGTGGACAGCGCCACGCTGGCCAACAAGGCGCTCGAGGTCATCGAGGCGCACTTCCTCTACGGGCTGCCCTACGACCGCATCGAGGTGGTGGTGCACCCGCAGAGCATCGTCCACGCCTTCGTGGAGTTCGGTGACGGCAGCGTGCTCGCACAACTGGGCTTCCCCACGATGGAGCTGCCCATCCTGTATGCCCTGACCCACCCGGCGCGCCTGCCCGATGCCGGCGTGCCGCGGTTCGATCCGGTCGCCGCGGGAGCGCTGACCTTCGAGCCGCTCAGGTCCGACGTGTTTCCGACCTTCGCCGCCGGCGTGGCGGCCGGCCGGGCCGGCGGCACCGCCCCCGCGGTGTTCAACGCGGCCAACGAGGTCGCCGTCGCGGCCTTTCTCGGCGGACGGATTCCGTTCGGCCGCATCGCCGACACCATCCACGCGACGCTCGACGCCCACGGCGTCCAGCCCGCCACCGCCCTCGAGGCGGTGCGCGAGGCGGACCGCTGGGCCCGGGCGCGTGCCCTCGAGGAGATGTCGTGAGCGCACTCCAGACCGTCGCCGCCCTGCTCGTCGTGCTGGGCATCCTCGTCTTCATCCACGAGGCGGGGCACTTCCTGGCCGCCAAGTGGGCCGGCGTGTGGGTGCACCGCTTCGCGCTCGGCATCGGCAACCCGATTCCCGGCCTCTCGTTCCGGCGCGGGGGCACCGAGTACGCCATCTGCTGGCTCCCGCTCGGCGGGTACGTCAAGATGGCGACGGCGGAGGAGGAGGTGACCACCAGCGCGCTGGAGGGCGCCACGCCCGACGTGGTGGTGCCGCCGGAGGCGTACTTCGAGGCCAAGCCGGTCTGGAAGCGGATGATCATCATCCTGGCCGGCGTGACGATGAACGCGATTTTCGCCTGGATGGTGTTCACCGGGCTCGCCGCCAAGAACGGGCGGGCGGTCGATCCGGAGACGCGGGTCGGCGTGGTGGACACGGCGGGGCTCCCGGCCGAACTGGCGCCGCTCCGCGCACTGGCCCCGGGCGACAGCATCCTCGCGGTCAACGGCGTGGCGGTCCAGCAGTGGGGCGACGTGCTGGACGGCATCATGTCGGCGTCGGCCGACAGCGTGATGATCGCGGTGGCGGGGAAGCCGGCGGTCGTGCTGCCGGTGCACCCGGATGCCATCGAGGAGAGGGCGCAGGCGGCGCAGGCGCTGCTCTCGTGGCGCCCCGCGGTGGTCAGCACGCTCACCCCCGGCGGCCCCGCCGACCGCGCAGGGCTCCAGCCGGGCGACACGATCCTGGCGGTGGACGGCACGGCGACGCCGCAGTGGTGGGACCTGACGGCCGTGATCGAGGCGCACCCCAACGACACCCTGCCGCTCGTCGTGGCGCGCGGGCCGAAGCAGCTGCTGCTTACGGTCGTGCCGGGGACGGAGGTCGTGCACGGGATGGGGGGCGCCGAACGGACGGTCGGGCGGATCGGGGTGGGGAACTCGGGCCAGGTGATCTACGAACCGCTCTCGTTCACCCAGGCGATGGGCGAGGGTCTCTCCGCCACCATCAACGCTTCGACCACCGTGGTGCGCTCGGTGCGCGGGATGCTGACCGGCCGGGTATCGGGCAAGAACATCGGCGGCCCGATCCTGATCGGCCAGATGGCGGCGGCCTCGGCAGAAGCCGGCATCGGGGTCTTCTTCGGCTTCCTCGGGGTCATCTCGATCAACCTGGCGGTCCTCAACCTGCTCCCGATCCCGATCCTCGATGGGGGGCAGTTCCTGTTCCTGCTGGCGGAGGGGATTCTCCGGCGCCCGCTCTCGCTCAAGCTCCGGGAACGGCTGACGGTGGTGGGGCTGGTCCTGGTGCTGGCGCTGATGGTCTTCGCGTTCTCGAACGACCTCCGCCGCATTTTCGGGCTCCTCGGCTAAGTCGTTGCATTGATGTGGCTTACGGCGTTGGCGGCGGTCGGCCTGCCGCGGCGCCGGATGTTCCGGGAGAGGGTCCAACCCCTTGTCACGCCACGACTAGCGGGTTATTCTTCCGTGCTCGAAAGAATCGTAGACATCGACGTTGCCCACGCGGGCACCCAACGGAATCCGACAGCATGAGCTTCGACAAGCAGGCAGTCGCCGAGACGCATCGCCGCCACGAGACGGACACCGGGTCCGCTCCCCTTCAGGTGGCCATGCTCACCGAGCGGATCAACTCGCTCACCGACCACTTCCGGACCCACCCCAAGGACCATCACGGCCGCCGGGGACTCCTCAAGATGGTCGGCACCCGGCGTCGCCTGCTCACGTACCTGAAGCGCAGCGACCTGCCGGCCTACCGGACGCTCATCGAGCAGCTGGGTCTCCGCCACTAACTGAAGCCCGTGGGCGAGGGCGTCCCGACCGAGCACGACGGGACGCCCTCTTTGCATTGCGTGCTCTGACAAGAAAAGGTTGTGACTGTGCATCGGATCGAAACTGAATTCGCCGGCCGGACCCTCACGATCGAGACCGGCAAGATGGCGAAGCAGGCCGCCGGCTCGTGTCTCGTCCGCTTCGGCGACACCATGGTTCTGGCGGCGGTGACCGTCTCCAAGAACGTCTCCACCCTCCCGTTCTTCCCCCTCACGGTCGAATATCGCGAGAAGACCTACGCCGCCGGCAAGATCCCGGGCGGGTTCCTCAAGCGCGAAGGCCGTCCGTCGGACAAGGAAATCCTGGCCGCGCGCGGCATTGACCGCTCGATCCGGCCGCTCTTCCCCGAGGGCTTCAAGAACGAGATCCAGGTCTTCGTGACCGTCATCTCCGCCGACCAGGAAAACGACGCCGACATGCTCGGCGTGCTCGCCGCCTCCACGGCGCTGGCCATTTCGCCGATCCCGTGGGACGGCCCGATCGCCGGCGTGCGCGTGGGCCGGGTCGAGGGCAACTGGATCCTCAACCCGACCTTCCAGCAGCTGGAGTTCTCCACCATCGACCTGACCGTCACCGGCTCGGCCGACTCGATCGTCATGGTCGAGGGCGGCGCCATGGAGATCTCCGAGAAGGAGGTCCTCGACGCGCTGAAGATCGGCCAGAAGGGCATCAAGGAGCTGGTCGGCATCGCGCAGAAGGTCATCAGCAAGGCGGCCAAGCCGACCATGACCTGGTCCAAAGCCGACCGCGACGCGGCGCTCACGGCCCGGGTCGAGGAGCTGGCCGAGAAGGCGATGGCCAAGGCCATCAACGCGAAGGACAAGGCCGGCCGCGCCGAGGGCGTCGCCAAGGTCAAGGCGTCGGTGGTCGAGCAGCTGGCCGCCGAGTTCCCGGACAAGGCCCGCGACATCGGGCATGAAATCGAAGAGGTGGAGTACCGCGTCATGCGGGCGCAGGTGCTCGACAAGGGCGAGCGTGTGGACGGCCGGGACACCGACACCGTCCGGCCGATCACCATCGAGACCGGCGTGCTGCCGCGGGCGCACGGCTCGTCGCTCTTCACGCGGGGCCAGACCCAGGCGCTTGTGGCCGTCACGCTGGGCACCGCGGACGACGAGCAGCGTGTGGACAGCATCGACGTGGCCCGCGAGACGACCAAGTCGTTCATGCTGCACTACAACTTCCCGCCCTACAGCACCGGCGAAGTGAAGATGATCCGCGGCACCAGCCGCCGCGAAATCGGGCACGGCATGCTGGCCGAGCGGGCGCTGCAGCCGCTCCTGCCGCGCTACGAGGAGTTCCCGTACACGATGCGCATCGTCTCGGAAATCCTCGAGTCGAACGGCTCCTCGTCGATGGCCACCGTCTGCGGCGGCTCGCTGTCGCTGATGGACGCCGGCGTACCGCTCAAGGCCGCCTGCGCGGGCGTGGCGATGGGGCTCATCAAGGAAGGCAAGAAGGTCGCCATCCTGACCGACATCCTGGGCTCCGAGGACCACCTCGGCGACATGGACTTCAAGGTGGCCGGCACCACGACCGGCATCACCTCGATCCAGATGGACATCAAGATCCAGGGCCTCGACCTCAAGATCATGGAAGAGGCGCTGGAAAAGGCCCGCCTGGGCCGCCTGCACATCCTGCAGGAAATGACCAAGGCGCTGAGCACCCACCGGCCCGAGATGTCGCCGTGGGCGCCGCGGATCTTCACGCTGCAGATCAAGCCCGACAAGATCGGCGACCTCATCGGCCCGAAGGGCAAGACGATCCGCGGCATCCAGGACGCCACGGGCGCCAAGATCAGCGTCGAGGACTCCGGGCTCGTCACCATCGCGGCCGTCGGCGGCGAGGCGGGCGAGAAGGCCCGGGAGATGGTCACCGCCATCTGCACGGAGCCGGAAGTCGGCAAGATCTACGAGGGCCCGGTCAAGAGCACGACGGCATTCGGCGCCTTCGTCGAGATCCTCCCCGGCGTCGAGGGCCTGCTGCACATCAGCGAGCTCCAGCACGCCCGCACCGAGAAGACCGAGGACGTGGTCAAGAAGGGCGACATCGTCAAGGTCAAACTCCTCGAGGTGGACGAGCGCGGCCGGATGAAGCTGTCCCGGAAGGCGCTCCTGCCGAAGGAGTAGGGCGGTGCACACCGTCCAACTCGACGACGGGCTGTTCCAGACGAGCGCACCCAACGGCTGCACCCTCCTCACGGAGGCGCTGCCGGGGGTGCGCTCGGCCGCATTGGGGATCTGGGTCCGCTCGGCCAGCGCGCACGAGGCGCGGCCCAAGATGGGCGTGTCGCACCTGCTCGAGCACATGGTGTTCAAGGGCACCGAGCGCCGGAGCGCGCGCCAGATCGCGCTGGAGCTCGAGGTGCGGGGCGGCAGCCTCGACGCCTACACCAGCCGGGATCACACCAGCTACCAGGCCCACGTCCTCGACGCCGACCTGCCGCTGGCGGCCGACATCCTGACCGACCTGGTCCGCCGGCCCCTGCTGCGCGACCAGGACCTGGTGCCGGAGCGGAACGTGGTGCTCGAGGAGATCAACGGCGTGGAGGACACGCCCGACGACCTCGTGTTCGAGCTTCATTCGGAGACGCTCTGGCCGGCGCATCCCTACGGGTACTCCATCCTGGGGAGCGCGGAGTCGGTGAGCGCCCTGTCGGCGGGCGACCTGCAGGCGTCGCACCGGGCGGGGTACTTCCGCGGCAACTGCGTCATCGCCGCTGCCGGGCACGTGGACCACGGGCAGCTGCTGACGGTGCTGGAGCGGGAAGGGTGGTTCGAGGGGCCGGAGCACGAGCCAGCGCTGCCGCCGGCGGCGCGGGGCGAGGCGGCCCGCGGCGTGGTGCGCCGCGAGGCGCGCGACACCACGCAGGCCCACATCGTCTTCGGGACGGATACCTTTCCGTACGCCGACAACCGGCGCTACGCGCTCGCCATGCTGGTCAACGCCTTCGGCGGCGGGATGTCGAGCCGGCTGTTCCAGCGGATCCGCGAGGATCTCGGCCTGGCGTACGCGGTGTACGCCTACCACCAGTTCTACCGGTCGGCGGGGCAGGCGGGGGTGTACATCGGTACCCAGCCGGGCACCGCGGACCAGGCGACCGACGCCATCCTCGAGGAGTTCCGGAAGTTGTCGAGCGAGGGGCTCTCGGCCACGGAAATCGACGACGCGCGGCGCCAGCTCAAGGGCCAGGTCATGCTGGGCCTCGAGAGCCCGCAGAGCCGGATGAACCGACTGGCCACGACGGTACTGCAGGGCGAGCCCTACCGCCCGCTGGACCACGTGCTCGAGGAGATCGACGCCGTGAGCGCCGAGACCCTCGCGGCGGTTGCACAGGAGTTCTTCGCCCCAGAGCGGCAGACGATCGTTAGGCTGGGACCAGGAAGCTGAACAGGGAGGAAGGAGAAAGGGACGGCCCTCCAAGTCCCAAGTCCCTTTTCTCCTTGACCATGATGTTCTTTCACCAGGGCCACTCACCAAGGGTCGAGTCATGATCATCGGCGTACCGAAGGAAATCAAGACCAACGAGAACCGCATCGCCCTGGTGCCGGCCGGCGCCGAGTCGCTGGTGTCGGCGGGGCACACCGTGTACGTGGAGCAGGGCGCCGGGCTGGGCAGCGGGTTCGCCGACGCCGCCTACACCGCCGTGGGCGCCAAGATCCTGCCCACCGCCGACGAGGTGTGGGCCAAGGCCGACATGATCATGAAGGTCAAGGAGCCGATCGCCGTCGAGTGGCCGCGGATGCGGAAGGGACAGCTCATCTACACCTACTTCCACTTCGCCGCGGCGGAAGACCTCACCAGGGCCGTCATCAAGTCGGGCGCGGTGGCGGTGGCCTACGAGACGGTGCAGCTCCCGAGCGGCGAACTGCCGCTCCTGACGCCGATGTCGGAGGTGGCGGGCCGGATGGCGGTGCAGGAAGGCGCCAAGTACCTCGAGAAGGTGTTCGGCGGCAGCGGCATCCTGCTGGGCGGCGTGCCCGGCGTGGCGCCGGGCGAAGTGGTGATCATCGGCGGCGGCGTGGTCGGCATCAACGCGGCGAAGATGGCGGCGGGCCTCGGCGCGCACGTGACCATCCTCGACATCTCGCTCGACCGGCTCCGCTACCTCGACGACGTGCTGCCGGCCAACGTGGACACGGCGTACTCCAACCGGCACAACATCCTCGAGTGCATCCGCCGCGCGGACCTCGTGGTGGGCGCGGTGCTGCTGCCGGGCGCCAAGGCGCCGCACCTGGTCAAGCGGGCCGACCTGGCCAGCATGAAGCCGGGCTCGGTGATCGTGGACGTGGCGGTGGACCAGGGCGGCTGCGTGGAAACCATCAAGCCGACGACGCACGAGAACCCCACCTACTTCGTCGACGGGATCCTGCACTACGCCGTGGCCAACATGCCGGGCGGGGTGCCCCGCACCTCGACGCTGGCGCTGACCAATGCCACGCTGCCCTACGGCCTCAAGCTGGCCAAGCACGGCTGGAAGGCCGCCTGCAAGGCGGACCGCTCGCTGCTTCTCGGCCTCAACGTGGTCGAGGGCAAGGTGGTCTATCCAGGCGTGGCGGAGGCCTTCGGCCTGCCGCTGGTGGACGTCGAGTCCGTCCTCTAGGACGGACCCGGCGCATGCCCCAGATCCACATCCTCCGGCTGGCCCACGGCGAGGGGCTCCCGCTCCCCGCCCGGGCCACCCCGGGGTCGGCCGGGTTCGACCTGGCCAGCGCCGAGGACGGGGAGCTGGCCCCCATGGAACGCCGGCTTTTTGCCACGGGATTCGCGATTGCCATTCCCCCGGGCTACGAGGTCCAGCTGCGGCCCCGGTCCGGGCTGGCGCTCAAGCAGGGGCTGACCCTCCCCAACACTCCCGCCACCATCGATAGCGATTACCGCGGTGAGCTGAAGGTGGCGCTGGTGAATCTCGGCGCCGAACCAGTGCGCATCAGCCGGGGCATGCGGATTGCTCAATTGCTGGTGGCGAAGGTCGAGCCGGCCTCCTTCCTGGAGGTCGAATCGCTGCCCCCGACGGACCGGGGGGAGGGCGGATTCGGGAGCACCGGGCACTAGCGGCCTAACTCTTGGTCTTGTCCCAATTTACGGCTTTCGTTAGGTTTGGTCTCGAGCCCCCCTTCCAACTGATTGCCGTGAGACTGCCCACAGGATGAAGCTGCCCTCCTTTCGTCTGAGTTCGCTCATTCCCGCGAATGAAATCGCGGTTGACCTGGGCACGGCGAACACGCTGATCTACGTGAAGGGCGAGGGCATCGTGCTGAACGAGCCCTCGGTCGTCGCGCTCGAGAAGGCCACGGGCAAGATCAAGGGCATCGGCCTCGAGGCGAAGCGCATGCTGGGGCGCACGCCCGACGGCATCCTCGCCGTGCGTCCGCTGAAGGACGGCGTCATTGCCGACTTCGACGTGACGGAAAAGATGCTGCGCTACTTCCTCAAGACCATCATCGACAAGCATGTCTTCCGCGTGAAGCCGAAGGTCATCGTGTGCGTGCCGAGCGGCATCACCGAGGTGGAGCGGCGCGCGGTGCGCGACTCCGCCGAGACCGCGGGCGCCAAGGAAGTGTGGATGGTGGCCGAGCCGATGGCGGCGGCCATCGGCGTCGGGCTGCCGGTGGAGACCCCCACGGGCAACATGGTCATCGACATCGGCGGCGGCACCACGGAAATCGCGGTCATCGCGCTCTCGGGCATCGTGTCCGACACCTCCATCCGCACCGGCGGCGACGAGCTCGACCAGGCCATCGTGCAGTTCATGCGGAAGAACTACAACCTGCTCGTGGGCGAGCCGACCGCCGAGGCCATCAAGATCAAGATCGGCTCCGCGGCGCCGACCGGCGAGGAGCGGGAAATGGAGGTCAAGGGGCGGGACCTCGTGTCCGGCATCCCGAAGACCGTCCGCGTGCACTCCTCCGAGATCCGCGAGGCCATCCAGGAGCCGATCCAGCAGATCGTGGACGCCGTGCGGCGCGCGCTGGAAATCACGCCGCCGGAACTGGCCAGCGACATCGTGGACCGCGGTATCATCATGACCGGGGGCGGCGCGCTCATCCGCGGCCTCGACATCCTCCTGGCCCAGGAAACCGGGCTCCCCATCCACGTGGACGAAGACCCGCTGACCTGCGTGGTCCGCGGCACCGGCCGCATCCTCGACGATCCGCTGAAGTACCAAAGCGTCCTCTCCAAGTAGCATGCTGGAGCCGGATCGCACGTTCGCCCGTCGCGACACGGCGCTCTTCGTTCTCTGCGTCGCCCTCTCGGTGGGGGCGCTCTTCGCCCCGGAGCCATGGCAGTACGCCGCGGCGTCCGCCGCCCGCAGCACCGCCCTGGCCCCGCTCATCGCCCTGCAGCGGATCGCCGAGGCCTCCCGCACCAGCCGCACCCGCTTCGACGCGCTCACCGCCGAGCGCGACTCCGCGGCCGTCGCGGCCCAGTCGCTGCCGGTCCTCCTCGACGAGAACGCCCAGCTCCGCGCGCTGCTCGACCTGGCGCGCCGGGTGTCGCCGCGCCCGGTGCCGGCGGAGGTCCTGCACCAGTCGCTGCCCACCGACGCCCGGATGCTCCTGATCGGGTCGGGGCGCGCCGCGGGGATCAAGCCCTTCCAGCCGGTCGTCTCCCCCGACGGCCTCATCGGCCTGGTCCGCACGGCGGGCGCCTCCACGGCCCTCGTCATGACCTGGGCCCATCCCGACTTCCGCGCGAGCGCCGTGACGCTCGATGGCTCGGTGACCGGCCTGGTGGGCGTGACGGCGGACGCCACCATCCGCGAACCGATGCTCGAGCTCCGCGGCGTGCCCTACCGCGACAGCGTGGCTGTGGGCACGCCAGTCATCACCTCCGGGCTGGGCGGCGTGTTCCCGCGGGGGCTGAAGATCGGCACCGTCGTGGGGGTGGCGCGGCAGTCGGAAGGGTGGGAACGGATCTACCTGGTGCGGCCCGCGGCGGCGCCGGCGCGGGTGAGCCACGTACTGGTGCTGCTGGGCGGCGGGGTGCCCCAGCCGGCGGCCGCGGAGGATTCCCTCCCATGACCGCCGCCCGCGCCCGACGGATCCGCTTCATGCTGGTCATGCTGCTCCTCATCGGGCTGCAGTTCTACGTGCGGCCGCGGCTCTGGAATCCGCTCGTGGCGCCCGACTTCCTGATGCTCGGCCTGATGCTCTTCGCCATCCGGAGCCGGCCGGGGGCGGCCGCGCTGGCCGGGTTCATCATCGGCTTCGCGAGCGACGCCCTGACGCCGGCGCGGTTCGGCGCCGCGATGCTGGCGAACACGCTGGTGGGGTACGCGGCGGCGTGGGGGCGCGCGGTCTTCTTTGCGGACAACCTGCTGGTCAACGCAGGGTTCATCGCCGCAGGGGTCTGGCTCCGCAACCTCCTGGTGCTCATCGCCAGCGGCACCAGCGGCCGGGACCTGCTGGTGCAGCTGTTCCTCTGGAGCCCGGCCCTGGCGCTCAGTACCGCGATCGCGGGCGTCATCGTGCTGGCCGTCTTCCGGGACTGGCTCGACATCCGGCTCGAGGAATGAACGAGTTCCATTCCTACCGGCGCGCGGAGCGGGCCGCGGTGGCCCGGTGGTTTTTCGTGGCCACCTTTCTCCTCCTCCTCGGTGCCTTCTTCCGCACCCAGGTCGTCCAGCACGAGAAGTACCGGGTCCGGGCGGACAAGAACCGCCTCCGCCTGGTGCCGCTGGCCGCGCCGCGCGGCATCATCTACGACCGGCACGGCGCCATCATCGCCGAGAACGTCCCCGGCTACGCCATCAAGCTGCTGGCCCCCTCCGTCGACTCGCTGCGGGCGGTGCTGACGCGGCTCGCGACGGTCGTGCCGCTCGACAGCGCCCAGTTGGACGGCGTGATCGTGCGCTACCGCATGGCGCCCTACCAGCCGGTGGTGGTCTTCGGCACCGGGTCGTTCGAGACCGTCTCGCGGCTCGAGGAGCACCGCACCATCCTGCCGGGCCTCGTCATCCAGTCGGAGCCGCGCCGCTTCTATCCTGACAGCCAGGCGGTGGCGCATCTGGTGGGGTACATCGGCGAGGTCACCGAGAAGGACCTCGAGCAGGCCCGCTTCCCGGGCGCCCAGCTGGGCACCGTGGTGGGGCGCGCCGGGCTGGAACAGGAATACGACTCCCTGCTGCGCGGCAGGCCGGGCGTGCACTACGTCGAGGTCAACGCGCGGGGCCGCCTGGTGCGCGAGGAAGATGTGGCCCCCGCGCTCCCCGCCATCCCGGGCCAGCCGATCCGCACGACGATCGACCTCCCGCTCCAGCAGTACATCGACAGCCTCTGGCGCGCCACGGCGCCCGGCGTGCGGGGCGCCATGGTGGCGCTCACACCCAGCGGCGAGGTGCTGGCGCTCTACAGCGCGCCGACCTACGACCCGAACGCGTTCGTGGGCGGTATCTCGAGCACGGAATGGCGGCGGCTCACGTCGGACTCGGCGCGGCCGCTGCTCGACCGGGCCATCCAGACCCGGTACCCGCCGGCGTCGCCGTTCAAGCTGGCCACTGCGGCCATGGCGCTGAAGCGGGGCATCGCCACCTTCAAGACGCACATGCCCGAGCCCTGCCGGGGCGGGTTGCAGGTCGGCAACCGGTACTTCCGCTGCTGGAAGCCGGAGGGCCACGGGAACCTGGACCTCGAGGGCGCCATCGCGAAGAGCTGCGATGTGTACTTCTACCAGCTCGGACTCCGGGTCGGGCTCGACGCCATCCTCAGCGACGGCGTCCTCATGGGGTTCCGCGACAAGAGCGGCATCGACCTGCAGAACGAGATCGCGCCGATCTTCCCGTCGAACTCGGCGTACTTCGACCGGAAGTATGGCCCGCGCGGCTGGAGCAAGTGGGGGGCGACGCTCAACTTCGCGATCGGCCAGGGCGAGAACACCCAGACCGTCATCGACATGACCCGATTCTACGCCGCGCTGGCGAGCGGCGGCCAGGCGCCGACGCCGTACATCGTGCACCGCCGGAACGACCAGCTGCGGGACCTCGGCCTCTCGCCGGAGCAGCTGGCCGGGCTCCGCGCCGCGCTGATCGCCGTGGTGGAAACCGGCACGGCGGCCGCGAGCCGCAACGTCAACATGACCATCGCGGGCAAGACCGGCACGGCGCAGAACTCCCACGGGCTCGACCACGGCTGGTTCGTCGGATTCGCCCCGGCGGACAAGCCGCAGATCATCGTGGGAAGCATCATGGAGTTCGCGGAACACGGCTCCAACGTGGCACCGTACGTCATGAAGGTGCTGTACCGCTACGTGGCCGGCCCCGGCTCCGACGCGCCGCCGTCCATCCGGCTCATCGCCCCGCAGGACTCCGCGCCGCGCGCGGTGCAGATCGTGCCCGACTCGGTGCGCCAGGTGGACCCGGTGGCGGACGACTCGACGCCTCCCGCGCCCCCGGAGCCGGCCGCGCAATGAGACACCTCGGCCTCGACCGCCCGCTGATCACCGTCGTGTTCCTGCTGTCGGCGTACGGCCTCCTGACCCTCTACTCGGCGGGGCAGACCGACGTGGTCACCCAGGCGCAGGACGTCTGGATCCGCCAGCTCGTCTGGATGGGGCTGGGCGTCGTGGCCGCCGCGGTGGTGTTCCGGTTCTCGTTCCGCCTCCTCGAATGGCTCGCGCCGGCAGGATACGCGCTGGCCATCGTCCTCTTGCTCATCACCCTGGCGGTCGGCACGGGGCAGGGCACCGCCACCGGCACCAAGAGCTGGCTGGCCATCGGCGGGCACCAGATCGGGCAGCCGGCGGAACTGGCCAAGCTCGCCGTCATCCTCATGCTGGCCCGGTACCTGTCGGGGCTCCGGGAGGCGCCGCGCAACCTGCGTGAGCTCGTGGCGCCCTGCCTGATTGCCGGAGTGCCGTTCCTCCTGGTGCTGAAGCAGCCGGACCTCGGCAGCGCCATCGTCTTCATCGGCATCCTCTTCCTGATGCTGTTCTGGGCGGGGGTGAAGCCGTCGCTCCTGTTCCTGCTCGCCAGCCCCGGCATCAGCCTCTTCCTGGCGTTCAACACCTGGACCTGGGGTGTCTGGATGATCGTCCTGGCGGTCCTGCTGTTCGCCTGGCGGCCCTACGTGGCCGAGGGGGTCCTGGTCTATGTGGCGAACTCGGTCATGGGGGCGCTCGCCATCCCGCTCTGGCAGCGGCTGGCCCCATACCAGCAGAACCGGCTCCTGACCTTCCTGAACCCCGAGATCGACCCGAGGGCGGCCGGGTACCACGCCATCCAGTCGCGGGTGGCGATCGGCTCCGGCGGGTGGCTCGGCAACGGATTCACCGAGGGCCCGCAGAAACGGCTGGCGTTCCTCCCGGCGCAGCACACCGACTTCATCTTTTCCGTCGTCGGCGAGGAGCTCGGGTTCCTGGGCGTGCTGGTGGCGCTGGCGCTCTTCCTGGCACTGTTTCTCGTCGTGCTCCGAATCGCGCGCCGGGCCACCGATCCCTTCGCCAGCCTGGCGGCGTTCGGCGTGCTGGCGCTCTTCTTCACCCACGTCTTCGAAAATGTGGGCATGACGGTCAACCTGATGCCGATCACGGGCATTCCGCTGCCGTTCTTCTCCTACGGCGGCTCGTTCTTCCTTGTCTGCTGCGTCGCGGTGGGGCTCCTGCTGCGGGCGGCATGGGATGCCCGGCTATCAGGCTATGCTGATGTATGACAACGACTTAGGTCGTGCGGTCTGGCGCAGAGTCCCCGAAGACCGCAAATTGATACGCTTCATGCGCACCCCCTTCACTCCCCCCGGAGCCTCCCCAACCCCGATCGGGGTGTAATGGCCTGGTTCAAGAAAGAACGGAAGCCGCGGACGCCGGTCCGGGAACGTCGGGAAGTACCTGCCGACGCCTGGGAAAAGTGTGACGCCTGCGGGCACCTCGACCTCCGGGAAAAGTTCGAGCGGTCCCTCAACGTCTGTCCGGAGTGCGGCAAGCACCGCCGGATGAGCGCGGAGGAGTACATTGAGCTGCTGACCGACGACGAGTCGTGGCGGGAGCTCTGGGGAAACCTCCGCTCCGAGGATCCGCTCAAGTTCGAGCACTATGCCGACCGCCTGACCAAGGCGCTCTCCAAGGCGGGGCCGGCCGACGCCATCTACACCGGCTCGGGCCGGCTGGACGGGCTCCCGTACCACCTGGGCGTGATGAACTTCGCGTTCATGGGCGGCTCGATGGGTTCGGTGGTGGGCGAGAAGATCGCGCGCCTGGCCCGGCGGTCGCTCGAGAAGAAGCTTCCGCTGGTGCTGGTCTGCGCCTCGGGCGGCGCCCGGATGCAGGAGGGGGTGCTGTCCCTCATGCAGATGGCCAAGACGAGCGCGGCGCTGGCCCAGCTCGGCCTGCACGGCATCCCCTTCGTCACCATCCTCACCGACCCCACGACGGGCGGCGTGTCCGCCTCGTACGCGATGCAGGGCGACGTGATCCTCGCGGAGCCCGGCGCGCTGATCGGCTTTGCGGGGCAGCGGGTCATCAAGCAGACCATCGGGCAGGACCTGCCGGAGGGGTTCCAGACCGCGGAATTCCTGCTGGACCATGGCCAGATCGACGACGTGGTGCCGCGCGGGTCGCTGCGGGACACCACCGCCCGG